>JAZKYK010000001.1:0-135060 GCA_045612125.1 Alloprevotella sp.
TCGTATTTCAAAAGGAACTTTGGATATGCGTCCCATGTTTCATTTCACGGAAAGAAGGATTGAGGCACACGTTTGTATATGTTTCATCGCTTACAAAGTTTATAAAGAATTGGAACGACTTATAGGCATAAACAAGATTGACATGAGCGTCGATCAGGTACTTGAAACCGCAAAAACTATTACCACAATAAGAGTTAGATTACCAGAACATGGGAGTTACTTTACCAAAACGCTCTTTTTGACTAAGAAACACCAGGCGATAAAACTTCTTTTTGAAAAAACAGATGGCAATTCTTAATTTGGGTGGCGCATTGACGAAGTCAGGACCTATATGCCTAAACTTCTGGGTTTGGCGTGTTTCATTCAGTCGGGCATGCTCGGAATATTAGGTTTTGCTTTTGGTGAAGAAGAATAATAACTGTATTTTTGTGTTTGAAAAATAATAATTCATTGCTTAACCGAATATATGAAAGACTATCGTAAGACCAAATTGGCCTGTTACTTGGGTTTTGTAACGCAAGCCATTGTGGCAAACTTCACGCCACTCCTATTTGTGGCGTTCCATCGTGAATATGAGATGCCATTAGCAAGCATGGCGCTTATTCCTGCTGTTTTTTATATTGTGCAGTTGATTACCGACCTGTTGTGCGCCAAATTCAAGAATATAAATTACCGCAAGAGCATCATTGCCTCGGCAATTACAGCCGCTGTGGGACTAGCGGGTTTGGCCTTCGTGCCAGGCTTTTTCAACAACCCGATGATCGGTATTCTTATCTGCGTCTGCATCTATGCCGTGGGTAGTGGCTTGATAGAGGTGCTGTGCAGTCCGATTATTGAGGCTTGCCCCTTTCCCAACAAGGAGAGCATGATGAGTTTGCTTCATTCGTTCTATTGTTGGGGGGCTGTGGGCGTGATTGTTGGGTCAACCATTTTCTTTATGCTCTTTGGACTTGAACATTGGCGCGTTTTGGCATGCCTTTGGGCATTAATACCGCTCTACAATATTTATAATTTTGCTACTTGCCCGATAGAACCTATTGTAGAGGATTCTGAGGGCATGAGTATGGGGCAACTGCTCCGGAATCAAACGTTTTGGATTTTTCTCGTTCTTATGGTGGCTGCCGGTGCTTCAGAGAGTACCATGGCACAGTGGACCTCGGCATTTGCTGAAGCGTCGTTGGGTGTGGATAAAGCGATCGGCGATCTTGCTGGACCATGTGGCTTTGCTTTCTGTATGGGGCTCGGCCGACTTTGGTACGGCAAGAAAGGTGAGGCGCTTGATTTGTCGGCCTATATGATTGGATCAGGTGTTCTGAGTTTTGCCGCCTATCTAACGGCATCTCTCTCTTCTGTCCCGCTTGTGAGTTTGGTGGGGTGCATGGTATGTGGTTTGGCAGTGGGCATCATGTGGCCCGGCTCTATCAGCATAACATCTGCAAGAATCCCAGGCGGCGGCACTGCACTTTTCGCACTCCTTGCCCTGGCTGGTGATATGGGCGGAACGTTAGGTCCTTCCCTAGTAGGCCTTTGTACCAGCTCAGCAGAAAACAGCATTCAAAGCGGACTTCTGGCGGCTTCAATCTTCCCGCTTATTTTGGTGATTGCCCTTGTTGGTATTCGAAAAAGAAAGGCGAAGAACGTTTGACTTTAATGCCATTTTGATTGTAGTCGCAATATTCAAAGGCATACATCATTCAAATAATATTTTGAGTATTATAAGCGTTTAACCGATTGCAATACAAATAAACCAAAAGACACCAGCGGGATAAGTCGTACGACTTGCTTCGCTGGTGTCTTTTTGATGAATAAAGTGTATTTGCCTTTGTTTTTTAAAGCAGGTTCTATAAGGTTAGCTTGAGTCGATTTACATAAGATTTAGCTGCATTCGGCATTTTGAAAATTTTTCATTGCGCTCGTTTCGAGGATTTTTAAAAAAAGAGAAAGGCCAAAAAGATATGTAAGCAACCAAGCTCGGAATCAACAGAAAAAATAAAACTACTAATTTATAGAACCTGCCTTAAATGTATATGCAAAGTTCAAGGTCAACGACGTGTTGCGTGCATTATGGGCAGTTTTCGTGAGGCCATGTGAAAGTTCAACCGTGGTTGTGATGTTGTTGGCAAACTGAAAACCAAGTGCTATGCGTGCCCCAACATCAAAGCGGTGTGTGTGAGGTGCGGAGAATGTGCTTTGGTCGTAGTACAGACGGTTCGCCCCTTCCTGGTCGGTGTCGCCTTTGACCTTTATTTTACCGCCTACACCAAGTCCGATGTATGGTCCTGCTGAGGCCACGACGTATTTCCGTTCGCCCACACGGTGGTAATAATTAAGTAGGATGGGGAGTTCCAGGTAATAGGCCGTGGCGCTGGTGTTCTTCCATCCGTAAAGTGGTTCGCCCGTTTCGGGGTTCACGATGGGATTGCCCGCATTGTCCTTTTGCAAAACAGATTCGTTGGGTAATTCCCAGCCGCGTCCGGCATATTGAAGGGAGGTGAGGAAGGTCCAATGTTGGTTGAACTCCCATTCGTAGCCCCCGCCGATGGACCAAGAACCCACAGCGTCGGTGCCTGGTTCAAGGTTAGCCCATCCTAAACCGACTTTGAATTGCCAGTTTTGTGCGTTAATGCTTAATAATGGAATGAAGATTGCTATGAGGAGTGCTTTAATTTTCATGAGGTAAGAAGTCATAAAGTTTAAGGGTTAAGCGCACCATTGCAGGTGTGTCTTCAAATGATTGAGTTACACTGGTTTGTCATTCTTTAAAGCATTTGCGCGCTTAACGAGTTGTTTTGTGGCTTCGTCTAAATCAGGTACTGAAGCGGGGATTTCAAAGGGTATTTTAGATTTTTTGTCCTTATACTCTTTTTTAGCCTGTTCTTTTGAAAGGTATTCACGATCCACTACGTACAACTCAATTGAAGAATTAATCGCCACAGGAGTTTTAGAATTTAGCATGAGGCGGAATAATTTACCCTTGCCTTCAGCTTCCATGACAATGCCTGTTTGAATTAAATCTTTTGGGAGGTAATGACCTGAATCGTTTGCTTCATAAATAAATGTGCTATACAATTGCTCAATGTTCATTGACAGTCCGATCATTTTCAGAAGCAAGTTTGAATAGTCGTGGTCTTTGCTATCAGCCAAGAAATCGGCAACCATTGTTAATGTGTTTTCATTCTGTTTTAGAAGCATTGTTGTGCCCGATTTGCCCTTGTCTTCATACAGCTTCGTAGCACCAGTTTGGTCTTTGAAGAATTTCTGGGTGTCAAACTCCTTATTAATGAATTGAACAATGCTTAAGAATGAGGGAAACGATGGCTCACTTTCGTAGGCTACACTGTCCACATTTTCTACCTTAAAGTGTACGTAGCTACGGCAGTTGCGATTGCGTAGTGAGTTCTTGCTGAATTTGATGTCTTCTGAGGTTGCTACATAGCGGTCTGCCATGTGTTCTAAGAAATAAGACACCGTGTCGGTTGCATTGCTCAATGTGAAATATTCGCGCACATAAAACGTTTGCTTTAAAACGTCACGTTTAGCAGAAACAACCACCTCTTCCAATTCATAAACCGAAGGAAGCATCAATATTGTGGTGTCTTTAGACTCTTCAATAATGAGGCTCTCATAACCAATGCAACGGATTGTAATAGGGTAGGCTGATTCTGGTATATCCGAGAAATCGCCATCAAAAGAGGTCATGCCAACAACATTTCCTGTGGTGTTAAAAATAGGTGCGGAAGCCACTGGTGAGTTATCTATCGCATCTACCACACGTTTTTGAGCCACTGCTATTTCGATGAATAATAAACTGCTCAAAATCAATAACAAGTATCGTTTCATGATGAATTATTTTTCAGAAGGTTTATTCTGTGCGCAAAGTTAGCAGAATTTCCTGAAATTCATTTACGTGCAACGTATAAATTAGTTTTACATGCCTTAAACTGTATGCGTCAGCATGTAGATCGTTGTGATGAATTGAAGTGCGATGATTAGGGGCAGTCCAATACTGAATTTCTTGTGTTGCGTTTTATGTCGCCACACGTATAAGCCGAGCCAAGCGCCAATGCTTCCGCCAATAACGGCGAGCAGAAGAAGGGTCGCTTCTGAGATGCGCCACTTCGATTTCTTGGCCTTCCACTTGTCGATGCCGTAGATGATGAAGGTGAGCAGGTTTAGGGCTAATAGTATGTAGCAGATGATGGCGAGCATAAATATTTGTGGGGTGTTAGGTGATGATGGTGATGTTGTGCTCTTCGCGTGTGCGACGGGGTATTTTCTTGATGACCTCATTGTAACTGTGGCGGATGAGGCCCTGGATGAGCTCGTCGGTGAGTGTGCCGTAAAGGTTGAGTTGGTTCCAATGTTTCTTGTTCATGTGCCAGGCGCCTGTGATTTCAAGATGCCGGTCGCGCAGTTCTATCGCGTAATCGGGTTCGCATTTCAGCACGAACCATTCAGTGCGCTCAAGGTCGAGCATCGCAAAGATGCGCCCTCTAATGCGAAAGGCAAGTGTGGTTTCGTCGAAAGGGAAGTCCTCCGTGGCGTAAGGTAATGAAAGGCAATATTCGCGGACGGTTTCGATATTCATGGGAAATATTTAGGGTTATTGGGGATCTAAAAGTCTTTAAAGTCTTGTGAGGAAAACCACATGGCTTTCCTCACAACTTTATAACCTCACAACCTTAATTAACGGGTTCAAGATGATCTTCGTTGGGCCAATGAGGCAGGAAGAAGAGTGGACGGGGTTTGCCTCCAAGGGTGCTCCAGTCAATGCGTTTGAGGCCGCTGAAGTCGGGTGGGCCGAAGGCAAAGGAACGACCGTAGAGCAGGATGGCTCCTCGACTATCGTCAATCTTCCAAAGGCCGCCGCCATAGTGGCAGTCTTCGTTCCATGCAAGAAGGTCGCGGTGTTGATAGACACGTCCGAACTTGAGGACGCCTTCGTGGGTGATGATGAATTTCTGATACATGTTTTCTTTAATTTACTTAACCATCCATATTCCGAGGGAAACAAGGCAGATGCCGATAAGCACACTTACCCCGGTGTAAATGATAAATTCCGAAATATGGCCACTTTGCAACATCTGTTGTCCTTCGTAGGCAAAGGTTGAGAACGTGGTGAACCCTCCACAAAGTCCAGTCGTGAGCAGCAAATACCATGAATTTGAAGCATTGCCAAACCGACTAAATAGTCCGTAGATGATACCAAAGATAAGGCATCCCAGTAGGTTCACAGCCAAGGTGCCCCATGGAAAGCCTGTTCCGCACAGGTGTTTCATGAGGTGAGATATGTAAAACCGCAGGGCACCTCCAGTAAAACTGCCTGCACCTACAATGAGTATTGATTGAAGCATGTTGAACTGAAATGATAAACTTATTCGTAAACGGTAGCCACTATTTTTCGAGCACCCCCATAATCGCGAAACTCGCAGAGGTAGATGCCTTGCCACGTGCCGAGGTTAGGTTTGCCATTGGTTATGGGAATGGTAAGGCTCACGCCAAACAAAGACGACTTAGCGTGGGCGGGCATATCGTCGAGACCTTCCATCGTGTGGTCGTAATAAGGTTCTCCCTCACGCACGAGGCGATCCATGATTTTGCTCATGTCCGTGCGCACATCGGGGTCGGCATTCTCGTTGATGGTGAGTGCGCACGAAGTGTGTTGCACAAAGAGGTTGAGCATGCCCACTTCAGGCAACGGACGGGGCAGATGCTCCATCACCTCATGCGTGATGAGGTGGCACCCACGCCGTTTGGGTGAGAGTTTAAAGGTGGTTTGCGTTATCATTTCAAAAGACTGATTGGCGAATGAGCATGCACGAATTATTTCTTAAAGATGGCCTTGATAATTGCGGCGCCAATTTTGCGTTCAAGTCCACCTCTGGTGAGGGGTATCCCCGTCTTTTTGGAAATTTGTTGTTTGACCTTGGTGATGCCTAAAGCACGCTTCCAAGAAAAGGTTACTCCTGGGATTTTCATAGGGGAGAGGTTTTAGGTTATGAGGTTATACGGTTCTGAGGTGTTGAGGCTAGGCAGAGTGTAAGGTCTTCAAAGTTTTTAAGGTTCTTAGTCTGCATGACCTTACAACCTTAAAATCATACAGTCTTCTTGCGTTTCACATTGCTGATGTGGATTTCCGTGATGAGGTTATGTTGTATTGTGAAGTCCAAACGGTCAACGTTTCCTTCAGGGGTTGTTAGTAGCAGGTAGGGTAAAGACGTTTGTTTGTCAATAAGAAGGTCTGCCTGTATGTTCCCTTTGTCAGATTGGCGGTTCGCTTGAAACTCTCTATTAAGATAAAGCAGGAATTCATCTCGAGTGATAATAGGATCGATTAGATGATGCGATGTCACATAGAGGTTCTTGTGAAGTACCTTACAGAGCGGGAATGTGTGGCTGTTTTGGTATGCTTCGAGAAGAATCTGCGAGAGGACCTTTGGTTCGTATGAATCGCGCGGCTCCATGCGTTGACCTGGATACATAGAGCCATAATGTAGCTGTGCGGTATAAGTACCACCCTTTAGCCATTGGCATGGGTTGCCCATGGTGTTGTAGAGCGAAACATAAACCATAATGGGAAAGCGTCCCATCTGGTAGCTGTATGACAACGCATGGAAGATGTCTTCCGTTTTGAATCGTTCCGCGGCACGGTAATCTTCGTCGCTCTTAACCCATATGGCACCTCGGCGCGAAGTGATGATGTCGGGTAACTCATCATTGTGGGGCTCTTCTAATCTCTGACCTAAAAACTGACTCATCAATTTTTTTGCGAATTCCTGGCGCTCGGCTGCGCTCATCTCTGTGCCTGCCTCTGATGGTTTGCATCTGTGGGTGAAGCATCGGGGTGTTCCTCGCTGGGTGAGTGGAGTGAAGGAATGCACTTCTTCGCTGGGACGTTCGTCCATGCTCATCTCCATTCGCATTTTGCCCATCAGAATGATTGTGCCCTCGATGGGTGAGCCTTTGTGGAAGTCCTTTATTTTTTCCTTCATTTGATGCATCGGGATGAAAAGCGATAAGCGGTGCTTCTTCCCAGCAAAGATTTCTTGGTAAGGTATTTCAATACCGACTTCAAAGAATGTAGGTGATTTGATTTCAAAATCAAGAAAGACTTCTTTAATGGGCGCTCTGAAATGGCAAATTTCAGGGTGTGACTCATCAAACTGAATAAAAGAATAAAGTGGCTTTTCGTTTGCTGCCTGCTTTCGAGATTCCGGTACGGCATTCACGTTGTAACCCATTCCGTAAAGGTCGAATGCATAGAGATTTTCTGGAAAGTACTGGTTGTGGTTTTTTAGGTATTCCGTGTCGTAGAATGTGATCTGCGTGTCGGGGTCGTCAGCGAAATGGGCTTTGATTGAAGCTTCTAGACCATTGGCACGTTCGTACACTTTATCTATAATAAGGAAGTGCGAATTTGAGGTTTCAAGACGTGGTATTGTAACCACTGCTTGGGGGCTATTATCATCAATATGAAAAATGGTTTGAACATTGGCGTTGTCATTGAAGATAACTTTGTGGTAACAGTCCACCTGGGGTTCAGAAGCATCATTCTTGTGCGATGAAATGATATTGCCATCGATGGGTATTCCACTTTCAAGACACATGGCTGTCCAGTGATCCAATGGTGTTTGCTTCGAATGTTGGTCGCTTGCCGGAAAAAGATGCTTCCACATGTCTTCGTTCCAAGCAAATTCTCCCATATACTTCGCCTTTACTTTTATTTTCTCTATCATGTAAATACCAATGATAGCTCCAGCATTCATGGCAACAAGGCAAGCATGGTCTCGATGTTCGGGGATTGATAAATCAAAGTGGCGTAATGCCATATCGTAGCAGCAATCGCAGAGTGCCAACCATTGGGAATGTTTGTCGGATTCACTTGAGAACCAAAGCCCAACGGCGTCTTCAATGTATTCATCCATGGCATCTTCTCCGCGAGGCGAAGCCATGAGGTTGAACAAATCATCTGCGGTTTTCACCTTTGGTCTCTGAAAGTAGTAAAACCATGCGGCGCCTACACCTACGGTTAAACAAAAGCGTAAGTCGGTTTTGCGACGATATTCCTGTGAAAATTCTTGTCCTTCTGTTACAAACCATTGATCCAAAGAGTGTATCATCAACGCATTGATGGCAGGCAGTAAAGCACTTAGGTTTGAATTAATTGATTTTGGTTCAACAGGTGTATAATTGAAATCGTGGATCAGCTCCAGTAAGTCTTTTTTGAATAGATCCCCTCTCTGAGTTTTCATAGTTTTTTTGTGCTAAATCGTGGAAGTATTTTGCAGTTATTCCACTTCCATTTTATTTATTCCTCAAAGTTAAGATTTTCTTTTGGGTTCGTATTCCAAAAAGACGGTTTCTTTAGAGAACACGGTGCGAAAAAATATTGAGGCTGGTGTTAAAACCCAAAATGAGAGGAACTTTCGTTTGGGTTTTCGCTTCTATATAAAAATCAGGACACTATGCTTTTCCTCCTGTCTTTTTATTGATGGTTGTTTGTCTAAATGATTGCTAATACAAATAATACTAAAGTAATCAACGGCCAAATAATACAGAATATCCAAATATTAATTTCATTATAGGTCATCCCAATATAATTAGCAACTATTACCAAATAATTTACGCACGCTGTAAACAATTGGTCGATCTTATTATCGGGTATTACGCTATATAATTTTGTTCTCCCATTAAAGAAATGCCAAACTCTACTTCTAAAATTTTTAAGTATCAAAATAGAAATCAATATTGGGATTAATATGATTCCCGACATGAGGATTATTATAATCTTCTTCATTATAGATAGATGTACGAAACACTATTTGTTGTACTACTATGCATACTCTCTGTAAGCAGGGTTGAGCACGCTAAAAGTATTGCGAGCAAAATGAGAATGCCTTTCTGTTGTTCGTTCATGTTCATACTAAAATTTTGTTGATAAAGGTTAACATTTTACTAATAGCGATTTTCGTGCCAAGATTAGTTTTTCGCCCAACTTTCATTGCGAAAGTTGGGTAAGGATATAGATTGTTAGGTCGCCTCTTGCTCAAAAACTATTTACAGCATTTACTACCATACCGCTTCTCAAACTCGATGATGATGTTTTTGAACCCTTCGGGGAGGTAATTTAGAGCTTGTTCTCGTAACGCTGTGGGCACTCCGAAGAATGCTTCGGCAATGCCGCCAGTGATGCTTCCGAGGGTGTCGCTATCACCTCCAATAGAGATTGCGTTGCGGATGGCATCTTCAAAGTTTTCTGCATCCAAGAATGCAACGATGGCTTGTGGAACGGTGTCTTGGCACGAACTGCCCCAGGTGTAGGTGGGACGGATTTCGTCGCAGGTGAATTGAAGGTCGTAGGCAAACGTTTGCTCTATCTCCGTGCGTATTTCTTCTTTGCTATGTCCTTGTCTTGCCATCATAATTGCCAGGGCTGTAGCCTGCGCACCTTTGATACCTTCGGGATGGTTGTGGGTACATTCTGCGCTCTTCTTGGCAAGGGCAAGAACTTCTTCCTTTGTGCCGCACACCCATCCTACGGGACTGACTCGCATAGCAGAACCATTGCCATAACTGTTATAGGGTCTGTAGATTTGCTTGGTTATTGCTTGGACGGACCATAATTTGAATCCGCCGCCGTATCCTCCCATTGGCCAAGGATATTGTTCTGCATATTTTGCGTAATAAGTTGCGATTTCGCCCCCGTTCAAAATCCAATCTGCGGTGGCTATTGTAAGGATGCTATCATCGGTGAAACTTCCTTTCGGATGGAAGAATTCAAATTCTTTAGTTTTGATGTTGTTAAATTCGTAAACACTTCCGACGATGTCGCCTATAATACTTCCGATCATTGTTTTTTTAGGTTATAAGGTTATAAGGTTTATAGGTTATGAGGTTGTGAGGTTGTGAGGTTGTGAGGAGTTAGTAGTCCATGCGGACGGCAATCGTTTATCTCGGAAACTGTTTTGTCTACTCGTACCTCGTTAACTTGTTTACTAAAAGGTTATGAGGTTTCAAGGCATTTTTAGAGAACAGAGTACAACAGCCGTGCGGAATGTATGCAAGCGTACAAATCAGCGTTCGAGTTAAACCATCTCGTCTACTCGTACCTAATAACTCGTCTACTATTTTTTTGTTGTAAGATTTACCATTCGTTTATAGTAACAATCAGGATAGTTCTCACAACCTTAAAGCGCGGCGACCTCGCAACCTCATAAAGACACTTTAATAATAAGCCTCCAGCACTTCCTTGAATACATCGTTAGGCGCAACCTTGTTGAAGAGGTTCATGGACGATTGGAGTTTGATGACGTCAATGTGACTACCCATGATTTGCTCAATGTCGCGCTTGCCGGCATGAGTGAGGAGGGCACGGCAGATGGTGCGGAGGCGTTCGCCCAGGATGGGGTGCTCCAAGAAGGCACGGGCTTCGTCAACACCGTCAAGTGCGTAGAATTTAGAGTTGTGGCTGTGTCCAAGTCCCTTGCGTTGAGGGAATATGTACCAAATCCAGTGGCTCACCTTTCTACCGTTCTGCATTTCCTGGAGGGCGATGGCATAGTCGCGTTCCTGTGCTTCAAGGAAGCGGTTGAGGTCGTAGACTTTTTGAGTGGAAGGCGCACCGATAACTTTCCAGAAGGAGGCAGGTAGAGAAACATTCGCGAGGTCCTTACAGCAGGCAAAGAGGGGAGCGATTTCTTCGTCCTTGTACCCCGCAATGCCACAACCGATGCGGGTCACGAGGAAGTGTTTCTCGGGATGCTCTTGTGCATAGGCGCAGAAATCTGTTATATCCTTTTCCATATTGGGGATACCGCTCATTGAGTCGATGGCATAACTCTTTCCTTGCATGCCGTGCCCCTGTCCCATGATGGCGCCAAATTTGTTGACTGCCACTCGGGCAGCGCCTCCATAGTGTCTTCCTGCGGCGTTGGAACCAAACACGAAAACTTCATTGGCACCTAATCGGTCGATGGTTTCAGGGGTGACGCGCGTCTCGGGTTGGTTTTGTGCGGCGTCAAGACTTTGGAGAAGTTCTGTTTTGGCGTCACCAACGGCTTTCTTCCACGCCTCTAAAAACTCCTTCATGTCGTAGCGGAGGTCCTTAAGTTCTTCCTTCTTGAACATTCGGTTTTTCACTATGTATTCCTCAATCTTCTTCCTTACGGTCGCCTCCGTTTGATAGCGCGCCATCTTCTTGGGGTCCATGGGGAAGGAATACGACTTGGCTGTCTTCTTGCCATTAACAACTTCAAATTTGAGGATGTTAATCTTGATAGGGTGTTGCATGGTTGTATAGTTAGATAAGTTTGTGTGACGTGTAGAGGACATTGTACGGGGGTGGAAAATTGTAGTTGCCCAAATGATTTTATTTCCAACCCTGGTAATTTTATTTCCACGCCTGGTAATTTTATTTCCAAGGGTTGGAATTTTAATTACCAAGGGTGGTAGAAAAATTGGTACGGATATGCTTTTGCTAAAGTCTATTCTACTTCTTGTGATAGGTTAAAATTCAATGCGAAAACCTCGTTGCTTGAGTTCGGCATATTTCTCGCTGTTGAACTTAAAGAGTTTCGCCTCGCGTTTGCGAGTGGGCCAAACGGTTTCATCAAGTTCGATGAGCAGCTCGAGGTGCATCATCTTCTTCGAGAAATTGCGGCGGTCGAAACTGACGCCGAGGATGGATTCGTAGAGCGTTTGCAGTTCCTTCATGGTGAACTTTTCGGGCAGGAGTTCAAAACCGATGGGGTGGAAGTGGAGCTGTTCGCGCAGGCGTTGCAGAGCGATACGCAGGATGTAGTCGTGGTCGAATGCCAAGGAGGGAATTTCGTCGATTGGGAACCAGCGGGCAGCTGCGGCATCGTCGCCCGCCTTGACCTCCTGAAGTCTTACGAGTGCGAGATAGGCAATGGTGATAACCCTTTCGCGTGGGTCGCGGTTGGGGTCGCTGAACGTGTGAAACTGCTCAATGTACGCATTGTCCAATCCCGTCTCTTCGCGTAATTCACGCAGCGCACCCTCTTCGGCAGATTCGTCCATTTTAATAAATCCCCCGGGGAAGGCCCATTTGCCCTTGAAGGGTTCAATACCTCTTTCAATAAGCAATACTTGCAGGCGTTCGCCGTCAAATCCGAAGATAACGCAGTCGGTAGTCACCGCAGGGTGGGGGTAGCGGTAGCAATATTGTTGTTCGGTGTTCATAATGTTTGATGAGTTTTAGAGTTCAGAGTACAGCCCGGATGGAGTTGTACTATGTACTCTGATATCTGTACACTAATTTAATTCTTCCAAAATATATTTCTTTATCAGTGAAGCATGCGAGAGTGGTTTGCTGCCGTTTTCAATGTCCTCGTTTGTATCATAGTCAAGGAGTACTACTGTGCAACTCTTGCTCATAATCTTCAATTTCTTTACCAGGTCGGCACACTTATTTTCCAGCATCCAAAAGTAACTCGGGACGTAAATCGTCTTTCTCGCCTCTATGTATCCCAAGACTTTACCACAATATGAATGTCCCAAACATTCGCCATGGGTGCGGCAAGTGCGTTTCAACCCCTTCATCGTTTTGTTACGGAAGCAAGATGAGTCAGTTCCCTCACCCTTAAACATTTTCAGACCCTGCCAAATCCCCTCAACAGAAGCCGATGTTACCCCCTCTTTACCAGGAACAGGAATACCCCCCACAGGGTAAAACGGACTTAACCTCACAAACTCATCCTTTGCTTTACTCGTAACATCTATAATTACAGCATCAGGAAATTCCTTTTTAATATTCGCTTCTGAACATCTCTTATTCTTAACTACAATCATATTTATTACCTCCTTAACTTAAATTTAACACTAACTTTTTACTCCTCACCCCCTCTTAATATCCAATCAACTTGAATCCCATTCTATTCAACTCACGAAGTTGGAAAGAATTAATCTGTGGTTTCTCAGTTTTCAAATAATCCAAATGTTTCATCACTTCACTATAAACACTTTCTCCCAATTTTTCATTCAAAAGATCCTCAAAACCTTCATATTCCTCCTCCTCATCATTATCTTCAAGTTCAAGACCATCAGCATATTCTTCAAACTTCCTTTTAGTTTCCTCATCCACTTTTGTAACTACCTCATCACTAACTCTTCTACTTCCCACTTCTCCCGTCTCTTGAGTTTCCGGAATTTCAAAATCCTCCATCAAATATCCCTCCTTAATCTTCATATCACTAATGGTTTGCCATTCCACTTTACTTTTCTCTACACTACTCCTAAATATAGCCACAGAACCATTAATCTCCACTTCAGAAACACAAGAATAAACTACCACCAATCGCGTTAATGGATAATTTCCCTTCTTAAAACTCTCATATTTCGAATCATAAATACTTGAGTTAATAATCAACACATTCTCTAAATCACAATCCTTATCCACAAAAGAGTTTCTAATTACAACTCCCTTCACCTTACCCTCAACCACAGAATTACCAGCTACACAACCCTCTTCCAAATATCCACTTACAATCGAAGTATCACAAACACAAGCATCTTCAGCAACCCAACCATCGTCTTCCAAATTATTATATGAAGCAATATAACCTCCAATCTCACCTTTCTTTGCCCACTTACAATCTTTTACACACTCAATCTGATACAAAGTTTCACCGTTAAAAACAATCTTATTATCCGTCAACTTATAATTCATAACTTTTAAAATTACTATAAAATTAAACACAATAAAACATTAATAACTCTCTTAATTACATTACTTCATACTCTAATTTTACATCTTAATCCTCCTTTCTTATTTACTTATGTGTAATAATTACACTGCAAAAGTAAGAAGATTTTTTGAAACCATCAAATTTTGGTGTAAAATATACACTTGAGGCGTTTTAAGTCTCAAAATCAGCGGTGAATTCGCGTTTTTCTTAATAAATCCAATTCTAAAGCGAGTATGTGTAATTGGTTCAGGTGAAAGCAATATTGTGGATTAAAAGTATAAATACCAAACCATCCTTTTAAACATTCTTTTCTGGACGTGCCCTTATTTTTGGGGCAATACTATAGAAATTACCAGATGTTAGGATTTTATTGACACCTTCAGCGTCTCAAATACGGTTTGGTTGACTGGTTATTTTACCTATATATACTGCACTTCAATAGAACAAAAGCAGAGTTCTGTAAGTGGGAATCAACAAGGAGGTAAATTCAATCTATAACATGTTGTTGAATTTACCTCCTTGATGGTTTGCAATAGTGGAATGTTGTAGGAATAGTGGTGAAGGGTTTCCGATTAACTACGCGCCACGTTTATTGTTTAGCAGAGATTTCCAGTGTCTGCGGTTCCTTCTTCGTAATAATGTCGATAAACATTTTTACACGTGCCAAGTATTCGCGAACGTAGGTGATGAAGGCGAAGTTAGTTGTAGGACTTTGAGCATGAAATGCCTGTACGTTTTTAATCTCCAAATCCAAGTGAGTCGCCAAGTAAAGCGCGCGCTCGTTGTGGAACTGCTGTGAGATAATGGTGAACGAGTTTACGCCAAAGACCTTTGACATTCGTACCACGGAATCTAATGTGCGAAAACCTTTGCCGTCCAATATAATGTCCTGCTCTGGTATGCCTCTTGCAACGAGTGAATCTCTCATACATTCAGGTTCGTTAACCCCGTCAAGACTGTTCTCGTCTCCGCTAATAACGATACGTCTAATCTTTTGTGCCTTATATAATTCCTCGGTAGCATCAATGCGAAACTTAAAGAAGTCACTCTTCTCTCCCAACCGCGTTTGTGGAGTAGTGCCCAGCAATAAACCATATTCTGTTGAGGGAATATCTTTGACCTGTGTGTAACTCTTATTCTTTGCATGATATACAACGAGTGTGTCACATACGAAGATAGTGATTCCCATAATTGAAATCGCTAGCAAAAGGGGGTATATAATGAACTTCTTTGTCATAAGCGCAATAATTGATTTTTTGCCAGCGAAGTTAACAAAGATCCTCAAACATTATTACAAAAAAATATAAAAATGTGACCTGTACGCCCAAAATGTAAGGAATATTAAAAAGAATAGGGCGTGTCAAGCATTAACTGACACGCCCTGTTCCTATGTGTTAAGTTTTTTTGCGTATTACTTCGTTTACTCGAAATCAACTATCATTCACTATCAATGCGTTAGCACCGGATGTTGCGTCCATGTTGCAAGAATTAAAATAAGCATTGATAATCAGCATGTTACAAAAGTGTAGATTCCACCCGAATAACCAAAAGAAAACATATAAAATATCATATTCTTGTCACATTTTCTTGATTTGTATTGGGTGTGTAATACATAAAAAACACACCTATATGACATATATTGTAGTTCAAGTGGCAGATTTCAAAGATATTGTTATGTTCAGTATCAAGACATGTTCAATACCATTGAACAAACAGTATTTATTGAACAAAATCAATGTCAGCAAACGAAGAAAATTAAATATTTTAGAGCTATAATTCTAAAAAAACCGAGTTATAGCTCAATAGTTTAAATCTTCTTAAAGTTCAAGGTTTTGATTTACAAGCTTTTGACGCTAATCGCTAATGTCTATTCTATGCCGAAAATTTGAAATTACTGAAACGGCCTGTTTCAGTAATTTCAAATTGATTCTCAATTCTTTGTAATTCTGCATCAGCTTGGTGCAGAATTGGTAGATTCAAAACTCCAATAAGCTGTTGGAGAATTGCAGATTGCGTTAACCATGGCATAATTTACCCAACCTAGAACTATAGACAGAGCGAGTGTCCTCTTGTAAAAAGAGTGCAAGAAACAAAACGAATGATGAGCAAGGTGGATAATATTGAAAACAAAAAATAGTTATTTGTATAACCATGGTCGCCTGGCTTTGTTATACTCTGCTATTCTTTTACTCTCTTCGGAATCAGGTGGAACAATTTCATAAGAAGAACGATTAGAATTCGTCTGTGCGTAATGCTCATCAATAATCCCCTGAGCTTCATTCATTGTTATTCTCCCTTCTATTTCTTGACGAGCAACTTGAATCAGAAATTCAGATACATTAAGCCCATCGATACGTTGAAGTCCGATTGCAATTGCCCAATTAGTAATCCTTTCCCTAACAGATTCATCTGGATGGTTCTTGTATTCTTCAAATAAAGCCATGTTTTTTTCTTTTAAGGGTACAAAATAAGCACGAGATGGGCAAATCCTGAACATTGAATTCTTTATTGGGGAATATTTTTAATACATTTGCGTTATAATTTAATAAATTTAGGAGTAATGGCAAATCTAAATCGTATAAAAGTTGTACTTGTTGAACAGCAAAAGACAGGTAAATGGCTGGCAGAACAAATGGGGAAATCCGCTTGCACAGTCAGCAAATGGTGTAGTAACTCCAGTCAGTTTGGTTTTGATACCTTGGGAAAAATTGCCACATTGTTGAATATGGATATATATGAGCCATTAACGCTTTCAAAATAGTATTACCTAAAAAGACTATCGGTGAAGATGTGAAGGAACCTTATGAAGACTATATCATACTTATAACTATTTGAAGTTGCAAGTTCCTATGATTTAATGTTATGGCAAAAGATGTGAAAAATAAAATAGCAGCAAAACCCTTTGTAAAATGGGCTGGAGGAAAGGGTTCTCTAATAAGTCAACTTGTAGAAAACTTACCACTTGATTTCGCTGTACAGCAAAATATAACATATATTGAACCTTTTGTTGGCGGTGGCGCTATGCTTTTTTATATGTTAACCCATTATCCTAATATAAAAAGGGCTATCATCAACGATGTTAATGAGGATTTAATTAATTGTTATTTGTTAATAAAAAACAATCCTAACAAATTAATTGTATTACTTCGTAACATGAAGGATGAATATTGTCAATTACCAAATTTAGATAAAAAGTCGCAGTATTATTATCAAATGCGAGAAAAATATAACAACAATGAATTTTCAAAAGAAGAACGAGCTGCTTGTTTTATCTTTCTCAATAAAACTTGCTTTAATGGCTTATATAGGGTAAATACTAAAGGAAAATTTAATGTACCTTTTGGGAAATATGAGCACCCTAATATATGTGATGAAAAACTGCTTATAGCAGACCATAAGGTGTTGCAAAATGTTGAAATTTATGCAGGCGGATATAAGAACATTACTAAACATTTGGGTAAGAGATATAATTTTATTTATATAGACCCTCCATACAGACCGCTTTCTGGTTCTGCATGCTTTATTGAATATACACATAATATATTTGATGATACAGAGCAGGAAAAACTAAAAATATATTGTGATATGCTAACCCAAAAAGGGTGTAAGATTATGCAAAGTAATTCTAATTCTGTTGACGACGATGGAATGTCTTATTTTGCCAAATTATATAATACCTATTCTGTTAATCAAATTTTGGCGCATCGCTTCATTAATGCTCATGCCGGAAAGCGAGAAAAGGAAACAGAATTACTTATAATGAATTATTGATTTATCTTTGTGCTAACAAATAAATGAACTGTATATGGCCTCTCTAACAATTACTCAGATTCAATCAATTAAGGAGCATATGACGCACGATGAATCTGTGCTAAGCAAAAAGTTTAAAGCAAAGAAAACACCATACTTCACACTAAGTATTTCGCTCAACGAATTGGATGACTACTTAAGTGATGGATGGGAAGAAATTTCTAGATCAAAATATAAGGTAAAGGTTCAAAAACTCAAACCTGTAGGTGTAAGATTTGAGGATGATATCTGGTGTATGTTTTATAATCTAGGTTTTAGACACCTGAATTATGATGAAAATTTAGTCATACAATGGGGTGATAATCCAGAAGATAAGCATCAGATAGATGTCGTAGCTATTGGTGATGAAGCAATATTTGTTGTAGAGTGTAAAGCTACAGTTAATATTAAACCTGCATCATTCAAAAAAGATATAGACGATATGCGTTTGTATAAGGATGGGGTAATGAAGACTTTACGCCAAATATATGGAGAGGATAAAAAAGTGAAATTTATTTTTGCAACTCGTAATTATACATTCTCCGAAGGTTGTGAAGACGAAAAACGACTAGCAGAAAACAAAATATTTCAATTTACAGATAACACATACGACTATGTAAATAGTCTTATTAAGTCGTATAAATCTACCGTTATATATCAATTCTATGGTTTGATGTTTAGACATGAGCGTATTAATAATGACAAAATTCGCATCCCCGCATTAAAAGGAACAATGGGCGGCCATACATATTATATGCTTTCAATAGAACCTGCTACGCTACTTAAGATAGGTTTTGTGTTACATAGAACAAAAGTCAATACCCAAATAACCATGCCAACATATCAGAGATTGCTTGTTCCTTCTCGATTAAAAGGTATTGGTGAGTTTATTGACAAGAAAAATGGTTACTTTCCAAATTCTGTGATTATAAACTTTGATAATTCAGAGAGAAAAAACAGGATTCAATTTGATTTGGCCGCTGGTGGTTCTGATGACACAAGAACAAAATTAGGATATCTTACGATCCCCAATGCATATTGCATTGCATATATCATCGATGGACAACATCGTGTCTATGGTTATGCTGGTTCCAAATACAAATATACGAATACAATTCCTGTCGTTGCTTTTGATGGTCTACCGTCTGATGAGCAATTGCGAATTTTTATGGATATTAATGAGCATCAAAAAGCTGTTAGCCCTAGTTTGCGTTTGGATTTGAATGAGGATTTGAATTGGGAATCTCCACATCTTGATTCGCGGTTAAAGGCATTGCGTTCATCCATTATCAAACAACTTGGCAGAGATAATAGTAGTGTTTTAGCCCGTAAAATTGCAATCGGTGAAGATACAGCAAAACTACAATTAAAACCGTTTGATACGGCATTGTCAAAATCATCATTATTGCCAAAAGCTACCAAGAAAGAATTTACGGAACATACAGAAGTTTGTCTCTATAATACTAATTGTGTTGAGCATAATAAAGCAATGTTGGATGCTCAGAAACGAATATCTAATTTAATAAAGGATTCTTATGCTTATGTTTATTACAAAATGATCAATGAGCATAAAGAAGAATATGAAACCTTTATAGAATGTAATCGAGGCACATATGCTTTTGTTTCATTAATAGCATCATTGAATGAGCATCTAATAAAGAGTGACGTATTATCGCAAAAATCCAGTACAAAAGAGCAAATAGATGCGATGGCTCCATTTTTTGATGTATTGATCAGTTATTTGTGCAATATGCCTATAGACGATAAAACTCAAATACAATTAATTAAGGGGCAAGGTGCAGATACGTTGTGGTTAGGAATGTATCAAAATGCAATTCATAAGCAAATTCCTAATTATAATCCTGATGGATTAGAGGCTTGGCTTGAAAAACAAGATAAAGGTTTACAAGAAGAGGGAAAGGAATGTGGTAGACAGATTGAGAAGCACATCAAAGTTCGCATTTTACACAAGTTAGAAGAACTTTATGGTAACGCATGGGAGAATAAAGTAATGAAGGTAAAAGGTAGATGCTACCAACGTATGGATGACAATGAGGATAATGACAATCAGGATTGGACAGACTATATGCAATTACAAGATTATAAAGAGATTATTGAAAGTAATTGGAGTATAAAGAAAGATGATGATGTATCATTTGTCGCTTTTGAGGATGAGTTTGCTATAAGGGTTTCAGATTCGTTTAAAACAAAGACTGATAAACTAAAATGGATAAATGACCTTATTTCATTCAGTAAAGCATGGACTACCACTAAAGGAAGACCTCTATCACAAGCAGAGGTTAATGAAATGCAAACGATATTGCAAAGTTTAGTACCTACTGAGGAATTCTAATGATTGATTATAACGAGATTTGTCAAAAAGATATCTCATTGCGTGATTATCAGCAACTTGCCAAAGAGGAGATCTTTGGCAAGTGGAATTGTGTTGACAACATCTTATATCAAATGCCAACTGGTACAGGAAAAACTCGATTATTTACATCTATTATTCGCGATATAAATATTTGGGGATTAAGGCATAATATTAATTATCGAATATTAATTGTCGCTCATCGTAGTGAATTAATAGAGCAAAGTTCTCGCAGTCTTGATAAATATCGCATCAAGCATGGTGTACTCGCTGGCACCATGAAGGATAAGCGTGATTTAATGCGAACTATACAAGTAGCTTCTATTCAAACCATTACACATCCTGCCAATCAATGTTTGATAGATGATCTGAAGTTTGATTTTATAATCATTGATGAGGCTCATCACGCAGTTGCAAACTCATATCAGAAATTATGGGAATGTTGTCCTAATGCCAAAAAGTTGGGGGTAACCGCAACTCCTTGGAGAATGAATAATAGCGGTTTCGCACAAATATTTGATTCGTATATTCCTTCGATGTCAATTAAAAACTTTATACAAAAAGGTTGGTTAGCAACATACCAGTATTATTCTATTCCTACAAGTTCTGAATTAGTTAAGTCTATTGAAACTATAAATGAGTTTGACATAGAGGGCGACTATAAGAGTAGTGCGTTGGTTGAGGTATGTGACACTTCAAAAATTAGAGCACAATTATATGATAGTTATGCAAAAAATGCTTTGGGTAAAAAGGGTATAATTTATAGTATCTCAAGAGAGCATAGTGAACACATATGCTCTCAATTCCGAAGTCGTGGTGTAGCCATTGAAAATATTGATAGTAAGACTCCTGCAAAAGTTAGAGAGACGGTTATAAAAGCTTTCAAGAAAGGAGAGATCGATATCATTGTGAATGTAGATATCTTCTCGGAAGGCTTTGACTGTCCTGATATAGAATTCATCCAATTAGCAAGACCTACAAAATCTTTGGTTAAATACATACAACAAGTTGGTAGAGGATTGCGAAAAAATGGTGACAAACGATGCATAATTCTTGATAATGTAGGCATGTATTCACGATTCGGTTTACCTGATGAGGACCGCGATTGGGAATCTTTCTTTTATGGAGAAGAGAAGGGAAACGCCTCTACAAAGAGGTATGCTTGTGATAATGGTAGCATAAGAGAATACGAAAAAACAGATTTGAGTGAAGGTAACGATGAAATGATTCTGATACAAGATTTGGAGAACCCCAAAGTAGTTGAAGGACTTGTAGAAGATTCATCAGCAGAAATACAAGTTGTTCCTACAAAAGATACCTCAATATACAAGACTAATAACGTTTGTCATTTTTCAATTAAAAGTAAACGTTTTAGTTCTGGAAAATATTTTATTGAGGAGAATGAGAATGGATTCTTTATTGTAAATGCTCGAAACCAAAATAAAATGCTATTAACCACAATGAAAACAATGCGTGGTGGTGTTATTATAGTCATAAAAGAGACAGCAAAGAATTCGTTTACGATAATAAAGACTTTGTCAACAAAGGCATTGCACTCTTCCTTGAGTTATATAGTCGGCGTATTACGTAAGGAGGGATTATTATTAAAGTTTACGTCATTTGATAAAAAGACAATTAATGAAACTGTCACTGTTTAAATACAGAAATATTATAATATGAGCAAGAAACAAGCGATACAATTATTTGAAGAGCGCAAGGTGCGTACTGTTTGGGATGACGAGCAGGAGAAGTGGTATTTCTCTATTGTTGATATTGTGGCTGTACTGACAGATAGTGCAGATCCCAAGCAATATATTAAAAGAATGAAAAGTCGTGACGCAATGCTAAAATTGAACTGGGGTACAATTTGTACCCTGGTTCCCATGCGTAGCGAAGATGGCAAGATGCATAAAGAAATGGCTGCTGACCAAGAACAGCTTTTTCGTCTTATTCAGTCTATACCTTCTCCAAAAGCAGAACCATTCAAACAATGGATGGCACAAGTTGCCTCGCAACGTTTAGACCAGATGCAAGACCCTGAATTGTCCATTGAGCAAGCTATAATGGATTACAAACGATTGGGATATTCCGATGCGTGGATAAACCAGCGTATCAAATCCATAGAAGTACGTAAAGAGTTGACTGATGAATGGCAAAGGACTGGTGTAAAAGTGGGTGTGCAATATGCATCGTTGACAGACATCATCACTAAAGAATGGAGTGGATTGACTACTAAGCAATATAAGCATCTCAAAGGATTGAAGAAAGAAAACCTCAGAGATAATATGACCAATTTGGAAATAGCTCTGAACACATTGGCAGAAGCATCGGCTGCAGAACTCTCCAAACAACGGAATCCAAAAGGCTTTATGGGACAAACCAAGGTCGCTAAAGATGGGGGCAGTGTTGCAAAAGTGGCTCGCCAGCAATTAGAGGAGCAACTTGGCAGAACGATTATTTCAAAGGAAAAAGCAAGTGATTATTTGTTGCCATCGGATGATGAAGATGTAAGATGATAGAACCTGTAGAAACAATTTGAAAATATAATACTTCATGGCAAATCGTCGGTATGCTGTTTGATTGCTCTACAGATAACATCGGATTCATCTAAAGAATATCTTTGCTTCTGGGAAATCTGAGAATGATTCTGCTACCGAGGAAATCTCGGCAACTGATTCCGATGGTAAAATCGTAAAGACAGACGTGGTTATTGCCAAAACCGATCTCAAAATGACAGAACTGTCAGATTATATTGGCTGCTGGTGGTAATGAAGTTCTACAAACAGTAGGACAAGTGTCTACCGAACAAGCAAAAGAACATGCAGAAACGGAATTAGAAAAGTATCGTATCATACAAGACCGCCTATTCCAAAGTGATTTTGATAGGTTTATGAACGCTCTTCCTTTAGAGGAAGATCTTAAAGAATAAAATACATGACCATATTCCGATGCTATCCAATAAATTTAGTAACTCAAGTTTAGCGAGTAGTTATCATCATTGTAAATCATATAGTTACAAACAACTTTAAACAAGATTGATACACAAAAGCATCGTTTATAACAAATGATTTCAATATTAACGACAAAATCCTACAAAAACTAACTCAATGATTTTAAAGCCATATTATTATATTTCAGTTAATTAGGACTTGCGAAACTTGAGTAAGTTCTATAGGGTTGTTTTTTTCTGTGAAATCCTTAAATTTGCAAAAGGAATGGCTTAGTCCATATTTATAGTTTAAAATGTATAACACTCACTTATAGTGTATGAAAAACGAAGAAGTTTCTATCGCGGCGTTGAAAGCTAAAATTATAGCATTAGAGAAGACTATCGCCCAATTTAAAGAATACGACAAGCAACGTACAGAGTATTATAAAGATGCTTTGGTTAGGCTGGGGCAGTTGGAGGCATTTGCCGATGAGGTGTGCGAAACGAATGAATTGGCTTTGAAACTGAAGCGCTATAAAGAAATTGTTAGAATTCAGGACCGACGAAAATATTTGAATAAAATAGAACGGATGTCGGAGATCGAAGTGGTGAGTACGTACGATAAAGTGAGGAACGATGCCAAAATTCAACGGTTAAAGGCTAAAATTAAAGCCTACCAGGAAGCTAATCGTGTGTTAGTTATTAAATTGTGTCAACTTCAGAACCTAACCCCTCAGGATTTTGCCCAACTTAATCTGGAAGCCAATGACGCCGACGATGAGGACTAAGGTTCTGCAACCAATTCATACGGTTCGTACCGAAAAAAAGAGGAGTTCGCTATATTGTTGGGGCGAACTCCTCTTTTTGTACACTTGTTTATTCCTTTCTGAACACCAACCAAGGGATAATTCCCTTCCATTTAGTGTGGGGGTATTTTTCTACATTATGAATGTCATGGCGCTTGCCTTGTGCATCGCGATAAAAGGAATAATCGTAGCCCCCAGTGATGTAGATGGCGTCAATAAATCCGTATTCACGCAGTGCATCTGCAAAGCTCCAAAGTGTTTCTTTGTGGTGTGAGGTGATGTAGTAAAGTGTATCGCCGATTCGCCCTATAGCGCAGCGCTCCACTTTGCCGTGAAGATGGAAACGTGGCGGTAGCTCGCCATTGCTTACCAAAATAAATTGGCGGAAGTAACTGCCTCCTTCTTTCATGACATACTTCATAACGTCCTCGCTCCTTGAAATGCCAATGACATTGTTGCCATTAACCATTGCCATATAGGCCAAACGCTGATTGTTTGATTCATGTTTTGTGCCGTAAGCAACGAGTGAACTGAGATAGCGCCCTTCTGCTGTGAAGTCAACGGAACGGCAGTATAGAAACACGGAGGTATCTGCGGTGTCGGGTTCTTCAAATTCAATGTTTCCCTGCAAACCCTGAATGGCGTACAGGTCAAAGTCCACACCGAGAACGCTTTCGCTTGTTTTTACCACCTGCGGTGTGGCATCGTTTGGTGTTCGCTTCAGCTTTTCAATGTTCTTGGCAGGCGAAACGGAAATGGAAACCCCGATGCGGTTGTAGTGCGCCCATTGGCGGTATGCCAGGAATGCACCAATCATTATCACCACGCTACTCAGGGCAACAACGACTGCGATGAGGCCTTTTTTACGTCGGGGCTTTGGCAATGGCGCGAGGAAAGAAGGACTTTCGTCGCGTTCAATGATAATAACAGGAACTTCGGGTTTCTGCACTTGTGAATCTTTAAAGTCAGTTGTCATTTTCTCCTCCTTTCTCTTCGGCAAGAAGTTCCATTAACTGTTTTAATGCTTCGCGCGACACTCTTATAGGTTTAATATCTGTATTTAGATTATTGCCCGTGAACAATAGTTTCTGTTCGGTTAAATTAACGACAAAAACATAGCGTTTGTTGACAATTAAGCTGCGCCCAACGCGCACGAAGGTGTTGTGTTGCAGTTGCTTGAATATATCGTCAAAATAGTGTAGTTGGAAGGTCATTTTTCGGCTACGCCCATTCGTGAGCATCAGGTCAGAATAATTGCCGTCTGCACAGACGTAAACGATTTCGTCAGTACGTACGCGCACCAACTCTGTACTTGTTTTTATTTTTAGCCATTCCATTGGTGTTGTGAAATTTAAGGTCGGTTCTGTAAATTAGTTTTTATGTATTTCGTTTGATCCCAAGCTTGATTTAAGTAAATCGATTCAAGCTAATTTAAGAACCGTCTTTAAGAATGAATAGTGGGTAATACTGTTTCAGCGCAAATAGGTTTGAGGGCTTAAAATTATGGTTTACCTGGAGTGATAACGATTCAAAGCAGGCTGTTGTTGTGCTGGTCGTTCGCTTGTTTTACAGGTCGCTAAACAAATCGCGTGCTGCCGCTTCTGTGATTTGCGGCACTTTGCCCAAGTGTTTGTAAGCCGCTTCGGTGACTTCGCGTCCGCGTGGCGTGCGGCGGATAAATCCTTCTTTAATTAAGAACGGTTCATACACTTCTTCAACCGTGCCTGCGTCCTCTCCGATAGCAGTAGCCAAAGTAGTGAGTCCCACAGGGCCGCCCTTGAATTTATCAATGATGGTGGTGAGGATTTTATTGTCTATTTGATCCAAACCGTGCTTGTCAATGTTGAGCGCTTCAAGTGCATAACGTGTAATTTCAAGGTCGATGTTGCCATTGCCCTTTACCTGTGCAAAGTCTCTGACACGACGTAAGAGTGAATTCGCAATACGTGGTGTGCCACGGCATCGACCTGCTATTTCGGCGGCTGCGCGCTTATCCATGGTGACGCCCAATAAGCGTGCGGAGCGTTCGATAATCGAACATAGCGTTTGGGCGTCGTAATATTCCAAATGCAGGTTTATACCAAAGCGGGCACGCAGCGGTGCGGTGAGCAATCCGCTTCGTGTGGTGGCGCCAACAAGCGTAAAGGGGTTGAGGTCTATTTGGATGGAGCGTGCCGCAGGTCCGCGATCAATAAGGATGTCTATGCGGTAATCCTCCATGGCAGAGTAGAGGTATTCCTCAACGATAGGCGACAGACGGTGAATTTCATCGATGAATAGCACATCGTTTTTCTCAAGCGATGTGAGCAAACCAGCGAGGTCGCCAGGCTTGTCGAGAACGGGGCCCGATGTAATTTTAAAACCCACCCCCAATTCATTGGCAATGATGTTCGATAATGTGGTTTTTCCCAATCCAGGAGGTCCATGCAGCAACGTGTGGTCAAGTGGCTCGCCACGGTATTTGGCAGCAGCCACGAAAATGCTGAGATTTTCAACCACCTGTTTCTGCCCCGTAAAGTCGCTGAAACTTAACGGGCGCAGCGCACGTTCAAAGTCTTTTTCAGCATTGGAAATGGTGTGCTGTTCAGAGCGTATATCAAAAGTATCTTCCATAGGATGCAAAGTGTTGGATGTGAAATGCGTGCCGGGGCACTATTCACGAATAATATAGCGTTGATAATAAGAGACGATAAGCGTTGTGAGGGGCAGGGCGATGATTAAGCCGATGAACCCAAGTGTATAACCCCACACCGACAGTGAAAGTAAAATAATGGCAGGCGACAGTCCCATGATGCGCCCCATGATGCGCGGCACAATCAAAAGGTCTTGAATCAATTGCACCACCACATACACGAGCGTCACCATAAAGAGGTAACCCCAGAAGTTTTCGCCCGATTCAACCACGTGTAGGAGGGCCAGCAGAGCGGCTATCGGTAACGACACCACCTGGAGGTAAGGCACGAGATTGAGCAAGCCAACGAAAAGTCCGAAACCAATGGCTATAGGAAGTCCGATAATGGAGAAACCAATGGCAAAGAGTACCCCCACACACAAGGCCACCAATGTTTGACCACGAAAATACGCATTCATCCCTTTTTCAACATCGGTTGAGAGGTTTGTTGCCACCTTGCGAAAACGTGGTGGTATGTAGTTGATCCAGGATTTCGACATCTTGTCAAAATCAAAGAGCAAGAAGATTAAGTAGAGTAGGGTGATGCACCATGAAAACAAGGTGAATAAGGCATCGGCAGTGTGCCACAGGAAATTGCCCAACTTCACTAAGTGGGTATAGATAAAATCCCGAACGTCGCTGGTTTGAAGGAATTGCTTTACTTCTTCATTTTGCAGGTTTGTCTTCACAAACTCCTCAATGAGCTGAGGCACAGATGTGTTCGTGGCGCTTTTGCTGAGGTAGGTCACAATGCTGTTCTTTAATTGCACGCATTCGTGCAAGGCAGGCGGAATAACCAGCCAAAAGAGCAGAACGATCAATGCCACAATAAGGAGCAAGGTGGCCACGATGCTCAACCATCGCCAACGAAGATGCAGGCGGTATTGCAGAATGTTCACGATAGGGTTCAGAATATAAGCCAAAACCCATGCCAAAACAAAAGGTAACAACACACTGCTCAAGGCATGAATGGCCATGACAATCGCTGTGATGACGATGATTAAAAGTAAACCACGCACGAAACGATCAAAATTTATTTTTTCAGCAAATAAAGACATGGTGGTAAAAGGTTTGCGATTAGCGAGTTTAGAGTTTAGAGATGCCGTTCGGATGGGATGTACTTTGCACTCTGTTTTCTGTTCTCTCAATTCTATTTAGCCCCAACACCTTCCGGACGGAAACTCTCAACTTTATCTATATACTTACGTATTCTGCAAAAATACGACAAATATTTTTAGGAAGGTTCTAAAAAAATTTTTTTTACATATCACTTAAGTGACTTTTACGACCTTATCAATCCAACGAGGCTTGGCATATAAAATAAAAGTGCTACCTTTGCGTGGATTAAGTGTTTAATTTTCTTCCATTGTTAATTCTATGGGAACATTATATTTAGTACCCACGCCTGTGGGTAATCTTGAAGATATCACCTACCGCGCGTTGCGCATCTTAAAAGAGGTGGATTTGATATTAGCGGAGGATACGCGTACTTCGGGCATCCTTTTGAAGCATTTTGAGATCAATAATTCATTGTGTTCGCACCATAAGTTTAATGAACATCAAACGGCCAATGCTTTTGCTGCCCGTATTGCAGCCGGCGAGAATATGGCGTTGATTTCCGATGCCGGTACGCCTGCCATTTCCGACCCGGGCTTTATGCTGGTTCGGGCTTGTGTGGAGCGCGGTGTGACTGTTCAGTGCTTGCCAGGCGCTACGGCATTTGTGCCTGCACTCGTGGCGAGTGGCTTGCCTTGTGAGCGATTTACGTTTGAAGGTTTCCTCCCTCAAAAGAAAGGGCGCCAATCGCGCTTGGCAGCGTTAGCTACAGAAGAACGCACCATGATTTTCTATGAATCGCCCTACCGCGTGGTGAAAACTTTGCAACAGCTTGCAGAGGTTTTTGGCGCAGAGCGTAAAGTGGCCGCGTGTCGAGAAATTTCCAAGAAATTTGAAGAGATCGTGCGAGGCACCCTGACTGAGGTGGCAACCCACTTTGAAGAAAATGAACCACGTGGCGAATTTGTTATTGTGGTGGAAGGCTACACACCCGTTAAGGTTAAAAAGAGCAAGAAATATAGGGGCGACGAAGACGAGGATGATGAAAATGAGTAAGTGGGTTGGAATGTGCGTTAAAAGGTTTGGAAGTTAATAGACCACTAAAACCTTATTCCGTGCCATTTAAACAATCTCAAAACCTAATAATCAGAGTGCTTAAATTTGAGTTATGATTTCATTCGACAGTATTAATATCGAATTACCTACATTCGATCAAGATCTCGTGCGGACGTGGGTTAATGATGTTGCGGCTCACTACGGCAAGCGTTGTGGCAATATCGCTTATGTCTTTGTTGATGATGAGAAGATATTAGAAGTCAATCGCGAATTCTTGCAACACGACTATTACACCGCCATCATTACCTTTGATTATAGCGAAGGCAAGAAAATATCGGGCGACCTGTTTATTTCGGTCGATACCATCCGCACCAATGCGGAGTTGGTTGGGGCTACTTATGAAGAAGAATTCTATCGCGTGGTGATTCATGGCGTGCTTCATCTTTGTGGCATCAACGACAAAGGTCCTGGCGAACGCGAGATTATGGAGGCTGAGGAAAATAAAGCGCTCCAAATGCTCAAGGAAAGGATGTGAGTTTGACGATCTAACCACGGGGACAGCCGACCGACCTTTTTTTTGTGTCGCTTCATAGGCGCGATGCACATTCATTTATCCGTCCAAAGCAGATTCTAATACTTTTTACATACCGTTTAAATCCAAATTCCAAGGGGAGGAGGGACCTTTCAAATTTACATTTTGAAAAGCCCTCCTCCCCTTGAATTTTGAGTTGTTTTTTTAAGGTCACTTAGCGCTGCGAAACCGTGTTTCCTAAATCGCGATTTCTTGTAAAACATTTTATAAAATCATTAAAAGATGTTTAATTGTTTGATCCACTTGCCGTAAAGTCTTACTTTTGCTTATAGACGCTCGGATTGGTGAGCGTCAAGATTTGATCCGTAATAATATATATATACAGCGTATGATTCGGTTTAGATACGATGTGCAGCGCATGATGTTGATTATTGCTCTGATATTCCCCTTTTTCGTTTGGGGACAAAATATGAATGGCAATCCGGCGTTAATCGTTGACGCCTCGCAGTTGAGTAGTCCGTTTACAGAGAAAAATGAAGGTTCCGATTTGGGTGCCCTTATTGATGGCGACACCAATACGTATTGGCACAGCCGCTACAGTACTTCCGACAACAGTGCGGTGCATTGGCTTGATGTTGAATTTCAGCAACCCGTCAAGGGATTCCTCACGCTTTACGTGTATCGCCGTGTGCAAGCTGCTAATGATCATCCCACTCTTTTTGAGATTTCGTCGAGCATAGATGCTAAAACGTGGACAGTGGTCGATACCGTAGCTATACCTTACACGGGCAAGAACGGGGTTATGTCAGAATCGTTCTGTTTGCCTAATGAGGTGTCGCATTTACGCTTAACAGTTCTTGATTGCTACCCCAATTACCGTAAATTTTGGCATGCCTCAGAGGTTCAGCTCTATCATGTGGGTTATACCGATGCGTTAAATGCCAAGACTGATGGTTTGCGCATCAATGAGATTCAGGTGGCAAATATTGATCAATTTATTGATCCGTCATACAACTATGGCTCATGGGTGGAAATCTATAATGCCGATACTGTGGCCGTGTCTTTGCACGACGTTGTACTACGCCATACCGATGCCGATGGCCTTGTTGAAACCTATAAGATTGGTGTTGAGCACGGGCAGATCTTGCCAAACGGTTTTAAGGTGTTGTGGTTTGATCATCACGCCTCAGAAGGTGAGTTTGGTGCAACGGCCTATTTGAATATTCCCTATAAACTGGACACTGATGGTGGTACGCTTGAACTCATCGGTCGTGATAGCGCCGTGGTTGATGTAGTGAACTATGCGCCAGCCCTTGCTCGGTGTTCGTATGCCCGCCTTGAGGATGGCGGTGAAGTGTGGGGACTGTCCAGTACGTCAACTTTGTGTGCCACGAATGCTCATGCCAAGTTTGCTGTGCAGCGTTTGGCACCACCGGTGGTGTCTCAAGTTTCAACGGTGTTTCAAACACCTCTGTCGTTTACGGTGGAGATACCGGAAGGAGCCGTCTTGCGCTACACCACAGATGGCTCAACACCCACATTGACCCATGGTGCTACCTCGGTTGATGGGCATTTTGAGGTGACGGAAACTACAGTGTACCGATTTGCCTTGGTGGGCGACGATAGGTTACCCAGCCAGGTCGTTACTCGCTCTTTTATTAAAGACACCTCCAACAGTTATTACCTTCCAATCCTGAGCCTATCCACTCATCCTGACAATCTGTTTTCAGACGAGATTGGGGTGTATGTCAAGGGCACGAATGGGGTTTCAGGAAATGGGCAATCCACCCCCTGTAATTGGAATATGGATTGGGAACGCCCTGTAAACATGGAGTATTTAGTGCCTCAAGGCGATACGTATCAAACAGGGCTGAATCAAGAATGTGAATTTAAAATTTCGGGTGGCTTCTCACGTGCTTATGGTGGCGATGATGAGTGGGCGATGAAATCGTCGTTCAGCTTAAAAGCCACCAAACTGTACGAAGACAATAATGCTTTCGACTATCCGATTTTTGAAAAAACCAAGCCATACAATAAATATAAAGTGTTTAAGGCACGTAATGGTGGCAACGACACCTATGCGCGCATTACCGATGCGGCAATCCACGAGATTTTCCGCAGTTCAGGCTTCAAGGTTAATGTTCAAGCCTGCCAACCAGCACATGTGTTTATCAACGGTAAATACCTGGGTATGCTCAATTTGCGTGAGAGCAACAACAAATATTTTGCAGAGTCGGAACATGGTATAGATACCGACGATGTTGATCAATTTGAATTAAATTGGAATAAAGGCTATGAACAAAAGGAAGGCGAAAAAGCTTCCTTTATGGAATGGTTGGCGCGGACGAAAGTCTTGGCTCAGGATCCCACCAATGAAAGCAAATGGAATGCCGTTTGCGAGGTGGTGGATGTGGATGATTTTTGTAATTATATGGCTGCAGAAATATATATGGGCGGTGGCGACTGGCTGACCAATAATAATAACATCAAAGGCTTTGCCAGCCGTGTGCCTCAGGGTAAGTACCACATGGTTATTTTCGACCTTGACTCAGCCTTTGGTACGACCAATATGCTTCAAGCCGTTTACGATTTGCTGTCGAAGTCTGATGGCCGCTATGCCGATAATGGCGGGGTGAATTATTTAGCAGAGATTTTCTTTAATATGCTGAAGTATGAACCCTTTAAGCAGCAGTTTATTGATGCCTATTGCATTGTGGCAGGTAGCGTTTTGAATCCAGAGCGTTGCAAGGCGATCATTGATGCGATGACCAATTATATCACCCCAGCCCTGCAGTTGGAGGGCACTTCGCCGCAATCAAAAGCACAACAATTATACAACAATATAGCCAATGCTGATAAGCGCAACAGTCGCATTCAAAGTGTGCAAAGTTTCTTTAAACTGCCTAAGGCCTTGAATGTGAGGATGCAAGCCAATCATCAAGAAGCGCGACTTTTGATTGGTGGTCAGGAAGTGCCTACCCGACAGTTTGATGGTGCACTTTTTGCTCCGGCAGTGATCACCGCACAAGCCCCCTTAGGTTATACCTTTGAAGGTTGGTATTTGAAGAACCATGCCGCGAGCACCACAACATCTTTAATCCCATTCCAGAGCCATTGGTCTTATTATGACCAAGGTTCGCTGGATGGTTCAGGGTGGCAAACGCCACAGTATGATGCCACATCATGGCGTTACGCTGCCGCCCCGTTTGGTTATGGCACAGTGGGCACTTCTGCCGATGCGGCTGATTACCATACAACGTTGGACTACGGCGCCAATTCCAGTAATAAGCGCCCTACGTATTATTTCCGTCATGTCTTTAACCTGGCGGAGCCACCCGTTTCCGATGCCGTTTATAAGCTTACTTTTTATGTTGATGATGGTGTGGTGTTTCATGTCAATGGCGTAGAGGTGGGTGCGTACAACTGTGTGCGTGGTGCTACGTACAAAACTTATGCTCAGAGCTATTCTGGTAATACAGCCTTTATGAGCGAACTGGAAATTCCTGCCTCCGTCTTGCACCAAGGACAAAACGTCATTGCCGCAGAGGTGCACAATTCCTCGGGCACAAGTTCGGACATCTTCTTTGATGTCCAACTGACGCAATCCACGATGGACACAACTGCATCAAGGGTTCTGCTAAGTGCCTCTGAAACCATCCGTTTGGATGAATATGTGCAGGAAGGAACGTGCGAGGTTGAGGCTGTCTTTCGCCAGGATACCGATCCAACAGTCCTCTTGCAGAAGGGCGCAACGCCCGTTCGCATCAATGAAGTGAGTGCTGCCAATGAAGTGTATATCAATGAATACTTCAAGAAACGTGATTGGGTCGAACTGTATAATGCAACCGATCACGACATTGACCTCGAAGGTATGTATCTGAGTAACGATCGCCGTAATCCGCAGAAGTATAGAATCACGGGTGATGAAGGTATGCCTACGATTATCCCTGCACATGGCTTTCGTTTGGTGTGGTGCGATGCCATGAAGCCCGCTTGTCAATTACATGCGCCCTTTACTCTGGATAATGCCAATGGCGCTTACCTGATTCTGCAGGCTGCAGATGGAACCTGGGCGGATGAAATCACGTATCTGGAACAGGATCGTTGGCAAACCTATGGCCGATATCCCGATGGAGGTGCCCTTGAAGCTCTGTTTGATCAGGCTTCCGTTGCGTGTCCTAATCTGATGAGCACTTATCACTTTGAAGAAAATCCACCCATCCCCGACAGTGCGCTATGCACGCAAACCTTAGCATTGCAAAAAGGCTGGAATTGGATTTCCCATACCCTTCAGGACGATGTGCATCGGAGCCGTATGACCCCGCATGCGCATGCTTTGCGAAGCCAGACGGCTACAGCCATTAATGATTCATCCAAAGGATGGACTGGACAGCCAGAAGCCTTGCAACCAGCCGAAGGTTATAAATTACAAATGAAACAAGCTGCCGACGTTGTGCTGAGAGGCACTCCTTTTGATCCTCAAACCACGGTCGCTCTGCAAGCAGGTTGGAACTGGAAGGGATTCCCATTAATGCGCGCTACGACCTTAGACGTGGCTTTGGCACATTATGAGGCTTCCGAGGGTGATGTGGTTGTGGGTAAGGAAGGCTTTAGCATTTATGGCCCTCAAGGGTGGACGGGTACATTAACCACCCTTATGCCAGGTCGAGCCTATGTCTTTTACGCCATGAAGCAAACCGCCTTTACCTGGAATGATGTGACGCCAGCCGTGCTTACCCGTAGGTCGCTCAGGTATACGCCCCCTCAGTTGTCATTCTCATCGTTGGGACAAACTGTAGCGGTAGATCTTCATGCGCACCCCAATGTGGCTTGCGTTGTGGCGGCGTTAAGCAGTCAGACCTTGCCTCCTAATTCGTCTAATGCCCTATTGTTGGCCTATTCAGGCGATGAATGTCGTGGCGTGGCTGAAGTTCAGGATGGTAAGTATTTCTTGAATGTTAACGGGCAGGGCGGTGAATTGATTCGCTTTATATTGCTTAATAATATGGGCGAGGAAATTCAAATTTCCGAGACGTTGGTCTTCTCAGATTTACACGTAACGGGAACCCTCGACGCCCCCTTTATGCTGTCAGCAGTAGCAACAGGAATCAGTAATCCACTAACAACATTCTCAAAACCGCAAAGCACGGAGTACTACAATCTTAATGGTCAGAAACTGCAATCCCCACCCGAACAGGGCGTTTACATTCAAAGGGAGGTTGATGAGCATGGAAATGTGCGTACGCAAAAGCTGTTGCGATAAGGTTTCGATAATAACAACCCGCATTGTTAGACCGTTGGTGGCGTGGCTTCGCCAACCATCCCTAAAATAGCCCCAAATAAACGAACGAAGACGCAGCGCGTAATGGCGGTCTGCGTCTTCGTTCGTTTTTATCCTAATTCAATCACCTCAAGGTCGCGAAAAGAACTTCCATCGATGGTGAATCGAATTAAGGTGCGCACCTTGTGCCAACCTTGTTGGCCTGCGGCGCCTGGATTGATGTGCAGTAGATTCAAGGTCGGGTCAAACTGGACCTTTAAGATGTGGGAATGGCCCGATATGAAGAGGTGTGGCGGGTTGGTGTAGAGTTGCTTGATGATTGAGCGGTCGTAGCGCCCGGGGTAACCTCCGATGTGCTTCATGACGATGTTGGCCTCCTCGCATTTAAACCTCAATGTTTCGGGAAACCTCAGGCGAATCTCGCCGCCATCAATGTTTCCGCGCACTGCACGCAGGGGCTTAAGCGCTTCCAATTGATTGACGAGCTCTATCGACCCGATGTCGCCAGCATGCCATATCTCATCGCATTCCTCGGCGTATTTGGCATAACGATCATCCCAAAAGCTATGGGTGTCGGAAAGTAAAAGGATTCTTTTCATGGAAAAAGTCAAACTCAGTGAACGGTTTTAGAGGCGTTTGTTTTTCTCAATGAAATCCAATATGAATTGGGCAGTGCCCTCAATGCCCAAGTAGGAGGCGTTGATACACAAGTCGTAATTGTGGGCCACGCCCCACTTGCCCGAGGCGTAATAATTGTAGTAGTCCGCTCTTCGGCTGTCGCCCTTGCTCAAGAGTTTCTGTGCTGCTTCGCGTTCGATATGCTCACGCTTCATGAGCGTTTCCACGCGCGCACCGAGCTCGGCAGAAATGAAGATGTTGAGGCAATTGGGATAGTCGCGCAAAACGTAGTCAGCACAGCGCCCGATAAATACTCCGCCGACGTGCTTGGCGGCAATGCGTCGGATGGCGTCGGCTTGGAGGCGGAAAAGGTGGTCGTCCGACATTTGATTTTGGTAGAAGGCCGTGGCATGCCCCAAGAGTGGTTCGTTGTTGCTGAAGAGCGTTTGAAAAAAGCCCTTACGTTCGTCAGTGCGCTCAAAGAACTCGGGCGCAAAACCGCTGTCGCGTGCTGCGCAATCCAGAATTTCCTTGTCGTAATACGGCATGTTGAGTGCCTTGGCAATGATCTTGCCAATTTCGCGTCCGCCACTGGCTAATTGTCGGCCAATGGTGATGATGAGCGGGGCTTCAGTGGTTTTGCTGAAGTCAATATCGTTGATGGGGAGTCCGTCGTTGTTGAAGAAGTTATGCATGAGGTTGAGGGGTGAGAGTTGAGAGTTGAGAGTTTAGAGTTTAGAGGAGGCTTTGCCTCGTTTAGAGGGACCTAAAGGTCCGTTATGAGGAACCTTCGGTTCGTTGTGAGGAGGTGAGGGTTTTGCATTTATAAGTTGCTTTGCTTTTGCAGGATGCGCACTTGCTTGTAAAGCAATATGCAGGACAGAAGCGTGGCGCAAGCGTCCGACAATGGCATAGCATACCACACGCCATCAACTTTGTTTTCCATAAACTGAGGGATGATCAAGATGGCGGGAATCAGGAAAATGAGTTGGCGCGTGAGCGAAAGGAAGATACTCTTTCCAGCGTGACCAATGCTCTGGAAAAATGCCGTTGAAACGATTTGCATACCAATAAAAGGGAAGAACATGACATAGATGCTCAATCCGTGGGCTGCAGCCGCAATGAGTTCGGGTGAATCCTTTGCGAAGAGCACCACGCAAGGTTCGGCAAAGAATGTGCCAACAATAAACCCGATGGTAGTAATTATCGTTGCCACCCAAACCGAGAGTTTTAAAACCTCCAATATGCGGTTGTAGTGCTTGGCGCCATAGTTGAAACCCGCAATGGGTTGCATGCCATGATTTAATCCAATAACGATCATCACGATGAAGATGGCCAGGCGGTTAACCACGCCAAAGGCTCCCACGGCAATGTCGCCGCCATATTGCGTCATGGAGCGCGTCACGAAGATGGCCACCAGGCAAGCGCAGAGGTTGATCAAAAAGTTTGGTGCGCCAATCACCAGCGATTCTTTCAGGATGGCGGGTTTTACGTGCATGCGGTCCCAGGTTAAACGGATGGGTTCGCTGGGCGAAATAAACAATCGAAGTTCCCACGCCAGCATGATGCATTGTGCCAAAATGGTTGACAAGGCTGCGCCGCGGATGCCTAATTTAAGTACGAAAATAAAAAGCGGGGCAAAGATGCAGTTCAGCAGCACCGTGCCGAAGGTGGCATACATGGCATGCTTGGGGCGGTTTGTGGAGCGCAGCAACGCATTGAGCCCTAAGTATAAGTGGGTGACGACGTTGCCGATAAGGATGATGATCATGAAGTCGCGCGCAGGAGCGATGGTGATGTCGCTCGCTCCGAAGAAGTACAGAATGTCGTCGAGGAAATACAACAGAATGCCCCCGAGTGCAATCCCCATCGCTATGTTCATGATAACGACGTTGGCAAGGATGTCTTTCGCCACGTCGTAGTCCTTTTGCCCTAATTTAACCGACATTAAGGTAGATCCGCCAACGCCCACCATGGCACCGAAGGCTGCGGTGAGCGACATGAGCGGTCCGGTCAAGGCCAGTCCCATAATAGCAGCTGGTCCGACACCCTGACCAATGAAGATGCCGTCTATGATGTGGTAGAGCGACGAGGCTGTCATGGCAATGATTGCTGGTATTGCATATTGCATGAGCAATCGCCCAACAGGTTTTTCGCCCAACTCATTGAAGTTCTTTGTTGACATAGGTAAAAATGCTTATTTTCAGCGCAAAGGTAAAAACTCTAAATCAAAAACAACGGGCTTGATTTTAAATTGTTTTTATTTTTAATTTTTTGTTTAAAAATATTTATTCGTTAGGCATGAAATTATGAGGAATTCAGTAACTTTGAAGTCCATTATGAATACAATTAAAAAAATAGATACTTACCATGTGCCCGTATTGCTTGAAGCATGCATGGAGGGCATGGATTTAAAGCCAGATGGCACATACGTAGATGTGACATTTGGCGGAGGGGGGCATAGCCGTGAAATTCTCAAGCACCTCAGTAGTGAGGGGCATTTGTATAGTTTTGACCAGGATGCTGATGCTGAGCAAAACATCCCTGGTGCTGATGAACGCTTTACCTTCGTGCGCAGCAACTTCAGGTATTTAAACAATTGGATGCGCTATCATGAGGTGGAGGGTGTTGATGCATTGTTGGCCGACCTTGGCGTGTCAAGTCATCATTTCGATGCCGAAGAACGTGGTTTCTCTTTTCGCTTTGAGGCTCCCCTGGATATGCGCATGAACGGCCGTGGCGGTATGACTGCAGCCGATGTAGTGAATAAGTACACTGAGGCACAGCTGGCAGACGTCTTTTACTTATATGGCGAATTGAAAAATGCCCGGAAGTTAGCCGCCGCTATTGTGAAGGCACGCACGCAGCAGTCGTTAACCCAAATTCAGGATCTGCTTGATGTGGTTAAGCCACTGATGCCACGCGATCGTGAAAAGAAAGACCTGGCAAAGGTGTTTCAAGCCCTGCGCATTGAGGTGAATCACGAAATGGACGCCCTGCGCGAAATGCTTGAAGCCGCCTTGAGAAATCTAAAAGTGGGTGGTCGCTTGGTGGTGCTCACTTACCACTCTTTAGAGGATCGCTTGGTGAAGAACTTTATGCGTGCGGGAAACTTTGAGGGAAATGTGGAGCAGGACTTCTTTGGCAACCGCAAAGCCCCCATGAAACCTTTGGGTAAGGTGATTGTGCCTGATCAGGAAGAACAACAACGCAATCCGCGTAGCCGCAGTGCGAAGTTGAGAATAGCAGAGAAATTATAGGCAAATCCCAGCACGTTGTTTGAGCGGGTGGGGACTGCCGTAGGGAAACTTTGCAAGTATAAGCTCCCCTTATGGGTGGACTCTGTGCGAATAATAAAAAGCCCCCACCTTTAGTCGCTAAATCTAAATATTCGAGAATAGATCTAAGGAAAAGTATGCACACAAACAGCGAACAAGATAAGCGCACGATTGACAAGAAGAAAGACCGAAGTATCAAAAACGTGCGTAAAAAAATAGATAGCTTGATGAACGACATCGTCAGTCAGGACGATACGTCGATGGCTACACTCACAGCGAGCGACCTGATTGCAGGCGCTTGGCTTAAGCGCAATTGGTTGTACATCGTGTTTGTAACCATATTGGCGCTTGTTTACACAGGCAATCGCTATGCGTTTCAGCAAGAGCAAATTGAAACCAAGCGTCTTAATGAAGAATTGATAGATATTCGCTTTAAATTGCTGACCACCAACAGTGAGTTGCGCAAGCATTCGCGTGCCAGCATCATTGAAGCACATTTAAAAGACTCCACGCTGCGACCCAGTGTAACACCTAATTTTAAACTTGTAAGAGATGGAATTTCCGAAGAATAAAGTCAGGGGGAGAATACTCATTGTCAAGTGGCTCTTTGTGCTACTTGGCATTGCTGTTTTAGGTAAGGCTCTCTACACGATGACTGTAAAGTATGATTGGTGGATGGAGGTGGCTAAGAAACGTGAACGCACCAATCTTATATTAGAACCCCAACGCGGAAATATTTTGGCCTCGAATGGTGAAGTGCTTGCGGCATCAATCCCCGAATTTTTGATGTATCTGGACTTTGGTACATGGGAGAAGGATAGTGCGCGCGCTGCTAAGGATTTACGCAAACGCGACTCGCTGTTTGCGCTCAACCTGGATACGATATGTCGGGGCATGGCGCGTATTTTCCCCGATATTGATTCCGTGAAGTTTAAAGCACATTTGCTCAAGGGGCAGGCAAGGCGTTCGCATTCATGGCGTTTATACACCAAGGATGTGCTTAAGCCACAGTACGCTGCGAAAGTGCGCAACCGACGCAATCAGCGCATCACCTATGTGCAATATCGCGAAGTGAAAGAATTACCCTTTTTGAAAGAGAAAATTGGTGTTAGTGGTTTCTTTGTTGATACCATTCCCATGCGCAAAAATCCCTATGGCAATTTGGCGCGACGCACCGTGGGTAAGTTTGATGAAGTGCCCCATTACGGGCTTGAAAAGTCGTGCGATTCACTGCTCCGAGGTGAGGATGGCGTTTATCACGCCTTGAAAATGCAGGACCACCTGGTGAAGGTGGTTGATAAACCTGCTGTTGATGGGTATGATGTGATGACCACCATCGACGTTGAGATTCAGGATATTTGTGAAAACGCCTTGCGGGCTAAGATCGACTCGCTCGATGCGCTTGAGGGCGTTTGCATCGTGATGGAAGTCAAAACGGGCGATATCAAAGCCATGTCGAGCTTGTCACGAGATCCTAAAGGGAATTATTCAGAGCAATCGCCTTTAGCAATCAGTAACCTCTATGAACCGGGTTCGGTATTCAAACCGATTTCTTTCCTGGTAGCCATGGACGATGGCAAATTAGACCTGGCGCGCAAGGTTGACGCAACTGGCGGCGTACGCCGAATGTATGGTGCCAATATGAAGGACCACAATTGGGTGAAAGGTGGATATGGCGTGCTGAACACGGTTGAGATTATTAAGTACTCTTCTAACATTGGTGTTGCAGCGTTGATTGATGAGTTTTATCATGATGACCCCAAACGCTTTGTTGATGGTTTGTATAATTTGGGCATTGCTGAGGATTTAAAACTGCCTTTGGGAGAATATAAGAAACCCCGTATTCGCCAACCAAACCCTCAGAATTGGTCAAAAACGGCTTTGCCCTGGATGAGTATTGGCTATGAAACGCAGGTGCCGCCCATCTCCACTGTAAATGTGTATGCAGGTATTGCCAATAATGGGAAACTCTTCCGCCCACGTTTGGTGAAGGCCTTGCTCAAGGATGGTGTGGTGGTCAAGGAATTTCCCCCCGAGGTGTTGCGTGAGAAGATGGCAAGCGATGAGGCTTTGAAAATGATTCGCCACTGTTTGTACGAGGTGGTGCACACTGGGTTGGGGCGCGCGGCAGGTTCAAAAATGTTTGACGTGTCTGGCAAAACAGGTACAGCGCAAATATGGACCCGTGCCGGCAAGAGTAGAGAACTGTTGATCTCCTTCGTGGGCTATTTCCCCTCTCAGAATCCTCAATATGCTTGCATCGTGTGTATGCGTAAAACGGGTTCAGCATCGGGTGGTACGATGTGTGGTCCAGTATTCAAACGTGTGGCAGAAAGTATTATGGCCAAAAGGGTGCAATCAGATTTCTCAATTGTGCGCGACACGGTCAATGCCTTTTTGCCAGAGGTGAAGCCAGGAAACCTTGCCGCAACACGTCGCGTGTTGCATCAAGTCGGCCTGAAACATCAAGCGGAGTTTGATGAAACCAACGATAAGGCTGTTTGGGGCGATGTGGTTCAGCATCATTCTGAATTCCTGCTCAAGCAGTACATCACGCCCACCGACTCATTGCCCAATGTTGTGGGCTATGGCTTGCGAGATGCCGTGTATCGATTGGAAAGCGCAGGGCTGAAAGTTAAAGTGCATGGCGTGGGCAGCGTGGTGAAGCAAGTACCCAAACCCGGCACGCCCATCGAAAAGATTGATAGTGTGGTACTGACCTTGAAAATGCAACCAAAATCCAAGTAATAATAATCTTATGCTTTTAAAAGATCTTCTTCAAAATATAACGATTCAAGCGGTGACAGGTTCGCTTGAACTTGATGTGACAGGTGTGAACATTGACAGTCGCCGCGTGGCTGATGGCCATCTCTTTGTAGCCATGGTGGGCACGCAAACCGACGGTCATAACTTCATCCCTAAGGCCATTGAGCAGGGTGCCAAAGCGATATTGGTGAGCCGCGATATTGCAGCGCCAGTCGAAGGTGTGACCTACGTTCGCGTTGCGAATACCGAAGATGTTGTGGGCACCGTTGCCACACAGTTTTATGGCAACCCCACGCAAAACCTCAAACTCATCGGTGTGACGGGTACCAATGGGAAAACAACCATCGCAACCTTGCTTTACGAACTGTTTCGTAAATTGGGCTATAAATGTGGGCTCTGCTCAACGGTGTGTAACTATATCGATGGCAAGCCTTATCCAACGGATTGCACCACGCCCGATGCCATAACGCTCAATCAATTGCTTGCCGATATGGTGGCTGAAGGGTGCACCTATGCCTTTATGGAGTGCTCATCGCATGCCATTGAGCAAAAGCGTATCGGTGGATTAACCTTTGCGGGTGGTGTGTTTACTAACCTTACTCGCGACCATTTGGATTACCACAAGACGTTCGACGCATACCGCGATGCCAAGAAGAAGTTCTTCGATGGCTTGGGTAAAAAAGCATTTGCCATTACCAATGCTGACGACCGCAACGGACAAGTGATGGTGCAAAATTGCAAGGCCAACATCAAAACCTACTCCACACGCAGCATGGCAGACTTCAGAGGACGCGTGCTCGAAGAGTCGCTCGAGGGCATGCTTCTTGAAATCAATGGCATGGAGGTGAGTGTGCGCTTCGTGGGCCATTTCAACGTGAGCAATTTACTTGCGGTTTATGCTTCGGCGGTGATGTTGGGGCATGCACCTCAGGATGTTTTGTGTGCCTTGTCAACCCTCGTTCCCGTAAACGGTCGCTTTGAAACGATTCGTTCGCCACAAGGCGTATTCGCGATTATTGACTATGCCCACACCCCCGATGCCCTTAAAAACGTGTTGGAATCTATACGTGAAATCGTGAAAACATCGGTTCAGGTCATCACGGTTTGTGGTGCTGGTGGTAATAGAGATAAGGGCAAACGCCCCCTGATGGCTAAAGAAGCCGCCAACTATTCCGACCGTGTGATCATTACAAGCGATAATCCACGCTTTGAAGAGCCACAGGATATCATCAACGATATGTTGGCAGGGTTGAACACCGACCAACTTAAGCGCACCATCGCCATCACCGATCGTCGTGAAGCCATCAAAGCCGCAGCCATGATGGCGAATCCAGGCGATGTGATCCTTGTGGCTGGAAAGGGGCATGAACCTTATCAGGACGTCAAGGGCGTTAAGCACCATTTTGACGACCACGAAGAAGTTAAAGCCGCTTTTGGAATTATTTAGTTGTATTTTTACGTTGCAGAGGCATGCAAGATCGTCATGGAGGGAGGCTGCAGTAGAAGCTGGTGCGCGGATATATCCGAGCATCCTCAGCCTGTTTTTACGGTGAACCTCTTGATGCGCTTAACCCTCAGCATATTTAAACCTCATTATCATGCTCTATTATCTCTTTAGATTTTTAGAAGATTTCGGCATACCCGGATCAGGTCTTTGGTCCTACATCTCGTTCCGCTCACTCCTCGCCATGATCCTGGCCCTTGCCATTTCAACTTGGTTTGGCGGATATTTCATCAAATGGATGCGCCGTCATCATTTCAGTGAAGCGCAGCGTGATGCTTCAATCGATCCCTTTGGTGTCAAGAAAATCGGCGTTCCCACTATGGGCGGTGTGATTATCATTGTGGCGATCCTGGTGCCTTGCCTTTTGTTGGGGCGATTAAGAAACATCTATATGATTTTAATGCTCACCACCACGGTGTGGCTTGGCATCATTGGCTTTATTGATGATTGGATCAAGATGAAGCGTACCAAAGAAGGCCTTGCCGGTAAATACAAAGTCGTGGCGCAAATGGCATTAGGGCTTTTCGTCGGTTTAACCTTATATTTAAGTCCCGATGCTGTGATCCGTGAAAACATCGCCAAGCAAAAGGGCGCCGATAACGTGGAGGTGATTTACAAAAGCGAACCCGTCAAGTCCACCATTACCACCATTCCTTTTGTGAAGAACAATAATTTGGATTATGCCGATATTGTCTCTTTCTTTGGTCAATACAAGGAAGAAGCAGGTTGGGCTTTGTTTGTGCTGATGACGGTGTTTGTCATCACGGCAGTGTCCAATGGGGCAAACCTCAACGATGGGATGGATGGCATGACCGCAGGCAATTCCGCCATCATCTGCGTGGCGCTGGGTATTTTGGCCTACGTCTCCAGCCACATTGAGTTTGCCGGCTATCTCAACATCATGTATCTGCCGCATTCCGAAGAACTTGTTATCTTTATCTGTGCTATGGTGGGTGCATTGATCGGTTTCCTGTGGTACAACGCCTATCCGGCTCAGATCTTTATGGGCGACACGGGTTCATTAACCATTGGTGGTATTATTGCCGTTTTGGCTGTTATCATCCACAAGGAATTGTTGTTGCCAATCCTCTGTGGCGTGTTCTTGTTTGAGAACTTAAGCGTTATCCTCCAGGTGCAGTATTACAAGTGGGGTAAGCGCAAAGGGGTGAAACAACGTATTTTTAAGCGCACCCCCATCCACGATGCCTTTAGAACACTGCCCGAGCAAATGGTGAGCGATTGTAAATACGTGTTCCCCAACTGGCCCAAAGGGTCATGGCACGAGGCCAAGATTACTGTGCGCTTCTGGATCACCACCATTCTCTTAGCGGCCTTAACCATCATTACGTTGAAGATTCGATAAAGGTGGGTTCGGTCAACTCGTTTCACAGACTTTTAATAACAGCGAATAGCTAAGAACCACTAAGTAACGGTAAAATCATAAGTAGGGACAGTTTTAATTGTATTTTTAGTTGATTTCGTTTTTGTGAAGAAGGAGCATAGCGGGCTATGTGACTGATGAATAAAGACGAAAGCGACAAAAAGACAACGCTTTAAATGTCTCCATAAAACATGATTAATATAAAAAGTCCCAAGTTGTTTTTTAGCGTTACTAAACAAAATTGTGATAAAAAAACATGAAACTAACGATACTTGGCGCTGCAGAAAGTGGTGTTGGCGCCGCCATCCTTGCGAAGAAGTATAACTATGAGGTCTTCGTGTCGGATATGGGACAAATCAAGGCAAACTACAAAGAAATATTGGATCAATATCAAATAGAGTGGGAAGAAGGACAACACACCGAAACCCGCATTTTAAGTGCCGATGAGGTGGTTAAAAGTCCGGGAATCCCCGACACAGCCCCGATGGTGGTTAAACTGCAACAGGCGGGTATTCCCATCCTTTCGGAAATTGAGTTTGCTGCGCGTTACACCACGTCGAAAATGATCTGCATTACGGGGTCGAACGGTAAGACCACAACCACCTCGCTCATTTACCACATCCTGAAGAAGGCAGGCTTTAATGTGGGTTTGGCAGGTAACATCGGACATAGTCTGGCTTTGCAAGTGGCAGAGGACCCCAAGGAATGGTACGTTGTGGAGCTGTCTTCGTTTCAGCTCGATAATATGTACAACTTTAGGGCTCACATCGCCGTGCTCCTTAACATAACCCCTGATCATTTGGATCGTTACGGCTTTGAGATGCAAAATTACGTGGATTCAAAAATGCGCATCCTTCAAAACCAAACCGCAGGCGATTACTTCGTTTACTGGACTGGCGATGAATACATTGAAAAGGAATTGGCCAAGCGTCAGGTTGAAGTGCAGTGCTGCCCGTTCAATGAAACCTATTCCGAGGCTTTGGCAGGCTATGTCAAGGACGATACTTTTGTGGTTGAGGCCCCAGTGCCCTTCACGAAGGCTGTGTCTGAATTATCGTTGTTCGGCAAGCACAACCAACGCAATATGTTGGCTGCTGCCCAAGCCGCTTTAGCTGCAGGCGTGTCGGCAGAAGTGTTGCATGAGGCGTTGTCGGACTTCGAAGGCGTGGAGCACCGTTTGCAGAAAATTGCCACCATCGATGGTGTCACTTATATCAACGATTCAAAAGCAACCAATGTAGATGCCTGCTATTGTGCCCTTGATAGCATGACCACGCCCGTTGTGCTGATTCTCGGCGGACGCGATAAAGGCAATGATTACAGTGTGCTGTTTAATTTAGTTAAGGAAAAATGCCGCGCTTTGGTGTACTTAGGCGCTGATAACACGAAGTTGCACGAAAACTTCGATGCCTTAAACATTCCCGTGTCCGACACCAACAGCATGCAAGCCTGTGTGGAAGCTTGCCGCAAGTGGGCTCAGCCAGGCGACACCGTTCTGCTCAGTCCCTGTTGCGCCAGCTTTGACCTTTTCAAAAATATGGAAGATCGTGGCGAGCAGTTCGTGGCTTGTTGTCAAAAACATGATCACTCTGAATAAAATTTATGAAAATAGCCCAAATACTCAAGGGAGATGGCCCCATTTGGGCGGTCTTCTTCTTCTTAAGTCTAATCTCTATTGTTGAGATATTCTCGTCGGCCAGTCAGTTGTCGTACAAAACCGGGGATTTCTATTCACCGCTCATTCGTCAGGTAGGTTTTGTATTCGTGGGTTTCGTTATCATTAGCTTAATCTCGCGCGTGCCATGTCGATTTTTTAAACTCATCCCCTTTGTATTGCTCCCCGGCTCGTGGTTGCTCTTGGTTTACACCTTGCTTTTTGCAAAGGCAGTCAACGATGGTGCGCGCTGGTTGAGTTTTGCGGGTTTGTCGTTTCAGCCCTCCGAATTTGCGAAGCTGGCACTCATCGTCTATACGGCATTAATGCTGTCGGCTCAGCAACGCGAAGATGGTGCTAACCCCCATGTCTTTAAGATTATTATGATTCCCACGGTGATAACGTGCGGGTTGATCTTTACGGAAAACTTCTCTACGGCAGTGCTCCTTTTTGGCGTGATACTCCTCATGATGTTTGTTGGGCGCATGCCGATGAAGATTTTTGGAAAGATGGCAAGCTTTTTCGTTGGGGTGGGTATCTTGATTTTTGCGTCAGTGAAGGTACTACCAGAAAGTTGGGTGAAGGACAGTTCCCTTCTTCACCGTGCCGACACTTGGGTGGAGCGCGTGGCAAAGTTTACCGAAAAAAAATCCGACGATCCCAAGGACTACGACTTCGAGGCCAATCGCCAGGTTGCTAATGCCAATATTGCCATAGCCTCAAGCAAGGTTGTAGGACTCATGCCAGGAAACTCCGTGCAGCGCGACTTCTTGTCGCAACCCTTCTCGGATTTTATCTTTGCCATTATCGTTGAAGAAATGGGGATATGGGGCGCATTCATTGTGGTGGTGCTCTACATTATTCTGATTTTCAGGGCCTGGAAAATTGCCGCGCGTTGCAAGGCAACCTTCCCTGCCTTCCTTATCCTTGGCCTTTCTTTTATGATCGTGACCCAAGCCATGCTTAATATGTGGGTGGCAGTAGGCTTATTCCCCGTTACGGGGCAACCGTTGCCTTTAATCAGTCGCGGTGGAACTGCGTTCATGCTCTTCAGCTGTTATTTTGGCATGATGTTGAGCATTAGCATATCTGCCAAGCAAAAAGAATTGCCGGAACAATAACCAGCGGCAATCAGCAAATCTACCTAAACTCTTTCGCCTTAAAAAGAAAAATTACCATGGAAGCAAAAACAAACAGTTTATTCAATTGGTTCAAGAACCTAACCAATGAACCTCCTAAGGAAAACGGCCGTTTCGCCACGACGCTTGATTTTGAAAAGCAGATCGGCGAACAAATTTATAATGCGCTTCAGGGCAGTGTGGTTGAGGAGGTACTGAGAAAAACCAAAACTTCAAACAACGACACGTATTGGCGCAGCACGATGGAAGGGCATAGCCTTAAGGTGGAAAAGGATTTACTTAAGGACTTCTATGAGCTTTGCTATGATGTCAAGAAAAAACTCAATTTTAATGAGAAGGTTGATTTCTACATCACGGGCAATTCCACCGTTAATGCCTTTTCCGTGGCTGCCGAGGACGAAGGCGAACCCCACATTGTGAATATCAACTCCGCATTGTTTGGCTTGATGAGCCAGGACGAACTTCGCTTTGTCGTTGGTCATGAACTGGGGCATCTCATCAACCGCGACACGGCGCTTAAGCGTCTCATCCATTTCGTATTTCCCCCCGATTCAAACGTACCCATCACGCTTCAGTATAAGATACGTTTGCACGATCAATTGGCTGAGCTTGTGGCAGACCGTTATGGCTATTTGGCCACAGAAAATCTCAACGTCTGCGTCACGGCGTTCTTTAAATTAGCCTCGGGACTGGACCTCGAAAAGATGAATGTGAGTATCGAAGCCCTGCTTGCAGACAATAACCGCCGCCTCAATTACTTCTTAAATGATAAGGGCATTAGTCATGAATCGCATCCAGTAAATCCAATCAGAGTGCAAGCCCTGAACCTCTTTGCTACGGCACAGACAAAGGAGGCGCTCGATCAAGGCATGGATAAACTCATTTCTATTCTCCTGAAAGTGGGTACCACCGAACTTGATGAACATCTGGCCAAGTTCATCGCTTCTGCAGGGTTGATTGTTGCCAATTCCGACAATGCGATCGACGAGGACGAGATGGAACAAATCATTCAGGCACTTGCTGCTTATAAGATTTTCCCCAAGCAATACCTCAATGAAATCATGCAGGAAGATGTGGGCAAAACATTTATTGACTCCGTAAATAAAATTATGGAGATAAATCCTGGCATGCGCGAGGGCATGTTGAAGTACATGATCAATATCGTCCTCTCGGATAAGGTTATCGCTAAGGAAGAAATTGAACTCCTTTATAGATTTGGTGGCGATATCGGATTTAGCGACATTGAAATTGCTCAAATCATAGCTGTTGCCATTCAGCAAAACTACGTGCCAAGTCTTGAGGCTATTTGTTAAGCTTACTCATATACCTAAATAACACCCTCATGCATCTACTCCGACGATTAATCCTCTGTTTGTGTTTCGTGTTGACCCATGTTCAGGCTTTTGCGCAGGTCCTGCCGCCCGACACTTTAGGTCAGCGTACTAAGGTGCGCCTTGAAACGACATGCGGAAACATCACCATTGAGTTATTCAACGAAACACCCATCCATCGTGATAATTTCATAAAGCTTGTCAACGAGCAGTTCTACGACAGTCTGCTGTTCCACAGAACCATTCATCAATTTGTGATTCAGACGGGCGACCCTAAGTCGCGCACTTGTGAGCGCGGTACAGAACTGGGCGAAACCGACTCGGGGTATATGCTGCCTGCTGAGATCCGTTATCCCGAATTGGCACATTTCCGTGGTGCCGTGGCTGCGGCAAGAGAAAGCGACGATAAAAATCCAGAGCGTAAAAGCAGTGGCTCGCAGTTCTACATCGTGTGGGGCAAACACTTCGGCAAGGGTATGATGGAACGAGCACGAAGAATTGTTCAGTCGCAAACATCGCCTGAAGTGACCATTCCTGAGGCCTATGATTCCTTATACTGGGAACGTGGAGGCACCCCGACCCTTGATGCTCAATACACTGTGTTCGGACAAGTGGTGGAGGGGATGAATGTGGTTAATGAAATTCAAATGGCTGAAACCGACGACAATGATCGCCCCCTTTACGAATACCGCATATTAAGGGCATATGTGTTGAGAGATGAGGGTGAACTTTTTTTCTGAAAAAATATGCTAAAGAAACTATTCGGATTTGATTCCACAAAGACAACGGTTCGTACTGAGATCGTTGCTGGTATTACCACATTCCTTACAATGTCATATATCCTTGCCGTTAATCCTACGATGTTCGGTGAGCTTGACGGCATGCCTATAGGATCAGTATTTACATCAACTGCTCTTGCTGCTATCGTTGGATGTCTTGCAATGGCCTTTATCGGTAAGCTTCCTTTCGGTTTGGCACCAGGAATGGGCTTGAATGCATTCTTCGTTTACACGGTATGTTTGGGTATGGGATTTTCATGGCAGTTTGCACTTACAGCAGTGCTTCTTGAAGGCATAATCTTTATAGTCCTAACGCTTACTAATTTACGTGAAGCCATCGTCAATGCGATTCCGATGAGTCTGAGAAATGCCATAGGCGCTGGTATCGGATTCTTTATCGCTTTCATTGGTTTAAAGAGTGCGGGAGTCGTCGTTGATGATGGCGCAACTTTTGTAACTCTTGGCGATGTCACCTCAGGTTCGGCGCTACTGGCTTTCATCGGTCTAATCATTACGGCCTTTATGTATTACCGTAACGTGCCAGGAGCGATTCTTCTTGGAATTATCATTACTATGTTGATAGGTATTCCTATGGGTGTCACAGAGTTTAAGGGAATTGTATCTGCGCCTGAATCTATAGCCCCGATCTTCTGTCAATTTGAGTTTGACAAGATCTTCTCGGTCGATATGTTGGTTGTGGTCTTCACATTCTTCTTTATTGACATGTTTGATACGGTGGGTACTCTTGTTGGCGTGTGTACTAAGGTCAAGATGATGGATGACAATGGTAAAATCTACAGAATAAAGCACGCTTTCATGGCAGACTCTATAGCTACCACAGTTGGGGCTATACTCGGAACTTCTACCACTACCACGTATGTTGAAAGTGCTGCAGGCGTGGCACAGGGAGGTCGTTCCGGTTTGACGGCTTTTGTTGTAGGAGGCTGTTTCGTTATTGCAATGTTCTTCTCTCCGCTGTTCCTTTCAATTCCATCTGCAGCGACTGCGCCAGCTTTGATCATTGTTGGATTGCTGATGGTTGAGCAGATCAAGAATGTTGATTTCGACGATTTCTCAGAGTCAATTCCAGCATTCGTATGTATGATCATGATGCCGCTGACTTACTCAATTTCCAATGGCATTCTTATCGGAATGATTACCTATGTCCTTATGAACATTATCTGCGGTAAATTCAAGAAGCTGTCTCCTGTAATGTACATACTTGCAGCCCTATTTATTCTGAAATACATTCTAATTTAATCGGATAACGAACACGGAGATTAGAGTACAGAGTACAACTGCCGTTCGGCCTTTTATGACGCCTTCAGCGTCATGACCAATGAATATATAAAGATTGATAATAACAACGTAAAGCATTAATAATCGGTAATTATTGTGTCCGGTAAACTTTTGACCTATACGCCAACTTTTATTGAGTAGCAACGGCCTGAAGGACCAATAACTTTACCGGACAGCAATCAAAGCAGAATATCCATAGTGGCATCGTGCAACGTGAACTGACACTTGAAGATTTGTTCAAGTAAATATATCAGAGAAACTTAAAAACGAGACTGTGTCGTAAAAAACTTTACGGCGCAGTCTCGTTTTCTTGATAATGTATTAATAGTGCCTTAAAGCAATCCGTAGCTCAGGGCATCGATGTAATTGTAAACGATGCTGGCGATGCCGAGGAGCACAACACCTGCGGTGCAGAGCGCAAGGGCTGTACGCACATAGCAGTCGGATTTAAACGTAGCGATAGGCGAGTCGTTGGGTTCGATATACATGGCTTTAACAATCAAGAGGTAGTAGTAGAGCGACACTACAGTGTTGATTAAGGCGATGAATACCAAGAGCTCGTGTCCACCCTTGAAAGCCGCCATGAAGATAAAGAACTTTGAGAAGAAGCCCGCGAAGGGAGGAATACCTGCCAATGAGAAGAGGCAGAGCGTCATGATGAATGCCAACTTCGGATTGGTTTGATAAAGTCCCTTATAATCGGAAATCTGGATTTTACCGCTGTTGTCCTCAATGCTGGTCATCACAGCGAAAGCGCCAAGGTTTGCCGCCATATAAACGAGCAGGTAGAACACAAGAGCCGTCATGCCCTCAGCCGAACCACCCATGATGCCAAGCACGAGGTAGCCCGCCTGCGAGATGGCAGAGAACGCCATGAATCGCTTCAGGTTGTTTTGACGGATGGCAAAGAGGTTGGCGATTGTGATTGAGGCAATGATAAGCCAGAAGAAGGCTTCGTTCCACAGGGCGGTAAACGCCATGCCGCCAAACACCTTTGTCAGCACCATGAACAACACGAAAGCGGCAGCACCCTTTGAGATGACGCTCAGGTAGCCCGTCACAACTGTGGGCGCGCCTTGATAAGTGTCGGCAGTCCAAAGGTGGAAGGGAACGAGCGAAATCTTGAAGCCAACGCCAGAAATGAAGAGCACCATTCCGACTACTGCCAGCAATGAATGGTCGAAGAACAAGCTCTTGCCCATTTCCTCAAAATAAAGCGAACCTGTGGCGCCATAGAGCAGCGAGATGCCATAGAGCAAAAGTCCGGCAGAGAAGAGAGCGAGGAGGATGAACTTTGCTCCCGCTTCAGCACTTTCGCGGCGGTGCTTGTCGAAAGCCACGACGGCAGCCATGGGCACAGATGCCAACTCAAGGCCGATGAAGAACATGAGGAAGTGGCCAGCAGAAATCATGAAGAACATGCCGAGGAGGGTGAAGAGTGTGAGCAGGTAGAATTCGCCCTGCTTCACCAAGTTTTCCTCGCGGCTAAGCCACTTGTGTGCCATCAAGAACACAATGAGCGTACCCACACTGAGGATGCTCTTCACAACCGTCATCATGGGCGTGTGAACATACATGCCACCAAAAGCCTGAAACTCAATGTCTGTGCCACAACAAGCCGAGGGCAGAAGATTAAGCACAACGTGGAGGGCAAGCAGAATTGTGGGCAACGGCGTGTTGTAAACACCCTTCCCACTCTTCTTGTCGGGACACATCAAGAGGTCTGCCACGAACAATATAATAATCACAGCAAGGAGCGAAAGCTCTGCGTGCATGGATAAGAACGATGAATAATCCATAGTTTACAAGAAGGGGTTTAAATCAATGAATTTTTCCAATTGGTTGATGATAGGTGCAACACCGTCGCCAATCAGGTTGCTCACCCAAAGCGGAGCGATACCAAGACCTGCAACACACGCAATGAGGCAAATCACGGAGAAGCGTTCGTCCCACGTTGCATCGGTCAGCGCGAGGTGGTGTTCATTGGTATATGTGCCGTAAAGAATCTTACCCACAAGGCGAAGAATATAGACCGCCGTGATAACGATACTTGTGCAGGCAATGATGGTGAGCGCTGTGTAGAACACGCCCGTGTTTTGGAACGAACCTACGAAGATGGTCATTTCAGCCACGAAACCGCTCAAGCCCGGAAGTCCGAGATTTGCCAAACCGGCAATCACATAACAGATAGAGAGAAAAGGCATGATGCGCATCAATCCCGAAAGTTCGCGAATGTCGCGAGTGTGCGTACGTCCGTAGATAAAGCCGATGAGCGCAAAGAAAAGCGCAGTCATCAAACCGTGGCTCAACATCTGAAGCACCGCACCTGTGCAGGCCGTTTCGTTCATCATCAGGATGGCAAAAAGCACAAGTCCGCAGTGCGACACGGAGGAGTAGGCGTTGATGTACTTCAAGTCGGTTTGCACGCAAGCTGAGAATGCTCCATAAACCACTGAGACACCTGTTAAGATAAGGAATATCCATCCCAATTCGTGTGCCGCTTCGGGCATGAGATACATGGCGATGCGGAAGCAGCCATAGCCACCCAGCTTCATAAGCACACCGGCATGAAGCATTGAAACGGCAGTAGGCGCAGAGGCGTGGCCGTCAGGGCTCCATGTGTGGAAGGGGAAGAGTGCACCCAGCACACCAAAGCCTACAAAGGTCATGGGGAACCAAAGGTATTGACGCTCATGGGCTACGGAGTTTTGAGCAATTTCAAGGATGTTCATCGTCGTGGCACCTGAATCAAAATAGATGCCAAAGATGCCACACATCAAGAAAGCCGAACCACCCATCAACATGAGTGTGAGCTTCATGGCAGAATATTCCTTCTTTCCACTGCCCCACACACCGATCAACAAGTACATCGGGATGAGGGCAATTTCGTAGAACATAAACATGGCAAACATGTCAATGCTAATGAAGAAACCGAACACACCCATGGACAAAAGCGTAAACCAAAGGAAATATTCCTTCGTCATCGGCTGGAGTTTCCACGATGCAAACGTTCCGGTAAAGACTATCACTGCAGAGAGCAGAATCATAGCAACACTGATGCCGTCAACACCAACTGAGTAGCAGATGTTAAGCGGTTCAAACCATGGAAGCGCACCGGTATAGAGCATCTCGGCGGTCTCGCCTGCCGCACGGTCGTCTAAAAAGCGAAGTGTAAGGTGGATGGCGAAAGCAAGCAATGCTGTGCTACCAGCTACCATCACACCGCGCACCTGATTGACGGACTTCGCCAACCACAAACCTAAGAGCATCACCAAGGGGATGAACACGAAGGTAGAGAGATAAAGTATGTTTTCCATATTTAGTTGGCTATAAGATCAAAATGAGTAAAATTGTGATGATACCAAGGAGGAAGACCAGAGCATAGAATTGAACCGAGCCGCTTTGGAATCCTCGGATAAGATTACTCAACGCATGCGTTCCCCATGCAAGGAAATCAAAGAAACCATCTACAACGTGGCGGTCAAACCAAGCAATGGGCTTTGAAATTTTTGCAAAAATAATGCGGTGGGTTACGTACTGATACACCTCGTCGAGATAGAAGCGCTTGTAAGCCCATTGGTGCAAATTCGGGAATGCAGCCTTCATCTTGCTGGCAACGGGTTGGCGCTCGCCTGCATAAATATAGGTTGCTAATGCGATAGATGCAACAGCCACGACGATGCTGGTAATCGCAACGCTCCAGTCAAGATGAATATCGTAGGCTTCGCCCGAAGCACTGACGAAATGTCCGAAGGGAATAAAACCTGCAACAAGCGTAATCGCCGTGAGCACCATGAGCGGCAGTGTCATTGTCAACGGTGCTTCATGAGGTGTATGATGCGCATGGAGTTCCTTGTTTTCCGTTCCCCAGAATATGCCAAAATAAAGGCGGAACATATAGAAGGCCGTCATTGCTGCAACACCCGTCATAATCCATCCCACTACGGGACTATAATGCATACACGCCGTGAGAATTTCGTCCTTAGAGAAAAACCCCGAGAACGGAGGAATCCCTGCAATCGCAAGGCAAGCAATCAGGAAGGTGACATGCGTGATGGGCATGTACTTATGAAGTCCGCCCATGGCTGACATCTCGTTGCTATGCACAGCGTGGATGATACATCCTGCTCCGAGGAACAAGAGCGCCTTAAACATGGCATGCGTAAAGAGGTGGAACATTGACGCCATGTAACCAAGACTTGCATGATTGTCAATCACTGCACCATGTTCGCCAGGAAGGCATACGCCTAACGCTACCATCATAAAGGCGATTTGCGAAATTGTAGAGAAAGCAAGTACGCGCTTAATGTCGCTCTGCACACAAGCTACAGCCGCAGCATAGAACGCTGTGAATACACCCACCCAAACTATAATGCTCATGGCATCGGGGGCATACTGAATCCACAAGGGGAAGAGGCGAGCAATCTGGAACACCCCAGCCACCACCATCGTAGCAGCGTGAATCAATGCGCTGACAGGAGTAGGACCTTCCATCGCATCGGGCAACCAGATGTGAAGGGGAAACATGGCACTCTTACCCGCACCACCAATGAACATCAACACAAGAGCTGTGGGAAGCATAAATGCACCTGCAGCAAAACCTTCGGCATTAAAATCAAAACCAAACGACTGGCAGTAGTAACCATAAATCAAAATACCCACGAGGAAGAACATATCGGCAAAACGAGTGACGATAAACGCCTTCTTCGATGCTGCAATGGCTGCTGGCGTAGTGTAGTAAAAACCAATGAGGAGGTAGGACGACACACCCACGAGTTCCCAGAAAAGGTACATCTGGAAAATGTTTGTTGCCACAACCAATCCCAACATTGACATCGTGAAGAGGCTCAGGAATGCGTAGTAACGCTGAAAACCTCGCTCGCCATGCATGTAACCAAACGAGTAAATGTGCACCATGAGCGACACCGTCGAAATAACGATAAGCATCATGACAGAAATCGGGTCGAGCATGATGCCCATGTCAAAATGCAGGTTACCCAGCGGGAGCCACGTTATGTTATAAGGCATGAGCGTTTCGTAAACACCATTGACGCGCTCTGCACTGAAATATGCGAAAGCTGTCCAGTACGACAGCAACGTCACGATGCCCAAACTCAAAGTTCCGATAATACCTGCTGTTTTTTTGCTGATTTTACTGTCGAGCAATCCTAATACGAGGAAGGAGAGAAACGGCAGGAGAAGAATATACAATGTATGTTCCATAGCCTTTTACCATTTTAGTTTCTTCAGCTCATCGACAGAAATGTTTTTGAGCATACGATAAATATTAATCATAATGGCAATCGCTATGGCACTTTCGGCTGCGGCGATAGCTATGCCGAAGATGGCAAAGAAATAACCTTCGTGGCCATCGGGATAGAGCATGCGATTGAAAACTGCAAAGTTGATGTCGGCAGCATTCAGCATCAACTCTATCGAAAGCAGAATTGCCAACGTGCTGCGACGCGTGAAGAATCCGTAAATTCCGGCAAACATCATCACTGCAGATATAATAAGAAGATATTCTATTTGTATCATAGTTTTACACAATAATATAAATGAGTGACTAACGTTTGCGCGCAATAATCAGTCCGCCAACGATGCAAGCCAAGAGCAGGATGCTGACAGCCTCAAAAGGAAGGAGGTAACCTCCGGCATCAGTTGAGAGCATGTGGTGTCCGATGGTTTCGATGCTGATAAAACTACTGTCGGACTCGCTCGGAGCGGACAACGCTGCTGCTTTGAATTGCTGCATAAAAAGCATGGCGCCAAACACAACCACGCCTGCGATGCAAGCTATTGCGGCAGCAAGTTTTTTAATCAATGTCGTCTTGCTGAGCACTTCCTGCTGTCCACTCGTCAAGAGAATAGAGAATACGTAGAGCACAATAATGCCGCCTGCGTACACCATAATCTGCACGGAGCCCAAGAATGTGTAGCCCAGCAAAAAGTAGAGCCCGGCAGTGCCAAGCAATACAAAGAGCAAGTAAGTAGCAGCGCGAATAATGCTCTTGCAAACCACGGTTGCAATTGAAGAGAGCATTATGATAACTGCCAAAATTACAAACATTATTTGGTGAGAATCCATAACTAATTTAATTTAAGTTTTGAGGTCGCTTCGCTTTTAGGTTTTAAGGAGAATGGTCTTTAAGAACTTTAGAGTCTTTAAGGTCGGGAACTCACAGGTTATTCAACCCCGCACGGTCCTTACAACCTCTCATAACCTTATACCTCACAACCTTATACCTTACAACCTCCATTCCTTACTATTCCTTTTCTGCCAGCTTGCTACCTTCTTTGTTCAACACCTGGATGAGTTTAGCGCGGTCGAACACTGCGTTCTCAAAACTTTGGTCAAACTCAATGGCGTTGTGCGGACAAGCGCGTGTACAAAGCATGCAGAACATGCAGCAACCAAGGTCGTATTCATATTTTACCAAACGCTTTTTCTTCTTGCCATCTTCGGTATCGTAGAATTCGCTGGTCACTTTGATAGAACCATTGGGGCAAGCCATTTGGCAAAGTCCGCATCCAATACAATGATGCTGGTTGTTTTCATCGTGAGGCATGACGAGCGACCCGCGGAAACGGTCGAACATCTGCAGTTCGCCACGATTCTCAGGATATTGCTGCGTAATCTTTTTAGTAAAGAACTCACGCATGGTGATGCGCAACCCCGTGCAGAGCGAACGGATGCCGGAAAAAAGTCCTTCAAAATAATTCTTTTCTTCCATAATCTATTTTAGAAATGTAGTCCGAACGCTACAACGAGCGCCATTAAGACGAGGTTAAACATACTGATGGGCACAAGATACTTCCATTCGAGCGACAGAATCTGGTCGATACGCAAACGAGGGAATGTCCAGCGCAACCACATCAGCAAGAAAACAACAAAGAATGTCTTGCCGATAAACCATACAGCACCCGGAATATAGTCCATCACAGCATTGAAACTATCGAGCCCCACAATGTGTAAAGGCGCCCAACCTCCGAGGAACACCATGCTGGCAATACCGGCGCAGATAAAGAGGTTAAGGTATTCAGCCAAATAGTAGTAGCCGAAGTGCATACCCGAATACTCCGTGTGGTAACCTGCAGTCAATTCGCTTTCGCATTCTGGAAGGTCGAACGGACCACGATTACATTCAGCGTTACCTGCAATCAAATAAATAATGAAAGCTATGACAGCTGGGATATGCCCGCGGAAGATGTTCCACCCTTCAGCATACTGTTGCTCAACGATGCCTTGAATCGACATTGTTCCGGTGAGACAAATCATTGTGAGCATCGCAATGCCGATAGAGAGTTCGTAGGAAATGATTTGCGCACCACTTCGCATGGCGCCGATGAGCGAGTATTTGTTATTACTACTCCAGCCCGCAAGCAAAATTCCAACGACGCCAACCGACGACGCTGCGAGAATAAAGAAAAGCCCTACATTGAAGTCGATCATCTGCGCACCGCGATTCCAGGGCAAGCAAGCGAAAGTAATCATCGAAGCCGTTACAACCAGGAACGGTGCAAGATTGTGAAGCAGAATGTCGGTGTTACGAAGATGTATAATTTCTTTCGTAAGCATTTTAAATACGTCGCAAAACACCTGCAACGTACCCCATTTACCTACGCGGTTGGGGCCCAATCTACATTGGAAGAAGGCACAGACCTTGCGCTCCATGTAAATAAGGACGATGGCAAACACGGCGTAGAGCGTGATGATGACCAAGGCTACAAGAATGCTCTCAGTCAATATGGCAGCCCACTCTGGCATAACGCTAAGCAGTAAGCTATGAAGCCATTCGGTAATATTTTTAAAGTCAAACATAATTATTTAGGTTTGAGATTACAGATTACAACTGCCCTTCGGCATGTCTTTTAGAGTATATCAATTCCGGATGGAGTTGTACTCTGTTGTCTGTACTCTGTTATCTGTACTCTATGAATTATCTATCCACATCCGGCACAATATAATCAACGGTACCGCCGATTGTAATGAGGTCGGCAAGCATTGCCCCCTTACAAAGCGTGTCCATTGCCGCTACGAGGGGGAGTCCGGTTGAGCGATAGTGCAAACGGTAAGGACTCTTGTCACCTTTGCTTTCGAGCATCACGCCAAAAACACCACGACTACCTTCTACCGCACTGTAATAAGTTCCGGCAGGCACTTTGATGATAGGCTTCATCTTTTCCTGAATGCTACCTTCGGGAATGTTGTCAATGAGTTGTTCGATGATGCTGAGGCTTTCGAGGATTTCGTCCATACGAATCATGTAGCGGTCAAAGCTGTCGCCATTTTCGCGTACAATGACGTTGAAGTTCACCTTGTCGTAGGCCGCATACGGACGGATTTTGCGCAGGTCGTTGTTCCATCCCGAAGCACGCCCTGTACCGCCGGTGCAACCATACGAAATAGCCTGTTCCTTCGTAAACACGCCCACGCCCTTCGCACGATTCTGGAAAATCACATTGCCCGTAAAAAGCGCGTGCAATTCCTTGATGCTTTCGCGCTCGTAAGTGATAAATTCCTTCACTCTGTTCACGAAGTTGGGATGCAAATCATGCATCACGCCGCCAATCGTGTTGTAATTAAGAATGAGGCGTCCACCCGTTGTTTCTTCCAGGATATCAAGAATCTTTTCGCGGTCGCGGAATCCGTAGAGGAAGGCTGTTGTTGCGCCGAGGTCCTGCGCCAGACAAGAGAAGAACAAGAGGTGAGAGTCAATACGCTGCAACTCGTCCATGATGGTACGAATCACCTTCACGCGGTCGCTCACTTCAACACCCAATGCCTTTTCAACACACATACAGAGAGCATGTCGATTCTGCATCGCCCCGAGATAGTCCATACGGTCGGTCAACGCAAGGGTTTGTGGATAAGTAAGACTTTCGTCGATCTTTTCAATACCACGATGAATATATCCGAGGATGGGATCGATTTTCTTGATGGTTTCGCCTTCGAGTGCTACGCGGAAGTGGAGCACACCGTGTGTCGAGGGATGCTGAGGACCGATGTTCACAACATAGTCGCCGTCCGCAAAAATCGTATTTCGCTTTGACTTTACGCTGCCGTCGGGTTGGAGCACGAGTTCTTCTGTATCATCTGCCAACGGTTCGTTGGTTAGGCGCAGCGGATTGTTGTTTTCCGTGTCGTCGTCCTTGCGGAGCGGATAGCCCACCCAGTCTTCGCGCAGGAATACACGGCGCATATCGGGGTGGCCCGTAAAGCGAACACCGTAGAAGTCAAACACCTCGCGTTCGTAAATATTGGCTACAGCCCAAAGGTCACTCACAGAGGGGAGCAAGGGCTTTTCATGGTCGAGCGTAGCGCTCTTCACGTGCACCATCTTTCCTGTTGTGGTCGATGTCAGCGTATAGATACAGCCGAGTCCTTCTTCCATCCAGTCGAAGCCTGTGAGGCATTCCAGGAAGTCCATACCTTCGGCATGAAGTTTTTCGAGCGTAGCGCGGAGTTCTTCGGGCGCTACGACAAGCGGTTTCACTTCGTTCTCAGCAGGTGCGGCAGGCGCAGGTGCAGGCTTTGGAGTCGGTTTTGCGGCAGGCGCAGCTGCTGCTCCACTGTTTTCTGCAATAGTCTTTAGTTCTTCAGTAGCCATTATGCTTGTTCCTCCTGATTTAAAAGTTTAACATTCTTTTCTTCCATCATGTCCTTATAGGGGTCCTTTTCTTTGCGGTTGGTGGTACCAAAGAAGTTTTCGGCTTTCACCTTGCGTTGCAATTGCATCATGCCATAAAGGAATGATTCAGGACGAGGAGGGCATCCGGGCACATACACATCGACAGGAATAATCTGGTCAATGCCCATCACTACGTGATACGACTTCGTAAACGGACCACCCGAAATGGCACAACCTCCTACAGCTACGACATACTTAGGGTCAGCCATCTGGTCGTAGAGACGCTTGAGCACTGGAGCCATCTTCGTTGTGATGGTACCACTCACCAGAATGACGTCAGCCTGTCGGGGAGAATTTCGGGTTACTTCAAAGCCAAAGCGTGCTATGTCATGGCGAGCTGCGCAGACAGCCATAAATTCAATACCGCAACAACTGGTCGCAAAGGTGAGCGGCCAAAGCGAATTGCTACGTCCCCAGTTGATCAAGTCGTCCAAAGAACTCACGATGACATTCGTGCCGTTCGCATTAAGCTCGGCTACAAGTTTTTCAAACGTCTCGTTGTCCTTAAACTCCTCGTAGGGAATATTCTTGATTGCAGGTTTCTTGATTAGTGCCATTTGAGCGCTCCTTTCCTCCAGGCGTAAGCAAGGCCCAGAACTAAGATAAACAGGAAGAACAAAACGCTAATGAGACCCGCTGGTCCCAATGTTCGCATCACAACCGCCCATGGAAACAGGAACATGGTTTCGACGTCGAACATAAGGAAGAGAATGGCAAACAGGTAGTAGCCTATGCGAAACTGCATCCATGAGCGTCCGCGCGTAGGCACACCACATTCATAAGCCTCTTCCTTCTGTGCATTGTAGCTGCGCGGACCAATCAGCTTGGCAAGCCACGTCACGATGGCCACAAATGCCACACCCGTCACCATAGCGGTGACTAACAAGGTAAAGTTCATAGTTATAATGATTTAATAGTTGTTTTACTCATTCAAAGAGAAGGTTTTTGGCATAAAAAAAAGAAACCCCTGATATTCATGGCTTTTCAAATAAGTCATGAATATTAGGGGGCACCTTCAATCATATAGAATGCTCGTACAAGCGTTTTTCGGCATGTGCGACACCACTGCGAACGACTCCTTTTTATTTCATCCTCGCCAGCAGGTGCCCTCTTTCCGTTTTTCTATTTTTACGATGCAAAATTACCAAAATCATTTTGATTTGCAAAGCACGTTTTGCAGTAATTATGTTAAAAAAACATACCAAGTTTTTGGGACTCACAAGCATGAAAACAGAGATATTGATGCGATTCCGTAAATAAGACCATTCCGTGTTTTTACGTTACTAAGTGCTCAACAGCGCTGAAATCTGTGGGGTGATTTGATGAGAACAATGTACGCAAAAATTGCAGAACTTGCTTAAACTGTTAACCGAATTTATCGTTATTTCGGTTATACTCTGAAAAATTTAAAATTTAGATGCGAAAATTTATGAGGTTACCAAAAATACCTTTAATTTTGCACCAACTTTTACTAAGGGGTGCTCAATCGTTTTGTTGAGCTGAGATCAGACCCTCCGACCTGAACCGGGTAATGCCGGCGTAGGAATGGTAGAAGGTGTGTGTTTGTTTTTGCCGCAGAATTAAGCCGGCTTCAGCCGCGAAAAATCCACATTACCACGATCCCCCTTTTCATTATTCACACAATTATTAAAAGTAATGAAAAGATTTACATCTATTGTTGCAGCCCTCATTGTGGGGTTGCCAAATGTTGTTGCACAGAGCGACAGCCTCAATGTTGAACTCGGCGAAGCCTCAGTCATCGCCACGCGTGCTACGCAAACAACCCCCATCGCCTTTACAAACGTGAGCACCAAGGAGCTTTCGCGCTCCAATTTCGGTGCCGACATTCCCACATTACTCTCCACGACGCCTTCGTGTATCAGCACCAGCGACGCCGGTGCCGGCATTGGCTACTCGTCGCTCCGCATTCGCGGGGTTGACGCCACACGCATCAACGTGACCATTAATGGTATTCCCCTTAACGATGCCGAGAGCCACAACGTGTTCTGGGTAAATACGCCCGACCTCGCTTCGAGCGTCAACGATATTCAGGTACAACGTGGTGTAGGTACCTCGACCAACGGCTCAGGCGCATTCGGTGCAAGCCTCGGCATGCAAACCAGCGCCTGTCGCACAAGTCCCTACACCGAAGTACAACTCTCGGGCGGTAGTTATAACACACACAAGGAGACGCTCAACCTCGGAACGGGCTTAATCAACAAGCACTGGACTTTTGACGCCCGACTCTCGAATATCGGGACCGACGGCTACATCGACCGTGCCGAGGCCGACCTCTATTCTTACTACACCCAGGCAGGCTATTTTGCTGATGCCACAGCACTGCGCCTCATCGTCTTCGGTGGTAAGGAGCGCACTTATCATGCGTGGAACTATGCTTCGCGCGAAGAGATGGAGCAATACGGTCGTCGCTACAACTCCTGCGGCTACATGTACACCGACGACAATGGGGTGCAACACTTCTACGACGACCAGACCGACAACTACGAGCAGACGCACTATCAGCTTTTAGGACAACACCAGCTCAGCAAGCGTTGGAAATTCAATGCCGCCCTGCACTACACACGCGGCAAGGGCTACTACCAGGAATACAAGACGGACCGCAAGCTCGTGGAATACGGACTTACGCCCTACACGCTGGCCGACGGTACGCTGGTAAAGAAGTCCGACCTCATTCGCCGTAAGTCGCTCGACAACGACTTTGGGGGCGGAAATGTCTCCGTCAACTACCGCGACAACCGCCTCAACGCTACGCTCGGTGCTGCTGCCAGCCGCTACGTGGGCAATCACTTTGGCCACGTGCTCTGGACGAAAAATTACCTCGGAGCACTCGATCCCAATACGGAATACTACCGCAGTCAGGGCAGAAAAACGGATGCCAACATCTTCCTCAAGGGCGAATATGCGCTCCTGCCTTCGCTCTCTGCCTATGCCGACTTACAGGTGCGCCACATTGACTACCGCATCGAGGGCACAAACGACAAGTACAACAGCCTCGATGCCTCCGGCATGCAGCGACTCGACATCGACGAGCAGTTCGACTTCTTCAACCCCAAAGTAGGACTCAACTGGAACGCTACGAAAGCGCTGCGCCTCTTTGCCTCAGCAAGCATTGCCCACAAGGAACCTACGCGCAACAACTACACCGACGGCTACTTCACACAACTGCCGCGCGCCGAAAAACTCGTTGACTACGAAGCCGGTGCACACTACTCGACAGAGCTTTTCCACATTGGGGCAAACCTCTACTACATGGACTACACCGACCAACTCGTGCTCACGGGCGCACTCAACGAAATTGGCGAACCCGTTTCAGCCAACGTGAAGGACAGTTATCGCATGGGCGTGGAACTGCAAGCCGCTGTGAAACTCCCCTTCGGACTGAAGTGGGAAGCCAACGCTACCCTCTCGAAGAACCGCATCCGCAACTTCAGCGAAACGCTCTATGGCTACGACGCCGACTGGAACGAACTCCCCGCACAGACCATCGAGCACGGCACCACGCACATCGCCTTCTCCCCCTCGTTCATTGCCAGTCAGCAACTCAGCTACGAGTACAAGGGTTTCTTTGCCCGATTGAGCACGCAATACGTAGGCGAGCAATATATGAGCAATGCCGATGTGGCTGAACATAAACTCGAAGACTATTGCATCAGCAACCTCGACCTTGCCTACACGTTCCGCCAACTTGGTAGCCTCGAAAGCGCCACCATTGGTTTCAGAGTCAACAACCTTTTCAACAAGGCTTACGAAAATAATGGCTGGGCTTCTTCGGAATACCTTAACACGCCCGACAACCGCGTGAACTACACTGGCTATGCCGCACAGGCGCGCACCAACTTCCTGGCACACCTGACACTGAAGTTCTAAATCCGACTGAACGTTATATACACAAATGAGGTACGCCGCACTGTCCACACAGCGCGCGTACCTCTGTTTACAAAACTCTCACCAACTCCTCCACCACTTATGCTCGAAATCATTGGCTTCGTTCTGGGCTTCGTCTATCTATGGTTAGAACTCAAGGCGAGCATTTATCTTTGGATTGTCGGCGCCATTATGCCAGCCGTCTATGCCGTTGTTTACTACGATGCGCGTCTCTATGCCGACTGTGGCATACAGATATACTACATCCTCGCTGCGCTCTACGGCTGGATTGTGTGGAAAGTGGGGTCTGCCAAGACCCTTGACGTGCCCATCACCCATACGCCCCGCCCGGTTTGGGGGAAGGCCGCCCTGACGTGCATCGCTTGCTTTGCTGTACTGGCATGGGTACTCACCACGTTCACGGACAGCGATGTCCCACTCAGCGATGCCTTCACCACAGCGCTAAGCATCGTAGGTATGTGGATGTTGTCGCGAAAATATGTAGAGCAGTGGCTCGTTTGGGGCACAGTCGATGCGCTCTACGTAGCGCTCTACCTCTATAAGTCGCTCTACTTCACAGCGATCCTCTACGCCGTCTATACCGTCATCGCCATCTACGGCTACCAACGCTGGAAACGCATTGCGCAAACCAACCAGAGATAGGTGCGTGGATTGGACCTCGGGTCGACACGGCTTGGCACGATTCGTGAGTTGATTGACGACGGGCCGACACTGATTAGCACGATTCATGAGTTGATTGACGACGGGCCGGCACAGGGATCGGCCCCTACATCTCTCCTCTCTCCTCTCTCCTCTCTCCTCTCTCAACTTTCATCTCTCAACTCTCAACTCTCCTCTCAATAAAATGACTATTCTCTTAGCCAATGGTGATTATCCCACTCACCGTATTCCTCTTGATTTTTTGAACGGGCATTGCCCCGTTGTGTGTTGCGATGGTGCAGCCAACCGCTTTGTGGCAGAAGGTGGTGTGCCGACAGCCATTGTTGGCGATGCTGATTCTTTAAACGCCGATGTGCGTCAACGCTTTGCGCATTGTTTGCATGTGGTGGAAGAACAGGAGTTTAACGACCTCACGAAAGCCGTCAATTACATCAGTCGTTCGGGCGAAACCGATATCGTTATTGTTGGTGCAACGGGTAAGCGTGAATGCCATACTTTGGGTAATATCAGTTTGCTTATGGCGTATCATCATCGAGGTTTAAACGTGTGCATGTACACCGATTATTGCGAGATACGCCCTGTGAGCGGTTCATGCACATTCAGTCTGCACCCCAAACAGCAAATCTCCATTATCAATTTCGGCGCCACAGGTTTCAAAAGTTCAGGTTTGCGCTATCCTATTTATGATTTTAATGCGTGGTGGCAAGGCACGTTGAATGAAGTGACTTCAACGGAAGTGACCATTGAGGCAGAAGGCGATTATTTGGTGCTCATCGATTATATGCAGTAAAAATATACGGTTAATAGACATTATGATTGTCTGTTGACCGTTTATTCATTGCTCAAAATGGAAATGAAAGCATATATTTTGATAAAAAACAGCAAAACTTTAAATGATTTAGGGATTTTTAGGCGCAAACCACACTTTCCTTTATTATAAATGTGTACTTTTGCTTTCGGATTAGAAAAAACATTAAAAAACATACTGATTTAAAACACAAACAAAACTATGAAACAAGAAATTGACTGGGCAAATCTTTCATTTGGATACATGCCAACAGATTATAACGTGCGTTGTTATTACCGCAACGGTAAGTGGGGCGAAGTAGAAGTCAGTAGCTCTGATACCATTAACATCCACATGGCAGCAACTGCCTTGCATTATGGCCAAGAGGCTTTTGAGGGCTTGAAGGCCTTCAATTGTCCTGATGGTAAGGTACGTGTGTTCCGTTTGGAAGAAAATGCTGCGCGTTTGCAAAGCACATGTCGTGGTATCATGATGCCTGAATTGCCCACAGAGCTCTTTGCTGAAATGGTGAAGAAGGTGGTGAAGTTGAATGCACGTTTCATTCCTCCTTACGAAAGTGGTGCGGCACTTTATATCCGTCCCTTGCTCATTGGTACAGGTGCTCAGGTAGGCGTGCGTCCTGCAGATGAATATTTGTTCATGATTTTCGTAACTCCCGTAGGTCCATACTTCAAGGGTGGCTTTAACACCACAAACTATGTAGTTGTGCGTGAGTTCGACCGTGCAGCGCCATTCGGTACTGGTACATTTAAGGTTGGTGGTAACTATGCAGCCAGCTTGCGTGCCAATAAGTTGGCTCACGATTTAGGCTATTCATGTGAGTTCTACCTCGATGCCAAGGAAAAGAAGTACATTGATGAATGTGGTGCTGCAAACTTCTTTGGTATTAAAAACAATACTTACGTGACACCAAAGTCAAGCTCAATCCTTCCTTCAATTACCAACAAGAGTTTACAACAGTTGGCTAAGGATTTAGGTTTGAATGTAGAGTGTCGTCAAATCCCCGTTGAGGAACTTGCTGAATTTGAAGAAGCCGGTGCTTGTGGTACGGCGGCAGTGATTAGTCCTATCGGTCGCATTGATGACTTGGATACCAAGCAAAGCTATGTCATTGCCAAGGATGGTAAGCCCGGTCCTGTTAGCCAACAACTCTACACAAAGCTTCGCAATATCCAATATGGTATTGAGGCTGATACTCATGGTTGGGTAACGATTGTGGAATAACATGTTTCAGGAAGACGACTTTAGGAATGGTTTAGGGCCGCTTCATGGCGTCAGCGTTTTTAAGGTCGTCTTCTACAAATAAGCAAATCATGAAGAAATTAACATTAGGATTTATCGCTTCGTTCATCGTCTTGGCACTCATGGGCGGGATGGTTATGAGTTGCGGTGATTCGGAAAAATTAAAACAAAAGGAGCGTGAATTAGAGGAACTGCGACAATTGGCAGAACTTGATAAACGCGAAATGGAAAATCAATACGCAGAGTTTGCACTGCAGTACGCCGAGTTGAAGAAAACCGTGAAGAACGACTCGTTGGCGAATTTGCTGGACAAGGAACAAAAGCGTGCCGAAGAATTGCTTAAAGAACTGAAAAACGTTAAGGCCTCAAGCTCGGCTGAGATTTTGCGTTTGAAGAAGGAATTGGAAACGGTGCGTTCGGTGTTGCGCGATTATATTCGCCAAGTTGACTCTTTGCAACGCTTGAACGTGGCGTTGGCTTATGAGCGCGATGAAGCGTTAGCCGAAGCTGCGCGTACGCGAAAGAAAAATGACGAAATCAATAGTCAGCGTGAAGCGCTTCAGGAAAAGGTGGAAATTGCAGCTCAGCTCAATGCAACTGAGGTGGTGATTGTGCCTTTGAAGAAGAATGGTAAGTTAGCGAAGCGTTGCGATGATATCAAGACCTTTGCAATTGACTTTTCGCTTGAACGTAATGTGACGGCACAAACTGGGGTGCGCACGGTTTACATACAACTGGCTAAACCCAATGGTGAAATCGTCAATGCTTCGGGTAAGTTTACCTATGAAAACAAACAGCTGGATTATTCAGCCACAAAGGTGGTGGAATATGATGGTAGTGCGCAAAACATAAAGGTGTTTGTGCCTGTTCTGGAAATCCTTAAGCCCGGTGTCTTCACAACCTATATCTTTGTGGATGGTCAGCACGTGGGTACGGGAACATACGAAATCAAGAAATAAAATAAGTATGGTTCCAAGTGATCCTATGATTTTGTTCAGTTACATCAATATGAAACTGCGCGACCAATATCCTTCGCTCGACGAACTCTGTCGGGCGGAGGATATTGACCATGAATGGCTTATATCTACTTTGGGCGCTGTTGGCTTTGAATATTCAGAAGAACATAATAAATTTTGGTAATGAAAGCATATTTATTGAGATATCGGTTTTCTGTTTGTTGCATCGTACTTATCTTTATTCTTTGCTTTTGCAAACCCAGTGCTTTGCCTGTTGATCTACCCACAATGGTGGGATTTGACAAGCTGTGTCATTTGGTGATGTATTTAGGTACGTGTGGCGTGATATGGACCGAATATATCCGAAGCCATCAAAGCATAGCATGGATGCGGTGTCTGCTCTTAGCGACGCTTGCTCCAGCCCTTATGAGTATTGGTATTGAATGGGCTCAGGCAGCCCTCACGGATTACCGAGGTTATGACCTTTATGATATATATGCCAACTTGACGGGTGTGCTTTTGTCTTTGCTGATTCCCTATGGATGGGTGTTGGCTCAAAAAAATAAATGCAATACCGAATTATAGAACCCACCTTTAATTACATATCCCCTTGTTACTCCTACGTCTTTCCCCTTCATCGTTGTGCTTCGCTCGTTTAGAGCAAGGACGCGCTTTTGAATTTAAGTCTTTGCCTTTAATGGGCAACGCCTCGCTTGCAGAGCAACTGCGCCATGCCAAGCAAACCTTCTCCCTGAACCAGGCACAACCTCAGGATGGGCTTACGGTGACGGTCACGGGCGGCATTGTTGCGGTGCCCTTGGATGATTTTCAAGAAGAGGACTGTCAATCCTTTTATAATTACAGTATGCTTCCTGAAAACAAGCAACGCGTGTTTTACGATGTCGTGCCTGCCGCAAATGTCGTTTTGCTTTTTGGACTTCCAGAACTGACCTGCCAAACGATAGAACAAGAATTGGGCGAAGTGCACTATGAATCGCTGTTTACGTCGGTGATGCGGCATGTCTTTGTGAAGGAGCTGGGGCAACGCATCTTCGTGTATTTATTGCCCAATGAGGCGATTGTTATGGCGTGCGAAAATGCGAAACTTCGTTTGCTGAATACCTATAAAGTCCAAACGGTTGAGGATGTGGCGTATTTCTTGGTGAACATTGCCAATACGTTGAACTTTAACCTGCAACAGACGAAGATTGACATTGCAGGCGACGCCACCATGCGTAATCCCTTGCTGGTGATGATGCGTCAGTTTGCGCCCAACACGCTCCCCGTGTTGCCCGCCAATGAATTTAAGCATCATGAAATTGCATCTGAAGAAGAGATGCCCTACGATATGATGACCTTTATATTCTCACATTATAGGTAGGTTCTGTAATTTAGTCTGAGTCGATTTGCAAACGGCCCAAATGATAAGCAAAGCGACCACGCTCGGAATCAACCGAAAGAATAAACAACTCATTTATCGAACCTACCTATAAATAATTTAGTCATGCGAATCATTACAGGTATTTATAAAGGTAAGCATTTTGACATACCCCGAAACTTCAAGGCACGCCCCACGACGGACTTTGCCAAGGAAAATCTGTTTAATGTCCTGAGGGCCTATCTTGATTTTGAAGAGACTTCGGCGCTCGATCTTTTTGGGGGCACAGGGAGCATCACCCTTGAATTATTATCCAGGGGATGTAAAAAGGTGACGACAGTTGAAATGGATCGCAAGCACTTTAGTTTTATTTTGGAGTGCATCAAAGCGTTAAAGACCCCTGCTGCACGCCCCTTGTGTGGCGATGCCTTGCGTTATATTGAACGTTGTCGTGAAACTTACGACTTAATCTTTGCCGACCCTCCTTATGCGCTTAAAGAGTTAGGTGAATTGCCCGATCGCATTATGAACAGCCAAATGATTAAGGATTCAACATTAGTGGTGGTTGAGCATGGTAAGGATTACGACTTTTCGGCACACCCTTATTTCCTGGAACACCGTGCTTATGGCAGTGTGAATTTCTCTTTCTTCAGCAAGCAACGCGACACTGATGAGTCAGAGGAGTAAGTATTCGTGAAACACAATAATCAAGTCACCCGTACGCTTTACCGACGTTATTTTTTGCATTGGTCCAATAAAGCATACGGGTGGATTGCGTTTTGAGAAACAGCAGGTTTAATCAATAGATTTTTATTGGTCAACAAATCAACAGAATGGAATTTTATTTGGTAATTATTATAACAAGTGTGGTGCTTGCCCTGGTTGGTGGCTTTTTTATGGGCAAGCAAAGCAAACCGTTGATGGCTCAGGATGACCTCGTAGCCAAGAATGAGGCTTTGGAAAAAGCTAATGAGCAATGTCGGGCAGAACTCTTAAAGCTTAGCAGCGAGCGCGATGTGCTGAAGGCCCTGCATGAAAGTGCCACTGCGCAATGGACGCAGGATAAAGCGGATACCGAGAAACGCCACGCGCATGAAATCGAACGGTTTAAGGGCGAAATTAACGACCTGAAATTGGCGCATGCCCAAAGCCTTGAACAGCAGTTGAAGCAAACGCAGGCAGCCTTTCAACAACAGCTCGACACGATGCGCGATATGAATAAAAAACAAGTGGAAACGCAGTTGCAACTGATTCAGGAACAAATGCGCTCCACATCTGAGAGGGTTCTGAAAGCACGTCAGGAAGAACTTGGTGCGCGTAATAAGGAACAAGTGTCGCAGATCATTGATCCGCTACAGAAAAGTCTGAAGGATATGCAAGAGGCTTTCCTGAAAAATAAAGAACAACAACACGAAGCCTTGGCGCGCTTAGACGAAACCATAAAGATTAACATGCAGAAAAGCATGGCTTTGGGTGAAACTGCCGATCGGCTCACACGAGCACTTACTGGCGAGGTAAAGGTGCAGGGCAATTTCGGCGAACTGAAGCTGAAACAATTGCTGGAGGACCTCGAACTGAAGGAGGGGGAACAATATAGTACGCAGGAGACGCTCCGCCAGGCCAGTGGAAAAGCCATGAAGGATGACGAGGGTAGGGGACTTATTCCTGATTTTATCTTGCATTTCCCCAATAATCGCCATGTTGTTGTCGATTCAAAGATGTCGCTCACCGACTATGAGCGATATATGAATACCGACGATGCTACGTGCCGAACCTCCTTTTTGCAAGCTCACATTCAGAGTGTCAGAAATCAGGTTAAACGACTGGCAAAGAAGGACTACACCCGTTATCTGCCCTCTGGCTACAACCGCTTGAGCTTTGCCATTATGTATATCCCCATTGAAGGGGCTTTGAATTTAGCCCTCCTTAATGATGCGGCATTGTGGCGCGAAGCCTACGACGAAGGGGTGATGATTCTTGGACCGCAAACCATGTATATGAATCTCAGGGTTCTTGAAATGATGTGGACGCAGGTGCGACAACTCAATAATCAGCAAGCGATGATTGATGCAGCAAACATGGTTATTGATCGCGTTCAGGACTTCAGTCAAAGATTTGCGGAGGTTGAAACGAGCATGAACGACACCATTAAAAAGATGAATAAATTAAAAATCACAACATCGGATGGTGGCGCAAGCATCATTACTGCTGCACGAAATTTAATCAAGGCTGGCGCTAAGGAAAATAAAAAGAAAAAAACATTGACCGACACCTCTGAATCGCTCTTTATTGATTCGGACGATACGGTAATGATGGAAAAGCAGGATGAACAAAAAAGATAAGCAAGGCAACAAGCTCGGAATCAACCGAAATAATAAAACAACGAATTTATAGAACCTGTCTTGATCAATTTACGGTTGCTTTCGTAACTTTATTGTAATTTTGCATGTGACGAAAGAATAATTAAAAACTGTGGGGCGAGTTGATGAGCATTCTGTTCGAATCATTCATAGTCCCCACCTTAAATAATATATTTTTATAACGTGGTATCAGTAGATGGACTTACTGTCGAATTTGGTGGCAGTACGCTTTTTAGCGACATAAGTTTTGTAATTAACGAAAAAGACCGCATCGCCCTTATGGGGAAGAATGGTGCAGGCAAGAGTACACTCCTCAAAATTCTGGCTGGCGTCAGAACCGCAACGCGCGGACAGGTATCTGCACCTAAAGATACCGTAATAGCCTATTTGCCTCAGCACTTGATGACGGAAGACGGACGCACCGTTTTTGAAGAAACCGCACAGGCGTTTGCACACCTCCACGAGATGGAGGCACAGATCGAGGAACTTAATAAGCAGTTGGCGGAGCGCACCGACTACGAGAGCGACGAGTATATGCAACTCATCGAGCAGGTGGCTACGATGAGCGAAAAGTTCTATGCCATCGACATGACCCACTTTGAAGAGGATGTGGAAAAGACACTCCTCGGCTTGGGCTTCGAACGCAGCGACTTCAACCGCCAGACGAGCGAATTCTCCGGCGGATGGCGCATGCGCATTGAACTCGCAAAACTCCTGCTCAAGAATCCCGACGTGCTCCTGCTCGACGAGCCCACCAACCACCTCGACATTGAATCTATCGGTTGGCTCGAAGACTTCCTCATCAGCAACGGCAAGGCGGTGGTTGTTATCAGCCACGACCGCAAGTTTGTGGACAACATCACGACGCGCACCATCGAAGTGACCATGGGCAGAATCTACGACTACAAGGTGCCCTACACGCAATACCTCCAACTTCGCGCCGAACGCCACGAACAGCAAATGAAACAGTGGGAAGAACAGCAGAAGATGATTCAGGAAACCAAGGACTTCATCGAACGCTTCAAGGGCACGTACTCAAAGACCTTCCAGGTGCAGAGCCGCGTGAAGATGCTCGAGAAACTCGAACTCGTTGAAGTCGATGAGGAAGATACCTCACATCTGCGCCTTAAGTTCCCACCTTCGCCCCGCTCAGGAAATTATCCTGTAATTATGGATGGCGTGGGCAAGGCGTTCGATGAAAAGCGCATCTTCTCCAATGTTAACCTCATGATTGAGCGTGGCGATAAGGTGGCATTCGTAGGGCGCAACGGTGAAGGTAAGTCAACCCTCGTGAAGTGCATCATGGGCGAACTCCAGCACGAAGGTACGCTTACCTTAGGTCACAACGTGCAGATTGGCTACTTTGCACAAAATCAGGCATCGCTCCTTGATGAAAACCTCACCGTGTTCCAAACCATCGACGACGTAGCAAAGGGCGATATCCGCAACAAGATTCGCGACCTGCTCGGCGCTTTCATGTTTGGCGGCGAAGCCAGCACCAAAAAGGTAAAGGTACTTTCCGGCGGTGAGCGCACCCGTTTGGCATTGCTCAAACTCTTGCTTGAACCCGTCAACCTCCTCATTCTCGACGAACCCACGAACCACCTCGACCTCAAGACGAAGGACGTACTCAAGCAGGCGCTTCAAGACTTCGACGGCACCCTTATCTGCGTGTCCCACGACCGCGACTTCCTCGACGGACTCGCTACGAAAGTCTATGAATTCGGCCACGGCAAGGTGCGCGAACACCTCTGTGGCGTTTACGAATTCCTCCAGACCAAGAAGATGGAAGAACTCCAGGAGTTGGAAAGAAAGGCTTAATGGAGTTGAGAGTTTAGAGTTGAGAGTTTAGAGTTGAGAGTTTAGAGATGAGAGAAGAGGCTTCGCCTCGTTAAGAGGGACCTAAAGGTCCGTTAAGAGGTTAAGAGGAGCCTTTGGCTCGTTAAGAAGTTGAGAGAGGAGATGTAGGGGCCGATCCCCGTGTCGGCCCGTCGTCAATCAACTCACGAATCGTGCCAAGCCGTGTCGGCCCGTCGTCAATTCACTCATGAATCGCGCTAATTTGTGTCGGCCCGTCTCAATCAACGTACTAACGAGGGCTTAGAGTTGAAAGTTGAGAGTTTAGAGTTTAGAGTATATTCCTTGTTGAATGCTTGAACTTAGAGACTTTAAAGACCCAATCAACTTTTAAAATGCTTGAAATGCTAAGGCGCCTCTCTTCTTTACTCGCACTTTGTGAACCTATTTACTTATAAAAAAACACGTTCAAGACCATGTCAATACTTTTCCCTTCGCCTGTCTTCGGACCAATACACAGTCGAAGATTAGGCATCTCCTTAGGTATAAACCTGATGCCTGCCGACGGTAAGGTGTGCACGTTTAATTGTATCTATTGTGAGTGTGGCTTGAATGAGCATAACCGCCCACACACCAAGCGACCTACGCGTGAAGAGGTGCGCTGCGCCCTCGAAGCACAACTGCAAAAGATGACGTCTGAGGGCGAAACGCCCGATGTGCTGACATTCGCAGGTAATGGCGAACCAACGTCGCACCCTGACTTCGCACTAATTATCGATGATACCATTGCGCTTCGTGATCGTTATTTCCCACAAGCACGCATCAGTGTACTGAGTAATGCCACGTTGCTGCATAAACCCGAAGTGTTTAACGCTTTGAAGCGCGTGGATAACAACATTCAGAAATTAGATACCGTCAGCGAGGATTACATCAATCTTGTGGATCAACCCGCAGGCGCATACTGCGTGGAGCAAGTCATCCAGCAACTGTGTGATTTCGATGGTCAAGTCATTGTTCAAACTTTATTTATGAAAGGTGAGTACAATGGTCGCTCCGTCGATAATCTCGGTGAGGCGTATGTGCAGCCTTGGTTGGAGGCGATTAAGCGCATTAAGCCCAAACAGGTTATGATCTACACCATCGACCGAGCTACGCCTGTTGATGGCCTGTTGAAAGCGACGCCCGAGGAATTGGATGCTATCGCTGATCGTATCCGAGCATTAGGCATTGCCGCCTCTGCTTCATATTGATAAGGTTGCTTCCTGCAAGTTCAATATAGTCTTCGCTAAAGCACACTTCCCTCTAAACCGCATTCATTCATGTTTTTAAAAACCTTAAAACAAACCATAGAAAAAGAACCGCTTGGAAGGCTTGCCCTCGTGGCACTTTCGGGCGGGGCAGATTCTGTGGCACTACTGCTGGGACTCCATGCCTTGCAGCAAAATATAGAGGCGGTGCATTGCAATTTCCATTTGCGCGGTGAGGAGTCTGATGCAGACGAGCAGTTTGTTCGGGAGTTGTGCACACGTTTAAATATTTCCCTGCATTGTGTTGATTTCAACACCGTAGCCTACGCCAAACAGCATAAGATTAGTATTGAAATGGCGGCAAGGGAGTTGCGTTACGCGTTTTTTGAACAACTGAGGCAGAAGCGCGGTGCTACCGCAATATGCGTGGCACATCATCAGGACGATAATGTCGAAACGATGTTGCTCAACCTCATGCGCGGCAGTGGATTGAAAGGACTTTGTGGTATGAAGATGCGTCATGGCTATATCCTGCGTCCCTTGCTCAATCAGCCCCAGCGTGCATTGTTGCAATATCTGGAAGCCCAAGATCAACCTTATCGGGTGGATTCCACCAATGCCGACACCAAATACCGAAGAAATAAGGTGCGCCATGAACTCCTGCCTTTGTTGCGTGCGTTTAACCCCAAAATCAATGAAACGTTAGCGCAAACCATGGTGCAGCTCACCGAAGCACAATCGCGCTTGGATGAACGGATGACGGAGGTGCCGCGCAATGCCTTGTCGTTCCATCAATTGAAAACGTCTGTTTCGCCCATTTCTGATGTGTATGATTTTTTATTGCCCTATGGCTTTACGCCAGCATTGTGCCGACAAATAGCCATGCAAAGGGAATGGCGCACAGGGGCGATGTATGAGAGTGAGGCTTATCTTTGTGTGTGTCATGATCATGAACTTGTTGTGGCGCCTCGCCCCGTGACAGTTGAGGCTTGTGCACTTGATTGTCATCAGCCTGTGCATGACCTTCCGAACCACATGCGTCTTCATTGCAAGGTGCTTCAGCGCGATGAAATTCATGATTTGCGTAGCGCTAAAAATTGCGTGTTGATGGATGCCTCAAGTGTCGTGCCGCCATTGTATGTGCGTTCAGTTCAGAATGCTGATCGCTTCACCCCCCTGGGTATGCGGGGCTCGCAATTGGTGTCGGACTATATGACGAATAAAAAACGTAACCGCATTGAGAAATTAGCGGCAGTCGCACTTTTTGACCAAAAAGGAATGGTTTGGTTAATAAATGAACGTATGGATCATCGTGTGCGTGTGACGCCAACGACAAACACATTAATCCAAATAACCTGCGAGGAATTGAAGTAAAACATCAATCCTGCGATATCACCATTCTAAATTAGTGACGTAAAAAAGAATAATCGGCTTCACTTAAACAGAAGCAATTTATTGTTAATACTTCGTCAAAGCGGCACAAACTTCTAAATATTTAGAGCTTGTGCCGCTTTTTTGTGTTTTTTATTTTGCCACTCCAAATAAAATAACTTCATTTGCGCTTTAAATAGTGGGGCGTGGCCCCCAATAAATAATTAATAATTAGTGTGTAGGTCTGCTCACTGTAGTAGATTCTTAGTTCCGAGTCACGTCTTGTGGCTCTTAATCTCTTGTTTAAACCCATATTTAAAATTATGGAAGAAATTTTGAATCCTGAAGTACAGGAAGCTGTTGTAGCAGCAGTTGAGGCTCCCGTAGCCGAAGAAAAAGTAGAAAAGAAAGTCCCCGCAACAAAGGCAGATGTTATTGCTCGCTTGAAGGAAATTGCAGTTGATGCCAGCAATGCTGAACGTTCTGAGATTGATTTGTTGAAGCAAATCTATTACAAGATTCACAATGCCGAAGCAGCAGCAGCTCGCGATGAGTATATTAAGAACGGTGGACTCCCCGAAGATTATATGCCTGCGCCCGATCATTCGGAAGCTGAATTGAAGGTGCAACTCAATATTATTAAGGAAGTGCGTCAACGTGCTGCCGAAGCACTTGAAGCTGAAAAGCAAAAGAATCTTGATAAGAAATTAGATATTATCGATCGCATCAAGAATATGGTTGCTTCGCCCGAAGATGTTGATAAGCACTACGAAGAATTTAAGAATCTTCAAGCAGAGTGGAAGGATATCCGCCTTGTTCCAGCAGAACGTGCTACAGAACTTTGGAAGAACTACCAACTCTATGTTGAGCAGTATTATGATTTGCTTCGCTTGAACCACGAAATGCGTGCCTACGATTTCAAGAAGAATTTTGAAATTAAAACGCAAATTTGCGAAGCTGCTGAGAAACTTGCTGAACTCGATGATGTGGTGAGCGCATTCCATCAACTTCAAAAGTTGCATCAGGATTTCCGCGAAGTGGGTCCTGTAGAACGCGACTTGCGCGAACAAATCTGGAACCGTTTCAAGGAAGCATCTACACTCATCAATAAGCGCCATCAAAACCATTTTGAAGAGTTGAAGGCAAAGGAAGAAGAAAACCTCGCACTCAAAACAGAACTTTGCGAAAAGGTTGAAAATATCGACTTCAGCGCCCTCACTTCAATGGCAGAATGGGACGAAATGACCAAGCAGGTGATTGCTTACCAAAATGAATGGAAAACCATCGGTTTCACACCTAAGAAGTTGAACGCCGTTATCTTTGAACGATTCCGCACTGCTTGTGATAAGTTCTTCCAAACAAAGACTGAACACTTCAAGGGCGTACGCGATTCTTATGCCGCTAACCTTGCTGCGAAAACTGAACTTTGTAACAAAGCTGAGGCATTGAAGGACAATACCGATTGGGCACACACTACGAATGTGTTTGTGGAACTCCAAAAGGAATGGAAAACGATTGGTCCAGCGCCACATAAGGCTTCTGAAGCAATTTGGAAGCGTTTCAACGATGCTTGCAACTACTACTTTGAACAAAAGAGTAAGGCAAACGTTGATGTGCGCCAGGTAGAAGCTGAAAACCTTGAAAAGAAAAACGAAATCATTGCGAAGCTTGAAGCCTTACTCGCTGCAGGCACCGCTGATGTTCAGGCCGTAAAGGATTTGCAGGCTGAATGGAATGCCGTAGGCCATGTGCCTTTCCGCAAGAAGGATAAGGTGTTTAAGCACTATCGTGAAGTGTGCGATAAACTCTATGATGGCTTCCACGCTACAGCAGGACAACGCCATCTTGAAAACTTCAAGAAGAACGTTGCAGAAAAGGGTGTGAACGACCTCGTTCGCGAACGCCAACGCTTGCAACGCGATATTGAAACAAAGAAGAGCGAAATCCAAAACTACGAAACAAACTTAACCTTCTTTACTTCAAAGTCAAAGTCTGGCAACTCATTGGTTGAAGATATCTTGAAGAAGATTGAACGCTTGAAGGAAGATTTGACCTTGCTCGCTGATAAGCTCGCTACGGTCAACGAAAGAATCAAGGCTGAAAAATAATAACGTGTTATAAAACAAAACCACTGTTATGGGTTCTGCGGAGTCCTAACAGTGGTTTTGTGTTTTTTTAGGTTTTTTATCCTTAGGGGTTTCAAAAAAAAATGTACTTTTGTGGTGTTATAAGACGTGGGAAGGCAGCATGCGACGTACCCCAGTGTTGCACGACACGATATAAGTCCTAATAATAACCTTGAACTATGCAAAAGTTTGCCAACTATATCAAACGTATAGAAATTAAAAGCTTATGGAGCGGTCATAAGCATATTGTTTGGGAATTGAAACCAGGTGTTAATGTGCTGAGTGGGGGCAATGGTGCAGGGAAGAGTACCATCCTGAACCGCATGGTGCAGCATTTGCGTTCGGTGCCATCATCGGGCGAAATTATGGGCGGTTCCCACCTCGGTGTTAGTGTGGATTTCGAACCCTTGGACGCTACGGGTATCCGTTACGATATCATCAGGAGTTTTGACCGACAATTGATTCAGGGCGACCGCTTGCGCACATTGACAGACGACATGGTTCTAACTGAGTTGGACTGGCAACTGTATCAATTACAACGTCGTTATTTGGATTATCAGGTGAATATAGGCAATCGGATGATCAGTCTCTTGACGGCCGACTCGCCCGATGCGAAGGAAAGTGCCACTTTAGCTGCCGCTCAAAAGACGAAGTTCCTGGATCTTGTGGATGAACTTTTTGCAGAAACGGGCAAGACCATCGATCGCCAAAGCAATGAACTGCGTTTCATGCAATACGATGAGTTGCTTTCGCCTTATAAACTATCGAGTGGCGAAAAGCAAATTCTGGTTATTTTGCTCACCGTGCTGACGCAAGACCTTCAACCCTACGTTCTGTTTATGGATGAACCTGAGGCGAGCTTACATTTTGAATGGCAAAAACGCCTTATCGATATGATTGTGGAGTTGAATCCACATGTGCAAATTATTCTCACAACCCATTCGCCAGCTGTGGTTATGAATGGATGGGAAGACCGTGTGACAGAAGTGAGCGAAATTACGCAATAAGATCCTCTTTTTGTACCTTACAATCATCTAAATCTTATTCCCTATCACAATGCTTTCAAACTACATTAATTCTGCATATATCCAGGCAGCAAATCGCTTGGCGGGGAAGCATGCACGACAAAAAATTGTGGTGTATGTTGAAAGTTTTGATGATGTGTTCTTCTGGAGTAACCTCTTGCGCGACGTTGAAACCGACCGGGTTTATTTTGAAGTGATGCTCCCTTCAAAAACATCGTTGTGTAAAGGTAAGAAAATTGCGTTGGCTAATCGCTTAGGGCCTAATATGATTGCGTGTGTCGATGCCGATTACGATTACTTGATGCAAGGCGCAACAGGCACATCGAAGGAGGTGTGTTTCAATCCTTATGTGTTTCACACCATTGTTTATGCCATAGAGAATTTCTTTTGCTATTCAAGTGCCATCCACAACGCCTGTGTCATGGCTACCCTCAACGACAGACGGGCCTTTGATTTTGAAGCCTTCGTACATCAATTCTCTGAAACCATCTGGCCCTTGTTCGTGTGGAACGTTTGGGCATATCGTTACGGGCAATTCAAGTATTTCTCCATGCTCGATTTTTACCATATCGTACGCCTGAGAAACATTAATCTCTATCATCCCGAAAACGAGCTTGCCGCCATTAAGAAACGCGTCAATACCAAGATCAGTAAATTGCAACGACAATTTCCACAAGCCAAAAAAACATATAAACCTCTGAAGGAATCCCTGATAGAGTTGGGGGTTACGCCCGAAACAACTTATCTTTTTATGCGGGGGCACGACCTCTACGATGGGGTCATCGTGCCTGTGGCTGAGAAGGTGTGTGAACTTCTTAGAAAAGAACGTGAGCGCGAAATTCGGAATTTGGCAGAACACGACACGCAATTGCAGAACGAACTCTCGTCCTACCAACACTCGATTGACGATGTGTCGAAAACCTTACGGAAAAACTTTGGATACAAGGACTCGCCACACTATAAAATGGTAGTGGCTAAACTCAAAAGATTTATAGAACAACCCCTTGATTATGAACAAAAAAATAATAAAGATTATGAAACGACTGGGGCTCCTGATGCTCCTAATGCTGACGGTGCACTCGGGAATCCAAGCCCAGCAGAGGGAGGAGGTGCGTAGCGCCACGCCATTCGTGCATGCTGAGTTTAAAAAGGCAAAGGTCGTACAACCCTTTGGCAGATTTATTGAAGCCCAAGCCAATATCTTCTTGAAAGACGCTTCTTTGTGTTATTTGGATAACGACACCATAAAAAAGGCGTATCTCGACAAAATTATTGCCGTGCATTTCGACTCCGTGGTGTATTGGAAAGTAGATGACCGCTATATGGGCGAAGTTATCGCACAGAAGAACTATAATTATTTGGTGCGTGTGCGTACGATTGATATGGAGCAATATACCAAAGAAACCGATGGCGTTGAAAACAGCGCTTTCTTTGAGTTTGATGGCATCGGTCGCATGCAAAACAGTTTTATCGATATGTTTGGCGATTTCCACGCCAAATCTGGTTTCCCACTCAAAGAAAAGTTTTATTTCATCGTGAAAGGACGCTCTGTGGTGGCCAATGAATCGCACATCAGAAAAGAGATAAGTGCCCAAAGCATGGATAAGTTTAAGGAACTCATGAAGGATCGCTGGTGGAGCTGGCGCGATGAAGAATCTTTGATCATCCTCCTCGACTTGTTGCCAAAATAGTTAAGGTGAGTTTAGAGTTTAGAGTTTAGAGCTTAGAGTTGAGAGTTTAGAGAAGAGAGAAGAGGCTTCGCCTCGTTAAGAGGGACCTAAAGGTCCGTTAAGAGGAGCCTTTGGCTCGTTCAGAAGTTGAGAGAGGAGAGGTAGGGGCCGATCCCCGTGTCGGCCCGTCTCAATCAACGTACTAACGAGGGCTTAGAGTTGAGAGTTGAGAGTTGAGAGTTGAGAGTTGAGAGTTTAGAGTTGAGAGGTGAAAGATGAGACGCTCAGCAAGCTCCGCTCTATCTATAATCTATAGTGCCTATAGATTCTATAGCATCTATAGCCTATAGATTATCTGGATCATTTCATAAAAAAATAAGGATTTAAAAGTGAAGCAGATTATTTTTTTATGGCATGCAATTGCAAAGACAAAACAGCATTTATTTATAGGTTTGGGTTCAGTGGACCCAACAAAAATAAAAGAAACCGACAATGTGTTGCAAAATAACTGTTATTCTGTCTTTTTTTTGTAATTTTGCGAAGAGTCAAAACTCGATTTAAAAATTAGTGGGACGTGTAGAGGAGCGTTCAAGCTTGGATTCAATCCCCAAACAACTAATTTTCAGAACCTACCTAAAGATTATTCATAATTCAAACATAGACTAATGAAAGAATTAGCATTAAAGTATGGTTGTAACCCCAACCAGAAACCCTCACGCATTTACATCAATGAGGGTGAGCTCCCTATTGAAGTTCTCAGCGGTCGTCCTGGTTACATCAATTTCCTTGATGCGCTCAATGGCTGGCAACTCGTTAAGGAACTCAAGGCAGCAACTGGACTTCCAGCTGCAACAAGTTTTAAGCACGTGAGTCCTGCTGGCGCAGCCGTAGGCGAACCCATGAGCGAAACCTTGAAGAAGATTTACTTCGTAGATGATATTAAGGAGCCGCTTACACCCATCGCGACGGCTTATGCTCGTGCACGTGGTGCTGACCGTATGTCAAGCTATGGTGATTTTATCGCACTCTCTGATACTTGCGACAAAGCAACGGCACTTCTTATCAAGCGTGAAGTTTCTGATGGTGTTATTGCGCCCGACTTTACCGAAGAAGCACTCCAGATTCTTCGTGAAAAGCGTAATGGTACATACAATGTCATCAAGATCGACCCCAATTACGTACCTGCGCCCATTGAAAGCAAGCAAGTATTTGGCGTGACATTCGAACAAGGTCGCAATGAGATTGACCTCACTTCTGATGCGCTTTTTGAAAATATCCCTACAGTAGCGAAGGACTTCCCCGCTGCAGCAAAGCGCGACTTGATGATTGCTTTGATTACCTTGAAGTACACCCAATCAAATTCAGTGTGCTACGTGAAGGACGGACAAGCTATTGGTATCGGTGCTGGTCAACAAAGCCGTATCCACTGTACACGCCTCGCAGGTAATAAGGCAGACATTTGGTGGTTGCGCCAACATCCAAAGGTAATGAACTTGCCTTGGGTTGAAAAGATTCGCCGTGCCGATCGCGATAACACAATCGATATTTACATCTCTGAAGATTATGAAGATGTACTTGCTGAAGGCACATGGCAACAATTCTTTACAGAAAAGCCTGAACCCCTGACGCTTGAAGAAAAGAAAGCGTGGATTGCTCAAAACACAGACGTAGCACTTGGTTCTGATGCGTTCTTCCCCTTCGGCGATAATATCGAACGCGCCCATAAGAGTGGTGTGCGTTACGTTGCTCAAGCAGGAGGCTCGGTTCGCGACGACCATGTTATCAGCACATGCGATAAGTATGGCATTGCTATGGCCTTCACTGGCATTCGCTTGTTCCACCATTAATTGACCGTGAACATGCGTAAGGCTGGCGATGAAGAAATCACACAAGCCATGACCGTGGGTATCACTTTCAAAGGTGCGAAGTTAAGAAAACCCGTTGAAGAGAAAGTGAAGACTAAAGCCAAGAAAAAAACCTACATCACAGGCTTGCATGGCTCTGGAGCAGCCAAGAAAAAGGCTGACATCAGACGCAGAAGAGCAAATAGACATAAACACTAAGCGACGTGAAAAGAATAAGATGTTTTGTGAATCAATGAATTCTTGTTTGAAACAAATATGTATTCAAGGTAGAAATCGTGAATCACAAAGCATCTTTTTTTTGTATATATACTACCAGACATAGATATAAACAATGAAAAAAATATTATTCCTTCTTTGTGTGTTATGCACATGTCCATCGTGGGCACGAGAATATTACACGTGGGAGAAAGCAACATCGCTGGCAGCAGGCGATGTCGTGGTTTTGGCAGCTGCAAACTATAAGTATGAGTTTTCAGAAATTTCAAATAAATTTGGCTCATCAAAGTCTTTTTCTGAAATGGTCAATGGGGCTCACTTGCTAACTGTATCCCAAACCAATGACTATTACAGTTTTCAGAGTACTGTAAGTACGAGTAATTACCTCGCATACGCAAATAATAGTACAGAGTTAGCCTGGGGCAAATCTTCGGACGATCTTTCTCTATGGCAGGTTACGTTTAATGATGATGCTACTGTTGTCGTTAGAAATAATAAGGGCACAGGTCGTTATCTTAGATTTCGACTTGACTCCAAAGATTTTCGTTGCTACAGCAGTGCAGTAGAAGAATCGCCCATTTGTTTTTATAAGCGTATCACCTATTCTGATGGTAAACAAGAACGTCAGTTGCAGTTTTCTGAAACAGAATGTCAGGTTAAGTGGGGTGAGGATTTTGAAGAACCTGTTCTTTCAGGAGAAACGGAGGGTGTGACGTATTCAAGCAGTAATTCGGATGTGGCTGTTGTGGATGCAAACACGGGCTTTGTTGAGATTAAAGGCGGTGGGGTCACAACGATTACAGCGACCGCTGAAGCCACAGAAACGTTGAACGACGGTACAGCATCTTACGTCCTTACCGTGGTCGATTATACCACCATAACCTTCAATTTTACCAACGAATCTTCGCTTCAAGCAATGGGCTTTGTTACTTCAGGAAATTTTGATCCTGAGGTGTCGTATATTTATAAGGATGAAGTGAAGATTGAAGGTTCTGCTACGCAACAAACGATTATTTACTGGTTAGAGAAATCTTTAAGGTTGTATCAGAATGGTGGTCGAATCAATATATCAGTTCCTGAACAGTATGAGATCGTGAATATTTCAATTCAAGGTACTGATTTTACGAAGGATAAACTCAAACTGTCTTTAACATCTACAGTTTCAAAGGAAAGCATCACATGGACTGGAACAACGCAGAATTACACGGTCGAAGCCAATGGAGCTACAGTTATTATTCACAAAATAAACGTTTACTACAAAGAGCGTAAGGTACGTCCTGCTACAACGCAAGTCAAGATTGGCGCATTAGGCTTAACCACATTCTCTTCATACTACGCTTGGCAATTGCCTGAAGGATTGTGTGCAGCTAAGGCGCAGTTGAAAGATGAAACGACCTTGCAACTTGTTACGGCGTGTCAAGAACAAGAGGTTCTTCCTGCACAAATTGGTGTCGTACTTTATGGTGAACCAGGCACGTATGAGCTTGTTCAGCCACTTGATGAAATGCCAAATCAAAATGTATCGGCTAATTTATTAAAGCCAGTTTTGACCCACCAGACGATCCTTGCCCAGGAAGGCCATAAGGTGTTTATTTTAGCAAATGATGCAGAGCATGGTTTGGGCTTCTATTATCAAGGCATTAAAGGGGACGGCAGTTCCGTCTCAAGAATCAATGGTAAGGCCTATTTAGAAGTGCCTGTTACAGAGGCGGTGATGAGTTATAAACTCCATTTAACGCCAACAACAGGAATAGATGTATTGTCAACGCAAACGCTTGAGAATAAGTTGGGCGTATTTGATCTGAACGGTCGTAGAATACCATTACCCCATCCTCTTAAGGGATTTTATATTGTGAATGGTAAGAAGGTTTTATTTAAATAAGAAACGATGAAGAAAAGATATATGAAGCCCATAGTTGGCGTACTTGATGTTGATTTTCAAACTCCAATACTCTCCACTTCACGCCCCTCGTATCAGATGAATCACTATGGCACAGATGCAGAGGCTTTGACCAAGAAGTCGGGCTGGGATTCCTCTCAATGGCAATAATCAACCAAAAGAAAAATGATGCAAGCATTATTGTTGGCTGCGGGTTTGGGTACCCGTTTAAAACCTTTAACCTTAACAAAGCCCAAGGCTTTGGTGGAAGTGGCTGGAAAACCCTTGCTGGCGCATACCTTGGGCATTTTAGAACGCTATGGTGTAGATCGAGTGGTGGTCAATGTGCACCATCATGCTGAGCAAATCAAGGATTACCTCTCGGGGTACGCCTCTAAAGCAGAGATTCTGATTTCCGACGAGAGTGGGCAATTGCTTGAAACGGGTGGTGCTTTGCGTAAGGCGCAAAATCTCTTTGATGCCGATCGTCCCATCTTGATTCATAACGTTGATATTATGAGTACGGCTGATTTAGGCGCCTTTTACGCTGAGGCTTCGAAGCACGACGCCTTGCTGATGGTGTCGGCACGCGAAACGCAGCGTTATTTGCTGTTTGATGAACAGCAACGCTTGGTGGGGTGGACCAATATCGCTACGGGTGAGGTGCGTTCGCCTTACGAAAAGTTAGATGTTGACCGTTGCACGAAACTCGCTTTTGCAGGCATACACGCCTGCTCCCCTCGCTTGTTTCCTATGATGGAAGATTTCCCCGAGCGCTTCTCAATTATTGATTTCTACCTCAAGGTTTGTCGCGATGTTGTTATTAAAGCCTATTGCCCCGAACAACTTGAGTTGTTGGATGTGGGTAAATTAGAGACATTGGCAGAGGCAGAACGCTTTGTCGCTAAAAACATAGGGTAGAGGCGTAGAACGTTAGCGCACACAAACTTTTCTGGATGGCACGTTGGCGCAATTAACGCAAAGACATTAAATAGCCCCATACGCTTATCCTTTTAGATTTTTTGAACAGGAACCGCAGGCTGCGCGAGCAACCTGCGGTTCCTGTTTTAAGACGATTCGGTATGACACTGCGTGAAGAAACATGCCGCCGTAACCAAACGAGGCTGTGTCACAAATGAAGACGACACAGCCTCGTTTGGTTTTTTTTCTACATACGCCCATCTTGGTGTGGAAATATCTTTTACATTCTAACTGTTTACCGTAACCTAATTAAAATCTTATGGCAAAAGTTAGAATTAAGTTTCGTACTCTCTCCGACCATTGCGATTTGGGAGTTCTTTTCATTCAGGTGTTTCATGACCGCCAATTGCGACAGTTTACAACCGATTACCGCATCACTCCAGAGGAGTGGCGCACCTATCAGGAAAAGGGTACTTTGTTTTCAACCGACCCACGCCGAATGCCAGTCCTTCAGAAACTTCAGCGTGAATTGGCTGCTGATATTCTTGTGTTGGATAAAGCCATCTCTGCCTTGAAACAAAGCAAGCAGGAATACACTGTTTCAGAAATTATGCGTCTTTATCAAGCAACGCGCTCCGACGTGCTCTTTTTTCGTTTCATGGAGAAGCTTATTGCTGAATTTAAACAAGATGGTAAATGGCGTTTGGCGGAGACCTATACCTCTGCGCTGTGTAGCATGAGAGCTTATTGCAGGAACATAGACCTTCCTTTTGAAGAACTCACAACGAAATGCTTTGAGGACTATGAGCAGTATTTACTAACAAAAGGACTCACACTCAATACCATTTCCTTTTACATGCGTAATCTGCGTGCAGCCTATAATCGTGCCGTTGATTGTGGACTCACTGAGCAGCGCATGCCTTTCCGCCATGTTTACACGGGCATTGAGAAAACGCAGAAACGTGCATTACCACTTTCTGACCTTCGTCGTATCAAAACGATGGACCTCAGCGAACGCCCTGTGCTACTTTTTGCGCGCGATATGTTTTTGCTGTCGTTCTACCTCCGCGGTATGTCATTTGTGGATCTTGCTTATCTTTCTAAAACAAATCTTAACAAGGATGTTCTGATTTACAGGCGCAGTAAAACGAAACAAATGCTCAGTGTTAAGTGGGAACCTTGTATGCAGCAAATCATTGATCGTTATAAGGATGAGGCTTCACCACGATTATTGCCGATTATTAAAGACGAGAAGAAGGCGCGCACGTGTTATCTCGGTGCCTCACGTCGCGTAAACCGAGCGTTGAAAATCATTGGGCGCACGCTTGGTTTGCCTTTTGAACTAACAATGTATGTGAGTCGCCATTCCTGGGCAAGTATTGCAAAAAATGAAGGGATACCTATCGCAGTTATTAGCGAAGGTTTAGGACATGATTCAGAAAAAACAACCCGGATTTACCTGGATTCTTTGGATAATTCGAAAATAGATAATGCAAATAGTCAAATTATTAATTTGCTGTAAATAAATGAATTATCTATATGGTGATATCTCTTGGTAAGAGAGGGAAATAACTACTTAAGGTGTTCTATTGTAATAACATGAGGAACGTAGAGTTCAACGAAACAGCAATGAAGTAACCATAAAGTATTATGGCTTCGTTTTAACCAAGTATGTCGCACATAGGTTATGCCATAATTTAAAAATGTATAGAGAATCCACGAATCACGTCAAGCAATCGTGTAGAGTTGAAAAATGAGGAGGTTTCACCTTGTTAAGAAGTTTGAATCGTTAAAAGTTTTGCCGCTGAGATTGTATCTAGTTTGTAATAAAATAACCATAAACACCTGGGAAATAAGGCTTTCACCCATTCAGGTAGGATGCTTCTCAAAAACAATACTGGACTGCAATAATCTACGTTCTATGTGTGAGCAATTCTGCAACCCACATGGAAGACGCCCAAGGTTTCTCCACACCGTTTGAACTGCCCTCTCGAATAAAAAGAATAGGTTATTGAAATCTTAATCAATGAATTAACAAAATCCAACCTTGGGTTTCACCGAATGTTAATTTCTGAAAAATTTACTTAATATTATTTTTATCTTTAGAATATTATATCTAATTTTGCATACATTATCCCCCTCTCTTACCAAGAGATAGATAGGCTATTGTAAAATTATGAAAATAAGACAGTTAATTTTGGTGTTACTTTTCTGTACTTGTTCTGCCATGCGGATGGCGGCGCAAGAGGTTCATACGGAGTTCTGCATTGACTTCCGTGTGAGCAGCACCGTTATTGATTCTGCTTTTCATGACAATGGCGCCCGCTTGGCTGAGATGATGCGTTCTATTCAGGAACTTAATGCTGATAGCACACTTGAATTGCAAGAAGTGATGTTCTGCGGAACTGCTTCGCCCGAAGGACCGGTTGCACTGAACAAACGTCTTGCAACGCAACGCTTAAAGACCCTTGAAAAGATCGTGCGCAAGGAATTTGCCATATCCGATAGTTTGGTGACTTACGATAACTACTACATCCCTTGGGATTACCTGCGTGCAGAGGTCGCAGCCTCAGACATGGCATACAAGAATGAGGTTCTTCAGATTCTTGATGATGAAAATAAGTCTTCTGGCTATCACCATTCCAATGACCACAGCGATCCACGCATCGCTGCACTTATGAAACTTGATCAAGGCCGAGTGTGGAGACAACTCAATAATTTGTATTTTAAGCGCATGCGTAATGCTTGCGTTGTACTCTTCTTTTATAAACGCGTGCCTAAACCCGTCTTTGTGGCAAAGGTTGGGGCAGATACCCTTGCAGTGGCAGATTCATTGAAGATTGATTCAACAAAGGTTGATTTAATGAAGAGCTTGCCCGTCCTTCCACAAATCCCTACGAACTCAACGCGTCAGCGCAATATTTATTTTAAGACGAACGCCGTGGCTTGGGGCTTCGCTATTGCCAATGCTGCCATTGAAATTGATTTGTGCAAGCATTTATCGCTCTCTGTTCCTGTCTATTATTCTGCATGGGATTACTTTGTATCGACCTTGAAATTCCGTACATTCTCCGTATCGCCTGAATTCCGTTTCTGGTTAAATGAAAATAGTAATGGTGTTTTCGTTGGGACGCATTTTGGATTTACGTACTATAATTTTGCTTTCAATCGCTCTATTCGTTATCAGGACCATAGCGAAAAGACACCTGCCATAGGTGGTGGGATGAGTCTGGGTTATCGCATGCCAATGGGCAAGGGTAAGTTTTGGAAGCACTGGAAGGTGGAATGCTCTGTGGGTTACGGTGCGCATTGGTTGTACTACGATAAGTTTAAGAACACCGATCGTACGAATCTTGGCCCCTGGCTTGGTAGTGTGAAGAAGGTGAATTTTGGCATCGACCAGGTTAATCTTTCGCTATCGTATTCGTTTGACTTAAAGAAGCTGGGAGGTAAAAGATGAAGCGACTCATTTATTTATTAACGCATGCTCTGCTCTTTCTGCTGATGAGTTGCGATGTGCATGAGTGGCCAGAGGAAGACCTTATCTTTACCGATGCTTCCGTAGTGCTGCACCTTGATTTTACGACCGAGATGCCACTCTACACAGAGATTGACTATGCGCGTAACAGCGAGGTGCATGGTGCCTACGACAGTCACGACATACGCTACATCGTCAATGTCTATCGCACGGACAATAAACGCGCAGAAAGCCGTTTGCCCGATACAACGCTTGTGGTGACGAAGTCCAGCGTCTTCAGTCTGAATCACGTCATCCCCCTTACGTTGCAGGACGGTACTTATGCCTTCCGCATTTGGACTGACTATGTGGATGTAGGTACCACTACCGATAAGTATTACAAAACCGACGATTTCTCGGAAATTATCTTGATGGACCGCCACAACCACTCGGGTAGTAATGATTACCGCGATGCCTTTAAGGGTGAGATGCTGGAGGTTGTGGTGAGCAACGGCAATGCTCAGGACGTTTATGTGACGATGACACGTCCGCTCGGTAAGTTTAAGTTTGTCTCGACCGATGTTACAGGGTTCCTGAATCGCGTGGCCAAGAAAAATAACAAATATCTGATGACAGAGGGCACCGAGCTTTTCTCTAAAGACTATTACCGAGAGTTCTTGCGCAGCATCAACCTCAATGATTACGAGGTTTTTATTCGTTACGATGCCTACATGCCTTGTTCATTTAATATGTTTACGAATAAGCCAGCCGACTCCTGGACAGGCGTTTCGTTCAAGAGCCGTATGTATTCCGAAGGTGATATGGAGATGGTGATGGGCTACGACTATATCTTTGTTAATGGTTCTGAAACCACGCTTGCAGTATCCCTTGAAGTTTACGACAGCGATGGCGAAATGATGTCGTCCACCAACTCTATTATGGTGCCCATCGTGCGTAGCAAGCTCTCCGTAGTGCGCGGAGATTTCCTTACAGCCGAGCGCGCAGGTGGTGTGACGGTGAATCCCGGATACGATGGTGATGACTTTAATGTGCCGATTTAAGTTTAGAGCATATTTAGAGTACAGAACACAGAGTACAGAACACAGAGTACAGAGTACAACTAATCCTCCGGATGGTCTCTCATCTCTCATCTCTCAACTCTCATCTCTCAACTCTCATCTCTCAAAACTTGTTTACAAATAAATCAATATTTATACAATGAAAAAACTTTATTTCTGGTTGCTTAGTGCAACTATGTTGTTTACCACTTCATGTAACAACGAAGATCTTGCAGGCAATGCTGGTCAAACTTTAGAAGTCTCTTATAATATTAGTCTTTCTCAAATTGCCAGTCGTGCATACAGCGATGGTTCATTGGCTACCCACCTTCAGTATGCCGTTTATGATGAGAACGACAATCTTTTGGAGAACCTTACACGTACAAATGGCGAAATCAATGGTTCAACAACGGTGAATCTTCAGCTCACAACGGGAAATACTTATAAAATAGTGTTCTGGGCAGCTGCGCCAGGTGCACCATATAGCCTGAACTTCTCTGAAAAGACCATGACTGTGAACTACGAAGGTGCACTGAGCAACGACGAAGCTCGCGATGCTTTCTATGCCTGCGATACCTTTGAAGTTGTAAAGGCTGAGTCAAAGACAATTGAACTCAAACGTCCCTTCGCACAACTCAATATCGGAACTGCCGATGCAGACCTTGAAGCATCTGTAGCCGCTGGCTACACACCCGTTTACTCAAGTGTAAAGGTGCCAACGTTTAAGACCATGAACTTGTTGTCAGGCGAAGTGAGCGATGAGGAAACCGTAGAATTTGGTTATGCTGAACTTGCAGAAGGCACTTTCCCTGTAGAAGGCTACACCTACCTCGCTATGAATTACTTGCTTGTTGGTAAGGAAAAGCACACTGTAGAAGTGAACTTCGACCTCAAGGACAACGCTACCAATACCAAGAACCGCACCGTAGGTTCAGTACCCGTTCAGCGCAACTACCGCACAAACATCTTTGGTGCAATTCTCTCAACAGGCATTGATATGACTGTAACTATTAAGCCTGAGTACAATGAAGGCGACCTTAAACCAGAAAATAAATAAAAATACTTTAATTAATAACCTTTCTAATTTTTAACAATTATGTCAAGTAAATTTTCTTATTTGATGATGGCAGCAAGTGTATTGTTTGCTGCATCTTGTGAAACAGACGAAGAACTCGTTTCTGTAGAACAAACTGCGACCTCAACCGTGTCGTTCAACTTGTCAACTCCTCAGATGGCATCGCGTGCTTATAGCGATGGTATGACAGCTACTCAGCTCCAATATGCGGTTTACGATGAAGATGGCAATATTTTGGATGGCTTTACAACAACAGATGCTACAATCAAAGGTAGTACTACAGTGGACCTTCAGCTCGTAACGGGCAATACTTATAAAGTTGTGTTCTGGGCAGCTGCTCCTAATGCTCCCTATACAGTTGACTTAGCAGCTAAGACTATGTCTGTTAGCTACGACAATGCACTGTGCAACGACGAAGCGCGCGACGCTTTCTATGCTTACAAGGAATTTACAGTGAAAGGTGCTCAAAGCGAACCTATTGAACTCAAGCGTCCCTTCGCACAGATTAACATCGGTACTTCTGACTATGCAGAAGCAACTAAGGCTGGTTACACGCCTACTAAGTCTTCTGTAGAAGTGACAGGCGTAGCCAACACGCTCAACCTCTTTACTGGCGAAGCAACTGGCGAAGTAAACGCAAGCTTCGCATTTGCAGAGATTAAGAAGGACGAAGTATTCCCTGTTTTGGGCAACGAATATCTCGCTATGAACTACGTACTCGTAGGTGCTGACAAGCAACTCGTTGACGTGGCATTCTCTTATACTGACGACAGCAAGACTAAGAATCGCCAGGTTTCTTCAGTGCCCGTTCAGCGTAACTACCGCACAAATATCTATGGTAAGCTCCTCACAAGTGAAGTTGACATTAATATTGAAATTAAGCCTGAATTCGATGGTGCATTCGATAATGAAGGTTATTTTATTGAAGCTGGAGAAAATGGCGAAATCAAGGCGTTTATTAAGTCAGCAAAAGGTTTAGTAGCTATCGCTGATGCAATTGCAAATGGTTCAATTACAAATGTTGACATTGTTTTGGATGATGATATTGACCTTTCTGAACTTGCAGTATCATCTCGTTCTGCAGCAGTTAATAATTGGAATCCTATTGGTACTTCTGAAAAGCCATTTACTGGTATTTTCGATGGTAAGGGTTATACCATCAAGAACCTTGCACTCGTTGAACAGGAGGCTAAGGAAGGTAAGGCATACATCGGTTTTTTGGGTTATGCTAAGGACGCTACTATCAAGAATGTTACTTTCGAAAACGTTTATATCAATATTCCTTGCTTGGATATCGATCACAGTCAAGGCCACATCGGCGCTGTAGCTGGTTCATTGGAAGGTACTTCAACGATTGAGAACGTAACAGTTAAGGGCGACATTCAGGTTTCCGCAACTCAGGATGCTAACGGTGCAAGCCGTGTAGCTGTTGTTGCAGGTGGTAACTCATACGGTAACGTAACAATGAAGAATGTACACGTTATTGCTAACGAAGGTAGCTACCTTATCGCAAACAACAATACAGGTGCTTTGGCAGGACAGCTTCAGGGTAAGTCTGTATTTGAGAATTGCTCTTCAAATATCGATGTAACTGTTAATAAGTTCTTCGCAGGTGGTATCATCGGTTTGGCTGCTGGCGATCAACTCTTTGTGAACTGCCACACAACTGGTAACGTTGCTGTAGTTGCAGGTCGCGAAGGTAAGGCACACGACCAGTATCGTGTTGGCGGTATCGCTGGTGGTTGGGCTGATGGCGCAAAGAATGTTTGTACACTTGTAGATTGCTCATACGCAGGTGAAGTTTCAGGTAAGAACTCAGACGGTTCTGTTGCTGAAGTTCTTGACTATATGGGCTATGTAGGTCGTGGTTACACTTTGAATGGTTGCCAAGGTAGCAAGGTTGTTATCAATGGTACAGTGTTCGTTCAGAAGTCTAACAGTGCTTCAGAAGCAGGTGATTACACTATCTACAACATCAATGACAGTGAGCAGAGCGAATATGAGTTTGTTGCTAATGGTGTAGCAATCCAAAATGGCGCTTACTATTTCTTTAATACAGACGGTCTTAAGTGGTTTGCAAATGAAGTGAACACGAATAAGAATGCTTTCAGTGGAAAGACTGTGAAGCTCGCAGCTGACATTAACCTTGCAGGTATTGACTGGGAACCTATCGGTCAGACAGGTTCTACTACCTTCAATGGTGTTTTCGATGGTCAGAACCACACGATTTCTAACCTCTCTGTTGATTCTGAAGCTGAAACAGGTGCACACTACTCAAGCGGTTTGTTTGGTTGGGTAGAAAGCCACAGTGCAGGTCATGGTCATATCAAGAATGTGAAGATTGATGGTGCAACGATTAACGGTCACCACAACTGCGGCGCTCTTGTAGGTTACATCACTGAGAAAAATGCTCTCGTAGAAAACTGCCATGTAACGGATGCAACAGTAAACTGTACTAAGGCAAACGATGATGCTGATGGCGACAAGGCAGGTGCACTCATCGGTAACGCAACAAATGCTACATCTGTAAAGGATTGTACTGCTGCTAACTCTACAGTTTCAGCAGGTCGTGATGCAGGTCAATTGATTGGCGCTGGTAAGGAAGCTAACGTTACAGGATGTTCTGCTACAAATGTTGAAGTGTCAGCAAATGGTACAGGCACAGGTAATAATGTACGTAACGAAGTAATTGGTCGTTTGCTTAATTAAATCCCCTGTTGGTCGTTTTTTTAAAACGAACAGGGAGAGTTAGAACAACAATTATGAAGAGTTTTATTTAAATGACTGCATGGTTCTTTAGATAAGAGAAAGGAGCATTATATTTAGTTCATCTCTCAATCGTATTGCAGTAATTTAGAAGATCTCCAATAAAGGGGGCGCACCAAAAAAAATGGCGCGCCCCCTTTTTATGTGTAAGTATTCGATAAATGATGCATTGTGTCAGTTGTTGTAGCATTGTGCTTTTGCCTTGCAATAGTGCAAGTTATTCGTGTTCTTGAAAAAGAAAATTTAGAGTGAATTGATACGCGTCAATGCTATCGTAAGATTTGTTATCCATGCTTCACAATATGTGCAAGCGAATGTGGCGCAAAACTTTAAAAACAGGGATTGTTAATTAATTTTTCGATATTCTTAAACAATCGTTAACATGCAATCATTTTAATGTTGTACTTTTGCACAGGTTACGAATACCAAATGAAAGTCGATTAATATATTAACAACTAAAAATACTTTATTTCACCATGGAATGGTTAGTTAACATTCTCACGACCTTGACTCCGGGCACCTATATTGCTCACTTGGTCATTGCCTATGCGCTCGCGATCTCTTTGGGCGTTCGCCTTGGTAAAATCAAATTTGGCGGTATTGCCTTAGGGGTTACATTTGTTCTTTTTGTTGGTATTCTTGTTGGACATATCAGTAGCACTTTCTTTGGTATTGATTACAAGACTGCGGCTGGCGGTGCAACCATGGCAGGAACACCTCAGATTATTAAGTTTGTGATGGAGTTGGGCTTGATCCTCTTCGTTTATTGCATCGGTTTGCAGGTAGGTCCCAGTTTCTTTGCGACGTTTAAGTCGGGCGGTTTGAAGATGAATATGCTCGCTGTGGGTATCGTAACACTCAATATTGCGATGGTCTTCCTGCTTTATTATTTGTTCTTCAACAACGGACAGAAGTCGGATTTCCCCATGCTCGTTGGTGTGCTCTACGGTGCTGTAACTAATACGCCTGGTCTTGGTGCTGCAACAACAACCGTAAATAGTTTCTTCGAGGCAGGTACCGCACCCGACATCGCCAGTGGTTATGCGTGCGCTTATCCTCTTGGTGTGGTAGGTATTATCCTCGCAACCATCGCTATTCGCTATATTTGCAAGATTGATCTTGATAAGGAACGCGAACAACTTCGTAAGGAAGTGGAAAGCAATCCTCACGCAACACCAAAGCACCTCGTGCTTAAGGTGACAAACTATGCCGTTATCAATAAAACGCTTGAAGAACTTCGTAATTTCTTGAATCGTGAATTTATTGTTTCACGTATTATCAAGGGTGAAGAATTGATTATTCCTAATCGCGACACGAAGTTGGCTCTCGGTGATGTGGTGCACCTCGTATGTACAGAATGGGAAGCACAAGCCATGACAGAGCTTATTGGTGAAGCTGTAGAAGGAAAGGCTTGGGATGCCGATACAGAAAAGAAGAACTATGTGTCACGCCGCCTTATGGTGACTAAGGAAGCCATGAATGGTAAGACCTTCGGTCAGCTCCACTTCTCATCAGTGTATGGTGTTAATGTAACGCGCGTCACACGTAATGGTATGGATCTCTTTGCTAACCGCAACTTGCGTCTTCAAGTGGGTGACCGCCTTCTCGTGACTGGTTTGGAAGAAAATGTAGATCGCTTGGCACGTAAGGTAGGTGCTAACGTGAAGCATCTTGACCACCCCAATGTGGGCGCTATCTTCTTCGGTATCTTGCTCGGTATTGTACTCGGTCAGATGCCTATTCCACTCCCAGGTATTGATGTTCCTGTGAAGTTGGGTTATGCTGGTGGTCCGTTGATCGTAGCTATCCTCGTAGGTGCTTTCGGTTATCGCTATAAGATTGCCTCTTACATGACTACTTCTGCTAACCTCATGCTCCGTGAAGTAGGTTTGATCCTTTTCTTGGCCAGTGTAGGTCTTCAAGCAGGTGCTACATTCTGGCAAACCATCGTTGGTGGTGGTTACAACTACGTTTGGGCAGGTTTCTTAATCACTACAGTGCCCATTCTGATTATCGGTACTATTGGTCGCTTGAAGTATAAGATCAACTACTTTACTTTGATGGGTCTGATCGCTGGTTCGAATACCGACCCCCCTGCATTGGCCTTTGCTAACCAAACAGCAACTGGTAGCGATGCGCCTGCCGTAGGTTATTCAACCGTTTACCCCCTCACCATGTTCCTCCGTATCCTTACAGCGCAACTCGTGTTGCTCTTCTTCATGGGATAATCATAATAAAAAGACGTTGCAAGCTCGTGCTTGCAACGTCTTTTTATTCTCCTGAATTCGTCAATGCGTCACCCAAATTATAAAGGTTTGATGAGCCTTGGCGAATAATTTGGCTTGACAGTGTATGTCAATTGAAAAATTCATCTTGATGAATAAAAATTATTCGCCTAAGCTCATCAATCCGTCTCTAATTATTCGCTTTTGCTCATCAAAACGTCTCAATCTAGAAAAATACAAGAAAGTAAAAAGGCGTTGATTTTTTTAATCTAGAATTAGAGAATTAGAGAATTGGCTGCGCAGTGTATGCCAATAAAAAAATCATTGATGAAAAAAAATTCTCTAATTCTCTAATTCTAGAAAACACAAAAATGTAGAAGGACGTGAATTTTTAAATCTAGAATTAGAGACGATTTGATGAGCCATAGCGAATAATTTGGCTCCGCAGTGTATATTGATAGATAGAAAAATATTCGATTACTCTCATCAAAACGTCACAAATTCTAGAAATAAAACATAGGTTTGCGTCACCCGAACTTACCCCGTTTAGAATCTCTAACTTGATGATTTTCAATCTTCGCTGTTTAATAGCACTAAAAAGTGATGAAGTCAGGAAAAGACGTTGCAAGCTCGTGCTTGCCACTTCTTTTTATTCTTAACTCTCAACTCTCATCTCTCCTCTCTCTTCTTTCCAAGCATGCCGCATGGGCTCACTTTGTGAGCAAGAGCGAGATCCGTGGACAAAAGAAAGATATTCAGTGTACCTGCCATTTGTAAATGAGATAGGTACGTGGATTTACCACGGGCCGACACGGCTTGGCACGATTCGTGAGTTGATTGACGACGGGCCGACACGGGGATCGGCCCCTACATCTCTCTTAACCTCTTAACGGACCTTTAGGTTCCTCTTAACGAGGCGAAGCCTCATCTCTCATCTCTAAACTCTAAACTCTCAACTCTCAACTCTCCTCTCTCAACTCTCGTTAAACCGAAACGACGGCTTTGATGTGAGGATGGGCTTCGTAGTTCTCTAAAGTGAAGTCCTCATATTTGAAATCAAAAATATCTTTGATTTCGGGGTTCAAGTGCATGGTTGGGAGTTTGTAGGGCGTGCGCGTGAGTTGTAGCTCAGCCTGTTCGATGTGGTTCAGGTAAAGATGTGTGTCGCCTGTAGTATGGATGAATTCACCTGGTTGTAGGCCACATACTTGTGCTACCATCATGAGGAGTAGAGCATAGGATGCGATGTTAAAGGGCACACCGAGGAACGAGTCGGCAGAGCGCTGATAAAGCTGGAGGGATAGTTTTCCATCAGCTACGTAGAACTGAAACAGTAAGTGGCAGGGAGGAAGCGCCATCTCATCGATTTCAGCCACGTTCCATGCTGAGACAATGATGCGTCGGGAGTCTGGCGTGTTTTTGATCTGGTCAATCACCTGTTTGATTTGGTCGATGTGTCCACCTTTGTAGTCGGGCCATGAACGCCATTGGTAACCATATACATGCCCTAAATCACCATTCTCGTCAGCCCATTCATTCCAAATGCGAACCCCGTTTTCCTGAAGGTATTTCACATTGGTGTCCCCCTTCAAGAACCACAGTAGTTCGTGGATGATTGATTTTAAATGGCATTTCTTGGTTGTGATTAAGGGAAAACCATCTGCCAGGTTGAAACGCATTTGATGGCCAAACACCGATTTCGTTCCTGTTCCCGTGCGGTCGGTTTTTACGGTACCTTCGTCAAGGATACGTTGCAAAAGGTCAAGGTATTGCTTCATATTATGTTATGTGTTTGTTTTTTTGTTTGAAATTAAATGCAAATGTAGGAAGTTTTTATGATATCCTTTGTTAGCAATCGCTATTTTCTTTTTGTAATCTCTACTTGTATGCCGTGAAAGGAATAAGGTGCTTTATTTTTTCTGCTGATTTTTTGATTGATTTTCTTTTTGTGAAGAAGGAGCATAGCGGGCTATGTGACTGATGAGCCAAGAGAAAAGCGGCAAAAAAGCAGTGGGAATAGAAATCACATATAAAAAATAAAGATAAAAAAGTGAAGCAGATTATTGTTTTCATGGCATGCCGTGAAAGGAATAAGGTGCTTTATTTTTTCTGCTGATTTTTTGATTGATTTTCTTTTTGTGAAGAAGGAGCATAGCGGGCTATGTGACTGATGAGCAAAGAGAAAAGCGGCAAAAAAGCAGTGGAAATAGAAATCGCATATAAAAAATAAAGATAAAAAAGTGAAGCAGATTATTGTTTTCATGGCATGATTCATTTCTTTGTTGTACTTTTGTAGAAACAAAATCACGATAAACCATTAAAACGGCTATATGAAGCAAATCCCATCCGACTTTATTCAACAAATGGAAAAACTTGTTGGCCAGGAAGAGTGCGCAGCGTTAGTGTCGGCATTGACAGAATCCGTTGCCACAACTTCAGTGCGTTATAATCGTCGGAAATTAGCAACCGAATCACCCGCTTTGTTCCCTGAATTAGAGAGCGAACCTGTGGGTTGGTGCGCCACGGGCATGTATCTCGGTGAACGCCCTTCCTTTGTGCTCGATCCATTGTTTCATGCAGGCGGGTATTATGTGCAGGAGGCTGCTTCAATGTTTATAGAACAGGCGTATTTGAAGATAGCAGAGGATCGGGTGCCTGAGCGTGTGCTTGATCTTTGTGCTGCACCTGGTGGTAAAAGTACGCTGTGGCGCAGTTTGTTGCCCGATGGAGCTTTGCTCGTTGCCAATGAACCCATGCGCCAAAGGGCGGATGTCTTAGCTGAAAATATGCAAAAGTGGGGTCATCCCGATGTTATGGTGACTCATGCCTTCCCTCAGGAATTTAGCGGACTTCATGGTTTTTTTGATGTGATTGCAACCGATGTGCCTTGCTCGGGTGAAGGGATGTTTCGCAAGGATGATACTGCTGTGAGTGAATGGTCCTTACAGAACGTGGTAGATTGTGCTGACCGGCAATGGCGTATAATCTGTGATGTGTGGGATTGCTTGAAGCAAGGTGGTTATCTCGTTTATAGTACATGCACCTTCAATGCGGCAGAAAATGAGCTAATGATAGCAGATATCTGTAGCCGTTTAGGGGCAGAGGTCGTTCCCTTGTCGGTGAATCCGGATTGGCAAGTGTCAACCCTAACTCCGGAAGGTGGCATTCAAAACGCTTCTCTCCAAAATAATGGTATGTATCATTTTTATCCCCATAAGTCGCGAGGTGAGGGTTTGTTCCTTTGTTTGTTGAGGAAGACATCAGAAGCACCTTCCATGAAGATGAAGAAGGATAAATCGCAGAAACAACCATCCGTGTCGCCCGATGCCAAAAAGACCTTGAATTGGTTAGACACCCCCAATGATTATGCCCTTTTCCCTGTAGGCGAAAATCAATGGAGCGCTGTTAAGAAAAAACTTGTTGAAGATATGACTTTGGTCTTCAAACAAGTGCGGTGCTTGGTGGCAGGCATCCCTTTGTCGGAAGCAAAAGGAAAGAAAATGGCGCCGCAGCATGGATTGGCATTGTCGTTGGCGCGCAGCGAAGAGGCGTTTCCCGTTGCAGACGTGGATTTGCAAACGGCTATTGCCTATCTACGTCACGAGGCTGTTGTGATTGATGCACCTAAAGGGTGGGTGATCCTGACCTACCAAAACCTTGCGCTCGGCTTTGTGAATAATTTAGGTACTCGAGCCAATAATATGTATCCCCAAGCGTGGCGGATTCGTAAAAACGTTTAAATATGAGATGATCTAAAAGACAATACAACTTCAGGAATCATCCTTCCGATGTTTGTTTGCCCTTTTTGTCGTTTTTTAGAAAACTTGTCGGTATATAATCTATGAAATATCTTGAATTTACATTTACCTTACAACCTCAGAATGAGGCGTTTGAGGATGTTTTGAGTGCTGAATTAGCTGAGATTGGCTTTGAAAGCTTTATCCGCACGGCAGCGCTTGACTTACCCCGTATTGGCAGTGTTGATAATTTTCCTGAAGCACCGATTTTTGAAGAAGAATCGGCAGTTGGACAGTATAAAGCCTATATTCAGGTAGGTCTTTACGATCAAGCCGCCTTGGCCGATGTCGTAGATAATTTCCCCATCCCTGGCGTGTGTATTACTTATGAACAGGTTGAAGCAGAGGATAAGGACTGGAATGAAGAATGGGAAAAGAATTATTTTCAACCCATTGTGATTGATGGTCGATGCGTTATTTCAAGCACGTTCCATAAAGATGTGCCTGAGGCTGAATATGCCATAAAGATCAATCCCCAGATGTCCTTCGGTACGGGTCATCATGCCACGACCTCGCAGATGGTGGGCAGAATCCTTGACGATGACATGACTGGAAAGGAAGTGCTTGATATGGGCTGCGGCACCAGTATTTTGGCGATTCTCGCAAAGATGAGGGGTGCAAACCATTGTGTGGCGGTTGATGTTGATGAATGGTGCGTGAAAAATTCAGCCGAGAATTTACAACTCAATCAAATCGATGGTGTTGATGTGGTACTTGGTGATGCTTCTTCTTTGGTGAATTATGGGCCCTTTGATGTGGTTATCGCCAATATTAATCGCAATATTCTGCTCAATGATATGCATGCCTATGTGGCGCGCATGAAGCCAGATGCGTGTATTTATATGAGTGGCTTTTACGTTGAGGACGTTGAAAAACTGGTGGCTCATGCGCAAACCCTTGGCCTAAAATTGGTTGATGTGCGCAGTCAAGACAATTGGGCTTGCATTAAGTTGACGTTTTGAGTTTAGAGTTGAGAGTTGAGAGTTTAGAGTTGAGAGTTGAGAGATGAGAGAAGAGCCTTCGGCTCGTTAAGAGGGACCTAAAGGTCCGTTAAGAGGTTATGAGAGATGTAGGGGCCGATCCCCGTGTCGGCCCGTCGTCAATTCACTCATGAATCGTGCCAAGTCGTGTCGGTCAGTCGTCAATTCACTCATGAATCGCGCTAATCTGTGTCGGCCCGTCGCCAATCAACGCACCCCTTATTATATTCTTTATTCCATGAAAACAAATTCATTAAAAGCTTGTTTGCTTGCAGCGCGTCCTAAGACGCTTACTGCGGCATTAATACCGGTTGCTACAGCAACGGCAATGGCTTATGCCGATGATGTGATGCGTTGGCAACCTGCAGTGCTTTGCGCGCTGTTTGCGATTTGGATGCAGATCGCTGCAAATTTCATTAATGATCTGTATGACTTTAAACGTGGCACGGATACCGCTGAGCGTTTGGGGCCAAAGCGTGCTTGTGCACAAGGGTGGATTACCCCCAAAGCTATGGGGTGGGGGATTGCAGTGATGCTCGTTCTTGCTGGTATCTGCGGCTGTGCTTTGTTGATGTATGGCGGTTTGTGGCTGATAGGTTTAGGTCTTTCCTGCGTTCTTTTTGCCTTTCTTTACACCACGCTCATGAGTTATCATGGTTTGGGTGATTTGCTGGTGTGGGTGTTCTTTGGTTTTGTGCCCGTGATTGGTACCTATTATGTTCAAGCCGGCACTTTGACACAGAATGTATGGTTGCTCTCAGCCGCTTGTGGTTTGTGTGTTGATACTCTGCTCGTGCTCAATAACTATCGCGACCGCGACACGGACCGCGTTGCGGGCAAGCGCACCATTGTTGTGCTTTTTGGCGAACGCTTCGGTAGTTTGGCTTACTTATTGCAAGGCATCGCGGCTTATATTTGCGTGGCATTCCTGGCATTGGACGGAAATTTATGGTTGGCTATTCTCCCTTCTTTTTATCTGCTACCCCATTATCTGACGTGGCGAAAGATGGTCCAAATCAACCACGGACCAGCGTTGAATCGCATCTTAGGTTTTACTTCGCGCAACATGTTGACTTTCGCTCTTTTGGTGGTTTTGGCCTATGTGTCGGATAAGATTTTAGTGTAGCCTTTCTTTCGGAATGGCGACCTGAAACAGAGAACTGAATTTATGGTTTCGTCATCTCTGCATTTCTTTTTTTCTTAAAAAAATGATGTTTTATTACGTCTAATCGTGAAAAAATAAGTAATTTTGCCCTCGGACAGTCTGTGAAATCTTTGTTTTTGCAGCCGCTCCGCGTGCAATGTTTTGATTATCAACAATTTTTTTTATAAACACTTAATTTAATAATTTTATCAAATGGCAACAACAAATGCTACTGCACCCAAGGGTGCTGCAAAGAAGTCTCAAGGCTTCAAGGGCGTAAAGGCAGGTTGGATCGTTATCCTTATTTGCTTTATCATCGCTGAATGTCTCTATGTGTTCGGAGCTGGTTACAAGACAAACTTCCTTGGTAACGAAGCTTTCACTGGTCTTCCTTTCCACTTCTTCCAGGATGCTGACTATGAACCAGATGGTATCGTAGGTACAGTTTACAAGGGTGGTTTCATCGTGCCTCTTATCTGGGGTCAGTTCATCACTGTTATTGCTCTCGCTATCGAACGTTTCCTCGCTATCCGTACTGCTAACGGTAAGGGTTCTGTAGGTCGTTTCGTAGGTAACATCAAGAAGGCCCTCATGGCTGGTGATATCGATGCTGCTGAAGCGCTTTGCGACAAGCAACAAGGTTCTGTAGCAAACGTAGTACGTTCTACACTCGCTACTTACCGCCAAGTAGAAAAGGATACTACTCTTTCTAAGGAACAAAAGGTTCTCGCTATCCAAAAGGAACTTGAAGAAGCTACTGCTCTCGAAATGCCTATGATGCAAGAAAACCTTCCTATCATCGGTACTATCGTAACTCTCGGTACTCTTACCGGTCTTCTCGGTACCGTAATGGGTATGATCAAGTCATTCTCGGCTATGGCTGGTGAAGGTGGTGCTGACTCTTCTGCACTTTCTGTAGGTATCTCTGAAGCGCTTGTAAATACTGCATCAGGTATCGCAACAGGTGCTGCTGCCGTTATCGCTTACAACTTCTACACAAACAAGATCGACCGCCTTACTTTCTGCATCGACGAAGTAGGTTTCTCAATCGTTCAAACATTTAACGCAACTCACTAATCCATAATTAAGGTAACATTTTAACAATGGGACGTTTTAAAGTAAAAAAACAAGACACGTTCATCGACATGACGCCGATGAGTGACGTCATGGTCCTGCTGCTTACCTTCTTTATGCTTACTGCGACGTTCGTTAAGGACGAACCTGTAAAAGTAAATACTCCTGGTTCAGTTTCTGAAATCAAGATTCCCGAATACAATCTTCTCACTATTTTCGTTGAAAAGAGCGGTAAGGTGTTCCTTTGTATGGATAACCCCAACACACAACGTGCAATGGCTGAACAGATGATTTCGGACGAACACCTCAAGCTCACTTCAGAGCAACTTGAAGCATTCTCTACGCTCTCAACATTCGGTACTCCCTGTAATGTTTTGGCAAGCTGGATGAATCTCGATAGTCATGCTCGCAATGAGTACTTGTTGAAGAATCCTGACGCAGGTATTCCTGTGCCCGATGTAATGCCTGATGGTACCATCATCGGTGATCAAAGAAACGAACTTAAGTGGTGGGTTAAAGCAGCTCGCACAGCAAACGGGAAAGACATGGGTATCGCTATCAAGGCGGACAAGACTACTCCCTATTCAGCAATTAAAAAAGTTATGGACTCCTTACGCGAAGTCGATGAGAACCGTTACAACTTGATTACGGCACTCAAAGGCGTTGAGGAATAATCAATAGAATGTTATGGCAAGTTTAGATATGGGCGGCGGTGGCGGCAACAGCAAGCAGAAGAAAATGAATGCTCGCGTCGACTTTACGCCGATGGTTGACATGATCATGTTGCTCGTGACGTTCTTCATGCTCTGTACAACACTTATTAAGCCTCAAACGATGCAAATCTCTATGCCTTCGGACAAAGATGACATCAAGCAGGAAAATAAGAGTCAAGTTGCGTCAGACAAAGCTATCACGATTATCCTTGATAAGGACGACAAGATCTACTACTTTGAAGGTAAGCCTGCAGAAGCTACTACTTACGAAACAGCTTATGGCAAGGATGGTATTCGCGCCGTATTGATGGCAAAGAATGCGCAAGCTCAAGCTCAAGTAAAGGCTCTTGATAAGGAATTCGCAGGCCGTTGGACCGCTAACGTTCAACAAGACCAAAAGAACCGTGAGGAATATAAGAAGCGTTTGTCAGAAATCAAGAATTCTGATATTACACCATCTGCCATCATCAAGGCAACAGATGAAGCAACTTATTTGAACCTCATTAACGCACTCGACGAAATGCAGATTTGCTGCATTGGTAAATATGTGATTGACAAAATTAATGAACAGGACTTGGAAATGATCCAAAACGCTGTTCCTTATGAAAAGTAATAACATAAGCAAAGTTTTAAAAGCATGTCTAATATTGATTTAGCTTCCAAAGAATGGTGTGACCTCGTCTTTGAAGGTCGTAACCAAGGATACGGCGCTTATGCTATGCGTTCTAAGGCTCCTAAGCGTCGCCTCGTTTCAGTAATTTATGTGCTTCTCGGTATCGTTGCCTTGGCTGTTATCATTGGTGTTAAGACTGCAGTGTCTGCTGCAATTGAAGCCAATCGCGATATGACAGCTGAAATGGAAACTTCTTTCGCGGAATTGAAGAAGGAAGAACCTAAGAAGGAAGAGCCGAAGCAAGAAATCAAGCAAGAATACGAAAAACCTGTTGTTCAAAAGGTTGCGGTAAAGGCTTCTATCGCATTTACTGTACCTGATATCGTGGATGAAGTTGACGAAACTAAAGCACTCAAGAGCCAGGAAGAAGTAACACGTAAGAACATTGCGATCGCTTCTCAGGACTACGTGGGTGATACAGAAGACGGTATCAATATCGACGACTTGAAGGATAACCAAATCGCTGGTGGTGATGAAGTGCCACCCGCTGAAGACGAAATCCTTGAAAACGTGGTAGAACAGAAGGCTCAGTACCCTGGTGGTGAAAATGCGCTCTTGAAGTTTATCGCCGATAACCTCAAGTACCCCAGCATCGCCCTCGAACAAGAACTTCAAGGTGTGGTAATCGTACGTTTCGTGGTTGAAAAGGATGGTTCAGTAGGTGATGTTACCGTTCGTAAGAGCCTCTCTGACGAATGTGACGAAGCTGCTATTAAGGTGGTTAAGAAATTGCCTAAGTTCATCCCCGCGAAGTCACAGGGTAACCCCGTGCGTGTATGGTACACACTCCCTATCCGTTTCCGTATTCAATAATTTAGCTTAAATACGATCGATTTATATTCGGTTTAAGTTGAAACATATTAAGTTGGCAGACCTAAATGATTATGGTCTGCCAACTTTTTTGTATTTTTGCGTCAGTATAAATACACGTTTAAACTAAAACCTACAAACTTATGAATAAGCTGATTTTATCAATCATTTCTTTCTCAGTATTGTTGTTCACAGCCTGCGAACAAAAGAAACCTGGGGCTTGGATGACCGAAAATGTCGTTAAGGTGGCGATCGACGAAACATTCTCAACAATCATGGATGAAGAAGTTGAGCAGTTTGGAAAACTCCATCCTGAAGCCAATATGCAACCTTACTACGTGACAGAAGATTCTGCCATTCACATGCTGATCGATGATAGTGTGCGCTGTTGTATTGCGACAAGAAAACTCACAGACCTCGAACGCAAAATTATCAAGCGTAAAACAGGGAATGCCCTTCATAGTGTGATTGCCTATGATGCCATTGCCCTCGTAACCAGTCGTCAAAACCCCGACTCATTGATTACTTTGGATGAACTTCGTGATGTGATTGACGGCAAAATCACCTATTGGGATCAGCTTAAGCATGGCACGCGCCATGAAGAAATCAACGTGGTGTTCGACAATTCACGTTCAAGTACTGTGCGTTACATGACCGACTCGCTGTGTCGCAGCAAACAGCTCGGTGGTAATCTCTTCTCACAGGGCAGTAACCTTAAGGCAATCGATGCAGCCCGCAATAATCCCAATGTAATCGCTGTAGTGGGTGTGGATTGGTTGCGCTCCGACAGTGTGATCAATAGTTTCCATGATCTTGATGTGCAGGTGATGATGGTGAGTCGTCAGTCTGATGAAAAGGCTGATTTCTTCCGCCCTTACCAATATTATATCGCCACGGGTGATTATCCCCTCGTTCGCTCGGTATATGCCATAACCACCGATCCCCGTCGTCGCTCAGAAGTAAAGAGTTTCTATTTCTTCCTTAAGGACTCTAAAGGGCAGAAAATCATTTGCAATGGTTCTCAATTGCTCCCCTCTGCGCAAGTTCAGGTCAGAGATGTTAATATCGTGGATTAAATTGATGACCATCTTGAACGGCAATACAGAGAATAAAGTAAAAGTGCCATGCGATTGGTGGACGGCGGAAGTGGTAGTACACTGTTGAGGAGACGCCCCAGTGGGACGTCTCACGAATAATGCTGCGGTTGTGCTTTCGTTTTTTTCTTTCAACTCTCGTCTCTCAACTTTCATCTCTCAACTTTCATCTCTCAACTTTCATCTCTCAACTTTCATCTCTCAACTTTCAACTCTAAGCCCTCGTTAGTACGTTGATTGAGACGGGCCGACACAAATTTGCGCGATTCATGAGTGAATTGACGACGGGCCGACACGGCTTGGCAAGATTCGTGAGTTGATTGACGACGGGCCGACACGGGGATCGGCCCCTACATCTCTCTTAACCTCTTAACGGACCTTTAGGTCCCTCTTAACGAGGCGAAGCCTCTTCTCTCATCTCTAAACCCTAAACTCTAAACTCTCATCTCTAAACCCTCAATTTATTTTGTTCAAAGAATTGTCGCACATATAAATAATACACAGCAACGCCTAAAGCATTGACGATCCAAGCCATCCAGAAAGCAGCTGTAAAATCAAATAGCTCAGCCACAACACCGCCAAGGAACACACCTAAACCCATCCCCACGTCCCACGACACCAGGAGCGTTGAATTGGCCGTGCCACGCTGATCATTGCGAGCGATATTGATAAACATCGTCTGAAAGGCCGGGAACATGTGTCCATTACCCAGACCAATAATCAAAGCCGATAAATACACGCCCCAAGGCTCGTGAACAGCAGCAAAAATAAAGTAGCCCACTAAAGACACCGCCACGCCCAACGAAGCATTTTGAAGCACACGCCCTTTACGTAAAGAACGTCCTCCATATAATCTCGAAACAATCAAGCCTAAAGCAATCAGCAGGAAGAACACCCCCGATCCACTCAGCAAATTCAGTTCCTCCTTGGCATAAAGGGCGATGTAAGTGGAAATCACGCCATACGAGAATGAAAGACACGCAAAGCAAGCGCCCATTCCCCAGGCATGGATGAGGATAAAACGGTCTAGCGATATTTTACGCACCTGCGCACATGAAGGGCGAGGCGATAATTGTAATGTGCCCAGGAAATATAAGCCCACGAAAGCCACCACGATTGAGAGGACAAAGAGAAGATTAAAACTACCCGTACACTCATACAGCCATAACGCAATCATCGGACTCAGTGCCGTAGCGACATTATTACTTAAACCATAATAACCGATACCTTCTGCACGCCTTGATGAAGGCAGAACATCTATTGCCACCGTACTGTTGGACACTGTGGTCATACCAAATGGTAAACCGTGCAAGGTCCTAAACACTGCAAAAGCTATCAAGGAACCTGCTAAAGGATAAGCCACGAAGCATAGGGCAAAGAAGAAATAGCTCCAAAACAACACCTTAGCACGTGAAAAAGCATCCACAACATAGCCACTGAAGGGACGGATCAGCATCACCGTGATGGTGTAACCTGAAAGCGCAATCCCGATCGTGTGTTTGTCGGCATGAAACGTTTCGCTCAGATAAAGCGGTAAAAGCGGGGTAAGCAACATGAACGAGAAGAAAATCAAGAAGTTTGTTGTCCACACCCTTAAATAATTTCTGTTCCACAACGATTCAGTGTGGTTGACAGAAGCCTTGCGTTGCATATAGAAAAGAGCAGAAAGGGCGCGTCAAAATTTAAATATCTTGACACGCCCTTCTTATTTTTTTGTAAGATGAAGAACTCTGAAAACCAGTTATTTCAGAATCCGCCATGAAGTCAAACAAACCAATTGTTATGCCTTTACACGGTTTTGGTAAGAACCATCGCGTGTGTCGATTTCAATGATTTCGCCTTCTTCAATAAAGAGAGGAACGCGCACCTTTGCACCAGTTTCGAGGGTTGCATCCTTAAGTGTGTTGGTTGCTGTATCACCACGAAGACCTGGTTCTGTGTATGTGATTTGAAGACGTGTCTTAACAGGCATTTCTGCATAAAGAACAGTTTCTGTTGAAGCATCGCTAACAACTTCCACAACGTCGCCTTCCTTCATATAATCAACACCTGTGATAAGGTCCTTTGCAATGGGAATTTGTTCGAAAGTTTCGTTGTTCATGAAGATATAGTCAGCACCTTCCATATAAAGGAATTGGTAAGGACGACGTTCTACACGAACATCTTCGAGAGCTTCACCAATATTGAAACGCTTTTCAAGAACACGACCTGAAACAACGTCCTTCAATGTTGTACGCATGATTGTATTGCCCTTACCTGGCTTTACGTGGAGGAAGTCAATACAGAAATAAAGCTTGCCATCCAAACGGATGCAAGTACCTTTCTTGATTTCTTGTGATTTAATCATAAAAGAGTTTATTATAGATATTTATTGCTTCGTTTAATTTCGGTCGCAAAGTTACAACTTTTCTTGATAATACAACGCACGTAAACGCATTTTTCAAAGCTTTTTAAAGCGTTTAGCGACTTGAAAAGAATAAGATGTTTCACTTTTCTATTGTTTTTAGATGGTTTTCCTTTTATAATTCGGGAATAGAGTGGGTCTTGTGACGAATAAGTATAGCGAAACCATGTTGTATTTTTGTCTCTGGTTCGGAGGATTCTATATTTGCGCCTTTGCGTAAAAAAAGCTTCACCCTGAACAGCTTTGAAGCTGGCAAACCATTCCATATTGAATTGGAAGGATATATTACCCAAGACAACAACACCTCGGGCATGATGTTCTTGCGCCGCATTGAAAACCAATAAGGCAACGATCGACCTTAAAACAGAAACAGCGGGCGTGTCAAGTGTGCATTTTGACACGCTCGTTGTATATATGGATATCGCTTCCTGATTTTATAGAGACTATAGACAATCGGAGCTATAGAGACTATAGATATTTTAGAATCAATGCAAGTTTGAAGACTCTAAAGACCTTATTGCGAAGATACCAATTACAAACGAGATAGGAATATCGAAGCTAACGAGCCGACACAGGGATTGGAGCCTACAACTCTCAATACAATTCCACACCTTATTTTCTTTTCACGTCACTAAATACTCATTTTTATCATGTCCTTTCCCAAAAATATATTAACTTTGCTCCTTGAACGTGCGTACGCATTGATAATCGTCCGCAAGTGACACTCAAAGTAGGTTCTATAAATCAGCTTGAATCGATTCACGTAAGATTTTTGACAAAAAGATAAGTAAAGTGATCAAGCTCAGAATCAACAAAAAATAAAAAAAACTAAATTATAGAACCCGCCTAAAGCTTTTTGCTAACGATGCTTATAAAAAAACTTGACTTATTCATCCTTAAGAAGTTTTTCCTTGTCTTTTTAGCAGCTTTCTTCATCACCCTCTTCGTGTTCATGATGCAATTCACATGGCGCTACGTGGATGAACTGATTGGTAAGGGGCTCACATTAGACATCTTAGGACAATTCTTTTGGTACATGGGCATAACGATGGTGCCCACTTCCCTCCCCCTCGCTGTGCTGCTTGCCTCATTGATTACATTTGGTAATATGGCAGAGCAGTTGGAACTATTGGCCATGAAAGCCGCGGGGGTTCCACTCTTGCGCATTATGCGTCCCATATTGCTGGTGGTCATTGTACTTACAGGCGTTTCGTTCATCTTTCAAAACAGCATTGCTCCCGCTGCCCAAATCAGCATGCGCCAATTGCTGTTTAGCATGAAGCAATCATCGCCGGCACTGGAAATTCCTGAAGGGCAGTTCTACAATGGTGTGCCCAACGTCAACCTCTACGTGCAAAAGAAAGATGCAGCCAGTGGCATGCTCTACGATGTGATTATCTACAAAACCGACCGCGGCTTTGACCGGGCACAAATTGTTTTGGCAGATTCGGGTCGCATGGAAATGTCGGCAGATAAGATGCACCTTTTGCTGGAATTGTGGCAAGGCGAACAATTTGAAAATCTACAGGGACAAAGCGCCTTGGGATTACAAAAATCAGCCAGTGTGCCCTACGACCGCGAAACCTTTGCATACAAGAAATTCATCATCGACTTTGATGCCAACTTCAGTTTGACGGATGCCGAGGCACTACGAAATATGCCCTCAACTAAGGACATGACGCAGATTGAGCAAGACGTTGATTCACTGCAGCACATGATGGACAGTTTGGGCAACCAATACTACACCACCCTGCGCAGGAATTATTTGCGTCAGCCTGAAATCCGACAGCGCGACTCCGTGCGCTACCTCCAAGCGGTGGCACAGGTGGAGAACATTGACTCTATATTGGCACGCGAGAACAAGCGCAAGTTGAGCAATGCCCTACAAAGTGCACGCGACCAAGTACAGTCGTACATGTTCGACCTGGATTGGAAAGCCGAAAAAATTGAGTATGAAGAGCGCAACGTACGCCGACATTGGATTGAATGGCATCAAAAAATGGCCATGTCGTTGGCTTGCTTATGCTTCTTATTCATTGGTGCACCATTAGGCGCCATCATTGGCAAGGGCGGTTTAGGTATGCCTGCTGTCGTTAGTGTCTTAATCTTTATCCTCTACTACATCATTAACACAGCAGGAATGAAAATGGCCCGCGAAGGGGCGATTGCCATCGTTGTGGGTATGTGGATCAGCACCGTCATTCTGGTGCCATGTGGTTTCTATTTAACATTCATGGCCAACCGCGACTCCGTGGTGTTCAACAAAGACGCCTACATTCAATTCTTCAAAAAAATCTTTGGTCTGCGCACCAAGCGCACCATCCACAAGAAGGAGGTTATTTTGTATGAACCCAACTACGAACAACTGATCACCGAAGTGGCAGCACTGAGTCAGGCATTCCAGTACTACCGCGAACGTAAGAAGCTGTATCGCGCACCAAACTATATCCATCTATTCTTCCGACGCCGCATCGACCACACCGTTGAAGAATTGAGCAATCGTTTGGAGAATGTGGTTGAGGAATTGTCAAACACACGCAACATCCGCATCTTGCGTGAAATAAATAAATTACCGATCATTTACGTCACTGCCCACACCCACCCCTTTGCCCGCAAACGTTACAACATCTTGGTTGGTGTATGCTTGCCCCTGGGATTGCTCATGTGGATACGTATATGGAGGTTCCGCTTACGCTTAATGAGCGACATCAAGCAAATCGTCAAAAGAATGGACCGCTTGCATGGTTTAATTGAAGAGGAACTTCAGAAAACCAAACCAAGCACAACGTCCAATACCACTAATAACTAACATTTTCATTTAATTCATATGCAACAAACATTTCCCGTATCAACCATAGAAGAAGCACTCGAGGATTACAAGCAAGGCAAATTCCTCGTCGTTGTTGACGACGAAGACCGCGAAAACGAGGGCGACCTTATCATGGCAGCAGAATGCTGCACCCCCGAGGCTGTAAACTTCATGCTCAAAAACGGACGTGGCGTGCTCTGTGCACCCATCACCCTTGAGCGCTGCAAACAATTGGACTTAGACTTCCAGGTGCAACGCAACACAAGTATGCTCGGAACGCCCTTTACGGTTACTGTTGACAAGCTCGAAGGTTGTACAACAGGCGTAAGCTGTGCCGACCGCTGTGCCACGATCAAGGCTTTGGCTGACCCCAACAGCAAACCCGAAGACTTCGGTCGCCCAGGTCATATCAACCCGCTTTATGCACAGGACCGCGGTGTATTGGCACGTGCGGGCCACACTGAAGCAGCTGTTGATCTTTCTCGTCTTTGCGGCTTCCAACCCGCTGCATGTTTAATTGAAATCCTTAACGAGGATGGCACGATGGCACGTATGCCCCAGCTCCAGGAATTTGCAAAGCGCGAAGGTTTGAAGATCATCACCATTAAGGATTTGATTGCTTACCGCCTGCGCCAGGAATGCTTGGTTGAAAAGGGCGAAGAAGTGGATATGCCCACAGCCTATGGTCACTTCCGCCTCATCCCCTTCCGCCAAAAAAACAACGGTTTGGAACACATCGCACTCATCAAGGGCGAGTGGGAACCCGGCGAAGAAATTCTCGTACGCGTCCACTCTTCATGTGCCACAGGCGATATCTTCGGCAGTTCACGCTGCGATTGCGGCGAACAGCTCCACCGCGCCATGAACATGGTTGAAAAAGAAGGCAAGGGCGTGGTGCTCTACCTCAATCAAGAAGGTCGTGGCATCGGACTTATGGCTAAGATCGCGGCCTACAAACTTCAGGAAGAAGGATTAGACACAGTTGATGCCAACATCCACTTAGGATACGACCCCGACCTGCGCGACTACGGCGTAGGGGCTCAAATCCTGAATCTCCTCGGCGTAACAAAAATGCGTCTCATGTCAAACAATCCCGTGAAGCGCGTAGGCCTTGAAGCCTACGGACTTGAAATTGTAGAGAACGTACCCATTGAAGTACAACCCAACATCTACAATGAGCGTTACCTCAAAACCAAGAAGGAACGCATGGGACATAACCTCCACTTTAAGTAACGGAAATACAAAGTTGAGAGAGGAGAAATGAGAGTTGAGAGATAAGAGTTTAGAGATGTAGGGGCCGATCCCTGTGTCGGCCCGTCTCAATCCACTAGCAAATCGTGCTAACCTGCATCGGCCCGTCGTCAATCAACGTACCTATATCATTTGCAATTGGCGGCCAATCCATTTCTATAGCATCTATAACCTCTATAGCATTTATAGTTTCTATAGCATTTATAACCCCATCGCAAAGTATCATTTGCCCGCAAGGCAAAGACGCCGCTTGAACAACACCTCCTCATCCACTCGTCAACGATTCAACCTAACAATGAAACATTTAAAAATCATTCTCGTTGGTTTTACGCTGTTGTTTACTCTGGCTTGTGCCAAAACAGAAGAAAGCAGCACGCTTAAGTCCGACAACAATCAAGTGATTGAGACCATCATGGCGCGCAGAAGTATTCGCCAATACAAGGCGGAACCGGTGTCACGCGAAATCATGACACAAATTCTGGATTGCGGCATTAATGCGCCAAACGGCCAAAACAAGCAATCGTGGGAGATCCGAGTGGTGGACAACCCTCAGATTCTTGACAACATGAAACGCGCCATGGCAGAAAGCCATCCCGAAATGGACTCTACAGCGGTTGCTGGCTGTTTCCGCGGTGCTCCCGTTATGGTATTTATTGCGCGCGATTGCTCCTACGATTTCTCCGCTTACGACTGCGGTTTATTAGCTGAAAACATGATACTCTCAGCGTGGAGTATGGGCGTTGGATCGATTTGTTTGGGCAGTCCAGTGCGCTTCCTCAAAGACAACGAACTGTGCAAGCCTTTGATAGAACAGCTGGGCTTCAGTCCTGGTTATGAACTTAGCCTGTGCGTTGGCTTCGGCTACGCCAACGAAAGTCCTGAAGCAAAGCCACGCAACAAAAGCAAGTATAAATTTGTAGACTGATAGGACATTCTTCTGCTTTAGGGGAAGTTTCGAAAACCATCCGTCGCCTTAAAACACAACATTATGTACAACAAAACTTACAACAACTACTCAACATCTGTTGACAAGAGTGCAGCGTTTCCCGCATTAATGCGCAATGTTTACATTTGGATGACCATGGCACTCGCTGTAACTGGGCTTACTGCAGCCTACGTTTCAAGTTCACCCGCCATCTTACAATACATCTTCACTGGAAAAACCATTTGGCTTCTGGCCCTCGGTGAATTGGGATTAGTGTGGTATCTCAGTGCACGAATCATGAAAATATCTTTCAGCACAGCAGGAATTCTGTTTGTATTATTCTCAATCCTTAATGGGGTGACGCTGAGCAGTATTTTCTTGGTTTACACGATGGAATCAATCGCCCTGACGTTCTACATTACGGCAGGAACCTTCGGAGCAATGAGTCTTGTAGGCTATTTCACCAAGAAAGACTTATCAACAATGGGCCGTTTCTTAGTTATGGCGCTTATTGGCTTAATTATCGCAAGCATTGTTAACCTTTTCATGCAAAGCACAATGCTCATGTGGATCACAACCTATGCAGGCGTCTTGATTTTCTGCGGATTAACAGCCTACGACACTCAGAAAATCAAGGACATGTTAATTTTCTACGGCAATGAAACCCACGAAGGCACGCTCAAGATTGCACTGATGGGTAGCCTCACACTTTACCTCGACTTTATCAACCTCTTTATTTACTTGCTACGCATCTTCGGAAGCCGTCGCGACTAACTTAAACCAACGATAACTATGACACAACTTTCAGCCACAGTTAACCGTCTTGCGCCATCTGCAACACTCGCTATGTCGCAAAAGAGCGCTGAACTCAAGGCGCAAGGTCTTGATATCATCAACCTCTCAGTGGGCGAACCCGACTTCAACACGCCCGATCACATCAAAGAAGCTGCGAAGAAAGCTATAGACGACAATTATTCACGCTACTCGCCCGTCCCTGGTTACCCCGTATTGCGCGAAGCTATCTGTGCTAAGCTCAAAAACGAAAATGGTTTGGACTACACCCCAGCCCAGATCTCATGTTCTAATGGTGCCAAGCAATGTGTATGTAATGCCGTTATGGCTGTTGCAGCTACTGGCGATGAAGTGATTATTCCTGCGCCCTATTGGGTGAGTTACCCACAGATGGTGCTCCTCGCAGACGCCACACCCGTTTACATTGAAGCAGGTATCGAACAAGACTTCAAGATAACCCCCGCTCAACTTGAAGCAGCCATCACACCACGCACCAAGGCCATCATCCTCTGTTCACCCAGCAACCCTACTGGTTCGGTTTACACACAGGAAGAACTTGAAGGCCTCGCCGAAGTATTGCGCCGCCACGAACAAGTGGTCGTTATCTCTGATGAAATCTACGAACACATCAACTACATCGGTGCGCACGCTTCAATCGCAGCTTGCGAAGGCATGAAGGACCGCACCATCATCATCAACGGTGTTTCTAAGGCTTATGCCATGACCGGTTGGCGCATTGGTTTCCTTGCAGGTCCTGAAGCATTGGTTAAGGCATGCAACAAGCTTCAAGGTCAATATACTTCAGGTCCTTGCTCTGTAAGCCAAATTGCAGCTGCCGAAGCATTTGCCGGTCCTCAGGACTGCGTTGAAGAAATGCGCAAGGCTTTCGAACGCCGCAAGGATTTGATCGTGAATCTCACTAAGGAAATCCCCGGACTCGAAGTAAACAACCCAACTGGTGCTTTCTACCTCTTCCCCAAGTGCAGCAGTTACTTTGGCAAGACCGATGGCAAGACAACCATCAACAACTCTATGGACTTTGCCATGTACCTTCTTGAAGAAGCGCACGTTGCAACAGTAGGTGGCGATGCTTTTGGTTCACCCGAATGCTTCCGCATGAGCTATGCAACAAGCGATGAGAACATCGTTGAAGCCATCAGCCGCATCAAAAACGCTTTGGCAAAATTGAAATAAACATTACTCATATATAAATAGGGCGTGTCAAACGATATTGACACGCCCTATTTTATATTATCGCTGTCTGCTAAAACGTTCAAATCACATAAACTAAATTATAGCTGTCAGGTAAACATACTTAACACGTTTGTTTATAACCTATTATACACATTCAGTTTCTTATAAACCGCATGATCAAAACGCTGAAGGGCGTCTCCGCTCAGTAAGCGTTTTCCTTTCGTCACCGTCGTTTGGTTAACCAAAACGTTGTCTTAGAAAGCTCCAAAAACAATGAAATCCGACAAAGAGCAGGAGCATTTTAAACATTCTAAAACATTTTTTAAGTTTTACTTGAATGTTTTAATTTTTATTTATTACATTTGCAAGGTCACAATGGCTATTTCTATCTTTCGAGAATAAGATTAGAATAGATTATTGGGCACATATCATATTAAGGCGTTTACTTGAACGCTTTGTTCTTTACACTCTGAAATCTACCAGTTTCATTCCGTCAAAGACAAGGCTACAGTGAATGTCCATGGGATAGGTATATCTATACATATCCCAGGCACCTGTATTTTATATATGGGTGCTTTGGGATTGTAATATTACTATATCTGCGTGGGATTCAGTAGTTGTTCGTTTCGACGGTAAGGTTTTGGTAGAACCTCAGAGTGTGGGACGAGTGACAAAGACTGACACCCACGCTTTTTTTGTATCTATACTTCAAAGACAACAATTAACCAATCGGACTCGGGTGTTCGCCGATACAAAAACAAACGATTATGAAAAAGATTTCAATTTTGGCAGTGATTGGCGGTGCAATGCTTTTAGGTTCTTGTGGAGGTTCAAAGCAAATGGTTACTTATACGCCACAACCTATACAAGCACCTGTTGCTTCTCCATATAATGGAACGATCATAGAAGAAGACCCAGTTGGTGATTTGGTTAAACAATTTACAGCTGATGGTTACAAATCTCAGTCGATGGCTTATACGATGAGAGAAATAATCAACAAATTCCGTACAAAAGTCCAATCCAATGAAAATTTAGTTGAGATTATTAGTGATGGTTCTGGAGCATCTTCATTTGCAGCTGAGATGTCTGCAGCCAATGCTGCTTGTCTTAAGTATGCCACTCAAGCAGGTAGCGTTGTCCGAGGTGGTATGGAAAGAGATTTTGGTTCTTTAGGAAAGGACTACGACAATTTTCATGGAACTTATGTACAGAATGTTGCTAAGTTTGTTATGCCTTTATTAAAAGCAGAGATGACGTTTGTAAAAAAGGAACAAAACAAATATTTTGTTAGAATTGGTTACACTCTTGACGAAGTTAAGGCCGCACAAGCACGTAACAATGCATTTAATGAAGCATTGCAAGATGAAGCAAATGGTCAAATTTTTGGAGAACAAGCAAGAAAATATGTCAATGAAATTGTAAGACCTGAAGAATAATATGAAACAGTTTTTCTTAATATGTCTTTGCATGATGATGTCTCTTCCCTCATTTTGTAAAGTACTGAAACATTCAGAAAATACAGAATGGATGAGATGTGGTGAAGAAAAACTTAATGCAAGTCGCTCAAACACTTCTTATTACTTTAAGATTGTTAAAATTTCATCGGAAAGTCTTGAGAGTGCACGCAATCAAAAAGTAAATCAATTAGGAGTATCTCTTGGGACTCGTAATCAATTGTCCGGCAAGACTTTGACTGAAATAGAAACCGTTTCTGGAGATACACCTGTTAGCAAAGAAACCTTCAAACTTATCTTTGGCAACAAAATTGAAAGTGATGTTTTCTATACAAGATTCATAGATGAGTATTGGGAATACATTTCGTACCCAGATGGTAGTCGAGGATATGAATATTATGCATTATTTGCTGTATCTCAGACTGCTAATGCGCCTATTTATGATGAATTTTCAACAACGACTTCATATGGTGTTAAACCTGTTGTTATGTCATTAGTTCCTGGGTGGGGACAAATGTACAAAGGTAGCAAAACGAAGGGTATTGTAATCCTTGCCGCAGAAGTTGCAGCTATTGGTGGTATCATCTTCACAGAAAATGAACGTGCGTCTTATGAATCAAAGATGTTGAGCCAACCTAAATTTGCCAAGCAATATAAGAGCAAGGTTGACAATTACGAAACAGCAAGAAATTGTTGTATTGGTGCAGCTGCAGCCATCTATATCTACAACTTGATTGACGCAGCTGTGTCACCTGGTGCACGCAGAGTTGTTATTAAACCGCGTCATTTACAGATTGCGCCTTCTGTTTCAAAAGATTTTACTGGTTTTAGCCTCTGTTACAATTTTTAAAAGGAAGTAAGCAAAATCATTAGAGACAACTCATATAAGTGCAAAAAATGCGTTAGCTTGCGAGTGAATCAAAACATTTCCATAGATACAAAACTACTCTGTTTTTAATATTCACACGCAGACTAACGCATATTATTATATATAACCATTCGCTTTATAAGTTCAATATCCCAACATCCGATGCCAACATCTCTTCGCACATATATTCTTGTAATATTTCTTTTCGTCATTCAGCAGTGTGCTTTTGGACAAACCACTCCTCCCGAATGGTTTACCTATCCTAAGGATGGTGAATATGTGGGCGTTTCAATTAAAGGGAATGATGATTTTGATTCACAGGAGTGTGAAATTAAATCAGCCGTCATATCTGCTTTTATGTCGTATTTCTTGCAAAATGCTGTAAATGGAGTTAGGTTTAATCATCTCATTCAAAGTATTAAAGATGGGGAATGCATAACACAAGACCATCACACAGAGATTACCTACAACACCGTTATAGGCTATGATTTAGTACGTTTAGAAAAGGACGCTGAAGGACATCTTTGGGTAGCCATCAAACCGATTACCGATCAAAGATCTCACAACTTGGGGCATTTCAGTTGTTCCATTCAACAATACGCCCAAGTAAAGGAAGAAAACGACAAATCATTATGTGCTTTCAAGTATGGTGTACTCTGTAAATATAAATCAATATCAGGTGACAGCATTGTTTTGGACATGAGTTGTGAAGAAAAGCACAACAATCAAGAACCTGACCAATTCAATCAACACATCTTGTATCAGATTAAGACAAAAGAATCACGTTATCATATTGGATTGGAAGAAGGTATGCAAACGCTTAGGCACTGCAGCCAACCAAGTGCCTTGATATCACAAAAAGTTTCAACTAAAGGTTTGGGACACATTGAACCTAAGACTGAAACTTCTACCGACGTTAGCATAAGCTATTGGCTCTGTAATATAAAGACCTTGCTGGATACTGATTTATACGAAGAGGATCATCAATCTGATGCCAAGCTTTTAGTTAATACTTTTAATAAAAAAGCAACGAAAACCCATGCCACGTTCTTTCATAAGAACACATGTTTCATGTACAATCAATAAAACTATTGAGACATATAACTCGGAAAAAGGTGGTGAGCCTTTTACAGACACACCACCTTTTTTAATCTAGGTTTTAAATTCCCCATAAATCATTAATCATGCTGAATATTTAATATCGTTTTTATCTGGTTGTTTTCCGACAAAGCGACAAGTTGATAAGAACCCTGTTTGAATCATTAACAGCACCCACCTTAATCCTATTCATAACGGATTCGAATAAAATCATTATGAAGATTGACTTAAATAAAATAGCACTATATCCTGTACTATTATTGTCCTTGTTGTTTCTTACAAATTGCAGCAAGGACATTGAGGCATTTACAGGAAACATTATAGGCAATGTCACTGATGCAGAAACAGGAGCACCACTTGACAAGGCCATCATTACGATTTCGCCAACAGGACAAAGCACTCAAACAACGGCTGATGGGCATTACGATTTTCTTGACCTTCAAGCGCAAGCCTATGTTGTTACGGCAAGCAAAAGCAATTACAACACCGAAAACAAAAACATCGTTGTTGAAATTGGCAAAGACAACCGTTTGGATTTTGCACTCCGCCCTTCACGCCCTGTTCTGGAAATCAATCAAGAAACCATGGATTTCGGGAACGACGCAACGTCCTTAACGCTTAACATCAAGAACAAAGGCTTTGCCAAACTTAATTGGCAAATCAGTGAAGACATCACATGGCTTTCATGTACGCCGACATCAGGCGAACTATCGCCAGATGCCAGCAAGGGTGTCGTGGTCAATGTTGATCGCACTGGTTTAGAGGTTGGTCAACACAGCCAAACCATTGCCATTGTTTCAGACGGTGGTAATGCCGTTGTGCGTGTCAAGGTTTCCGTACGTGGCATGACGGTCAACGTATCGCCACAAGAATTGGATTTTGGTACAACCACAAGCACTTTGCCCTTAACCCTAAGCGGGGACAATAGCGTGACTTACACCTTAACGCCTTCAAACGACTGGATTATTCCCAACAAAACATCAGGTACGTTTTCAAAAACGGAAAACATCATCGTAGCCGTAAACCGTACGGACCATGCAGAAGGTCAATATGAAGGAAACTTGTCCTTAAGAGTGGGTGAACACAGCAAGAATATTCCTGTCAGAATGACCATCCTGGCCAAGGAAGCCCCAACAACGACTTTACTTCAGGTGAATAACATCACTTCATCTTCAGCAACATTTAAAGGTGCCATCGTAAGCATTGGGAGTTCAAAAGTCAACAACTATGGATTTTGCTGGGGAAAAACTGAAAATCCAGACATCTTAAATTCAGAATACTGCAACTTCGGTGATTGCTCTAACGCTGTTGATATGACCTACAACGCCAGTCCGTTGGAAGCCAACACCACCTATTTCGTACGGGCTTATGCTGAAAACAATGAGGGCATCAGCTACAGCAACCAACTTAAATTCACCACTGAGAAACCCGAACAAGCACCTGTTGTTGAAACGGGCGAAACGGTGAGCATCAAAAGTTCTGAAGCTGAAATAAAAGGAAAGATTGTGGAGGTGGGCGACAAGAAAGGTATTCTTCAGTACGGCCATGTATGGAGTCGTATGCCAGAACCCACCATCAACAATCAAAAAACAGAATTAGGCACAACAAGTGCCACGGGACCTTACATTTCAACGCTCTCCGGACTTGAGCCCAACACGGCTTACCATGTTCGCGCCTATGCCACCAACAGCATTGGCACTTCGTACGGCGAAGCCATCACGATAACGACTACACCCGACATCGTAACGCTCACCACCACGCCCGCAAGCAACATCATCCACAATTCGGCAACTGTGGGCGGTAGCATTTCATATCTTGGTGGACACACCATCGTTGAGCGCGGGGTATGCTGGAGCACAGATCAAAACCCGACCATCAAAAATTCATTCACGGCTTCAACCGAAACGACCAACCGCTTTAGCGTGCGCCTTGAAGGTCTTCAAGAATTGACGCAGTATCATGCCCGTGCGTATGTAGTGACACAAACAAACGATGTGTATTATGGCAATAACATCAGTTTCTCAACCACACACGAAATTCATTTAGCCCAAGCCGACGAAACAAAAATCTCAAATATTGGCACCACCTCAGCCTCATTCTCAAGCACCATCCTCAGCGATGGCGATGGCAACATTGCCTACTGCGGTTTTTGTTATGCACGCACCCCAAATCCAACGGTTGACAACACTAAGGTAAGCTGCGGAAAACGAATGGGCACGTTCTATGCGAACATCAAGAACTTGAACGAAAACACAACGTATTACGTACGGGCATATGTAGTGAACGAGGCAGGCATCGCCTATGGTGCTGAAAGTAATTTTGCTACATTAGAAATCCTTCCCCCCACGTTATCAGCCATAACCATCAACAAGGTAACACACAAGTCAACTTCATTGCAAGCTGAAATCTTATCAGAGGGTAATGGCACAATCAGCGACTGTGGCTTTGTGTACTCCATCAATCCCAATCCCGGGTTAACCCACCACAAGGTGAGTTGTGGCACTTCGCTCACCATGGCAACACGCATAGATGCACTCTTAGCCAACACAACTTATTATGTGCGTGCTTATGCCACCAACGAAAAGGGCACAACCTTTAGCGAAGAAATCAGCTTCACCACAAAAGAACAGCCCAAGGGTAGCAGTATCGACGTGAACGATGGCTACGAAACGGAAAACGATTGGGACAAAAACAACAATAAATAAGGGAATCATGAAAATCATAGCAAAATACATTGGCGGATTAACCTTATCCTGCCTCATGGCATATGCTACAGTTTCGTGCACTCAGGAAGCTAACGATACGCTTGGCGTTGAAGACGACAATAACGAAGCTCCTGTTTATAAAATGAAGTTGTATGCCACATGCAATAACTACACCGACGAGCCAAGCAGTCGTGCTGCGTTTTCGTGGACCGACGGCGCTCAGGTTTATCTCCGTTTTAAAGACTCTAAGGGAGATATCAAGGGGGTAGCAACCTACGAAATTGCGACCGACATCTGGAATGTAAAGCCCGACAAGGCACTTACTGCAGAGGAGATGGCGGACTGCGAAGCCTACCATTTCGTAAATCCCTCATCGGTCAATGCACTGACCATCGAACTAACACCTGCTTCTGTGATCTATGTTGACACGGAAGCCACCTATCTTTTGGAAGAGGACATCTTGTCGGTGACAGCAGTACTTTCGCCTAAAACAGGACGTGTGCGTTTTAAAGGTTCTGCTGGTCAATCCTTTGGCGTCACTGGACTCTCACATTATTCCACTTACAACATCTCAACCAATGCCTTCACTTCAAAAACCACGAAGTTGACGGACAAGCTGAACGATGAAGGTTATTCATCATTCTACTATGTTTACTTTACGGATGAGTCGGAACGTGCACTGACCTTTGACTACGTCAGTACAGCATCCTATAAGCGCACGTTTAGTGAAGCGGTATTGGCCCCTGCCTCAAGTGGATTTATGACTGTGCCTACGGCAGAAAAGCACGATCAGTGGACACTTGTAAATGCCACAAACGGTAAGGAAATAACCTTACCAACCCTCTCAGATTTGGCTTATAGTTCCATCAAGAGTTCTTCAGTTTTCCTGGAAGCTTCTGTCACCGATAATGGCAACGGAACGCTGAGCGATGTAGGTTTCGTTTGTGCCACACATACCGAGCCAACCTTGGCCGACACCAAACTGTCGTGTGGTAAAAAGACGACATTCTCCGATCGTCTTTTCTCACTCGAACCAACCACACAGTACTACGTTAGGGCATATGCCACCAACGAAGCTGGCACGGTTTACAGCAACGTAGCATCATTCACCACGAAGGAAGCGCCACAGGGCAGCAAAATTGAAATCAACGATTTCCCTGAAGAGGGCAATTGGGATTAAGCATTAATAAAATAAGCAATGATTATAAAACATCTATACAAGCACTCCATTGGACTTGGGCTTCTATGCATTTGGATGCTCATGGGGCTATGCGCTTGTTCCACCGACACTGCAGACGTCATGCATGAGGAGGAGGTGCCGCCAGCAATGGATTTCACCTACACCATGCGTTTGAATGGTTTGCTCACAGACTTTAATCAGTCAGCGCGAGCCACTCATTCATGGGCTGATGATAGCAAGTTGTATTTGCAATTCATTGAAAATGGCAACCGCATTCAAGGTTCAGCCACGTTCAATTTAGAAGAGGACACATGGACGGTGAGCACCACATCACCCTTGACGGCCCCCGACGATGCTTACTGTGAGGTTTATTATTTTACAAATCCTTCTGCAGCATTAACATCATCGGTCACAATGGATTTAAAAACAGCATCGTACGCTGATAAGAATGGCACATACATTCTGGAAGAAGACGACGCCATTGCCGTTACGGCTTCGCTCTCACCATTAACAGGGCGCATCCGATTTGTGGGGATGCCTAAAACTACCTATAAGATTTCAGGACTCACCACATATACCAACTATAGCGCCAGCAGCAATACATTCACTGCCGCATCACGTCAATTATCGGTAAGCCTTGACGAAGAAGGTTCATCAAGTTACTTTTACGCTTTATTTGAAGACGACCGTCAATTGGTTGTTGATGGTGAAGGTAAATCTGCTTACCTACGCACTTTTGCCGACCATGTATTAACTGCAGGAAGTAGTGGTTTTGTCACATTGCCCTCGGCTGAGAATTTAGGTTCATGGACTTTAGTCAATGCTGAAAACCTAAAGGAAATTACCTTGCCCACATTATCAACGATTACGGTATCGAAAATTCTGAGTAAGTCGGCAAGTGTTTCAGTAACGATTACAGATTTAGGTAATGGTTCAATTTTAGAATGCGGTTTGGTTTGCTCAACCAATGAAACGCCCACTTTAGAGAATGGCACGCATTATGATGGCAACAAAGCGCAAGAAATAACATTACGCGTAAAGTCGCTTGAGCCCGAAACCTATTATTATGTTCGCGCCTACGTTCGCAACGAACTTGACATCGTTTGGAGTGAAACAGCAAAATTCAAAACGATTTCAAAGGAAGAAGAGGAAGACGTCATTTCACGCGAAGATTATGATCAAGAAGAGGATTGGAACGACAATTCAACAACATCTGGTTCTGTAGATAAATCACAACATGGCGAAGATGAGGACCTCGACGACAAGTCAACAACTTCAGGTAGCGTCAATAAAACTGAACATGGCGAAGATGAGGACCTTAACGACAAGTCAACAACTTCAGGCAGCGTCAATAAAACTGAACATGGCGAAGACGAGGACCTCAATGACAAATCAACAACTTCAGGCAATATCAATAAATCAGAATTTGATAAAGACGAGGATTGGAACACGCCCACCTAATCCTTCACACATTCACTCGATAAATCAATAAATCTATCACATCAAATAGTTTTGCATATGAAAACGATTAAACGTACATTTCAAACACTTTCTACTATTGTACTTACCGCAATGCTTTTCATCGCTTGTAGCGAGAATGATGAGTTTGCAGAGGATCTGAACAACACCCCAACGGAAGAGCATATCTCAAACTGCGCGACCATGTATTTAGAAGGCAGCAAGAAAGATTACGACGCAACACGCAACACCACAACGACATGGGAAGAAGGTGATAAACTACACCTGCAATTCAAAGTTGAAAATGCATTTGTTAACGGGGTAGCCACTTATCAAGCGGAAACGCAGGATTGGAATGTTCAATACTATGGTACACTCACTACCGGCGAGGAAGCAACCTGCGAAGTGTACCAATTTATTACTGAAGGAGAATCTTCACGCACAATTGTCGACCTTGACCAACATAGTATTATTTATGCCGACAAGGCTGCAACCTACATCTACGAAGGTGATGTGCTTAAGATTACAGCCAACCTCACCCCAATGACTGGACGCATACGTTTTAAGGGAGATGCCAATACCAGTTACCGTTTCTCTGGTTTAACCTATTACACAGCTTACGACATCGTTTCAAACACATTTTTAACTGCTGATTTCCCAACAACAATATCAGAAACAGGCAGTGACGGTTATTCAGCATACTATTATTTAGTCATACCTGAAAATGACAATAAACTTTGTTTTGACGATTATAGCAATTGTGTATCTTTCACAAAATCGTTGAGCGGCAATGCTTTAAAGGCTGGACATAGTGGATTCTTAAATATTCCAACACTTGAAAGTTTTAACGGATGGGAATTATTCACATACAAGGATTTCACTTATTCAAACATCACCTTCCGCATGATTCGTGTACTTACCGAATCTTCACACTACTATGTGGGTGAAACCGAAGTCACTCAAGAACTTTGGAAAGCCATTATGGGTTCAAATCCTTCTACTCATACTGGGGAAAAGAATTTACCTGTAGAAACAGTAACTTTACAGGATTGTATAGATTTTATCACAAAATTAAATGCCAAATTAGGGGGTAATTTCTGTCTTCCAAAAACAACAGATGAATGGACTTTTGCGGCGAAAGGTGCTGGTGCTAGTAAAGGTTTTACCTATTGTGGGAGCAATACCTTAAGTGATGTTGCATGGTATGCTGATAATTCAGATGGCAAGACGCACCCTGTGAAAACAAAATTGCCCAATGAAATTGGAATTTATGATATGCATGGCAATGTAAGGGAATGGAATGAAGAAAGCCATTACATTTCATCATATTATGGATATCAGTACTACAGTATGGGAGGAACGTACCTATATAATCCATATAATGATGGTTTTTCTGAAAATTATTATCAGGAAGAAACTAGCGGTTATTCGGATACAGGTCTTCGTCTTTTCCAATATAATTAACCAATGAAAGACGTATTTCTAAAACTATGGTTCACTACGATGTTGCTGACATCGTGTGGACTTACAGCGTATGCTCAAACGAAAGCAGACAGCATTGACATCTCTAAATATGAGCAATATATTGAGGATGATGGTAATCTATTGGATGCTAATGGGATTATAAAACCTCTCGGTATTTTTACAACCACAGATATTTCAAGAGAAGTTATTAATTCGATCCTGATCCGAGAAGGTTATTCCATTAAGCCCCAAGAACCAGATTTTTATAACAGTTATTCTTATTCCCTACAAAAAAATAATTCCAAAGAATTAAAGAGATACTGTATTAACATTTCTAATCAAGAAAACTCTTCAGCAAGAATTCATTGGTTTTTACATTTATATGACTCTAAAATTCATACGGCTTCTTTAAGATTAGGACTTTTTTGTAAGAATAGCAAAGGCAAGAATATAAAAGGGAAAAAGATAATAAAATCATTACTCAATTATTACAAAGAAAAAGGAGCTAAAATCAGGAAATATAAATATAAGGAGACATATCCCTCTGGTAAAAAAATAGTCTATAAGGGTTATGAACTCATTTACAATGGTCACTACATGAGACTATTTCCAAATGGGAGAGCTTTTTCAGACATTACCATTGTCTATAACTGCAATGAATTCTACACTGGTCTTCTTTTTTGATTCCAATGCCATATTTACCTCATGATGCATCGCAATTACCGGTCATATTTTACTCGGATTGATAACATTGAAAACATAATCAAATTAGTTTTAAAAATTTATGAAGATTAAAAGTTTTAACTTTCTTGGCATTCTCTTTTGCCTTTTGATTTTGGGAGCCTGCGCTAAAGATGAAGAAGTCTTTACCGGAAATATTTCGGGAAAGGTAACTGATTCAGCTACAGGTGATGTTTTGCAAGGTGTGACTGTGACACTAAGACCTGGAGGGCTTTCACGAACTACAGGTAATGATGGCTATTTTGAATTTCTTGATTTAGATCCCAAACAATATGAAATTCAGGCGTTGAAAAGTGGGTATCAAACCAATAATAAAACGGTTACTGTTGTAACGGGTCGCGACGTGTCGGGTGACATTCAACTGACACCCATCAAACAAGATGGTAAGTTGGCATTGAGTGTTAGTTCTTTGAATTTTGGCAGTCAAAACACATCGCTCTCGTTCAGTATTCAGAACAATGGCAATAAGAGTTTTAATTGGAATATCGCTGGATTGAATGAGATTGATTGGTTGAATATCTATCCAACAACTGGTACGTTGGCTGCAGGGAAAAGCAATGCGATAACTGTTTCGTTGAAACGTGACTTGATTACAGAGTATAAGGAAACAACGATTATTATCAATGCAGATAATGAGTCGTTGCCTTTGAAAATCACTGCTGAGGTAGAAAACAAGACCTCGAAGATCGTGCTGAGTACAACCACTTTAAATTTTGGCACAGAATACAATTCATTAACCTTTGATGTGAAAAACATTGGAAACGCTGGCGATGTGAATTGGACAATCACAGGAATTGATGCCGACTGGATAAAAGTCACACCAACTTCTGGCACTACCGCAATGAGCAAGAGCAGCGTCGTTAAGGTTGATCTTGATCGCAGCAAATTGACTGACGCCAAGCACACAACCACATTATTGGTCAATGCTGATGGCGAGTCGCTTCGCTTAACCATCAATGCCGAGAAGAGTGTTGAACGCTATTTAGAGGTTACTCCGAGTGCTTTAGTTTTGGGAAATAGTGAAAGTGTAACTTTCGCCATTATGTCGCACAATGGTTCTACAATGTATGAATTATATGCAACAGATGGTGATTATGGTTGGGCAAAATTTGATAAGACGGAAGGTGTTATTCCTGAATTCAATCCATTAGATGCTTCAACGGTAGAAACCATTACCCTTACAGCCGACCGTACAGGCTATGCTGCTGGAGAATACGGTTTCACACTCGTTGTTCGTTCAGATTTGGGCGACTACAATATTCCTGTAAGCATGGTTGTGGAAGAAACGCCGAATGCAGGTGGTGCTGATGCCGAGGTTATTACTTGTAATGATAACCTGAAGTTTTCGATTACAAGCTGCAAGGCTTCTGGCACAACTGTAACCTTAGATTATATGGTTGAGAATGTAGGTAGTAGTCCTATTTCTCTTACTTTAGATGGACAAAGTAGTGGAAGATCGTATATCTATGACGACCAAGGCAATGAATATAATTTTGCCTACAATGAAACATCACTAACCTTAGGGTCAAGCAGCGGTTATTATCAGGTTAGTGCAACCATTCCTGATGGCGTAAAAGTGAAAGGTTCTGTAAAAATCAATAATGTTTCAGAGTCTGCAGCAGTATTAAAGAATATAACCATTTGGTCGTATAGTGAACAAGAATATTTGATTTTTAAAAACGTTGCCATTGAGGGACGTACACCAAAGACACCCGAAGAATCACAAATTTCAGGATGGGTCGTAAATTCTTGTGACCCTAATCTTGATTTTACCATTTTGGATTGCAAGCGTAGTGCAAGCAATGCGGTAACCATTTCATACAGAGTGATGAATGTTTCAGCGAAACCCATTTCTTTGGTTTTAGACGGACAGAGTAATGGTAAATCGTATATCTATGACGATCAAGGCAATGAATATAAATTTACCTACAATGAAACATCACTAACCTTGGGATCAAGCAGCGGTTATTACAGAGTCGAAACGATCATTCCAGGAAATGTTTTTGCGAAGGGTAGCGTGGTGATTAAAGATGTAGATGTCAATGCAACCGAAATTTCAAATATGACGCTTTGGTCATACAGTCATCAAGAATCTTTGATTTTCAAAAAAGTGAAAATAAGAAATTAAAGTTTTACATGATCTTATTTTCATGATGCACCGCAATGATTGCTCACATCGTGATGCATTAAATAAAAAAGCAGACGAACAGTACTCGCTCACGCGTTCTTGTTCGTCTGCTTTTTGTATGGTTAGGATAAAGGAACTATCTGTTTGACGAAAATAATTTGCGTCAAAAAAATATTCTACTGATTACATATCTTCAATAGATAGTCCTCTATAAATAATTTTATATCCTTTAAATGTGCCGACGGCTTTGAAGAATAATTCAGATTTGGCCTTTAGAACGTTTTCATCAAAGTTTTTCACTTGTCGTTTAACCTCAATAAATTCAATCTTGTTATCCAGTTCGTCCTCGGCTACAATATCTATCTCATTTTCACCTTTTCGGTCATGCCAATACCCAAGGCGAGTATAAGTTCCTGATTCTTTCAGCACTTCATTAAAGTAACTTTCAAGAGACTTTCCACTGAAAGTTGTGAAATCACGTTCAGCTATTGTTTTTAATCTTTCATGACCGCCAGCCTCAATGATGTGCGTATATTTGTATATGAAACGGAACCAAAATTTCAAAAATTGGTCGTTAATGGCATAATGCACATTTTTATTACTTGACATTTCATAAACAGGTTGCATCTTGCTTATCAAACCATATTCTTCACTAAGATTTTTTAAGTACCCAGATAGTTCTTTGATATTAAGCGCATTTTCCAATTCTGAACGTGTATTTTTCCCTTGAGCTATAAATGTCAATATAGAAAAATAGATGCCGTAATCTTTGCCGAACTCATCAACAAGCATATTTTTACCTTCTGACAAGAAATAGGAGTCACGATCAAAGAACATATCCAGCATTTTCTTTTCGGTAAACTTTTTTCGGTCGATAAACAACTCTACATACTTAGCCACACCGCCAGTTAGCGTATAAAGAGCCAATAAATCTGATTTCTTGTAATCTGGACAATATTCAGACATTATTTCTTTTAGTACTGAGGGTTTAAAAGGCCGAACATGCATTGTTTCTGTTTGTCTTCCGAAAAGAGGTTGCTTCTTATCCTTGAATATTTTATTCATCAAAGTGTTTACAGAACCAGCCACAATCAAGTTGATGTGCGCCTTATTTTTATAACTATCCCATATATTTTGCATATCGGAATAGACAGATGGATTTACCCTATAGAAATCCTGAAACTCGTCAATAAAAAGATTGATATGCTGATGCTGAGACAATTCCATAATGAATTTGAATACGGTAGCAAAAGACATTCCCTTGCTATCAAGCATAGGGATGCTCAGTTTATTGCGAATCTCATCAACGAATATCTCACAGAGATCGGCTTCAGCTTTACGCGCAACAAAAAAGTACAGTATTGTCTTGTTCTCATAAAACTTCTTGACCATCTCCGTTTTACCAATACGACGTCTTCCTGTAATAATGGTAAATTGGGCAATCTCATGAGATAATTCTTCTATCTCTCTAAGCTTTTCAAACTCTTGTTCTCTATCAAAAAATTTCATACCAACAAGTTTTATCGTAATACTCATTACCGTAATCTCTGTTACGATAATGCAAAAATACAAATAAAATAGTCATTCGTGTAATAAATTCAGGATTTTTATCTTTTTTGCGGCAAAGGAGCGTTTCAGACAAGATAGATCGCGGTAAGCTGACAAGAAGCGGTCGAAATAAAAATGACACATAAAGATTAAAAGGTGAAGCAGATTATTGTTTTCATGGCTTTTAACTGGTATTTGTGTGAAAAATTATCATTATTTCGTAAAAAGTGTTTACATTTGCAGAAGAGCCGTGTTCAACAGAAAATTAATCATTTAAAACTTTATACGTATGAAAAGGAATCGTTTATTATGGTCGCTCTTCGCGGTGGCAGCAATGTCATCGTGCGTGGACAATAATTATGAATTAGCAGATATCGATACAACCGTAGGCATTGAGGTGAAGGACCTAACCATCCCACTTAATGTTGAGGATTTGGACTTGGAACAGGTGATCGACCTTGAAGAATCAAGTCAGGTGAAGAAGTGTACGCTCAACGGCAAAGAAATTTATGCTTTGGTGGAAGAAGGTACATTTAAGTCGGAAGCCATTGAAATTCCAGGATTCACAGCTAAAGGGCCGGAAATTGAACCGATTAAAACGGAATTGGGCAAGAGCGAAAACGCTGTTAAGCACTTCGCACGTGGCGCAGCACGCAATGCCGACGAGCCCGTATGTACCTACACCATCAGCAATGTGGGCACTTCGTTTGACTTTAGCGGTAAGGTTGACGCTGCGGTGAAGGACATTCAACGCATTGCCGTTGAAGCGATGTATCGCATGAGTTTCGACGTGAGCCAAAACAAGTTCTTCCAAGAGTACATCAATAAGATTAGTTTTGAAAATCTCACCGCCAAACTGCCTTCGGGCTTTGAAGGTGAAATCACCATCACCACCATACAGAATGGTGAGGAAAAGAAGTTTGTCATTTCTGATTGCTACGACCCTGCTACAGGTATCCTTTCAAACATTCCCGAGGGTTGCCTTTCAACCGACAATGGTTTCCTCACCCTTGAGGTTAAAATCCATGCCATCAATCTTAACAGTGCTACCCAGGCCAATGCTTTAAAAGGCAGAAGCCCAAGAAGCAGCGAGTTGGTATTTAAAGATGGTATGTTCTACTTTAAGGGCGATGTCATGGTAAATGAAGGCCAAGTGGCTATTTACAGTGATAAGGAAGACTTTACAATTGAGGATATTCCTGAAACCATCGACTACGTTTGTACACCTGAACTTGATGAAATCGTGGTACGCGAAGTGAGCGGCGACGTAGAATACGCCATCGACGGCATTAACATTGCACCAGTAACGATGAACGACATTCCCGACATGCTCGGACAAGACGAAACCAATATCATCCTTGCTAAGCCTCAGATTTACCTCCGCCTCAACAATCCATTGGCCGATAACAACCTCAGAGCTGAAGCTGGCCTTAAACTTACAGCAATCAGAAATAAGGGTGCGAATAAGGAAGCAAACTCTGAAATTCTGAATATCGACAAAGCTGACAATATCTTCTGCTTAACCACAAGCATGGACTTCCCCAGAAATGAACTTCAAGCGGGTTATGAAGACGCAGAAATTCAAGTATTCAACGGCTTTGATGAAATTCTGAGCGGTGCGGGACTTCCCGATGAAATCAAAATCGACGTGGTAAATCCACAAATTCCACGCCAAACGATTGCAAACTTTGAGCTCGACCAAAACATTGAAGCCATTGAAGGGTCATACATGTTGTTTGCGCCTTTCGCCCTTAAGGATGCTTCATCATGCATCGTGTACAGAGACACCATCAAGGATTGGCACGACGAAACCTTGGACAAGCTCGTGATCAGCGCCATTAAGGTTAGGGCCAATGCCGTTTCGGAAGTTCCCTTGGCACTTGAATTGAGCATCTACCCCATCGATGTAAAGGGTAATATCATTGCCGGTGTAGAAACCGAAACCGTTGAAATTGCAGCAACCGCGAATGCTCAAGAGCTTGACATTGACATTATTGGTGAAATCAAACATCTCGACGGTGTGGTGCTTAACGCTAAGCTCAAGGGTAGCAATGGTGAACCCATTTCGCCTGCCCACAAGCTGAAGTTACAGAATCTTAAGATTTCTGTTTCAGGACAGTACATTGACGAATTGTAAATAAAGCTCATTTAAATCACAGAACAATGAAAACGTTTAAACACCTCATAGCATCGGCAGCCCTATTCAGCGCTGCATTGCCAGCCTTTGCGCAACACACCAATACGGGTTATTTTATCGACGGGTATATGTACCGACACGAAATCAATCCTGCCATTGGCAATGCTCAAAACTACATTTCACTTCCTGCGCTTGGTAATTTCAACCTTGGACTTAAAGGTAGCCTTAACCTTGAGGACTACATCTACAACATCAACGGCAAGACAACCACATTCTTAAATCCTGCCGTGAATGCAGGAGAATTCTTGAGCAACATTGACGACGAAAACAAACTTAATTTCGACACGAAGATTGAAATTCTCTCTGCCGGATTCAAGGCTTTTGGCGGCTACAACACGTTTGGCATTAACGTGCGCAGCAATATTCACACCATGTTGCCCAAGACCTTATTCCAATTTGCGAAGGAGGGTATCTCAAACAAGCACTATGACATCAGCAACTTCGACATCAATGCCACTGCCTACGCTGAATTAGCCTTGGGACACTCACGCAACATCAACGACCAATGGCGCGTTGGGGCAAACCTTAAAGTCTTGTTTGGTTTGGGTAATGTTGAAGCGAAGTTCAATAAAGCACAGGTAAACCTTGGCAACAATGAATGGACCGCTGTGACTAATGCAGAGATCAATGCCAGCGTTAAGGGACTCACCTACCTCACTGAAATCAGCGAAAACACTGGAAAGCCATACGTAAACGATGTGGATATTGATGGTTTTGGACTTAACGGTATGGGCTTGGGTATTGACTTAGGTGCAGAATTTAAATTAAACGACAGTTGGAAATTCGGTGCTGCCCTTTTGGATTTAGGCTTCATTTCATGGAACAACAACATGGTGGCAACCACCAATGGCGACAAGACATTCACCACCAACGACTACAAATTTAGTTTTGATGACAACGATGCCAATAACTTCGACGATGAGATTGATCGCTTGGCAGATGGTCTTGTGGGACTTTATGAGTTGGACAATGCTGGCGACCGTGGTAAGCGTACCACAGCCCTCGCCACAACGCTGAACTTAGCCGCTGAATACACTTTGCCTGCTTACGACAAACTTAAGTTTGGCTTAATGAACACAACACGTTTCCAAGGCGATTACACCTGGACCGACTTCCGCCTCTCTGCCAATGTAGCACCCCTGGATTTTTTCTCCGCAGGTGTTAATGTAGCAGCCGGAACTTACGGATGTGCCTTTGGTTGGATGGTTAATTTCCATCCTTCAGGCCTCAACCTCTTTATCGCTATGGATCAAACCATCGGTAAGGTCACTAAAGAATTTGTGCCTTTATCAAGCAAAGCCAGTCTTAACTTCGGCTTGAACGTTCCTTTCTAAAATAAGAAAGACCTCTTGAACCGCATGGTTCGGGAGGTCTTTTTTTAGTTTATAATTGAGAGATGTAAAGGGAGGTCCCCTTGTCGGCCCGAGGTGAAGTAACCTTTAAATCGTAAATTGAAGTGTAAATCCTGCTGTTTGCAAGATGTCGGAGGTATCTTGCCATGCGGAGCTGTATATACTTAGAGGTAGGAACTATAGGGGCTATAAAGATTATTTATTTTCCAGAAGTTATAGATGCTATAGATGCTATAGATACTATAGATTCTATAGATGCTATAGATGCTATAGATAGGCCGGAGCTTGCAGAGCTTCTCCTCTCTCTAAACCTTCATCTCTCAACCCTCAACTCTAAACTCTAAACTCTAAACTCTAAACTCTAAACTCTAAACTCTACTCACATTTATTTTTACAATTAACTGTTTTTCTCATTTTTTTAAGTGTGTTTTTCGATTTTATAGGTACTTTGTTTTGCATAGTACCAATTTTTACATACCTTTGTAGCATCTAAAAGAATTCAATCAAAAAATTGGTATTCATTCGGCTTATGTATTGCTCTTTATTGAAACAAATCGGGATGGTTATAATCACCTTACTTCTCCCTTTGTCCGCTGTGGCACAAAGTGTTCGGGGGAAGGTAGTGAATGAAATGAACGAACCACTAATCTTTGCCAATGTTATCGGCTTAACCGCTGATTCTAACTTCGTGGCTGGCGTCATGACTGATAGCTGCGGAGCATTTGATCTGACTCCCACTCAAGAAATTGTTTGGTTGAAAGTTTCGTATGCTGGCTACACCCCACAAATGAAAAGCCTAATGGCATACAAGGGTGAGACGATTCGTCTTGAACTGGACACAAACATCTTAGGCGAAGTGGTGATTAAGGCTACCTTACCCAAAACAAAACTTAAAGGCGATGCATTCGTGACTACGGTTGAGAATTCAGTGCTTGCAGAAGCGGGCTCAGCAAACGACGTATTAAAGAAATTGCCAGGAGTCACGCAAAAAGGCGAAACGTTGGAAGTGATTGGCAAAGGCACGCCCATCATCTACATCAATGGCCGCTTGGTGAGAGACAATGCTGAATTGGAGACGCTCACTTCAAAGGACATTAAAAGCGTGGATGTTGTGACCAACCCAGGTGCGCGCTACGATGCCACGGTAAATGCCGTAATCCGCATCAAGACCATCAAGCGGCAAGGTGAAGGGTTCAGTTTCGACCTACGTTCTTCATGGTATCAAAGTGAAGACACCGACCTGCGTGAAACGCTCAACATGAATTATCGACATAATGCCCTTGACGTGTTTGCGTCTGTTGATTTCAGTCAAACAGAGGGTTTTCAGGACACGGAAATAGAGCAATACCTCTATTCCGAAAAACCCTTATTCTTAGAACAAAAGGCAAACTTCACCAACAACACCCAAAGCCTTTACACAACACTTGGAGTCAACTACCAACTCAACGAGAAGCACTCCTTCGGCATTCAATACCGCCCCAAATTCACACTGAAAGGGGAAACGTTCAATGACAGTCGGGTGACGGCAAAGGTGGGCGGAGTTATTGATGATTTTACCCAC
>JAZKYK010000002.1:0-12139 GCA_045612125.1 Alloprevotella sp.
TGTGAATGTTATTCTTGCAGCTGCTGCATATAACTTCAAAAGAGCAATGAGAGCTCTTTTGTGGCTTATACAAAAAATCAGAGAAATCCTAATTAATGATAGAATTTCTCTGAAAATGGATTTTTAAGGGACGACTAATTACATCTATAATTTATAACACTTACTTTGATTTCCTGGTAGGTGGAGCTTTGGATGAGCGTTTAGCAGATAGAATTAAAGTAAAATCAAGATTTACGTTAATATGAATAATAGAACAAAAGATGACTGCAATGACATTGACCATGGTGATTGTGATATAAATTCAGACGGAGTATTAGGATTGTGTGGTGATGTTTTTTGCCTAAAGGTCTAAAATATTTTCTGTTTGTATCGTTTTTTTGCCATTTTGGCAGAATTCTGACAAAATGGCAGTGGTTTTTCTTGCGTTTTCTTAAGTCGAAATGTTTTTGGCACACTTCTTGTTACTTAATAGGGTGAACGCCAACTACGGCGTACTTTATTATCAATTGAAATATTAACAATTAAAAATATAAAAACGATTATGGGAAAGATTATTGGTATTGACCTCGGTACAACAAATTCATGTGTATCTGTATTTGAAGGTAACGAACCTGTTGTAATTACTAATGCTGAAGGTAAGCGCACAACGCCTTCTATCGTTGCATTCGTTGAAGGTGGCGAACGTAAGGTAGGTGACCCTGCAAAGCGTCAAGCGATTACAAACCCTAAGCGCACGATTTATTCAATTAAGCGTTTCATGGGTGAAACTTACGATCGTGTAGCTAAGGAAGTTTCTCGTATGCCCTACGATGTAGTGAAAGGCGAAAACAACACACCACGCGTTGCTATCGACGGTCGTAACTATACGCCACAAGAAATTTCAGCAATGGTACTTCAAAAGATGAAGAAGACTGCTGAAGATTATCTCGGTCAAGAAGTAACCGACGCTGTTATCACCGTTCCTGCTTACTTCTCTGATTCACAACGTCAAGCTACAAAGGAAGCTGGTCAAATCGCAGGTCTTAACGTACAACGTATTGTAAATGAACCTACCGCAGCTGCGCTTGCTTATGGTATTGACAAGGCACACAAGGATATGAAGATTGCCGTATTTGACCTCGGTGGAGGTACATTCGATATCTCAATCCTCGAATTCGGTGGCGGTGTGTTCGAAGTCCTTTCGACAAACGGTGACACTCACCTCGGTGGTGATGACTTTGACCAAGTGATTATCGATTGGCTTGTGTCTGAATTTATGGCTGAAGAAGGTGTTGACCTTTCTCTCGACCCCATGGCAATGCAACGTCTTAAGGAAGCTGCAGAAAAGGCTAAGTGTGAACTCTCAAGCTCTACCGCTACAGAAATTAACCTCCCTTACATCACAGCTACTGCATCTGGTCCTAAGCACCTTGTGCGCAATTTGACTCGTGCGAAGTTCGAACAACTTGCTCATAACCTCATTCAAGCATGTAAGGTGCCTTGCGAACAGGCGCTCCGCGATGCAGGTATCTCAAAGTCTGAAATCGACGAAGTAATTCTCGTAGGTGGTTCTACACGTATCCCCGCAATCCAACAACTCGTTGAAGACTTCTTCGGTAAGGCTCCTTCAAAGGGCGTTAACCCCGACGAAGTGGTAGCTGTAGGTGCTTCAATCCAAGGTGCGATCTTGAACAAGGAAGAAGGTGTTGGTGATATCGTACTCCTTGACGTTACTCCTCTTTCAATGGGTATCGAAACACTCGGTGGCGTGATGACTAAGCTCATCGAAGCAAACTCAACAATTCCTTGCAAGAAGAGCCAAGTATTCTCTACTGCAGAGGATAACCAACCCGAAGTAACCATCCACGTGCTCCAAGGCGAACGTCCTATGGCAGCTCAAAACAAGTCTATCGGTCGCTTCAACCTCGCAGGCATAGCTCCCGCACGTCGCGGTGTGCCTCAGATCGAAGTTACATTTGATATCGACGCTAATGGTATCCTTAAAGTTTCTGCTAAGGACAAGGCAACAGGTAAGGAACAGACCATCCGTATCGAAGCATCTTCAGGTCTCAGCCAGGAAGAAATCGACCGCATGAAGGCAGAAGCTGAAGCAAATGCTGAAACTGACAAGAAGGAAGCAGAACGCATTGCGAAGATCAATCAAGCTGATTCTATGATTTTCCAAACTGAAAACCAGCTTCAAGAACTTGGCGACAAACTTCCTGCAGACAAGAAGGTACCCATCGAAGCTGCTCTCTCTAAGCTCAAGGATGCGCACAAGGCGCAGGATATCGCTGCCATTGATGCTGCCATCGCCGAACTTAACACAGCATTCCAAGCAGCAAGCGCAGAAATGTACAGCCAAGCGGGTGCACAACCCGGTCCCGACGCAGGTTTCAATGCTGGCGGCGCCGACCAAAGCGCTTCACAAAAGCCCGGTAAGGAAAACATCCAGGATGCTGACTTTGAGGAAGTAAAGTAATTTACAAAAGTATAGAATATAAGAATTGTGAGCGTATCCAGTGGGTGCGCTCACAATTCTTAGTAGAAAAAATAGATTTCTTGACAATCTTATGTTGGCTTTAAGAGCTAGGATTGGCTAACTTGTTGTGGTGGTTGAATTTTGGTGGTTGTTGTATCATATTGCTATGTGTTAGATAAAAACTTTTGAATTGTAAATGATAAATATCATAATCGTATTTAGATGTAAGATAAAATATTTGTTGTGGTGGTGCTTGTATGGATAATAATATTAATTTTGCACTCGCAATTCGGAAATGAAGAATTTGTTTGGCTCCGTAGCTCAACTGAATAGAGCATCTGACTACGGATCAGAAGGTTACAGGTTTGAATCCTGTCGGAGTCACTCTTTTTTTTGTTATTTTTGAATCTGTGAAAAATTTAAGATAAATTTAAATTGTTTGGCTCCGTAGCTCAACTGAATAGAGCATCTGACTACGGATCAGAAGGTTACAGGTTTGAATCCTGTCGGAGTCACTCTTTTTATTTACTTTGCTTTTCATAATAACAATAGGTTACGGCTCCGTAGCTCAACTGAATAGAGCATCTGACTACGGATCAGAAGGTTACAGGTTTGAATCCTGTCGGAGTCACACACTAACAATTAAAGCTCGGGCAACGGTAAAAGGTTGTTCGAGTTAATTTTTTACAATAGATTATGGTTTTCGAGTTAAACGAAAGAGTGTTCAAGCAATTGTCAGTAACGGCTGATAGCTTGGGTTATGAATGTTATGTTGTTGGTGGGTATGTGCGTGATTTGATTATCGGACGAAGTTCTAAGGATATAGATGTCGTTGTTGTGGGTAGTGGCATCAAGATGGCAGAAGCTTTTGCTGCTCAGATTGGGGGAAGAGCTCACTTGAGTGTGTTTAAAAATTTTGGCACGGCTCAAATAAAGTATCACGACATTGAGGTTGAATTTGTCGGTGCTCGTAAGGAAAGTTATCAGCGAGATAGTCGAAAGCCTATCGTAGAAGATGGTACGCTTGCAGATGATCAAAACCGTCGTGATTTTACGATCAATGCAATGGCGATTTGTTTAAATGCGTCACGTTTTGGTCAATTGGTTGATCCTTTTGATGGCTTGGGTGATATTGAAACAAAAACCATACGCACGCCGCTTGACCCTGATATAACCTTTTCAGACGACCCTTTGCGTATGCTTAGGTGTGTGCGCTTTGCTACGCAGCTTAACTACATGATTGAGGACGAGACTTTTGAGGCATTGGGTCGAAATAAGGATCGTATCAAGATTATTTCGCAAGAAAGAATTATTACGGAATTGAATAAAATTATAGAATCGCCAGTACCTTCAAAAGGTTTTGTTGACCTTCAGCGATGCGGTTTGTTGGAATATATTCTTCCCGAACTGTCTGCGCTTGATTGTGTAGAAACCAAAAAGGGTAGGGCGCACAAAAATAATTTTTATCACACGCTTGAAGTGCTGGATAATATCGCTCTCAACTCTGATAATCTCTACCTAAGATGGGCTGCTCTACTTCATGATATTGGTAAACCCAGAAGTAAAAATTGGGATGCCGCATTAGGATGGACATTTCATAACCATAATTACATTGGCAAAAAAATGGTAAAACCCATCTTTCATCGCCTTAAACTTCCTCTTGATGAGCGTTTGAAATATGTGGAAAAACTCGTTGATTTGCATATGCGTCCCATTGCTATTGCCGATGACACTGTAACCGATTCGGCTGTGAGAAGGTTAGGCTTTGAGGCCAAGCCTGACATTGAAGACCTCATGACACTTTGCGAGGCAGACATTACCAGTAAGAATGAGAAGAAAAAGCAAACGTTTCTCAATAATTTTGCACTGGTGCGCCAAAAACTTCATGAAATACAGGAAAAAGATAAGAAAAACGCTTTTCAACCCATTATTTCGGGTAACGATATTATGGCTATCTTTAATCTGTCACCATCAAAAGAGGTAGGTGTATTAAAACATGCCTTAAAAGAGGCGCGATGGAATGAGGAAATTGAGCCTACGTATGAAGCTGAATTAGCGTTTCTCATGGACGTGGCTCAAACGCTTAATTTATGCATTCAGGATAAAAAATAGAATGACAAATCATAAAAGTTTTGAGTCGAGCGATTGTGCGCGGCTCAAAACTTTTCTTTTTTTACCCAAATTTGTGCATTTTAATTTATAAGATATTGTATTTTCGTGAATAATAACTATTTTTGTACGCACTAATTAATAAAAACTAAACATGACACACGATTTTAAAATGATCAAAACTTTCTATTCAAATTTAGAACAGAAAGTAGCAGATATACGCAGGGTGGTTAAGCGTCCGTTGACCTTGACCGAAAAATTATTGTTCGCACATTGTAGCTCAACCCTTGATTTAAAGGCAACATATGCCACTTTTAAGCCCGACCGCGTAGCAATGCAAGATGCAACGGCACAAATGGCTGTACTTCAATTTATGAATGCAGGCAAAAACACGACCGACGTTCCTACAACAATCCATTGTGACCACTTAATTCGTGCAGAAAAGGGCTGTGCATGCGATCTTCAACGCGCATGTCAAGAAAATGCTGAAGTGTATGATTTCCTCAAATCAGCAGCTTCACGATATGGTATCGGTTTTTGGGCGCCAGGTTCGGGTATTATTCACCAAATCGTTTTGGAAAACTATGCTTTTCCTGGCGGTATGATGGTGGGTACAGATTCTCATACCCCTAATGCTGGCGGTCTTGGTATGATTGCCATCGGTGTTGGTGGTGCAGATGCCGTTGACGTGATGTGTGGTATGGAATGGGAGTTGAGAATCCCCAAACGTATTGGCGTACACCTAAAAGGTCGCTTAAAAGGATGGGCTTCACCAAAGGATATTATCTTGAAATTACTTGGTATTCTCACCGTTAAGGGTGGTACGAATGCAATCGTTGAATATTTTGGTGAAGGTGCGAGTTCGTTGTCTTGTACAGGAAAGGCTACGCTTTGCAATATGGGTGCCGAACTCGGCGCTACGACCAGTGTGTTTGCCTATGACGAGAGCATGGAGCGCTATCTTAGAGCGACCAACCGCAACGACGTTGCAGATGAAGCTTGCCGCTTGAAGCATTGCTTGAGAGCCGATGAAGAGGTGTATAATAATCCTGATTTGTATTTTGATCGCGTTGTAGAAATTGATTTAGACACACTTTTACCTTATGTTAATGGTCCGTTTACGCCTGATGCCGCAACGCCCATTCCTGAAATAAAACAAAAGTTAGTGCATGAAAATTATCCACCAGCGGTTGAAGTGGCATTGATTGGTTCATGTACAAACTCATCATATCAAGATTTGGCGCGTGCTGCTTCTGTTGTTCAGAATTGTTTGGATTTGGGTTTGACACCTAAATCAAAAATTATCATAAACCCAGGTTCAAACCTTATTTGCGAAACGGCAAAACGCGATGGTATCTTAGACTTGTTTGAAAAGGCAGGCGCAGTGATTATGGCCAACGCTTGCGGTCCTTGCATTGGTCAATGGAATCGCCAAGCGGATGATAACACACGCCGAAACTCGATTGTGACCTCCTTTAACAGAAACTTTGCTAAGCGAGCAGATGGCAATCCCAATACACATGCCTTCATTGTGTCGCCCGAAATGGCAATAGCTCTTGCTTTTGCCGGACGTTTGGATTTTGACCCCTCTGTGGATACAATCTTTCATCCCAGCACGGGTGAAGCCGTTAAACTTAATGTGCCTCATGGTTATGAATTGCCCATTCACGGTTATGTAGATACATTGGATGGTTATATTGCCCCCGATCCAGATTCACAAGCAGAACCAATCATTAAGCAAGATAGTCAAAGACTTCAGAAACTTGAAAGATTCCCAGCATGGGATGGATGCGACTTTGACCACTTGCATCTCTTAATCAAAACAAAGGGTAAGTGTACTACTGACCATATTTCTATGGCAGGACCTTGGTTGAAGTATCGCGGACACCTTGAAAACATCTCTGAAAATTGCTTGATTGGTGCTGTAAATGCATTTAATAATGAAACCAATAAAGTCGTGCTTCAAACTACTGGTGAAGCAACAAGTGTTCATAAAGCTGCATTGCAGTATAAACCAATAGGTTCAATCGTAGTGGCTGAAGAGAATTATGGAGAGGGTAGTAGCCGTGAGCATGCAGCCATGGAACCACGATTCTTAGGTGTGAAGGCTATTATCGCCAAGAGTTTTGCACGTATCCACGAAACAAATCTAAAAAAACAAGGTGTACTTGCACTTACATTCAGCCAGCCTGATGATTATGAAAAAGTGCGTCAAGACGACCGCATTAGTGTGAATGTGGCTTCTTTGGCTATTGGTACCCCCTTGAGTGTTGTACTTCACCATGCGGATTCAACCACAGAAGTTGTTGAAGTTCAGCACACTTATAGTGCTCAGCAGATAGAATGGTTTAAAGCGGGTTCAGCATTGAACGCGATGAGTTTACAAAAGAAATAAATTTTAAACGATGAATACAATTACAATTCCATATATTGTTGGTGATGGCGTGGGGATTGAAATAACACCCTCAATGATCAGTGTGGTAGATGCTGCCAATGAAGTTTGCTACGGCAATGAAAAAAAGATTGATTGGGTTGAATTATTGGCAGGTGAAGTATCGTTTGCTAAAAACGGTACCTATTTGCCCGATGAAACGTTAGAAACCATTAAAAAGCATAAGATAGCGATTAAAGGTCCTTTGACAACCCCAATTGGTGGTGGTTTTCGCTCGTTGAATGTAACCCTCCGTCAAACGTTAGACTTGTACGTGTGCCAACGTCCTATTAGATGGTTTCATGGTGTGGAATCGCCCGTAAAGAACCCTGGAGCGGTTGATATGGTTGTGTTTCGTGAAAACACCGAAGATATTTATGCTGGCATTGAATGGAATGTCAATACCCCAGAGGCTGAAAAGTTTTTGAACTTTTTGCAAAAGGAAATGGGTGTGAAGAACATTAGATTCCCAGAATCCTCTTCTTTTGGTGTGAAGCCTGTTTCGGTAGAAGGTTCTAAAAGATTAGTTAAAGCAGCCTGCCAGTATGCTCTTGATCATGGTTATAAAAACGTGACGATAGTGCATAAAGGCAATATCATGAAGTTTACCGAAGGTGGTTTCAAGAAATGGGGATATGAAGTGGCTCAGGAATGTTTTGCAGATGAAATAACTTCTGGTAAATTGGTTGTGAACGATTGTATTGCTGATGCTTTCCTTCAAAACGCCCTTTTAAAACCTCAAAACTATGGGGTCATCGCAACATTAAATCTAAATGGCGACTATATTAGCGACATGTTGGCAGCTCAAGTGGGTGGTATTGGTATTGCGCCAGGTGCAAACATTAATTACACCACAGGTGATGCAATTTTTGAAGCCACGCATGGCACAGCCCCTGACATTGCGGGTAAGAACATCGTGAATCCCTGTAGCATGATTTTGTCAGCAGTGATGATGTTGGAATACATGGGATGGGAAGAATCAGCCAACTTAATCAAACAAGCGTTAGAAACTTGTTTTAGAGAAGGTTATGCCACAGATGACTTAGCTAAGTTTATGTCTAATGGTAAGTCGCTTGGAACAAAAGAATTTACACAAAAACTTATAGAAACTATTCAAAGTCAAAAGGCTTGATTGAACGTATGAAGAAAAAAGAATACACAATATATAAACTATCCGATGAAATGAAGAGTTGTATCAAGATAGATACAGAGCTTTTCAAAAAATTAGACGTAAAGCGAGGCTTAAGAAACGATGATGGCACAGGTGTGTTGGTTGGATTGACCAATATCGGTAATGTTGTAGGTTACGAACGCACCGAGGCCGGCTTGAAACCCATTAAGGGTGAACTTTATTATAGAGGTTATGAAATACAGGAAATAGCGCATTCTGTCATGAAGGAAAAGCGATTTGGATTTGAAGAAGTGGCTTATCTCCTTCTTTCAGGTAAATTGCCCGACCCTGAAGAACTACATGATTTCTCAACGCTCTTGATCGACAATATGCCTTTGGAGCAAAAAACAATCTTGCACATCATTGAGCTTGAAGGCACCAATATCATGAATATTTTGTCGAGAAGCGTTTTGGAAATGTACACCTTCGACACAACGCCCGACGATACCTCACGCGACAATCTCATGCGTCAAAGTGTTGAGCTCGTGTCAAAGATTCCTACAATCATTGCGTATGCCTACAATATGTTGCGTCACAAGATGCTTGGCCGATCTTTGCACATCCGACATGCTCAACCGCAATTCTCAATCGCTCAAAACTTCCTGTATATGTTGAAGGGTAAAACCTTTACAGACTTGGAAGCTAGAACGTTAGACCTCCTCTTAATCCTTCATGCAGAACACGGTGGAGGTAATAACTCAACGTTTACCGTGAGAGTTACTTCATCTACAGGTACTGATACTTATTCTTCAATTGCAGCAGGTATTGGGTCGTTGAAAGGTCCGAAGCATGGTGGTGCGAATATTAAGGTTACCGAAATGGTGGAACATCTGAAGAGAAACATTTGCAACTGGGAGGATGAATTGGAAATAAAGCGTTATTTAACACGCATTTTAAAACGTGAAGTTTACGACAAGGCAGGTCTGATTTATGGTATTGGTCATGCTGTTTACACCCTCTCTGATCCACGTGCTGAGTTGTTGAAAGAGATGGCAGCCGAATTGGCACATGAAAAGGGTAGGGATCGTGAATTTGCTTTCCTTGAACGCTTGGAACGTATTGCTATAGAAACGGTTTATGAAATTAAGGGTGATTCTAAGAAAATGTGCGCCAATATCGACTTGTACTCAGGTTTTGTTTACGACATGATTGGTATTCCTCAAGAAATTTATACACCACTCTTTGCTATGGCAAGAATCGTAGGCTGGTGTGCACATCGTAATGAAGAATTAAATTTCGAAGGCAAGCGCATCATTCGTCCAGCATATCGTTGTGTGGCTGATTCGCTTAAATACAAGGCGCTTAATTCACGTTAAATATATTTAATAAAGTTAGGGGTGGGTCGAATTTATTTTGGCGTACCCCCTAATATTTTCTATGAAATACTGTATCTTTATGGAAAACAACGATATAAAAGACATATTGCATAAACTGAATATTGCAGAGCTTTCTGAAATGCAGCAAACTGTTTATGACGAAATAGTAAACAAGCGTAACCTTGCGATCCTTTCACCTACAGGTAGTGGTAAGACGCTTGCTTTTCTATTGCCATTGCTCAAAAGATTAAAACCGAATCCACGTCCTAATGAATGGCCCCAAGCGGTCGTCGTAAGTCCCTCGCGTGAATTAACACAACAAATTGAGGATGTGTTTAAACGCATGAAAACATCGTTCTCTTCGATGGCCTTGTGCGGTGGGCGAAGCGCCATGGATGCTGCAAGGGTATTAAAAGAAATTAAACCAGCCGTTGTGTTTGCCACACCAGGGCGATTAAACGATCATTTAAAGCGTAAAGATTTTGACCCCGGCATACCAACGATTCTCGTTGTAGATGAATTTGACAAATGTTTGGAACTTGGTTTTAAAAAAGAAATGGATTCTTTGGTTAAAGAATTTAAGTTCATCAAACAAACTATTTTTACCTCAGCAACGCATCCTAATACAGAAACCTTTGAAACAGACTCGCTTCTTCTTAATCGTTTTCAGCAATCCCTTTTGCTTGATTTCTGTGTTACGCAGAATGAATTGGTTAATAAAACGATTGAATGGAATGTGGTTCATTCCCCAAGCAATGACAAACTTGAAACGCTCGCAGCTTTGCTATCCCATTTGAAGGGTGAACCCACCATCGTGTTTGTGAGCCACCGAGAAAGTGTTGATCGCGTTTCGGCTTATCTGCGTCAACTTAAATTTAGTTGCAGTAAATATCATGGCGGGATGGAGCAGGAAAATCGTGAGCGAGAAGTTTATTCCTTCCGAGCTGGTAGTACTAATATCTTAATAGCAACCGACTTAGCTGCACGTGGATTAGACATTCCAGAAGTCAGGTCAATCGTTCATTATCATTTGCCACTCAATCATGAAGTGTTTGTGCATCGTTGTGGACGTACCGCGCGTTGGGATGCTGATGGAAAAGTGTTTACCATCGTCAATCCAAAAGAGCAATTACCTGATTTTTATCCAAATATCTGTGTTGATATCGATATCGATTTGACTTGCGTAGCACCAACGCAACCCACATTTACATCGATTTATCTCAGTAAAGGAAAGAAGGATAAGATTTCTAAAATGGATATTGTTGGATTTTTATGCAAAAAAGGTGGTTTGACAATGCCCGATATTGGCAGGATTGATATTGATAAATACCATTCATTTGCAGCCATTAAATCACAAAAAGTTAAGCGCGTTTTAAATGATATTGCAGGCGAGAAAATAAAAGGGCAGTCTGTGTTGATTGAGATTATGAGGTAGTTATTTGATATGTTTATATAACAAAATGCCTTTTTTCGTGTTTTTGTTATAACTAAAACTCTAAAAACAATTGATTTTTAATGGTTTTTATAAAACAAAGTTGTAATTTTGCACGCAATTTTGGAGTTGTATTCATGGGCTTGCGCTCATGTAGAAGGCTTCAATTAGTTCAACATAATGTCTAACTTGTTAATTTAAAACAAACTAACAAAACAATGGAAAATTTTAAAAATGTAGCTCCCCTCGCTGATTTCGATTGGGAATCATTCGAAACTGGCAACGTAGCAGGCGACAAGAGTCGTGAAGAACTCACCGCTGCTTACGAAGGTACACTCGGTCGCGTAAGCGAAAACGAAGTGGTAGATGGCACTGTTAAGGCTATCAACAAGCGTGAAGTAGTTGTAAACATCGGTTATAAGAGCGATGGTATTATCAACGCATCAGAATTCCGCTATAATCCCGAACTCGCAGTAGGTGATGTAGTAGAAGTATTTATTGAAAGTCTTGAAGGCACAAAGGGTCAGCTCATTCTTTCACATAACAAGGCACGCGCTTCTAAGTCTTGGGATCGCGTTAATGCAGCTCTCGAATCTAAGGAAATCGTTAAGGGTTACATCAAGTGTCGCACTAAGGGCGGTATGATTGTTGACGTATTTGGTATCGAAGCATTCTTGCCAGGTTCACAAATCGACGTTAAGCCTATTCGCGATTACGATGTATTCGTTGGTAAGACAATGGAATTCCAAGTTGTTAAGATCAACCAAGAATTCAAGAACGTTGTTGTTTCTCACAAGGCTCTTATCGAAGCAGAACTCGAAGCACAAAAGCAAGAAATTATCTCTAAGCTCCAAAAGGGTCAAGTGCTCGAAGGTACAGTTAAGAACATTACATCTTACGGTGTATTCATTGACTTGGGTGGCGTAGATGGTCTCGTTCATATTACTGACCTTTCATGGGGTCGTGTTAACGATCCTAAGGAAATCGTTGAATTGGATCAAAAGCTCAACGTTGTTATCCTTGACTTCGATGAAGCTAAGAAGCGCATTGCTCTCGGTTTGAAGCAGCTCACTCCACACCCATGGGATGCTATCGACGCTGACCTCAAGGTAGGCGACGTAGTTAAGGGTAAGGTAGTTGTTATGGCTGACTACGGTGCATTCATCGAGATCGCTCCTGGCGTTGAGGGTCTTATCCACGTTTCAGAGATGTCTTGGAA
>JAZKYK010000003.1:0-40733 GCA_045612125.1 Alloprevotella sp.
TTGCACTCTCATCTTTATTCGCATCGTGCAGCAACGAGTTGGATGAGGCATTACAGCCCGCTGGTAATGGCACGTTGCAATTCGTAGTGGGTGATTTCCCCATGTTTGGTGAGGGTACACAGACTCGTGTCATCGGAACACCAGATGAGGGAAAGACCGCGTGGGAAAATGGTGATCAGATTATTGTCACCTTAATCTCCCAGAAGTATGGTGAGCAGGCTGTTGCACTTACCTACAACGGCTCTTCGTGGAGCACAGAAGCAAGCCTATCTTACCTCGAAAATGAGACACCCAGTGTCAGTGTCTTCTATGCACCGTGCTATGAAGTGACGGAAGAGGGCACGATACAGTTAAGAAGCGGTATGCAGTTGGGTATGACAGAATACTTATATGGCAATTATCAAATAGAGAATGGAATAATGACCATTACTTTCGAGGGTGCTATCCGCGACTACAGCCGTCTGCGTATAGCTGGACTGGCAAATCAAACGCTGACTGTTACCACGACAGACTTCACTCCAGCAGGAGCGACCGAGGTAGCAACAGCGGCATACACCCTTACCACTGACAACAACGGCAACGCTTTCCTTTATGGCGTGTTTGCAGAGGGTGCAACGGTAAGTGTAAAGCAGGGCGATATAACACTTAAAGATTACATCTTCACCGCAGATAAGAATCCTAACGGCACAGAGCACAATAAGAGCTATGCATTGGATGCAACACCGATTATCGTTCTGACGCAGTATGAAGATGGCGCAACCATCGACATTACTTATAGCAGCCGAATCATTGGTGACGGAACTGAGTATAATCTCTCTTTGAATATCGCAGAGAATGCTACTGTTTTATTTGAAGAAGGCACAGGCGGCGTAAAGCTGAATGCCATTACCGTGGCAGATAACAAGACCTTGACGCTCAAAGTTAAGGATAACGTAGGGCACTCGGTGAAGGAAGGAATTTCGATTGGCAACGGCTCTTATGTGATAATCGAAGGCGAGCGTGACAAAGAGAATAAAAAACTGACAGTTACTGCAACCGATGGAAATGCCGCTATCGGTGCGAACAATGGTGTTACGGCAGGCGACATTACGATCCGTAATGCCCGTGTAGAAGCAACCGGAAGTAGTACCATTGAAGAGTATAGCGAATCTCCTGTCAGTGGCGCAGCTATCGGCACGTCGGATGCAAATATGGGAGATATCTTGATTGAGAATTCCATTATCACAGCAACGGGTAGTTCTCATAGCAGCCGATCTAGTTTTACAGCAGCAATCGGTATGGGTTCGTTATGTAGATCAATCGGAAATATGGTGTTCATAGATTCCGAGATTACCGCAAAAATTCCAGATGAAACCTTAGCCTCCGTTATTGGTGGGGGTAGTATAATGCATGGAGAAAAACGTCTTGTTTGTACTATGGGTGATATTATCTTTACAAACACTTCGCTCAATCTGTCAATTGTTCCAAACCTCCGTTCATACGGAGCTTTGATTGGAATTGGTGAAACGGATTCATATCATACAGTGAATATGGGCAAGATAATCTTTACCGATATGACTCAAGTTGAGTTGGATGCAATGATTGCAACGTGGACTTATCCCGAAGATTTTGCAGAATGGGGTGCGTATATAATCGGTAGAAGTCCGTATAACATTGTGAATAATAACGGTACGATCGGTGGCGTATATGTCAGCGATGGCAATGGCGGAACTGTTCAGATTGGAAATACAGACGGCTACAATCCGACGGGATACGTTACGAATTGGGGATGGTAATAATATGAAACAATTAATATCAGGGCAGGCAGAGGGTGATACCTCTCCTGCTCACTAAAAAAGATCTCCATAGTACTAACATCAAAACGCTACCACTATGTATACCACAAAACAACAAAAGCCTCAGCAATCACGGGTAATACAAAGAGAAATGGCTGAATAAATTGTGGTAAGTTAGTGAACAAAAGAGCATCGTAACGACCTATATGTTTATCTGGAGTACTAAAACGTACTCCTTTTTTTATGCAATATTTCCATATTTATCACTGATAAATAGCGTCTTACGCTCTATGTGGGTAACCAAATTAGATATAAAACGATAAAATGTTGGAGAATATTTGTGAAAGATATTCTCGGAGGACAAGAAATTGGCAAAGAAAATCATATCAAATACAAATACAAGCATCAATTTGCAGAAATAATCATTTGCATTTAGACTATATATTTTTGTATTGCTGTGTTTTAACCCCTAAAAATAGCTGTTTTTGTCCCCCGAAGTGCCCGAGGGACAAGAAGGAACAAGAAAATTATGTCCCTCGAGTGCACTGGGGCACAACCGGGGGACAAAATCGACTTTTTAGCAAAACGTAAAAATTACTGATAATCAATGCTATACGTTTTACTATTCCCCGTTTGACTTTTTATTGCTTCTATATAACAAAACCCCTATTTGTTATATAGAAGCTATGTTTTTTTTGAATAAATCCCTTCTTTGAAAAGGGACATAGCGAACATGACAGGTGCAAGCAACCAACCCGTTGAGCATGATCCGCAAATCATGGCCTTCACTAATAATTAAGGGAGAAACCTAAATTTTATTTTCTTGCCAGTGATTAGCACAAAAATAATATGTAACTTTGCAAGTTGAATAATTCTGTAGCAACGAAAAAGTCTTCATAACCTATAAAAAAATCAACGAAACCATTATACAATATGAAAACTTACAAACTGGTCAACAACGTGGCAGGCTGGTTGGTTTTTGCCATCGCAGCATTCACGTATTGCATGACGGTAGAGCCCACAGCAAGTTTTTGGGACTGCCCCGAATTTATCACTACGGCCTACAAGATGGAAGTGGGTCACCCACCTGGTGCACCTTTCTTCATGCTTACTGGTAATTTCTTTACTCAGTTTGCATCATCACCCGAGCAAGCTGCATTATGCGTCAACATCATGTCGGCGTTGCTTTCAGCATTTTGCATTCTGTTCCTCTTCTGGAGCATCACCCACCTCACCCGAAAATTAATATGCGACAACGGCATTGTGTCCAGCACCAAGCAAATGGTCAGCATCATCGCAGCTGGTGTTTGTGGTGCTTTGGCTTACACTTGGAGCGACACATTCTGGTTCTCGGCCGTCGAAGGTGAAGTTTATGCCTACTCTTCATTCCTCACAGCCCTTGTGTTTTGGTTAATCCTGAAATGGGAAGACCATGCCGACGAACCCGGAAGCGACCGTTGGATTGTGTTGATATTCTACCTCACAGGATTATCGATTGGTGTTCACTTGCTCAATTTATTGTGCCTCCCCGCCATTGTTTTAATTTACTTCTTCAAAAAGAAACCCATGGCCAACGCCAAGCAATCTATGGTAGCATTGGCGGTGAGTATGGTGCTCGTAGGCCTTGTGCTCTATGGTTTGGTACCTGGCATTGTCAAGGTTGGCGGTTGGTTTGAATTATTCTTCGTCAACACCTTAAATCTGGGCTTCAACTCTGGTTTGGTGTTCTACATTCTTTTACTTATCGGCGTGGTACTCGCTGCAATCTGGAGCACCACAAAGAAAAACCGTAAGTTAATCAACATCCTTTACCTGCTTTCAGTGGGCCTGCTCGGTGTGCCTTTTATCGGTTCTGGTTGGGCTGCACTTATTTTGGGCATTATATTGCTGAGTGTTCTCGCTTTCTTACTTCAGTATAAAAACAGCGACGGCCAATACCTTATGCGTAAGCGTTTGCTGAACACGTCATTGCTTTGTATGTTAATGATGATGATTGGCTACTCATCGTATGCTGTTATCGTGATTCGCTCTACGCAGAACACGCCTATGGACCAATCTTCACCCGAAGATATCTTCACCTTAGGCAGCTACTTAAACCGCGAGCAATATGGCACCACCCCACTTTTCTATGGCGCCCCCTACACGGCACATCCCGTTGAGCTTAGCAAGAAAAACCACGTGCAACGCCAGGAAAAGCAAAATGCCAACGAACCCGACCACTACGATGAAATCGAAATCAACGATTCATACATCTACCCTTCTGAAACGAAGATGCTCTTCCCACGTATGCACTCACCCAAGCACGCACATCTGTATGAAATGTGGTTGGGCGGTGTAGATAAGAAATACGCAACATTCAACCACAAGGGTAATATTTATCCATTTGAAAAGCCATCTCAGATAGACAACATACGCTTCTTCTTATCATACCAGGTTAACTTCATGTACTGGCGTTACTTTATGTGGAACTTCGCAGGACGCCAAAACGACATGCAAGGCAATGGCGAGTTGGAGCATGGCAATTGGATTACGGGCATTCCTTTCATCGATAATATGATTTACGGCGATCAGGACTTACTGCCCGACCCCATCAAGAACAACAAGGGTCGCAACGTATTCTTCTGTCTCCCACTCATCCTTGGTTTGTTGGGTATGTTCTGGCAAGCTTTCCGTGGCGAAAAGGGCATCCGCCAATTCTGGGTGGTATTCTTCCTATTCTTCATGACAGGTCTTGCCATCGTGCTTTACCTCAACCAAACGCCTCAACAACCACGCGAGCGCGACTATGCCTATGCTGGTTCATTCTATGCTTTTGCCATTTGGATTGGCCTTGGCGTGGCTGCTTTGGTTGAATTGTTAAGCAAGAAGGTTAACGGCAAGGTTGCTATGGGCATTGCTACATTAGTCGCAGTGGGTGTGCCCCTGCAAATGGTGAGCCAAACCTGGGATGACCACGATCGCTCGGATCGCTACGCTTGTCGCGACTTCGGTATGAACTACCTCAACACATTACCCGAAAAGGGCTATCCCGTCATCTTCACAAACGGCGACAATGACACTTTCCCACTTTGGTACGCCCAAGACTCCGAAGGACTCCGCACCGACGCACGCGTTTGTAACCTCTCATACCTCCAAACCGACTGGTACACCGACCAAATGCGTCGTCCAGCATGGAACTCACCAGGTTTACCTATCGCTTGGAACCGTTATGAATACGTTGACAACAAGGGTCACGACTGGTTTAACGTTGAACCCCAAAGAAAGGGCGAGTTAGAGTTAATCCGCAAGCAAAACCCCGAAATCAATCCTTACGACCTCAAGTTCCTCATTGACAACTACGTACGTACAAAGGGTATTCTGCCCACCGATAGCGTTGTGGTTAAAGTCAACAAGAAAAATTGTATCGCACAAGGCATTAAGGTACCCGCAGGCCATGCCGACTTCCCTGAATACATGACATTCAAGATCAAAAAAGAATCACTCACCAAGAGCGAAATGATGATTTATGAAATGTTAGCGCGTAACGATTGGGAACGTCCATTGTATATGTCAGTCACTTTAGGTCAGAGCAACTACGCTGGACTTGAAAACTACTGTATCCTTGAAGGTTTGGCTTATCGCCTCACCCCATTCAACTACAACAGAATGGGTAAGATCGACACAGATGTGATGTACGACAATATGATGAACCGCTTTGCGTATGGCAATGTCAACACACCCGGCATCTACTTAGACGAAACCGTGATGCGCATGTGCTTCACACACCGCCGCATGATGCTCACATTGGCCAACCAATTGTCGGTAGAGGGAAAGAATGAAAAGGCTGAAAACATCCTGATGTTGGCTAAAGAAAAATTCCCTTCAAGCATAGTGCCCTACGACATGGACGACCTCGATATCGCCATGGTGTGGATGGACATCAACAAACACGATGAAGCCATGCGTGTTATCAACGAGGTGCTCAACTACAGCATTGCCTACTTAGAATGGCTTGATTCGTTGTCGGACAAGAAACTGGCCACCTACGCACGCAATTGTGAGCGCGCCATGAGCGTGGTGTTGCACAGCTACCACCTCGTCAAATCAATGAACCAACTCAATCCCGAAATCAGCGACAAAATCGACCGCACGTTAATGATGAAGTCGGCACGATTAGGGTATCAGAGAATAGAACAAGGAAGCAAAAGCTAATCCATAAGCAATGCAATAGTGGGTGATGGATCGCCTTAGGCTTAACCCCATCGCCCACTATTCATGGTGCTTACCCGCCATTATGATCATTGAACAACCCGCTCGTTTCCTGCGTTGGCTTTACCCCAAAGCCTTGTGGCGCATGAACGATAAAGAAAAGTCCGTTTATCTCACCTTTGATGACGGACCGATACCCGAGGTAACCCCTTGGGTACTTGACGTCTTGGACAAATACAACGTCAAAGCCACGTTCTTCATGGTAGGTGAAAATGCGAGGAAACATCCCGAAATCTTTGAGATGGTCAAAGCACGCGGACACCGCATCGGCAACCACACATACAACCATTGGGGCGGTGTGCGCCACTCTTCGGAACGTTTCATTGCCAATGTTGACAAAGCAAACGTACTGCTTAAAACCAACCTCTTCCGTCCACCACATGGATGGATGCTCCACAACCATTATATGTTGGTCAAGAAACGTGGCTACCGTGTGGTGATGTGGGACCTCGTGACACGCGACTATTCCACGCGCTTAAACGGACGCGACGTCTTGCTCAACGTGCGCAAATATGCCCGTCCTGGATCAATCATCACTTTTCATGATTCGGTAAAGAGCCACGACAAAATTCTCTATGCCCTCCCCAGGGCCATAGAATGGTTGCTCTCCCAAGGCTACACCTTTAAGGTTTTTGACTAACCTCGACGGGCACCGCTTTAAGGATGCAGGCCAAGACAAAACCACGCATTCTGCGCTAAACACCTTGATTTTTTGGTTATTACAAAATATTTTCGTAATTTTGCAGCCGAATTGAAAACATATGCTTAAATCTCGCTTCATACTCACCACGTTGTTAGCCCTATTTTTTGTGCTTCCCGTGGCAAAGGACGGCAATTCCCTTTTTGTCGTTCACGAAGTAGATGCGTACCATGAATCGGCAGAAGCTGCTCATGAAATCGCTGAGATTGAACGCATCGTTAAGGCCGACAACATCATCAACACGGCATTAAAGTACTTAGGTGTGAAATACAGCTATGGCAACAGCAGCCCAAAGGGTTTCGACTGTTCGGGATTCACACGCTATGTCTTTAACGAAGAAAACATCCAGATTTCAAGAACGTCGCACGCACAATTCAGCGACGGCGAAAGAATCAACAAGACCAACGATCTGAAACCCGGTGATTTAGTCTTCTTTGGTAGTCGCGCTACGCCTAACGCCATTGGGCACGTCGGCATTGTAGTGGAAGTGGATAGCGAAACCGGACGTTTCAAGTTCGTCCACGCCAGCCGCCAAGGCATTAAGGTTGATGAATCGACCGAACAATATTACAGCCGTCGATACATCGGTGCTCGACGCATCATCAAGTAAAAAAAACACTATAAGCACATCAATATTATTCATCCCCAAGTAGTCTAAGCAAATGCACGACTACCAATTAGAATTAACAGGAAGGAGGGTCGTTTACAATCATAGCTCACTTGAGTTACAGCCTAAATGGTTGCTCATAGATTACAGAATACACTGTTTTTTAACGTGAGCGCAATAAAAAAGCAAAGCAAAATTTGCCAACTCAAAAATAATCTGTAATTTTGCAACTCGCAAAACGAGAGGCTTAGTCTTGCTCGTGTGTTTATAGTGAATCGTAATAAATAACTTAAATATTAAAAAAATGATTGTAGTACCTGTTAAGGAAGGCGAAAACATTGAACGCGCCCTCAAGAAATTCAAGCGTAAATTCGAAAAGACTGGTGTTGTACGTGAACTCCGCGCACGCCAACAATTCGACAAACCATCTGTTCTCAAGCGTCTTGCTATGGAACACGCTGTATATGTTCAGCAACTCAAGCGTAACGAAGAAAACTAATTCGTTGCCAACCCATAAAACACAAGTCGTCAAAGTTTTCACTTTGGCGACTTGTTGCTTTTAGCCCCTAAAAAACGAAAGGAACAAACGAATAAATTTGGGCGCATCCATGAACGCTCTTTTCTGACAGAAGAACACCTAACAATAAAAACGTGTAAAAAAGACTCTTTAATTATTCGCCAAGGCTCGTCAAACCGTATTAAATTCCAGTTTTTTAAACATCAAGTCCTTATGGTTTCTTCTTTTCTAGAATTAGAGAATTTTTAGCAACATACACTGCGGAACAAAATTATTCGCTAAGGATCATTAAACCGTATTAAATGAAGTGACGCATAGAGAAAGTCAGAACAAACTTATTCCCCGTCTTTTTGAACCTCATTGGAAAATCCAAAAACAAAAACTGACTGGGCACAGTAAAATTATTTTGGTTGTTTTTTTGTTTAAATCCAAAAACCTTCTTACCTTTGCTTTACAACACACCATCATCGCATGCAAATCATTGAACAGTTTCTTAATTACCTCATCGCTGACAAAGGCTACTCAGATGCCACCTATGAGGTTTACCGCACGACTTTGATGGAACTCCGAAAATTCTTTCTTTCGAAAGATGAAGCACTTACATGGCAAACCATCGACAAAGACATCCTGAGAGCGTGGGTAGCCCATTGCATTGAAAAAGGCAATGCACCACGTTCGGTAAGCAAGAAAATGAGTGCAGTACGGTCGTTATATAAATACATGTTACGCATGAACATCGTAGCGTCCAACCCCACCCGAGGCATTCAAAATCCCAAAATACCCAAGCGCCTACCAACCTTCGTTAAGGAGTCAGAGATGGACCATCTCCTCGATGACATTGAATTTGGAGAAGACTATGAGGGTGTGCGCAACAAGCTCATATTACTCACATTCTATTGCACGGGCATAAGAATCTCTGAATTATTAGGTCTCTGTGTTAAGGATGTAAACCTGAGCAACAACGAACTCAAAGTATTGGGCAAGCGAAACAAAGAACGCATCGTACCCTTCGTGCAGGAGCTCACGAACGCCTTTAACGCATTCTTTCAACTTCGGAAAAACATCGAATCCATCGAAGGTTTGCACGGCAAAGTTTTCTTACGCCTCGACGGTACGCCCATGAATGCACCCGAAGTGCGTGCCATCGTTAAAAACTATTTATCGATGGTCACCAACCAAAAGAAACGCACGCCCCACGTACTCCGACATACCTATGCTACGGTGATGCTAAATAATGGAGCCGACTTAGAAGCCGTGAAAAACCTTTTGGGACACAACCAGATTTCAACCACGGAAGTCTATACACACACCACCTTCACCGAACTCAAAAAAGAATACGACAAGGCCCATCCCAGGGCATAATACTAACCTAAAATATAAGGAGGATTACTATGGAAATTAGAGTTCAGTCCATCCATTTCAACGCAACAGAAAAGTTGCAGGATTACATTCACAAGAAAGTTTCAAAGTTGGAAAAGGCTAACGATATTGTCAAAATCGATGTGATTCTAAAAGTAGTAAAGCCTGAAACAGCAATGAACAAAGAAGTGGGTATGAATGCCCATGTTGCAGGTGCAGAGTTAAGAGCAGAAAAAGTGTGCGACACATTCGAAGAAGGTGTTGACCTCTGTTGCGACTCATTAGCACGACAACTTCAAAAAATCAAGGAGAAAAACGCTAAATAAATCTATAAAACAACCATAAAATAGCGGGTGTGCCAAAAGATAACGCTTTGGCACACCCGCTTGAATTATTCAAGAAGACTAGAAGGTAAAAGCCGAAATAAACTTCATGTTTCTCGCTCGTTTGTTGGTATGAGGGAGGAAGTCTTTCCATACAGCAACAATTCAAATCGCTATAAAGCACTCACAAACATTGGGATATACACCAATGCCTTACTGGCCGCATATACAAACATCATGTAAATAAAAAAAACTTCACGATCCGTTCCCTTCAAGAAACAGATCGTGAAGCGCTCACTTAGAAAGGATAACCTATGGCGAAGTGATAAGCTAAACCTTTACCAAATTTAGGAATATTGTACCATCCTGATTTACCCGTCTCGTAAGGTGCATGAAGAGGCACGCCCACATCAAAGCGCAGCACCAGGAAGTCCAGGTCGTAGCGTAGCCCTGCCCCCGTTCCTACCGCAACATTATCCAAAGCGATGGCGGAGAACTCTGCTTTCGGACGCACAGGATCAGCCTTCATCAGCCACACATTACCTGCATCAAGGAACACGGCTGCATGAAGATCGGCAAAGAGACGTATGCGCCATTCTGCATTTAGTTCCAGTTTTATATCGCCCGTCTGCTCCATATAAGCATATTTATTGGCATCAGAGTGATAAGCCCCAGGGCCTAAAGTACGCGCTGCGAAACCACGCACGCTATTGGCGCCACCCACAAAGAATTGATCGGTGTAAGGTGCTGTCGTACTATTACCATAGCTCCACAAAACGCCCCCAAAGAAGCGGTAGGCGAAGTACGAGCGGCGGTTTATTTTAATATGGTTATGGAATTCAACCGATGCCTTCAGGAATTGCGCAAAGGGCGTTCCTAATATCTCCTTATCCTTTTCATTGAAGTCGTTTCCCGAAAGGGCGAAAAGAGCCGACGTTAAATTACCTGCCTGCTTGATGGTGGTTTGCAACCAGATATGGTTGCGATGATGTGGCGCAGTAACATAGGTAAACATATAGCTCATTGAAGGTACGAACGTGTTACGCATACTGACATAGAGCGCAGGATTATGGGCGCGAATCTCATCAAACTCAGCCGTGGTGGACAATAGTTTATTGTAGTCCAAACTAAACACATTCAACTCATGGCGCGCATTGGAGAAGCAACTCCAGTTGTAAGTCACGCTTCCGCCCATTGTAGCCATCTTAAAAAACTTCGCTCTGTTCTGCCAACTTCCTGTAAGTGCGAATTTCGTAGAAGCCGGGAAGCGGATGTGGCGCGGGCTCATGAAGGGCACCACAAAACGAGGCATCTCAATGGCGAGCTGCGTACCTATTTCATAAGAGTTAAGCATTGATGCCGAAGCATCGACGGCGCGATTCAACTGCCATTCATACGAGCCATAAAGCTTCCATGAAATCTTTTCTGCCCCACCAAAGGCATTGCGTTTTGCCAGACTATAAGCCACGCCTGGTCCTATTTGGTCGTTACTCTTAAGCGTAGCGTTCATCTCAAATGAACTGTCGTACAGTTTATCCAGGATGGCACTGACAAAAATATCGAGGGTATCGCAATTGGCAGTTGTGTCGCGTGGGATGTATTGAACATCAAAACTACTAAAGGTGTTGAGTTGGCCCAATTTCTCAAACGTACTTTCTTGATGAGCGAGGTTGTAACGTTCACCATGTCGATGCACAACAGCCCGACGGAGCACCATGGGGCGTACCGCCATTTTCTTGCCTCCATAGGCAAAGGTGGATGAGCGCATAGTTCTTGATTGATCAATAACCTCATCGGCGTGGCGACGCAGCACGATGTGGGTGTGCCCAATGTAATAGGGACGATTGGCCGTGGCAGGTATTCCCTTCTGCGGTTCAATGCGCATCTGTACATATCCTGGACGCATTAAGGTATCGGCCTTAAACGTGATGTAAGAACTATTGAAATAATAATAGCCATGCTCTCTAAAGAGTCTTTCCAAACGTTTCTTTTCGTTACTCAAACTAATCGCGCTAAAGAAACCATTCTTTTTGATTTCGCTTTGCGCTTGGGCTTGATCAATAAGGCTTTTAAAATCTTTTGAAAACCCTCTATACTCGATGCTGTCAAAACGTGAAGGTGTGCCCGGAATAATCGTATAGGCTATTTTAGCCTTCTTGGGATTTTTTTGCGTCAGCACCTCATGGCTCACACTTCCCGAGAAATAACCATAATTACGCAAGGTGTTAAGGGCGATTTTTGTGCGCATATTTGGACTCACCGTGCTGATAAGCACAGGTGCTTTCGCAAAACGGCGAAACAGCCACTTACGAATACCACCACGTGAATCGTAGCAAGAGTTATAAAGACGCAAGCGCACTTGTAAAGGCGAGCGCAAAGACGAACTGCCAAACAAAGCACCATTTGGCGCATAAGCCAAAACGGCATCAAGTTCATTGCGCACAATATTAAAGTATTCTGTTTCTTTTTTTTGCTCAGCCTTAAGGCGCTCTTCCTCCTCCTTCGTCAACTTTGAAGCCTCTACGGATTCGGTCAACGCAGGGAATGTGGGGTTTGAGAGTCCATCCAAAAGTTCATCAACGGACTGAACGGCATCATTAATCGCTATGATAACCCCCGTTGAATCATTGGCCGCCAAAGCGCCCTTTTTCTTTTGGTAGTCCGCCTGGCTATAGGTTATTTCTTCGATGCCCGTATAAAGTTGCTCGCCATCAGGGATATTCTTTGTAATGGAACATGACCATAACAGCAAAACACTGGTTAGGAACAATATTGTACGAATCATAAAAAATGATAGGTTTTTAAGATAGGTTCTATGAATACGCTAAACGACATTTCTTCAGAATGGTTCATCATCAGGCATTATCTGAATATGAATAACTCGCCCAACTTTGCCGTTTTCTTTCGAAGCACGATGCCCGTACCCATTTTTGACAATTGTCCTTCAAGAGGGTCAAACATGCTGCGGTCGTAAAACACTTGGATGTAGCGCGTTGCGCCCTTATCCAAACGGTATTCAACGGTCACATTATCAATAATACTCTCTGCTGAATTATCGGCTTCACTTCCTGTACTCACGCGTCCACCAATATTAATCGCCACTCGGTTGCCAAAGAAGCGTTTTGAGAATTGGAAGGAGTAATCGGTTGTGGTTGCCCCCGACTGCGTGGTATTATTTTCCACACCGAGATTGATATCAACAGTTTTCAAGGCACTTCCCGCAATGTTTTGGATTTCGCTTTGCAGGAAAGCATTAAGTGCAGAGTTAGCTTGAATACCACCCGATGCCATACTGCCTTCAGCCAGATAAAGCCCTGTAGCCATTAACGATATGGCCGTTTTTGAGCGTTGTTCTGGCGTCATCGTTGCAATCTGGTTCTGCAGACTTAAATCTTCGGGCGCTTCAATTGTAAATTCCAGCCCCATATTTGCCAGTGATTTTGAAATATTCACCCCTACATCAAAGGCAACAGAGCGTTGTTTATCATCCTCCGTCACTAAAGCCTTCATGCGTTCGCTGGCATGGACATTAAGTTGCGGATTCATGATATCTCCAGTGAAATCAATATAACTACCTTGTTTGATATTAAAGGTTTTAAGTGGTATCACAGGAAGGGCATACTTCATTTCCCCCTCTTCAACGGTCAGTCGGCCAATCAATCGTACTTCGCCTTGTTGCGTCATGCGCAGCGTGAGTTGTCCGCCCCCCTGAACATCCACATAGCTTTTGCCGTCTTCAGAAAGGTTACAATGGAAACGGGCGGCATCATTAATGCCTAAGTTCAGCGAAAGGTCTATTTGCGTTTCGGGTATGGGTTCTACAGTTGGCACGGGCGTTTTTTGTTCAAAGTCAACAAACTCAACCAAGCCCTCCAATTGATTTTCCACGGTAAGTGGAGAATCCCTCAAGATATAGGTCAGGTTGGTGCGATTTAAAACATCAAAATCACCTCGAACCAGAATATTTTCGGTATTCCCCCGCAGTGTGCAATCCACATCCACAAACAGTTTTCCGAAAGCCACAGAGTTGTACTGGCGCTTAGTGTTAATCAATTCAAAGTTCTTACCCTTGATATTGAAGTCCATCTCCACATTATCGCTGTTGCGAAGATCCAACGTACCATTAAGCGTGAGCGGTTCCTTGCCTTGTGTCTTAAGCAAGAAATTATCAATGAGCATTTCGCTGTTTTCAAAGCGGATAGGCTTTTCATCCAGATGGAAGCGGAAACCATAAATATCTGAATACACCGAAGCTTGGTTAAAGGCAAATTCACCATTGATTTTTGGAGCATCCAACTGACCCTGAATATCCAAAACACCGTTTGAGGTGCCTTGAAGTTGGATATCGGTCTGTTTCAAGAATCCATTGACAAGAGCTAAGGGGAAGTTATTCAGAATGGCTTCTCCCTCAAAAGCGCCTTCTTCGGTATTGTAATAAGTACCATTACATTCCATAACATCAGCGCCATCGGTGCTTACAAACGCACTTAAATAATGTTCGTCGTTTGTTTTAGGGAAATAAACCACATCCGCCCCGAGGTTTCCGATTGCCACATCTTCATACTTCAACTGATGGGCCGTCATGTTTCCCATCGCTGAGAGTTTGCTTTGGTCGTACATCACATGCAGGTCGGCATCCAGGAACCCACCCAACTGCGGCATATAGGGCAGCACCTTACTGAGTTCGCGCAGATTCAATTGGCTTAAACTTAAAGTCATATCATTGGTACTGTCAGCATTCTCGCTGTAGATCATTAACCCCGTACCATCATCAGCTTCCAATTTTACATTAGCGCTTATCTCTTTTTGTTGGTTTATCGTGATGTAGTTATCGCGATTGATTTCAAAGTTATGATAAGCGATGATTGGATTCTTGGGATAGAATTGCGTTTTTAATTCGCCGTTGGCTATGGTTGCGATTAAACCAATGTTAAAACCGACCTCACCCTTATCATTATGCAATTTAACATCTGCCCCTATTTTATTGTCCAACAAATAAGAATTGAGGTTCAGTTTAAATTTATTGTTGTTTTTGCGCTTATGATTATGCACTTCACCATTCACCACAACGCCACGTTTCCCATGTCGGATATCAGCATGAATATCATCAAACTGCAAGTGCTTGTATTGAAGGTTTTGCATCGTAAAATCACCCTCCAGACCCAACATAGGTGTTGACTTCAAATCAATCGCCAACGTATCGAAGGCATATTGGGTAATCTTCAGGATATTGCTCAAGGGATTGTCGGTGCCTGCATTCAATTTAAAGTGTAATGAAGGGATACAAGCCTTCAAGGTATCGTGATTTACACGCACCTGCTCAATACACTGAGCCAAATAATTGGTTATCGGTGTGAAATGATTAGCCACATTGCTGACATATCCCTTCGTGCCTAATTCAACAAGCATATCGCCAGCCTCAACACTTGCGTTCGTAGTGTCGGTGTTGGTCGAAAAATCGAAGAAGATATCTTTCATCATCACACTACGATTCACAGCGCTAAAATAGTTGTAGCACAAACTACCCTTCGTTGAGAGGTCAGAGAAATCTTCATTGCTAACCACTTCAACATCGATGGTGGTGCCGAAACTTAAATCTTTTTCCGCACCAGCAAACTGCTTCAATGAAAGACTTTCAATGCAAGTATTTAAATCAATATGATAACCGTTCTTGAGGTGTGCATTAATCTGGCCATCCGCCACGAGTGCCGTGTTATTGGCATGAAACTGAACATCAACCAACTGCTGATTAAGCCCGCCATTCATGCGAATATCATTCAAATCTATGTTGGCATAAGTGAGCGTATCAATCTGTGCCTGCAGTTGCATTTCAGCCTTTTCGTGGGTCAAGTCAAATCCCCTACCCTCAACCTCAATGTTCGCCGTAAGTGGCGTTATCGGAAGCGTGGGCAAGAATGATGCGAGCGAGAATTGATCGGCTGAAGTTTGTAGTTTATAGGCTTCAGAACGGGTGTTGAGCGTAGCTTCAACGCCCAAAGCGCCTTGAGCTGCAGCAACGCCCAATTCTGTTTCAATCTTTCCGTTGTTCAACTGAACGTGACCTTGCAACATAGCACCTTCTGGTACGGCAAGCACAGTATCAACCACACCCATTTGTTTGAGCCAAGGGGTGATGTTAATAACCCTTGATTCAAAGGCACATTGCGCTTGCAAGGTATTGACATCGGTCGTTTGCAGCACGTTTGCCACAGCGCCAGTCATCTGCAGATTCATCATCCCAGGAAAAGCAACATACAGATCTTTAACCTCCATCCAATCGACATTACCAATAACTTCGGACTGGATTTGGAGTTGCTTCCTAGGATAAACAGCCATCACACTTTCCATATCAACCATTCCTGCTACGTGTGCCACATCGGCAACCCCAACATGACCATCAAGATACACTCTGAGCAACGCTTCGCTGTTTGGCGTCAACGACTGCCACGGAAGCATGGCTGAGAAGGACATCATCGTATGGGGTGTCACCAACATAGCTGAGGGTACAGAGATCTGAGCACTGTCCATATAGCACTGCGCCATGATTTGGTTGATGCGCAAGCCGTGTTGTTCGCGCAAAGAGGTTCTTTTCAGGTGGGCATACATATTGCCATCGCCCCAATAGCTGACGCTATCAACCGCCAGATCGAGGCTGTCCGCAAAATAAGTAAAATCAGGACTCAAAGAGTCGGCGGTATGTTGGAAAAACTTCTGGAAATGCGCCTCTAGATGAGGTATGCTGTCAATGATCGCCTTAGATTGCACCAAAGCCACGCACGACTGCGCCAACGCCAGATGTTCTACCCCATATTGCGACAATTTCAAGTTCACTTCACCCCGTTTCAGCTCAGCGTTCCCTAAAGCGGCGAAAACACGCATAGAATCGCCGGGCAAGCTCAACGCAACAGCTGAGTTAGCCATTGTGACCTGTGGTATGCTTATGGTCCAATCTATAGGCGAAGTGGGTTCTTCCTCAATCGTTTGCGCTGTATCGCTAAGCGCAATCAACAAGCGAGCACCTTCGATATGCGTCGTATTCAGATTCACAAATCCTTCATTCCATGCGATGCCACGACTCTCAGCATAGACTTCACCGACCTGACCTTTGAGGTGGAGGTCGGGAATCATGGCTTTCGTATCCACCTGAACACCTTGCAAGCGTAAGCAAGCCACGTCAAGACGTTGGTCCAACAACGGCTTCACCGCCACATCCACCTCAAGCGATTGCGCATAAAGGAGCGTATCCTGCTGCTCGGTAGCACACACGCCCTCCATGCACAGTGTCAAAGGGAATGACAAGCGCACACGCTCCACCTGGATACTCATCTTCATGGTATCCGACAAATAGGCCGACAATTGATCAACTGCCAACCGCTGTATAAAGGGTATATAAAGCAAGCACACAATGAGCAAGAACAAGCCTCCTGGAATGCCCAAAAGAATTGCCAAAGCCTTCAAGATGCGACTCAATAAAGATTTCTGCTTAACCATTAGGGGAAAAGTTTTATTTGTGAGCAACAAAGTTACAAAAAAACAAATATATCATTTACAGATTTACAAATTCTTGAATTATTTAGTGATATATAAGGAAAGAGTTGATTCCGTTTTCGGTTCAAAGCTTGGATAAAAACTTCCAAAAACGATTTTTTAGAAGCCCCATCGTCACTTATATCAATAAAAAGTGTAACTTTGCATCGGTTTCAAAACCGCCCATAAGGAAAGGTGCTCGAGTGGTTGAAGAGGCACGCCTGGAAAGCGTGTATACGTCAAAAGCGTATCACGGGTTCGAATCCCGTCCTTTCCGCTAAAAAAATCATTGAATTAGAGTTTTAAACGACCATCAAGCATGGTGTTTAAAACTCTTTTTTTAGCAACGAACACACAACGAGTTAGAGTATGCCAAGCTTGCAAAAACAAAGCGTAGATATAAAGTTAGGGAGTCCTTGAAACGTTTATTTCACACTCGCAACTTACAAAAGGATATCAAACGGAAGTCTGAAATCTGAAAAACAACATCGTTTCTTTGCTAAATAAGAAAAATTATGTAATTTTGCACCGCTTTTCCGCGTAACCGCTGTCAGAATCCGTGAGCGAAACGGCTGAGAATGTTGCGCTGGGGCGATAACAATTTTAAAAACCATAAAAAATGGCAGACTTAATCAAAATTGCTGAAGAAGCATTTGCTACAGGCAAGCAACACCCTGCATTCAAGGCTGGTGACACAATCACTGTAGCTTACAAAATCGTCGAAGGTAACAAGGAACGTACTCAGCTTTACCGCGGTGTTGTAATCAAGATCGCTGGTCATGGCGACAAGAAGCGTTTCACAGTTCGCAAAATGTCAGGCACTGTAGGTGTAGAACGTATTTTCCCACTTGAATCACCCGCTATCGAAAGCATCGAAGTGAACAAGATTGGTAAGGTACGCCGCGCTAAGCTCTACTACCTCCGTAACCTCACAGGTAAGAAGGCACGCATCAAGGAAAAGCGTGTTGCTGTTAAGGCTGACTAATCCTTCATTGAGTGAAATTAAACATTCACACCTCAAAATAAAGTGTCTTGCTGGGTTCCCGGCAAGACACTTTATTTTTTTACGCAACTCGTGCTTAGATTTGGATTTAATGCCTCCCTCCTAAACAACACACCATAATCATTGCGAGAAAACGCATTAATTGCACCATATTTGGAAATATAACGGGCAAGAAAGTGAGTTATCAAATTTTATTTGTATTTTTGGCAGGCTTGCTCAAAGAATACCCATGGATTGAACCACCCCATGGTGGATTCATGCAAGGCAAGGTGCAAATGCTTGCGTATCTTTTATCGTTTCTCACACAGAACGAACGAATAACCAACAAGAAAAAGACAGGTACGCACCACAATCAACAATCTGTGGGACGAGTTAATAAGAACTCTGTTTGAATCATTTTTAACTTTCTCCTACATTAACAACTTTCAACCATGACTATCGCAATTATTGGAACAGGGAATATGGGCGGTGCGATTGCACGCGGCTTGATACATTCAGCCTATTGCCGTCCTGAAGATATTATTTGTACAGCAAAAACAGATGCAACACTCGAAAAGCTACGCACGTCATTGCCTGCATTACGAGTGACGAAAAACAATACCGAAGCAACCTCACAAGCCGACATTATCATTTTGGCAGTCAAACCATGGCTGATTGGCGAGGTGATTGACGAAATACGTCCTGCGCTTAAACTGAAACAACAACTCATCGTTTCTGTAGCGGCAGGTGTTTCTTGCCAGGAACTCGTTGAGCACATCATCCCCGATTACCAAGACTACGAAAGAGCACGATGGATAGCATTGACTGAGAATCGTGAGCCCAACCTCCCCGACACGTTTGTAGAACCAGCGTTGTTCAGAATTATCCCCAACACTGCGGTTGAGTTCTTAGAGGGCGTCACGTTCATTGCACAGCGCGGAGCCACCACCGAACAAACAGAAACCATTCGCCAATTGTTTGCAGTCCTTGGTTATGCCGTGGTGATCGAAGAAAAACTCATTCCTGCGGGTACCGCCCTTGCCTCATGTGGCATAGCATTCGCCATGCGCTACATTCGCGCAGCGATGGAAGGCGGTGTAGAACTCGGTTTTCGTCCTGACGAAGCAGCACGCATCGTTGAGCACACCGTGAAAGGCGCAGCTGCCCTTTTACTCAAAAACGGAACACATCCTGAAGTTGAAATTGATAAAGTCACCACAGCTGGAGGCATCACCATCAAGGGCCTCAACGCCATGGAGCAAGAAGGCTTTACCGCAGCCGTCATCGCTGGACTCAAAGCAAGCAAATAAATTATGGAGATCAAAAGAATTGCAATAAAAATAGGGAGCAACGTCTTGACACGCCCCGATGGCACGCTCGACATCACGCGTATGTCGGCGATTGCCGACCAGGTAGCTGAGCTCCACAAACGAGGCATTGAAATCATTCTCGTTTCTTCAGGTGCTGTAGCCTCTGGGCGCAGTGAAATCAGCCCCAACCACACCCTCGACGAGGTATCATCGCGCCAACTCTTTTCTGCCATTGGTCAAGCTAAGTTGATGGGAAAATACTACACGCTCTTGCGTGAACACGGCATTATATGCGGACAGGTTCTCACCACCAAGGAAGGTCTGGACAAGGCTGACCATTATCAAAACCAGCAACACTGCATGGAGGTTATGCTGAGCGAAGGCGTCATTCCCATTGTCAACGAAAACGACACGCTCTCCATCACTGAATTGATGTTTACCGACAACGACGAACTCTCTGGTCTTATCGCAGAGATGATGCAGGTGTGTATGCTTATCATCCTCAGTAACATCGACGGCATTTACGACGGCAATCCAGCTGACCCCACGAGCCATGTCATACGCTCCGTTAAACCCACCGCCAACGATATGGCGCAATACATACAATCCAGCAAATCATCGCTCGGCAGAGGGGGCATGCTTACCAAGTGCCACATCGCACAAAAGGTAGCCGCACAAGGCACACCCGTAATCATTGCCAACGGCAGAAGCGAAGACATCCTGCTTCGCTTGATTGACAACCCCGCGAACACCATTTGCACACGTTTCGAACCCATCATTCAATCGTAACATGGAAACCACCAACCTCATTATAGAAGCCAATAAAGCCAAAACGCCATTGGCCTCACTCAGCACGCAAAAAATCAACGACATCCTCACAGATGCCGCTCAAGCCATACTACAACAGGCAACTGCCATACTTGAAGCAAACCAACTCGATCTCAACCGCATGGATCGATCCAATCCAAAATACGACCGCTTGCAACTCACCCCTCAGCGCATCGCTGACATGGCCAACGATATGGTACATGTGGCAAAACTCCCCTCGCCGCTCCACAAGGTGCTCAGCGAGGCGGAACGCCCCAACGGCATGAAGATCAGTAAAGTAGTCGTACCCTTTGGGGTTATTGGTGTTATCTACGAGGCGCGCCCCAACGTCACAACCGATGTCTTTGCCCTTTGCCTGAAAAGTGGTAATGTGTGTCTGCTCAAAGGTGGTTCAGATGCTGCGCAAACCAATCAAAAGATTGTTGAGGCCATCCACACGGCCCTACAGAAACACAACATCCCTACAGCCGTTTGCACACTGCTCCCGGCCCACCGTGAAGCCACAGCAACGCTTCTCAATGCCGTTGGACAAGTGGACTTGATTATCCCACGCGGCAGCAGCACGCTCATCAATTTCGTACGCGACAATGCCCGAGTACCTGTGATAGAAACGGGCGCAGGTATTTGCCATACCTATTTTGATGCAGCAGGCAATATTGAAAAAGGCACCGCCATCATTGAGAATGCCAAAACGCGCCGCGTCAGTGTTTGCAACGCACTCGACTGTCTCCTCATTCACGAAAGCCGAATTGCCGACACGCCAAAGCTCTGCGAACCTTTGGCGACAAAGAACGTCATCATCTATGCCGACGAGAAAGCCTACGCTGCACTTCAACCCTCTTACCCTGCGCACTTACTCATGCCTGCCACAGCTGAGCATTTCGGTACGGAGTTTCTTGATTATAAAATGAGCATCCGCACCGTCAGCACATTTGAAGAGGCACTTGCTCACATTGCCACACACAGTTCACGCCACAGCGAATGCATTATCAGCGAAAATCAAGCTACGATCAAAGCCTTTCAAATTACGGTGGACGCAGCCTGCGTTTATGCCAATGTATCGACGGCCTTCACCGACGGCGCACAGTTTGGCTTCGGTGCTGAGATCGGCATCTCCACCCAAAAGTTGCACGCCCGAGGGCCGATGGCCCTGCCTGAACTCACCACCTATAAATATATTATAGAGGGCGACGGACAAACCAGATGGTAACCATAACATACGTTTTCCGACACATTAAAAACGAAGCGCTTGGCAAATCCTCCTGGGACTTACCAAGCGCTTCGCTTTTTCTATTTCTAACAATTGTTGTTTTACCCAATGGTAATCAGCGTCGTGCCTTCCATCACGCTATCGCCAGCTTCGCAACAAATACCTGTTACCTTACCGTCGCATTCTGCTGTGATGTTGTTTTCCATCTTCATGGCTTCAAGCACAAGTACCACATCACCCTTCTTCACATGCTGACCATCACCTACAAGCACCTTGGTCACAACACCTGGGAGGGGTGCCTTAACGGGTGTGCCACTACCTGCTGCACCCTTTGTAGAATTTGCAGCTGGAGCGGGAGCAGGCGCTGCTGCTGGAGTAGCTGCCGCTTGAGGTGTTGCGGCTCCCATCGTGGGAAGATCTTCTTCTGAAAGCGTAGAACCTACGATCTCAACATTAAAAGGCATTCCGTTTACTTCGAGCGTTGCAATTTGGCCCTTAATGCCATGAATTGTCACTTCGTAGTCAATGCCACCGATTTTATAATTATACTGTTTCATTGATGTCTCTTTAGGTTACTTATTAATCAAATTTTTCATTTGACGGGCAGGTAAGTTCCATGGCGTCTCATGCGTCTTCACAGTGATAATGCCTGTTTCTTCATCGTGCACTTCTTCTGTTTCGTAGGTCAGGAGTGCCAGGCTAATCACGCCTGCGATGTAGGGCATTTCCTCTTCTGTGGGTTCTACTGGCACGCCGTCGGCAGTAATGGACTTCACTTTCGCTGCTTTCTCGTCAAAGGTAATGATTAGGCTTTTGCCGCCTACACAATAATGAAATTTTTTCATACTCAAACCTTATTTTAGATGGGCATGCGTTTAGAGAGGTTCGTTGCCATGCTTCTTTGCAGGACGTGCTTCCATCTTTGTTTCGAGTTGTGCCAATGCACGACAAATGCGGAAGCGTGTGTTGCGTGGTTCAATCACATCGTCAACGTAACCATATTCAGCCGCCTTGTAGGGGTTGGTGAAGAGATCGTTGTATTCTTTTTCTTTTTGAGCCAAAAACGCCTTAGGATCTTCATGTTCTTTAGCAGCCTTTGCGCTCAAAATGGCAACAGCGCCACTCGCACCCATTACCGCAATTTCAGCTGAAGGCCATGCGTAATTAAGATCGGCTTTGAGTTGCTTACAGCCCATCACGATATGTGAACCACCGTAGCTCTTACGCAATGTAATGGTCACCTTGGGCACTGTAGCTTCACCGTAAGCATAGAGCAACTTAGCACCGTGGCTGATTACGGCATTGTATTCTTGACCAGTACCGGGAAGGAATCCTGGAACATCAACGAGCGACACAATGGGGATGTTGAAGGCATCACAGAAACGCACGAAGCGAGCACCCTTACGTGAGGCATTGCAATCAAGCACCCCTGCATAAACAGAAGGCTGGTTCGCTACGATACCCACACTCTGACCGTTGAATCGAACGAAACCGATAATGATGTTCTTAGCGTAGCCCGCTTGAACTTCCATAAATTCGCCATTATCCACAATCGCACCAATCACCTTGTACATATCGTACGCCATATTGGGGTTATCAGGAATAATTTCATTCAAGAGATCTTCCTTACGATCAATGGGGTCGTTACATTCCACACGTGGTGTACGTTCCATATTGTTTTGTGGCATGTAAGAAAGGAGTTTGCGGATAAGTGCAGAGAATTCTTCTTCAGTCTTTGCTGTAAAGTGACACACACCACTCTTGGTTGCGTGAACCGAAGCGCCACCCAAGTCTTCCTGACTCACATCTTCGCCAGTAACGGTCTTAACAACCTTTGGACCAGTGAGGAACATATATGAAATGCCTTCAAGCATCACGATAAAGTCGGTCAATGCGGGCGAATAAACCGAACCACCTGCACAAGGACCGCAAATACCTGAAATCTGGGGCACAACGCCTGAAGCTTCGATGTTGCGTTGGAAAATATTAGCAAAACCAGCCAATGAATTCACACCTTCCTGAATACGCGCACCGCCCGAGTCGTTCAAACCAATGCAAGGTGCACCAACCTTCATCGAGAGGTCCATCACTTTACAAATCTTTTCAGCCATGGTTTCAGAAAGCGAACCACCATTCACCGTAAAGTCCTGTGCAAATACATATACCAAGCGACCATTGATGGTACCGCTACCACAAACCACACCGTCGCCAAAATATTGCTTCTTTTCCATGCCAAAGTCGTGGCAACGGTGAAGCTTAAACATGTCTAATTCTTCAAAAGAACCCTTGTCGAGCAATAAATCAATACGTTCGCGCGCTGTGGCCTTACCCTTTGCGTGCTGCTTTTCAATAGCAACCTCGCCACCACCCAAACGAGCCTTATGGCGCAATTCTACAAGTTGCTTGATTTTCTTTAATTGTTCACTCATATAGTTTTAATTAGAGGCAGTTCATGCTCTGCCTTGAGTTAATGACATTATTAATATCACGCTAAATTCATGCCCAAACTTTAAAAAAGGCGCAAATTCTGCGTTGCAAATATAAGAAAAAACTACGAAGCGCTCCACAAAAGAAGATTAAAATGCATAAAATCTTCAAGAAATGGATGGTTTCACCTGTTATTTCGTGACTAAAAAAAACAAGGCACATCGCTTTTGGATTGATTTTTGATTGATTATGCAGCATCTGAAATGCGGGCTGTGCGACTCATGTACAAAGATCAAAGCAACCAAATGAGAACTTTTAAAAAAAACGACATTCAATCGAAAATGGAGCAGATTATTTTTATACCTTCCGAACACGCCAAAATATCAAGGTGGCGTTACATAACGGCTCCTTTCCTGGCGCATTTGAAGCTCACGGTTTGATTTATTTACGCCCTCACTTCGCTATTCAATGATTTATCGTTAAATTTGCGCTAAAATTATAAAGGTGGGATCTATAAATGATTCAACAGAGTTCTTATCAACTCGTCCCACAGATTGTTAATCATGGTGCGTTCCCATATCTTTTTGTCGGCAAAGTCAATTTATAGGATCCACCAAAAATCATAGAAATCTGAATTATAAATGGCATTACAATGTGGTATCGTAGGTTTGCCTAATGTAGGAAAATCTACGCTCTTTAATTGCTTAAGCAATGCAAAAGCTCAATCAGCAAACTTCCCTTTCTGTACAATAGAACCTAACGTTGGCGTAATCACTGTGCCCGACGAGCGTTTAACCAAAATCGCAGAGCTCATCAACCCTCAGCGCATCGTGCCCACAACGGTCGAAATCGTAGATATCGCAGGTTTGGTGAAGGGTGCATCAAAAGGTGAAGGTTTAGGCAATCAATTCTTAGGCAACATTCGTGAAACCGACGCCATCATCCACGTACTCAGATGTTTCGACAACGACAATGTGGTTCACGTTGATGGTTCTGTTGACCCCGTTCGCGATAAAGAAATCATCGACACCGAACTTCAATTAAAGGACCTCGACACGGTTGAAAACAGAATTAAGCGTGTGGAGAAAATCGCAAAGGTCGGTGGCGACAAGCAAGCCAAGTTGGAGTACGATGTTTTGGTTGCTATTCGCGAAGCGTTATTGGCAGGCAAGAGCGCACGTACCGTTACGTTTGAAACGAAGGACGAAGAAGCGGCAGCCAAGGCTCTGTTCTTGCTCACAGCTAAGCCCGTACTTTATTGCTGCAACGTGGACGAAGCTTCTGCCGCAACAGGCAATGAATATGTGGAGCGCGTCAGAGAAGCCGTAAAGGACGAAAACGCCGAAATCCTTGTTGTTGCTGCACAGACCGAAGCCGACATCGCCGAACTTGAAACCTACGAAGAGCGCCAAATGTTCTTACAGGATGTAGGTCTTGAAGAGTCAGGTTGCAACCGTTTGATTAAGGCGGCTTACAAGATGCTTGAACTTGAAACATACATCACTGCCGGTGTGCAGGAAGTAAGAGCATGGACCTATCGTCGTGGTTGGAAGGCACCTCAATGTGCGGGTGTTATCCACACCGACTTTGAAAAGGGATTTATCCGTGCGGAAGTCATCAAGTACGACGACTTCATCAAGATGGGTTCTGAAGCTGCAGTTAAAGAAGCAGGCTTGATGCGCGTTGAAGGCAAAGAATACATCGTTCAGGATGGCGACATCATGCACTTCCGTTTTAATGTCTAAAGGTTGGTTTTGCAAATTCACCTAAAAGATTTTGTGGTGTGGCTAAAAACCTTTACTTTTGCACGTATGTCGGCTTAATCACTCATTAAGCGAACATCCTACAAACAGGATTCGGCAGAACACAATTAGATAAAAACCACCTTAATACACAGAAAAACATGAAGAAAATAATAACAACAGCAGCACTCTGCATGTGCGGTTTCTTCGCTGCCAATGCGCAGGAAGTGAGTCCTGAAGTTGAAGTTCAAAACGACTCTACAGTTCAAATACAAAAGGTAGATACCATAGACATGGTTAAGCTCACCCCTGCAGAACCCGTTACACCCGCAGCCCCTGCGCCCCCAGTTGAGGTATCAAAAATCGGCATCGTCAAGTACAATGTATTGCTCACCGAAATGAACGAATACAAGGATGCCATGAAGCAGATGAGCGATCTTCGTGCAAAATATGAACTTGAAGCAAGTTATAACGAAACCGCTTTTAAGCGTCAATTTGCTGAATACCTTCAAGGACAGAAGGACTTTCCCCAAAGCATCATGCTTAAGCGCCAACGCGACTTGCAGGAGGAAATGGAAAAGTGTTTGGCTTTTCGTCGCGATGCAGAAGCGCAACTGAAGCAAGCTGAGAAGGAATTGCTCATCCCCGTTAAGGCACGTTTAAATCAAGCGATAGCAGCCATTGGCGAATCTCTTGATTTGGAATACGTGATGAATGCCGACAACGACGCTCTGCCCTACGTCAGCATGAAGAAAGTGGTTGATGTAACCTTATTGGTTAAGCAACAATTATCAGCAATACCTTTAACTGAATAATAAACCCCAAGAAGCGGAAAGAGGAAAGTGGAAAGATAAAAACTTTCCGCTTTCCTCTTTTACCATTTTTATATGCAACCCATCGGTATTTTTGATTCCGGATATGGCGGTTTGACCATTCTCAGACAAATTCGCCAACGCATGCCCCAGTACGACTATCTGTATCTGGGCGATAATGCGCGTGCGCCCTACGGTTCACACTCGTTTGAGATTGTATATCAATACACGCTGCAAGCCGTTGAAGAATTATTCCGACGTGGATGCGAACTTGTCATTTTGGCGTGCAATACAGCCTCAGCCAAAGCGCTGCGCACCATCCAGCAAAACGATCTCTGTCGATGGGGCGCAGGCAAACGTGTGTTGGGCATAATCCACCCCACTGTGGAAGCCTTAGAGCATTTAACCACTTCAAATCATATTGGCATTTTAGCCACACAAGGCACCATCAATTCAAGATCCTACGAGATTGAAATTCAAAAGCTACACCCAGAAATGGTGGTGGTGGGTCAAGCTTGCCCGATGTGGGTACCTTTGGTTGAGAACAACGAATTCGATGGTCCTGGCGCCGATTACTTTGTGCAGAAGTATTTAAACGCCATTTTAAGTACCGACCCCGACATCGACACCTTGATTTTAGCTTGCACGCACTACCCCATACTGCTTAAAAAGATCCATGAGTATGTTCCACCCGGTGTGCGCGTCATTCCTCAGGGCAAGTACGTGGCTGAGAGCTTAGCATATTACCTCAAGCGCCACCCCGAAATGGAAATAAAATGCAGCAAGGGCGGCACTTGTCAATTTCTCACCACAGAAAGCGCCGATAAATTCAATGAAAATGCTACACTTTTTATGAACCAATCGATTCAAGTTGAAAAGATTGTATTAAGGTAAGTTCTATAAACTATAAGGTAGCCAGAGCGCATCATCTATTTCCACCGACGCCCTCATCCGCCCATCATGATAAATCGTTAAACGCATGAAAAAAATATTCTTTCCCTTCATCATCTTCGCGGTTTCTTTCCTCATTATAGCCTGTGCCAATCCTGGTTCAGGTCCCGATGGTGGACCTTACGACGAGCACCCACCCGTCATTGTTAAGATGCACCCTCAACTTGGGGCGTTGAACACAACAAGCAAGAAAGTTCAAATTGTGTTCGATGAAAACATCAAGGTGGAGAACGCCTCAGAAAAGGTCACCATCTCACCCCCTCAGCTTGAAATGCCCAACATTGATTTCAGTGGAAAGAAAATCAACGTGGCTTTGCGCGATTCTTTGAAGCCCAACACCACATACACCATCGACTTCTCTGATGCCATTGAGGACAACAACGAAGGTAATCCCTTGGGTAACTTCACTTATTTCTTCTCTACAGGTAACACCATCGACACGCTTGAAGTGTCGGGCTACGTCCTTGATGCTTCAAACCTTGAACCCATCAAGGGTATCCTTGTGGGTTTGCACGCCGACACCACCGACAGTGCATTTACGCACCAATCATTTGAACGTGTGGGACGTACTGATGTTATGGGCAAATTCTCAATCAAGGGCATTGCACCGGGCGAATACCGTTTGTATGCCCTCAACGATCAAGACAATAATTATTGCTTCTCACAAAAGGGCGAGCGCATTGCTGTTTACGACAAGTTGATTGTGCCCTCGTGCTTCCCCGACACACGCCAGGACACGCTTTGGCGCGACACCATCACCTACGACACCATCCTCACGGTGCCCTTCACCCACTTCGTTCCCGACAATATCGTGCTCCTCGCTTTCCTTGAAGAAGGACAGGCCCGTCATTTTTTGAAGAAGGAGCATAACGACCCTTATAAATTCTCACTTTATTTCACTGCGCCATCCACCCACAAACCTGTTATTGAGGGGTTAAATTTTGACGCTCAGGATGCATTTATTGAAATCTGCAACCACACCAACGACAGCATCACCTATTGGCTGAAGGACACGTTGCTCATGCAGCAGGACACTTTAATTTTCACCTGCACCTATGAAGCCACAAACGACTCCACACAAGAATGGTACATGCGCACCGACACATTAGAAAGCGTGCCCCGAAAGAAAATGAGTGCCATCAAGAAGGACAAGGCTGAAGAATTGGAAAAGTGGGAAAAGAAACGCGAGAAACGCCATAAGAAAGGCGATTATTCAGAAGAAACGCCACCGCTTGAATTCTTGAAATTCAACGGACGCCGGGCGCAATTAATCTCGCCTTTGAAGAATCAACCCCTTGAATTTGAAGAGCCACTTTTGAAGCTCGACACGACTGCCATTCATTTGCACTTAATGACCTCCGACTCGACATTCACAGATGCACCTTTCCGCTTAATTCCCCACAGTTACGACCCTCGTAAATATGAATTGATGGGCGAATGGCGACCCGGACAAAAATATGAAGTGCATATCGACTCTGCGGCTGTAGTGGGCATTTCAGGACGCCACACCAATAAATTCAAATTCCGCTTTGAAGTGGGCACAAGCGAGGACTTCGGTTCCGTATTCTTCCTCTTGCCCGATGCACCCGCTACCGGCGTGATGCAATTATTCCAAAGCGAAAAGAGCATTACGGCACAAGTCGCCCTGAAGGACCAACGAGCAGACTTTTTCTACATTGAACCAGGTGCATACTACGCACGCTTCTTCGACGACCGCAATCAAAACGGCAAGTGGGACACTGGCGAATATGCCACACACACGCAACCTGAAGACGTTTATTATTTCCACGAAGAGATTAACGTACGTGCCAATTGGGATGTGGAACAAACTTGGCGATTAACCTTTAAGCCACGCGAACAACAAAAGCCCGAAGAACTAAAAAAAGTCAAGGCAAAGGGCAAACAACAAACAGCACGCCAACGTAACATTGAACGCGAAAGGAACCGACGATAAACAGACACAAAATAACGAGGGATGAGAGTTTAGAGAGGAGAGATGAGAGATGAGAGATGAGAGTTTAGAGTTTAGAGTTTAGAGATGAAAGGTAGGGACCGATCCCCGTGTCGGTCCGTCTCCAATCAATTTCTATCGATTCTATAGCTTCTATAACTTCTATCGTCTCTATAGCATCTGCGGCTTGTTTCTTACTTAAACATTTCTTGATTTCCCCACTTACCTCCTCGTTTACCACACCTTATTCATCTAACCTTAAAAACGATGCGCAAGATATTTACTTTACTCCTTTTCATGGCCATTGGTCATCTGTGTATGGCACAATGCCCTACAAAGAACACGGCTTTTAACAGCGGTGAGCATTTGGAATACGATCTGTATTTCAACTGGAAATTCATTTGGATTAAAGTGGGTTCGGCAGAGATGGACATCAGCAAAACCACCTATCAGGGACAGGATGCCTACGAGGCTTATTTGATTACGCGAGGCAGTAAAACCGCCGATCGCTATTTCGTGATGCGCGACACGCTCACCGCCTTTGTTACCCCTGATCTTGTGCCTCTGGCCTATGTTAAAGCAGCCTTTGAAGGGAAGAGTTATCGCAAAAATGAAGTGCATTACACCTACACCCCTGAAGGCACACAGCTACAAATGTACTACCGCAAAAACGACAATCCAGCACAAACGCAAACGCTACTCACCACGGATTGTCCTTACGACATGATCAGCATGCTGCTCAAAGCGCGCTCCATGGATGGCAGTCAATTCAAAAAGGGCGATTGCATTGATTTCGTTATGGCAGATGGTAAGGCCTGCAAACCACAAAAAATCATTTTCAGAGGACATAAAAAGTTCACCAACGAACACACAGACGAAAAGTACCGTTGCCTGGTGTTCTCCTTTGTGGAAACAGAGGACAATGAGGAAAAGGAGATTGTCACGTTCTACATCACCGACGACGACAACCACCTTCCCGTACGCCTGGATTTAAACCTACGTTTCGGTTCCGCAAAAGCGTTCCTCATCAATGCTAAGGGCGTAAGAAATCCACAAACATCCTTATTGAAGAAATAAAAGCAAACCAAGCGGGCGAAACGAGCCCTACCCGCCACTCATTCCCTTGCTACACCTCAGAAGTTCCGCACAGCATGAAAATTATTATCGACGACAAAATACCATTCATTAAAGGGCAGGCTGAAAAGCTCGGCGAAATATTATATCGCACGGGGAGTCAAATCACAAGCGAGGATGTGCGCGATGCCGACGCCCTGATTGTAAGAACACGTACCTTGTGCAACAAAGCCTTACTGGCGCAATCGCACGTGAAATTCATTGCAACAGCAACCATTGGCTATGACCACATCGACGTAGATTATCTAAACAGAGCTAACATTGCATGGACCAACTGTCCGGGGTGCAACGCAACGAGTGTTGCGCAGTATGTGGCGTGCACCTTACTGTTGCTGGAGCAAGATGGCATGCTGAATCTTCAAGAGGCAACCATCGGCATCATTGGCGTGGGCCACGTAGGAAAGCGCGTTCAAGAACGCTTGGAGGCCATGGGGTGCCGTGTCCTGCTGAACGACCCCCCACGTGCTGAGCGCGAACCCGACTTCGCACAAAATCACACCGACCTCGCAACACTGCTGCAGGAATGCGATGTCATCACATGCCACACGCCACTCACCTACAACGGCGTTCACCCCACCTTCCATTTGGTGGACTATTCGTTTTTCAACCATCTCGGCAAATCACCTGTTTTCATCAATGCTGGACGTGGCGAGGTGGTGCGCACCGAGGCTCTGATTCAAGCCATTGATTCAAAGCAAATCCGCGCTGCCGTGATCGACACGTGGGAAAATGAACCCAACATCAACATGGAACTGTTGCAAAAGGTGTACATCGGCACCCCACACATCGCTGGTTATTCCGCCGATGGAAAAGCCAATGGCACACGCATGTCGCTCGAGGCTGTGGCCCGTTATTTTGGGAAGGACATAACCTTCGACGTACAAGCGCCACCACTCCCCGAAGATTACAGTTATGACCCTCAGCGTCGCTACACCAACCACGAGCAACTGCGCCTTTACAACCCTATTTACGACAGCGAACGCCTCAAGGCACACCCCGAACAATTTGAACAAATAAGAGGGGATTATCCATTGCGACGCGAAACAACAAATCAATAAAAAACTCTGAACACAGAAAATTTGAAACCCTCCTAACCTCCATACGATTATGGCAAAAGAAGAACTCACCCCAATGATGAAACAGTTTCAAGACTTTAAGAGTAAACACCCCGATGCGGTGTTGCTGTTTCGTTGTGGCGACTTCTATGAAACATATTTTAAAGATGCGGTGATTGCATCGCAAGTGCTAGGCATCACGCTCACACGCCGTAATAACGGCAAAAACCCCTCTGCCGCTGCCACTGAAATGGCAGGGTTTCCCTACCACGCTTTAGACACTTACTTGCCCCGCTTAGTGCGTGCCGGCTATCGCGTGGCTATTTGCGACCAATTAGAAGACCCTAAATTAACCAAGAAGTTGGTGAAACGTGGCATTACAGAATTGGTAACGCCAGGCATCGCCATCGCAGACAACGTACTGACCAGCAAAGAAAACAACTTTTTGGCAGCCGTGCATTTTGGCAAAAGTGCCGTGGGCTTCTCGCTTTTAGACATCTCTACAGGCGAATTTTTATTAACACAAGGTTCGCCCGATAATATCGACAAGCTCATCAGCAATTTTGCGCCCAAAGAAATACTGATTGATCGCCAACGCAAGGAGCGTTTCACTGGGCTATATGGTTCAAAGCATTTTGTGTTTGAATTAGAAGATTGGGCGTTTAATGAACTCACCACGCGCGAAAAACTACTCAAGCATTTTGAGGTTAAGAACCTGAAGGGCTTTGGCGTGGAGCATTACCATGAAGGCATTATTGCAGCTGGGGCTATTCTTATTTATCTTGAACTAACGCAACATCATCAAGTGGCTCACATCACGCGTGTGTTGCCCATTGAAGAGGACCGCTACGTGCGCCTTGATAAATTCACCACGCGCAATCTGGAATTGATTCGCCCCATGGCTGAAGGCGGAAAATCATTGCTGAGCATCATCGACCGCACCTTAACACCTATGGGAGCACGTATGCTCAACCGTTGGACGCTGTTTCCCTTGCGCACCGTGCGCGATATTGAGGAGCGCCACAACAGCGTGGAGCATTTCTTCAGAAATCCTGATTTCCGCGACATCTGCCAAACGGAACTGCAACGCATCGGCGACCTAGAGCGCATCGTGTCGAAAATCGCAGTTGGGCGCGTCAACCCTCGTGAAATGCAACAGTTACGAGTGGCTTTAGATAGCGTGCAAGCGCTGAAGCAGGCTTGCCAAGAGGCCGACACAAAGAGCCTGCAGCAAATTGGCGATCAACTGGACATTTGCCAGGAATTGCGCAAACGCATCGCGCAAACGCTCACCCTTGATCCTCCTGCCATGCTGAATAAGGGTGGGGTTATTGCCATGGGGGTGAGCAACGAACTGGATGAGTTGCGCCACATTTCCACGTCGGGCAAGGATTTCCTGCTCCAGATACAGCAACGCGAAAGTCAGGCCACAGGCATACCAAGCTTGAAAATTGGCTTTAACAACGTATTTGGCTACTACATTGAAGTGCGCAATGCGCATAAGGATAGTGTGCCCCAGGAGTGGATCAGAAAGCAAACGTTGGCACAGGCAGAGCGTTACATCACCCCCGAACTCAAGGAATACGAAGACAAGATTTTAAATGCAGAAGAACGCATCCAGATTCTTGAAACGCAACTTTTCACCGACCTGGTGACCTACACCATGGGCTTCATCGCCTTGCTGCAACGCAATGCGCGTTCTCTGTCGTCGCTCGACTGTCTCCATTCTTTGGCTTGCGTGGCTACTGAAAACAAATACGTGCGCCCCATCATTGATGAATCGTTGACAATCGACATCAAACAAGGACGCCACCCTGTGATTGAAACCCTCATGCCTATGGGCGAGGAATACGTGGCCAACGACGTGATGCTTGACGCCGATAAGCAACAAATCATCATCATCACTGGTCCCAACATGGCTGGTAAGTCGGCACTATTGCGTCAAACCGCTTTAATCACACTTTTAGCACAGATGGGTTCATTCGTTCCTGCCGAAAGCGCTCGCATCGGTGTGGTTGATAAGATCTTCACCCGTGTAGGGGCTGGCGACAATATTTCGGTGGGCGAAAGTACATTTATGGTAGAAATGAGCGAGGCGGCAAACATCGTAAACAATATCTCAGCACGCTCCCTGGTTCTTTTCGATGAATTAGGACGTGGCACAAGTACCTACGATGGCATTTCTATCGCATGGTCGATTGTGGAGTACATCCACGAACATGCTGGCGCCAATGCCCGCACATTGTTTGCAACGCACTACCATGAATTGAATGAAATGACCAACTACTTCAGCCGAATCAAGAACTTTAACGTGTCGGTGAAGGAAGTGAACAACAAGGTGGTATTCTTGCGAAAACTGCAACCTGGGGGATCAGAACACTCCTTCGGTATCCACGTAGCACGCATCGCCGGTATGCCACGCTCAGTGGTGGGCCGCGCCGAAGTGATTCTGAAACAATTGGAAAAGAACAATGCAGGCAATGGTGCGCGCGAAGCCGTACAAGCCATGGCTGAGAAAGCCTCAAATACCGAAACGCAACTCAGCATCTTCCAGCTCGACGACCCCGTACTTAGTCAGGTCAGAGACGAACTGTTACATATCGACGTCAATAATCTGACTCCCATTGAAGCGCTCAACAAGTTGGATGTGCTTAAACGCATCGTAACCGGAAGATAAGCCCATTAGTGGCAACACCTCCTCACCCCAACTTCATTACGAGCTGAAAGCACCTCCAAACAAACCGAAGGCTCTCCTCTAAACCCTCATCTCTATAAAATTCATGCAATTCGAGTTCTTCGTGTTCCAAGAGAAATCAGTGTTATAGCAAATGCCCGGACAGTCAGAAAACCGAACCGCACGGCAGTTGTTCTCTGTACTCTGTACTCTAAACCCTCAACTTTCAACCCTCAACATGGCCAAAGATAAAACCCTATACGTTTGCAGTGAATGTGGACAAGAATCCTCAAAGTGGCAAGGCCGATGTCCGGCATGCAAGCAATGGAACACCTTTAAAGAATTACAGGTGCACACCACAACGGGCAAGATGGCGCAAACACAAGCGCGCCATGCCTTAACCGGACTGGGCACTCAATCAGCAACGCCTGTAAAGCTGTCAAGCATCACTGCGGCTGAAGAACCACGAATCGATACGCACGACCCCGAACTAAACAGAGTGCTTGGCGGTGGACTGGTTCCTGGATCGTTGGTGCTCATTGGAGGTGAACCAGGTATCGGTAAATCCACGCTTTTGTTGCAAACCATGCTCAACCTGCATGACCAACGCGTGCTCTACATCAGCGGCGAAGAAAGCGAACGACAAATCAAACTGCGCGCCGACCGCATCCACACAGCGCAAGCACCTGCCGATTGCTTTTTGGTGTGCGAAACATGCCTGGAGCAAATCTTTACCCACATCAAAAATGTGAATCCCACATTGGTGGTGATCGACTCCATACAAACCATTGCCACCGAAACGGTGGAATCCTCACCAGGGTCAGTGTCGCAAATCCGCGAATGCGCTGCTGCCATATTGAAATATGCTAAGGAAAGCAACGTGCCCGTATTGCTTATTGGCCACATCACCAAGGAAGGGAGCATCGCAGGGCCGAAAGTATTGGAACACATCGTTGACACGGTCCTTCAGTTCGAGGGCGACCGCCACTATTACTACCGCATCCTGAGAAGCATCAAGAACCGTTTTGGATCAACCTCTGAATTAGGTATCTATGAAATGCGTTCCGACGGGCTCCTTCCTGTTGACAATCCTTCTGGAATCCTGCTCACCCAGAATGGCGAGGAACTTTCAGGCATCAGCATTGCCAGCGCCATTGAAGGTGTTCGCCCTCTGCTCATTGAAACTCAAGCATTGGTATCTACCGCAGCCTACGGCACGCCTCAGCGCTCTGCCACGGGCTTCGACCTTCGCCGCCTGAACATGCTTTTGGCTGTATTAGAAAAGCGAGTGGGCTTTAAATTAGGACAAAAAGACGTGTTCCTCAATATTGCAGGCGGCTTGCGCGTGAGCGACCCAGCCATCGACCTCAGTATTATTGCCGCGGTCCTGTCCAGCAATGTTGATACGGCGATTGAACGCCAGGTGTGCATGGCGGGCGAAGTAGGACTGAGTGGTGAAATTCGCCCCGTCAACCGCATCGCACAGCGTATCTCAGAAGCGCAGAAGTTGGGTTTCAAGCGTTTCCTCCTCCCTCAAGCCAATATGAAGGGCTTGGATGTGCAGAACTTTGAAATTGAATTAGTGCCCGTAGCGCGTGTTGAACATGCCTTGCGCGAATTATTTGGATAAAAGAAAACAGACGAGAGCTATGACCCTGTCCACCGACAATCATAATCTCTCGTCTGTTTTATATTATTGCTGACCGATAAACTTTTAGAGGAGTAACAGCATGAAGAGATGAGAGTTAAGAGAAAACAGCAGCATTATCCGTGAGACGTCCCACTGGGGCGTCTCTTTAACAGTGTAGTCTCACTTCCGGCCTTATGCCAGCCGCACGGCAGTTGTGCTCTGTACTCTATTCCCTATTTTACTTAAACAATAAGACCTATAGGTTCCATTTTCAGGCGTTGCACCTCCCATACATGCGCTAAGCAATTGGCATCAACACCCACTACGTCGTCGGCAGAACAACTCTCAAAGGGAATGTTACATTCATCAAGAACTTGCCCTATAAACGTTGTCTTACCCACCTGTCGAGGACCTACTATAACTTGAATCTTGCCTCGCGCCTCATTTATTCTACTTTGCAACTCGCTAAATTGCAGCCTTTTATAAGTCATTTTAGAAAAATGTTCAATGAATTGAAGAAAAATGTTCAATGGACTGAAGAAAAATGTTCAATCCACAGAAAAATTATTGATTAAGTAACGCTAAAAAAATAATTTGGGACTTTTTATATTAATAATGTTTTATGGAGGTATTTAAAGAGTTGTCTTTTTGTCGCTTTCGTCTTTATTCATCAGTCACATAGCCCGCTATGCTCCTTCTTCACAAAAACGAAATCAACTAAAAATACAATTAAAACTGTCCCAACTTATTATTTTACCATTACTAAATGGAGATTAACAAAATTTTGGCGTATAGGTCAAAATTTTCCACTTGTAATTTGATAAGTAGCCTAAAAAAAATGAAGGGTATGCCAAAATTTGCATTTTGACACACCCTCCATAACTAACTGAAATATCCATTTTAGAGATTCGTAACCAAGAACTCACGAAGATTCAGATGAAGGACACCCGGATATTCCGAAAGATTGCCACTTACCGGATCCATAGAAACCACATACTTGGGATAATTATCCTTAATTTCTAACAGATTACCAAACTCACGACTGACAGTTTCTTCCGATGAGAGTAAATAGGTGGCTTGCACATAAACTTTGTTGTCGCCACGAACAGCAACAAAGTCAATCTCCGCTTTTCTCAAAATACCTACCGTTACCTTGAAGCCTTGCGCAACGAGATGGTGGTAAACAACGTTCTCAATAATTTTTTCGATGCTACCACGCAGATTGAACCCGCAGAGCAAATTACGAAGTCCGTGATCACTAAAATAGTACTTATTATTCTGCTCAAACAGTTTCTTCCCGTGGATATCATAGCGTTGCACATCAGAAATAATGTATGCGTTGCACAAGTATTTCAAATAAGCTGAGATGATCATATCCGTAGTCTTGGCACCTTGAGATTTCATCGTATTGGCAATGTTCCGCACAGATATGAGTTTACCGATGTTGTCTGCCACAAAAGTTGCAAGATTCTCAATAAATGGTACATTGCGGATGCCTTCTCGAGCAACCACATCACGCAACATCACTGTGTTATACACACCTTGAAGATAATCCCTAACCTGACTTTCCTCACTTATATCGTAATGGCAAAGACCAGGCATACCCCCTACACGCAAATACGCTTGCAAACTCTTGTCGGAGTCTGATAATCGGTGGAATTGTAAGAATTCCGTATATGTAAGACTATGAATAGGAATTTCTATATATCTACCGGCAAGGCGGGTACTTAGTTCTGTGGAGAATACGTATGCATTGCTACCCGTAGCAATAATTTGACAACGGTCCTCGGCATGAAGACTCCGCAGTGCATTCTCGTAATCAACAATATCCTGAACCTCATCAATCAACAAATAGTTCTTTCGCCCTGCTTGAAGATGACCATCAGCATACTCGTAAAGTTCATCCGCATGAGTAATATGCTTGAATGCATAAAGTTCCTTGCTAATATAGAGCACATTGGCAGAAGATATATTTTCCTTAATCCAGGTCTCTACTTGCTTGAGCATAAAACTTTTACCCACTCGTCTCTGCCCTATAAGTATAATCATCGTTCCTCTATCCAAAAGAGAAACGATATGATTGAGGTAAATAGGTCTATTAATTATTTCCATCTGCTTGATATTGATTTTTTGCAAAAATACAAAATATATTTTGCAAATCAAGCAAAACTAATAAAAATGCAAAGTATAGAATGACACTTTATCTCCAAAGATAGAAAATGCAAAGTATAGAATAATACTTTATCACGCGAAATGGGGAATTCAAAGTATAAAGGCGTTTTTTTTAGTTTGCGCTTATTGCAACAAAGAAACTTCGCCCGTCGTTACGTCATAGTACGCAGGTTTCACAAGGAGTTCGCCCTTTGCTACCTTTTCTGCTACATGCGGATAAGCCATAATTCTGTCCACTTGCACCTGTGTGTGGTGGCGAATGGCTTTGTCGAGGCTGTCAGTCTTACCGACATACTCGCTCACGTCGCCACGGATGGTGCCAAGCAAGTGTGCAATGTTGCCGTGTTCATGGCCTCCTTCTGAGATGGCACCCGTTACACCACCACAAGAACCGTGTCCGAGAACAAGCAATACCTTGACACCCAGATGTTCGATGGCGTAGTCAACACTACCCATCACCATCTCGCTATTGACATTATTGCCGGCAGTACGGATCACAAAAATATCACCAATGCCCTGGTCGAACAGCAATTCCACGGGCACTCGCGAATCGGAACAGCCTACGACTGCTGCAAACGGAGCCTGATGTGGTGCAGTCTCCTCTACTCTGTCGTGATCACAATGCGGATTCGTGCAATTTTCACTGACATAACGTTCGTTTCCGGCGAGCAGTTCTGCCAAAGCTTCCTTTGGCGTAGAAGGCACTGACTCTACAGGTTTTTGACACATGGTGAAGGTCATCGCCATAAAGGCGACGCCAACCATATTCAGAATTTGCTTTTTATTCATCATCTTATTTCGGATAATATTCGCTCATATTATTTAAATACAGGTTGCCATAGTAATCCGGGTTATAGACCATTACGTGCGAACCATTGGTTTTGTCGAAGGCATGGAGGTAGAGGTCGTAGATAACCGACTGCGGATTGCGCTCTAACTGCGACAGGATGGACGAGGTAAAGGTGTTGGAGAGATACACCTGCAATTCGTTGTCGAAAGCGGCAGCCTTCGAGGTTTCGTAGGGATTGGCGGCCGTCATCAACAACAATCCAGGGATGCCCGCACAACCTTGCGCCACGCTACCCGAATAACAGGTTTCAATGATAGCAAACATCTTGCGGTACTGCATATCCGCGAACATCGAACGGGCAAAGTCGGCACTCACGTCCTCCGTGTCCTTCCATTCCCAACCTTGCTGCGTACCGTGTCCGCTCCAGAAGAACAGCACATTGTCGTTCGCACAGCTGCGCAAGGTCACAGGATACGCCTCAGATGGTTCGCCCGTCAGAATCTGTTTCAGGTCGTTGAGGGTAAGGTCGCCCAAGCGGTAGTCAATCTGCACACCTTCATACAGGTTGCTGCCCGACACTTCTCTGCGCACCACACCCTGCAAGGGGTTGCGTTCGTTATAGGCAATATCGTCTGCCATAATCAGAAGGATATGGTCATCGTCGTAGCCTTTCGCTTTCAAAAAGTGGTACATGCCGAGCACATCCGCCTGGTGGCGATAGTTCTTCCACCCTTCAGATGCTGCCACGAGCACTGCATAGTTGTCCTTCAGTTCGGGGTAATTAATCACCTTGCCGTTGCCGTCCACAGTCTGCATGTGCTGCTTCTTCCACTCCCATGCTGCCACAGGCGAAGAAGCATGACCGCCACTGTTGCGGCTGTAGTAATCGATGATTACCATCTTACCCTTGTACGTAATCCAATGGGCATACGACGTAGAGCGGATGGTGGTGTAGTATTCTGAATTAAAATCCAGCGTACCCGTTGCGCCGCTCAAAGCCGGTGTGCCGCCTGCCATGATTTCTTGATAAAAATTGGAAATCATCCCCGCGGTCCATCCGCCTTGCGAAGTGGCAGTTCTGTTCAGTAAAGCCGCTACTGCCTTGTTCAAATCAGCCTCGTTGTTCTGTTCTGCCCAAAGTGTTGCAAGGGTCGTAATCAGCACCGCGTCATACACCTCAGCCTCGCCATTATATGGCAGTCTGCCGAAGCGTGCTTCGTAGGACACATTGAAACCTGAATTCGGATGGCTGGTAGGCGCCAGTCCGGAGATATAATCCACCGGTTGGACACCACTGAGGATGGCTTTGTTATACGCCTTATCCGAAAACATCAAGGCAATGGGGTTTTCTGCGTCGGCGTTGTAGTTCCAATGATTAATGTAATCATATACCGGAATTACGTCCTCTACTGCGGCAGGCACACACACTAAGGCATCTACGCCACTATCCGTAATTTGCTTCAGGCAAACGTCCAATTCGCTGGTGTTTTTATAAGTAACGATGCAGGCGGGTTCCATGTCGAGTTCCACCGCTTGGAAGGCAAACCAATCAACAAACGTCTGCCCATAGATATCGTCAGAGGCGAGCAGCGCCACCTTCTTGATTTCGGGATACTCGTTGGAAAGACAAGAGAGCATGATTTCGCTCTGCGAGATGTCCGTTTCGCACAAGCCCCAAAGAAAACCGCGATGCCCAAAGATTCGGGGCAACTCCTGAGAGGTGGAGAAGGTGAACAACGGTTTGATGTTCTCCTTTTTTCGAGCGAGGGCAAACGCAAGTTTCTGCGTATTGGCTGAGACGTTGCAACCAATGATACTGCGAATGTCCTCGCGTTCGGAAAGCGACAGTCCAGCTTCGGTGAGATTTACCGATGCTTCGTCCACCCATTCATAAACGACCTTTACTCCGATATTTGCTTTGCGGATGTTTTCCGCCGCCCAATTTAGGGCATTATTCCAAATGGGTTCACGATCTTTTGCTGGGAGAACCACAGCGATTTTCACCTCCT
>JAZKYK010000004.1:0-13362 GCA_045612125.1 Alloprevotella sp.
AGTAAATTTGTGTAGAAAGTAGAAGGGGGCCTCAAAGCCCCCTTTTTTCGTTCCAAAAGGATCAAAAATATTGCGAAATTTGGTTTGATGTCGTTAAAATTTGGTTTGATGTAGTAAAAATTTGGTCCGACTTAGGAAAAACTTCCCGCCGAGTCGTTCGCCGAAGGTCTGGTTTTGACCCCTCGAAGCCCGTTTAACTTTTTTCTATAAACTTTAACATTGTGACAAAATGATATTTGGGGTTGTCACAGAATTTCGTATTTTTTTCTTACCAGGTAAACTCATAGTAAAAAGGAATAATGTGCTACGTAGAGACTTCCTTATAGGATAGGATATTCAAGACTGAGCACAGAGTATAGAGTACGGAGAACAGAGAACAGAGTACAACTACCTCTCAACTCTAAACTCTCAACTCTCAACTTCTTAACGAGCCAAAGGCTCCTCTTAACCTCTGAACGGACCTTTAGGTCCCTCTGAACGAGGCGAAGCCTCTTCTCTCAACTCTAAACTCTAAACTAAACGGCAAAAAGAGGCGGATAAAACCGATTTTACTACAAAAAAATATTAAATATTCACCATGATTAAAAATCTGTGGGAATTAATAGAACCCACCTTAAAATAAAGATGTACATTTGCTTTAAGATTTCATAATCTCAGTATATACCAAAAACTAACTCTAAAAACACATGAACAAACTGGACGCATTAGACCTAAAAATATTGGAAATTATTTCTGTTGATGCCCGTGTTCCACTAACCGAAGTGGCTGATGCATGCAAAGTGTCAAGAGCTGCAGTACATCAGCGAATTTTGCGCTTAATTGAACGTGGCGTGATCTATGGTTCGGGTTATAACTTTGTACCTAAATGCTTGGGCTACACCACATGCACCTATGTGGGCATTAAGCTGGAACGCGGATCTATGTACAAGGAGGTTTCAAAGGAACTTATGAAGATTCCTGAAATTGTGGAATGTCATTTCACGACTGGTCCTTACACGATGTTGATAAAAATGTACTCGCTCGACAATGAACACTTGATGAAGCAGCTCAATTCGCAAATTCAAGAAATCGAGGGCGTGCTATCCACTGAAGCTTTAATTTCGCTCGATCAGAGTTTCACACGTCAACTCCCCGTTAAGCGCGACGACAGTCAAGATGAGTAAAAAGATCAGCAAAGCGACCTCGCTCTGAATCAAACAAATAAAAAAAACGGAAAACCTTATGTATATAGAAGGCTTAATCATCGGTGTGTGTACATTCTTCACCATTGGTTTGTTTCATCCTATAGTTATTAAAGCGGAGTATTACACTGGAACCCGATTTTGGTGGGTTTTTCTCTTGTTAGGAATTGGCTGTGGCGTTGCTTCACTATTCATTGCCCACGTGTTAGTGAGTAGTATTCTGAGCATCATCGGCTTTTCATCGCTCTGGAGCATCAAAGAATTGTTTGAACAAAAGGAACGTGTGCGTAAAGGCTGGTTTCCCAAAAATCCCAAAAGAAAAGATTATTAGCCAAAGTCACCGTCGAAAGGGTTTGACGCTTCAATGCGACCTTTAAACCTCTTTCCCAAACAAACCGGACGAACCGCAAAAACCTCATTACCTCACACATACGCTTAACCCATGTTATCTTCATACCATTCAGTTGTTTCTCGTTACCCCAACCATAAGCATGCGCCGCTGATTGGGATAACGGGGAATTTCGGTGAAAAAGGCACCGAACTTGCAGAAGGCTATACGCGCAGCGTTGAAGCAGCAGGTGGCGTAGCTGTAGTGCTGCCACCTACTGAAAATGAAGTCCAGATCTTAGCTTCACTCGACCATCTCGATGGATTGATTCTCTCGGGAGGTGGCGACATCAACCCCTTGCTCTTAGGCGAAGAACCCATACCGCAATTGGGGAACGTCAATCCACTTCGCGACGCTCATGAATTGCTACTCACGCAATTAGCCCTCGACCGCCAAATCCCTATTTTGGGCATCTGCCGCGGTATGCAAGTGCTCGTGGCTGCTCTTGGAGGAACGATCCACCAAGACATGAAGGCGTGTATGCCCGATGTAAACTTACTGAAGCACGCACAAACCATGCCACGCACAACAGCATCGCACAGTGTGCGTTTTGATCAAGGAAGCATTTTAAGGGGATTATTTGGAGAAGGCTGTGCCGTCAATTCATTTCACCACCAAGCCGTAGCGACCGCAGGCGAAAAACTAAAAGTGGTGGCCACAGCTAACGACGGGGTCATTGAGGCTGTTGAAAGCACTGAATACAAAAGCATCATGGGCGTGCAATGGCACCCCGAATGCTTTATTTTGAACGGCGACCGCTGCATGATGCCACTTTTTGAACATTTTGTGAATGAAGCACGCAGCTTTGCACGCGCCAAGCAGTTGCACCACAAGATCCTGACCGTTGACTCGCATTGCGACACGCCCATGCAGTTTGATAAGGGGGTGAACTTCTGCACGCGCGACCCGCAACTGCTGGTGGATGCCCATAAAATGACTGAAGGACATTTAGATGTTTCGTTCATGGTGGCGTATCTCGAGCAGAAAGGACGCAGCGCAACGGAACTCATGGCAGCAACACAAAAGGCCGATGATATATTGCAACGCATTAATCAAATGATTGACCAAACACCGGGCTTTGCCATCGCACGCACGGTGGATGAACTTTACCGCAATAAATTCAATGGCATTAAATCTGTGGTGTTGGGTATAGAAAATGGCTATGCTATAGGTCGGGACCTGAGTAACATTGCACGCTACAAAGACATGGGCGTGGCTTACATGACTTTATGCCATAATGGCGACAATGATATTTGCGATTCTGCACGAAAAAGCCAGCAGGAACATCATGGATTAAGCAATTTTGGCAAAGAGGTGGTGCAGGAAATGAACCGCGTAGGCATGCTTATTGACTTGAGTCATGCTTCGGAAAAGAGTTTTTATGACACTTTAGAATTGAGCGCACATCCCGTGGCATGCACACACGCATCAAGCCAGGCATTGTGCGACCACCCCAGAAACTTAACCGATCATCAATTGCGGGCATTGGCACAGCAAGGGGGCGTGGCACAAGTCACATTCTACAATGGCTTCTTGCGCACCGACGAAAAGGCAACCATCAATGATGCCGTCGCTCATATCCTTCACTGCATTGACGTGGCGGGTATAGACCACGTGGGAATAGGCTCGGACTTTGATGGCGATGGCGGCGTGCCTGGCTTAGAATCGGCAGCAGCGCTCATCAACCTCACGCGACGCTTGCAAGCCGAAGGACTTAGCGATGATGATTTGCAAAAACTATGGGGCGCAAACTTCCTCAGACTTTTGAAGTAAAGGTGGGGCACCACCCCTGTATTTAACAAAAATGGACAACGAGAAATGAAAATAAAATATCTTTTAATCCCCTTAACGCTCTTGTTCTTTGTGGCTTGCAGCACCTCGCCAAGCAGCAACAAAGCAACACAAGAAACCACCAACAAAACAATTGTAGCACCGCCATTTAATGCTGACTCTGCTTTTCAGTACGTTGTGGACCAGTGCCACTTCGGACCACGCACGCCCAATAGCGAAGCCCACACAAAATGTGCTGACTTCCTGATTCAGAAATTCCAAAACTTGGGTCTTGAAGTCACAGAACAACGTGCCGACCTGAAGAGCTGGGACAACGAAGTGCTTAAAGCCAGAAATATCATGGCAGCATACCGACCCGAATTAAAGAAGCGCGTGTTGCTATGCGCCCATTGGGACTCACGCCCCTGGGCTGATGCCGACCTCAATCAAAACAATCATAAAGTACCTGTCATGGGGGCTAACGACGGGGCAAGCGGCGTGGCGGTGATGCTTGAATTAGCACGACAATGCACGTTGGACTCTATCAACCTTGGTGTTGACTTCGTGTGTTTCGATGCCGAGGACCGCGGCGTTCCTTACTGGCAAGAGGCTTTAGCACCTGCCGACGGCTCTGATTGGTGCTTGGGTTCACGCCATTGGGCACAAGAAATGGCCAAGCAAAACTACAAGGCTGAATTTGGTATTTTGCTCGACATGGTGGGCGGTGTGGACGCTGTATTTTGTTATGAAGGATATTCATTAAAATATGCTCGACCTATTGTGGCAAAAATTTGGAGCGCAGCAGCTCAATTGGGGCATAAAGGCCTATTCAAACAAAAAGATGGCGGTTGGGCAACCGACGACCATATACCTGTCAATGAAATTCTTGGCATTCCCTGCGCCGACATTATTCCTTACGTCGAGGGCACACACTCCTCGTTTGGAAAAACATGGCACACCATCAACGACACGCCCGAAAACATCTCAAAACAAGTACTTGAAGCTGTAGGACAAACAGTGATGCAAGTATTGCGCAACACAGAACAACAAAACTAATAAAATGAACTATGACTATAAATGAAATTCAAGATGAAGTGATTGAAGAATTCATTGAATTAGACGATTGGATGGATCGTTACCAATTACTCATCGACCTTGGAGAAGAACAAGAACCTCTTGATGAAGCATTCAAAACCAACGATAACTTAATCGATGGATGCCAAAGCAGGGTGTGGCTGGTGTGCGAAAACCAAAATGGCATACTTCACTTTAAAGCCGAAAGCGATGCGCTCATCGTAAAAGGTATTGTAAACCTGCTTTTACGCATTGTGAACAACCAACCTGCAAAGGATATCTTGGAAGCCGACTTCTACTTCATTGAGCAAATCGGACTCACCGAACACCTCTCGCCCACGCGCTCAAACGGCTTGTTGGCCATGATTCGTAAAATCAAAGTGTATGCCCTAGCCATGAGTGCCTCACAAAACTAAAGGCGATAAATTACTTACAAACCTTTTTTCCTCAAAATTAAACTTGTAACAAATGGAAACTACACGACAACAAAAAATTTCTCGATTGATACAAAAGGAATTATGCGATATCTTTCAACAACAAACGAAAGCAATGCCAGGCGTACTCGTTTCGGTAAGTGCCGTGCGTATCTCGCCCGATATGAGCATCTGTCGCGTTTACCTCAGCGTATTCCCTTCTGAACGTAGCGAAGAAATTGTTGGCAATATCAACAACAACACCAAGCAAGTCCGATTTGAATTGGGCAACCGCGTACGCCATCAATTACGCATCATCCCCGAACTTAAATTCTTCGTTGACGATTCTTTAGATTATATTGAACACATCGACGAACTGCTCGCGAAATAATAACGCGTAAAGTGGTAACTTAGTGACGTAAAAAATAAAGTTGAGAGAGGAGAGGTTAGAGTTGAGAGTTTAGAGTTGAGAGTTTAGAGAGGGGAGATGAGAGGTAGGGGCCGATCCCCGTGTCGGCCCGGCGTCAACCAACGCACCAATCGCACCAATCCAATATCGGCCTGGCATCAACCAACGCACCAATCCAATGTCGGCCCGTTATCCAATCAATGCACCGACCTCATATGCTCGTTAAGCAATAGCTCCATCCTATCTATAGTTTCTATAGCATCTATAACTCCTCTTACCCCCTATCACAAAGCCTCACCTGCTCCGCATGGCAAGACGCCGAAGGTGTCTCCGCTCTGTAACCGGGCGGTTGGCGCAAAGCGCCTACCCCCGGATAAAACAACCCCGCGGATGCACCCCGAAGGGCGTGCCCCAGCAATAGGACAAAGGCATTCGAATTTATTAGAAAGCCCTGCAGATTTTTTTCACGACACTTAAAAAACTACCTCATTCAAAAAACGTAAATCCAAAACACCCCCAAAAAACACTTCAACCTTGTCACTATCTTTCCTTTTGGCACTTCGCTACCTCTTTTCCAAAAAGAGCCATAACGCAATAAATATTATATCGTCCATCTCTATGGGCGGTATAACGCTTGCCACAATGGCATTGGTGTGCACATTATCGGTGTTCAACGGATTTAGAGAAGTTGTTGAAGGACTCTATACTGCGTTTGACCCACAATTAAAAGTAATTCCTGCGAAGGGTAAGTTTATCAGCGACAACGACAGTGTGCTCTTACAAATCCGGCAACACCAGGAAGTGGCTTCTGCATCAAACATATTGCAGGATTATGCGCTCATTCTCTTTGAAGGACATCCCCTGGTGGTGGAACTCAAAGGCGTTGAAGATAATTTTGCACAAACCATTCCCATAAACACGATTCTTCGTGGGCAGGGCGATACATTGCTGCTTAAAGACAACGACACGTTTTACGGCATTGCTGGCTTACCCCTGGCGCGATACATCAGCGGAACCAATGATTTTGGCGTACTTCAAATGTGTGCACCCAAACAAGGCGAACGCATTAACGTGGCTAACCCAACAGAAAGTTTTAACGTTGATTACCTGAAATCTTCTGGACAAGTCTTTATCGTTAATCAAGAAAAATACGACAACAATTACATCATTACGCACATCGACTTTACGCAAAATCTATTTGAAAAGGAAGGACAAATATCCAGTTTGGAACTCCGCCTGAACGATAAGGCAAATATCAATAAAGTGCAGCGTGAGTTAAAAGACATAGCTGGTGAGCATTTTATCATACAAAATCAAACAGAACAGCAGTCTGACGTGTATAATGTCATGGAAATCGAAAAACTCATGTCGTACTTTTTCCTGACATTTATCCTTTTGGTAGCTACATTCAACATCATCGGAAGCCTGTCAATGTTGATTATTGATAAACGAAAAGATATGGCTACACTCAACAACCTGGGTGCCACACCAATAATGATTCGACGCATCTTCATCATAGAAGGATGTTTGATTGCATTGATTGGCGCCACAGTAGGCGTTGTACTGGGTTGTTTACTCTGCCTCGGACAGCAATATTTCGGGTGGTTGCGCTTCGACAATGGTGATGGCACGTTCTTGCTGGATTATTATCCTGTGAGCGTTGAACTTCTCGATATACTGATGATTATCGGCACTGTATTCTTTGTGAGCTGCGTCAGCATTTGGTGGCCAATACGCTATCTCACCCGCCGTCTTTTATAAAAACTTTGGACTATGGAACAGACACCCCAAAAAAAAATCCTTATTATTAATGGGCCAAACCTAAACCTTTTAGGACAACGCGAGCCTTCCATCTATGGCACAAACACCATGGAGCACGCCTTACTCATGATCAAAGAACACTTCACAAACGTTGAGGTGGATTACTACCAAAGCAATGTAGAAGGCTTCCTGATCGACAGAATACAGCGCGCCATGCATGAAAATATTGATGGCATAGTCCTCAATGCAGGGGCATACACACATACCTCCATCGCACTGCGCGATTGCATTGCCTCTGTACAGATCCCTGTTGTGGAAGTTCATTTGAGCAACGTACACCAACGCAAATCATTCCGACATCAATCCATGATTGCTGCAGTGTGTCGTGGCGTCATTGCTGGATTTGGTATCAAATCGTATATGCTCGCCGTAGAAGCACTCGTTAATCCCGTATAAAAAAATAAGACTGTCATGCTCGACGAATATATTTTGCAGCACATCACGCCTGAACACCCCTACTTACACCAATTGTATCGAGCCACAAATATCCACCTCATACGCCCACGCATGGCATCTGGCCATGCACAAGGTATTCTGCTTAAAATGCTCACCGAGCTCATCAACCCCAAAACAGTGGTTGAGATCGGCACGTATTCAGGATATTCAGCATTAAGCATGGCTCAAGGCATGAAAGAAGGGAGTCAAATCTATACATTTGAAATCAATGACGAGCAAGAGGACTTCACACGTCCGTGGTTAGAAAATTCACCCTTCCCGCCTCAAATAAACATGATTATTGGCGATGTGTTTAAGATTTTACCCACGATGAACCTAAAAATAGACCTGGCCTTCATCGATGCCAATAAACGCACATACGTCGAGTACTACAACCTCATCATGCGCTACCTCAACGTAGGCGGCTATATTTTAGCAGACAACACGCTCTGGGACGGACACGTCGTAGAAGAAGCTTACAACAACGATCCTCAAACCGTAGGCATTAAAAACTTCAACGACCTCATTGCTCGCGACGAACGCATTGAAAAGTTCATCTTTCCCTTACGCGATGGACTGACGTTAATCAAGAAAATCAAAGATTAAAGAGACAACGATTGGTGAACAATAAAGACAGAAAAATGGTGTGGCAAACCCTCAAATTTGCCACACCATTTATTTTGTGCTTAACCCATTAAAAAAACAAATGCGTAAAATAAAATAGGTACCAACAACGAGGGTAACATATTTAATGGTTGAAAATCTCTCAGTCTTAATAACGAAAAGCCTGAAGCCATAATGAGTACGCCACCAACAATCGAAAGTTCTACAATTAATCCACTATTGATGAAATCTGAAGCGGACTGCGCCAATAGATAGAAAAAACCTTGCCAACAAAATAAAACCGGAGCAGCCCATATCATACCTATGCCATAGGTGGAAGCAAGGACTGAAGAGGTTACGAAATCTAACGTCGCATTCGTATATAAATAAGTATTATCGTTTTGCAAGGCGCTTAACACGGGGCCTAACATAGACAGCGTACCCATACAATACAACAAGATACCGATAATGAGTCCCTCAGCCAATCGATTCTCTGAAATTGAAGGATTTAAAGAACTGTCAGTTGAACTCACATGAGCAGTACTCTTTGACTTAGTTCTATCAAATATCTTTAGCAAATGGTTAAACCTTTCTGTCAATTTCAAGGCATAACCGATAAGCGAACCCACAGCTAGGCTTACAATAAACAAAACCGGATACGTTGACTTACCAATGTTCTGCACAAAAGCATTTGCGCCTAATCCCAAAGCACAAAAACCCATAGCGTTAAACAACGCTATTTGCAATTCAGGCTTAATCCCTTTTTTTAACAGTGCACCAAACACACTGCCACCAACAATTGCCAAAGTATTAACTATCGTGCCTATCATTATTAACTATCCAACCTCGCTATTTTTGATTTTTATATGAAACATCTATTTCATACAAAGTTAGTATTTTGTTGTTCAAAAACAGCATAAAGGTTTTGAAAAATAAATGAACCCAACTTTCACCCTCATTAATTCACTTTTCTTACAGTACAAAGTATCCTTCAATATCAGTTTTTAAGTTTGTGTCCTACAAATTTTAACACCCTCATCAGCAAAAGCTAATAATTCTTTATCTCCTTGACTATCCCCATAAGCATATAAATAACTTATACTACACCGCGGATAGACTTCAAGCAAACGTTCCACCTTTTGGGCACCATAGCAATTCGGCGTACTAAAACGCCCCGTAAGTTTACCTTCGGAAGAAACCTCTACACGTGTAGCTATAACCTCATCCACCCCTAATTTTAGGCAGGTGGGGCGCACCCATTCATCAACACTTGCACTGACAATGCACACTGTATGCCCCTTAGAAACATGCCACTGCAACCTTTGAATCATAGGCATATTCTGCATAGATTCTGCCAAGAGGGAAAAATTCTTTCCCCATAGCACAAACTGTTCGTAAGATTCTCCGCCATAAAAATAGGCAAAAATTCGCTCTTTCAATTTACCATTTGAATAGAGCCCCATCTTCATGAGCAACAACAAAGGTGAATAGCGCAGAACACCAAGGATCAATCGGGGAAGGCCGTGCGTAAAGCGTACGAATTCAAGGAGGGTGTCTTTTGTTGTTAGTGTCCCGTCAAAGTCAAAAGCGACGAGTATGGTTCCTCTATTTTGGGAATTCTCAAGAATACTCATACATGTAGTTTCTTATATATTACATATAGAGAATAATTGCAAACATTCCTCCCCAACCGATAACACAAAGTTGAATAAAGGGGTCCTTCAACAACACCTTTGTAGGACTGCCACTTTTCTCGTCAACAAGAGTAAGTTGCATATAACGCAAAATTCCAGCCAGCACGAAAAGAGAGGTAGCATAAAGATAACTACTCCCGATGCGCTCAACCACTTCTTCGGATACAGTATAAAGGATGTAACACATGATGGTGATACTCCCTAAAATTCCAATAGTTTGATTCAGAAAATCCAGGTTATAGCGATTTATATTTCTCCGCGGTTTTACCCCAAATACTTCATAAATAACTACATCATCACGTCGTTTGGCTACAGCAAGAAAGAGTGCCAACAAGAACGTAGTGAGCACGATCCAGTGGGACAAAACTATCCCTGTGGACATACCACCAACCACGACCCGCAACACAAAACCTGTAGCAATGATGAATACATCAAGCAGGGCTACTTGTTTTAGTTTCACGCAATAGGCAAGGTTCATCGCTATGTAAAACAAAAAGATGCCTATCAAAGCGATGTTTGTATCATCGCCCTGAAAGTTTCCAAGGGCTAATAATGTAAAAGCGATTCCCCATAATACAGCCATAGTCACATAAGCAACTTGAACACCGAGGGCACCACTTGCTATTGGACGCATACATTTTGTTGGATGACGACGATCGGCTTCAGCATCGTAAATATCGTTGAAACAGTAGATGCCGCTGGCAATTAAACAGAACGCAATGTAGGTTTGAATACAAGGCCACGCGTAAACCCACTCCGTAGCATGACGGTCAAAAAATAAGGGGGTAAATATAAACAGATTCTTCAACCATTGATGCGGACGAAGTAATTGAAACAGAGCTTTAGTCATGAATTTTAAGAACTTTATAGAGCGACAATGATGGATGTTCACAAGAATCTATTTTTGTGAGTATTAAATTGGGGTCCTTCTGTAATTGACTGACATAGGCGGTAATGCGTTGGTCAAACTCATCTCCCTCCGACACGTCTATCACATAGTCAACATGACCTATAAATTCTGTAGGAAAGATTCCAACGAAGTAACAAGTGTCGCAAAGAGGTTTTATCTCATAGAACATCATAAAAGGAACTACGACTTTATCCGCAGGACTGAAATTTTGGCGCTCTACGAAATGACACAAATTTTCGTAATCCTTATGGTTATTGGAAAACATGAATTTGACACTCTCTACAGACAATAACAAGGTGGTCACACTAAACACTATAAGTGCCCAACGTTGTTTACTCACAATAAGCAGGATACTTATAATCAAAGGGAGAAATGCCATCCACCAATAGTATGTTGCGAAACGACCCGCTATATTCATCATAATGGGTACACTAATCGCAAATACTAACAGGAGGAAGCCTTTGTCATTTAATAAACTCTTCAAATACTTTCTGAAAGTTAGAGTATAAACGAGTAGCCCTTCTATAGAAAGAATTATGAAACTACGGCACTCTACGACTGATGACAAGCGTTCTAAAAAACTCAAACTGGGTGTTTGCTCAAGTAATTTCTGAATGAATGGCTGAGCAGAAAAATTAAAAGTTTCGCCCGCCCAAGGAAGAAGTTGTAATGCTATTTTTGATAGTGTTGCTGAATAGGACACTATGCTGCCTGCAAAACCAACGAGTTTACCATGGGCATACATGAACAGGGCAACAAAAAGTATTCCGAGAAATAATCCTATCACCAACAAAAGTAGCAAACGCAACACTTCCTTGCTGCGCTTCCTTAATATCAGGAAAAGGAATAACCATAATACTCCTAAATAGGGAATTGTCTGAAGTCCAGTTCCAACGAGTAAAGCTGAGCTTAAGACTATCGCAAGACGAGTTTTTAAAGAATTGCTACGGAAAAATCGCTCTATAGTATATGTGGTAAAAGCAAAAACTAATGCGCACAGCATATCTGGTCGTCCGTTACGATACATCCATGCCATTTCACTTGTACCCCACAATAAAAGTGTAAACATCGCAACAAACCAAATAGACAAATGAAGACCACTTGTTTTAAGCATCCGCAAAGATAGTCCACCTAACACGAACACGATTAATAGGTTCAAACTTCTAACAACCAACAAATCTGAACCAAATAACCACATCCACATAGAAACTAAGAATTGGTATATTGGGGGATAGGTAGAAAAAGGATATTCTCCTGCAACACGATACCATGCAGTTGTTGTCCAAGAATGGTGGAAGACTGCATTATAAGAGGTATCTAAAAACATCACCTCATCTATCCACGGCAAGACATTCGTTAGTGTCAATAAATTAATGACTATAAACACTAAAGATAGTAATAAATAGGTACACCATGTCCTTTCGAAAATATGTACAGTAAAATGGGACACACCTTCTCTAAGGAACCTGGATATTGCGTTATTACTTTTAGACATACTAAACGTATTAGGTATCAAATTACTTTCAGTTTTGTTACTCATAGAAGAAAAATACCTTCTCTGATAAGAAGGCAAAGCTTCTTTATCGGATAAAGTTTAAGTAACGTATGTATACAAAAAAGACGTGGAATCAGCAATTGTCCATTCCACGTATCGAGGCTCTTGCACTGCCTATCAAAGTTGAACAGACAACGTAGAGCCCACGCCGATATGAATAAACACGCCACTGACCACATAACACACTTACGCATGTTACATGTAGCGGAATGAATATATCACACCCGGGGCATCTATCGTTGCTTAGTTCCAGACTTTGATATCAGAGATTTGCAAGATTTCGATACATCAAGAACTGAGCGTGATAAACGCCTTTTATGTAAATAAAAACCTCTCCCACCCGTATCTAATCATGATAATATACACAATATCGGCGTGGTTTTATCTTTCTCCTTCGTATAGCACATACACAAGAGATAAGATTCTACATGAGGTTCCACGGGCAAAATTACAAAAAAGTAAGTAATATAAAAGAATTTAAGGGAATAATAAGCAAGATTAAATTCTATTTCAAAGTCTATTCAGCACTGTTGATCTGTATTACAGTCATTCAGGACTTTCCAATCTTGATAAAACAGTGAGGCGATAGAGCAAGAAGACAGAAATGGTGTGGCAACCGCAAGGATTGCCACACCATTTTTTGTTTAAAGCGAAAGCGCAAAGCGCAGCCTTCTGGAACAAAAAAAGTTGAGAGAGAGGAAAGTTGAGAGAGGAGAGAGAAGAGTTGAGAGAATCCATCCGGCATGTAGGGCCGATCACCGTGTCGGCCCGTCGTCCAATCGACGCACCAATCGCATATGCCGTTGAGTTTAGAGATGAGAGTTGAGAGTTGAGAGTTTAGAGTTGAGAGATGGGAAAATATCCGATGTGATCTGCCCGACCTTAAAGACCTTAATGACCTTAAAGACCTTAAAGACCTTATTAGTTTAGCAAGACCTTAAATCCCTCCCAACCCCAGATAAAAGCCAAAAAAAGAGAGGTTCCTCGTTTGAAGAACCTCTCTGAAAAATGGCGGTTACCTACTCTCCCACAATATGCAGTACCATCGGCGATGACGGGCTTAACTTCTCTGTTCGGAATGGGAAGAGGTGGAACCCCGTCGCAATAAC
>JAZKYK010000005.1:0-2703 GCA_045612125.1 Alloprevotella sp.
CAACAATGTCGAGCCGGCCCTTGCTCTCTTGGAACACGGGCACAACTCGACTGTAACAGGCGTCATCACCCCAATTGAGCATCTCACGGGTGAAGGCGCGTATTTCATGAAAACCACTGGTTATGGGGCGCTCCAACTTGAAGCAGCCATTTCCTCCTCCACAACTGTCAATGTGCACCTGCTGGCGCTCAAGCACATGACCGCCGTCATCAAGCAACTCCACATAGAGCACACGGCTCAGCTCCGTAGGGCGCAAGCTTGACGCACGCACCACATAAGCCTTGTACCAAATCGAATCGCCCACGAAATAAGCATTGTTATCCAAATGGAGATACACCTTCTCGCGCGGATAAATATGGTCGAATGTTGATGCCTTGCGAAACTGGTCAAACAATTGCGTGAGCACCGTGTCTTCCTGGGCTGCTAAGCAGAAGGGAAGGCAAAGTAGAAGTTGTAGGATGATGGTTCTCATTATAATATTAAAGATATTATTGGGTTATTGTATGAGGCAACGAACTTAAAATGATTTGTTGTACTCTGTACTTTGTTTTCTGTTCTCTCATCTCTTCTCTCTCAACTTTAATGTTTATCGTTCATAGCTCACCAGGCGTCCGTCTGGGGTTATGCCTTGAATGGAGATGCGCAATTGTGTGCCATCATGGCAATTGTTGAAAAACACAGCTGTGGCCTTGCCCTGATCATCGACATTGAGGTTGGGCGACCAGAAAAGGGTGCGGCGCATGTCGGGCTCTTTGGGCATCATCATCTGATAATAGTTTGGCGAATAAAAAGTCTTTTGTGGTGTATAGCCCCACACCTTGCGTTTTGTCACACTTTTATTAGAACGGTACAGATAGGAGTTGGGGCGCTCGTAAAGCATAATGATTTGATCCGTTTTCTGACTCATATCTGCGTCAAAATTGTGTAAAAGGCTCATAATCTTTCCTTGATCAGTGACCAAAGCTGCCGACTTAATTTCATAAGCTAAAAGATCTCCACTCACTGCTGCTGCATCATTATTTACAATCCAAACAGTGTTTTTCCCTCCAACATCTGTAATGGATAGGTTATTCTTTGAAAGCAAGTTTTCAGAGGGTGTTCTATCTGTTTTAGTTTTAGGATGTTCCTTTTTATTGTTATCTATTGAAAAAACATCCAAATTTTCATCCATTTGATTAACTTCCATTTCCTTTACATGACTCCAAGAATATGTACCATCCACCAAACCGGCCAAAAAATCCGTGGCACCGACATGCGACTCACGACCTTTATCGCGCCATTTCTCTAATTCCAATTCCACATTGTAGAAATACTCTCCATGCATGCGTGCTTTTTTTTCGCCACCATCCCACGTGTAGCGATTACCCTGAAGCGGGCGATAAGGACGTTTGGCCACTACCTCTGCCACGTTTAGGAACGTTTCACGAAAATCCAATATCGTGTCTTTCCACTCAAAGAGGTCAAAGTCCTCAACCTGTTTCAGTTTAATCTCCTTGTTTAAATCAAGTATTGTGGGCTTGTTATATTCAAACTCCATGGGATTAAACTTACGCAATCCTGGCGCAAACCAACGGTCTATCGCAACAATAGCCCAACGGCTTTTACCTTTTTCATCCTTTACAAACACATGGGCAGCATATTCTCCTTCATAATCACGAGTGGACTGGAAAGCAAACTTACCGACACTATCCGTAATGCATTCAGCTTTCATCACATCGCCAGCTTCTGAGAACAGCACCAGGTTCAAACGCATGTTGGGATAAGGTTCCAAATCGCCCAACTTGTCTTTATACATGGTGCCATTAAGCACCAAACCATCTTCAATGGGATAGTTCATCGTGAAACGTGTCGTGTCACACATCACCTCAAAATCTGTAGCACACCATCCCTGAACCATCAGCAGTTCATCAAGGGCGCGCATACGGTGTTGGTGTTCAGCACTGTTTTCTACCGCCTCAAAATAATAGTCGGGTTTGTGAATGTATCCCTTCACTTCGCTTGCCAGCAACATTTCTGCATCAATCGTACGACGTGGCGAAGCGATTAGTTCCGCGACATCATCACGCACCGACAATGACAAGTTGGCTTGCAAGGGGATGCCCTTTTCATCACGCAACAGCATCTCCAAAGCAATTGGCGCATGGGCTTCGTATTGAAGTTTGCTTTGACGCACTTCCAAAGTTGTTGATTTGGAAGACACGTGTCGATAAACCATACGACTGGCAAGACTGTTGCCATGGCGGTCAAAGAGCTCTATTCGGTTTACACCAGAGCGAAACACCTGGATAGGGAGCGAAAAAGTCGTTGATTGCTCTATTTGCAAGGTGTCAAAATAACATGGCTTTTCTCGGCAGAACACGGCAAGCCCTATCGCTTCGTTAGCCATTCCTGCGGTACGTTCAATGCGAAAATCAACAAAATTGGTGTCGGGAGATACATAAAGCGCATAACCTTCTGGTTTGGATTCTGGTAAATCAAAGCGGTTCTTGCCAATCTTGACATAAGGTGCTTTAACTCCTGCTGGGAGTTCAAACGTACCTCGACCCTCATGCAAGGGTACTGCAAGTGTCAGAGGTCTTTCACCATCATAAATCATTATGGTATCATTGCAAGGCATGCCCTGTCCATCTTTGAGCTCAAAAGCGATGCGCTGACTCAAGCCTGCAATGCGATGACCGCCCTCTGGGTAAAAACTCAAACAAC
>JAZKYK010000006.1:0-12645 GCA_045612125.1 Alloprevotella sp.
TTTCTACACAAATTTACTATGTTTCTCTTCGAAATCCAAATTTCCGATTTCGTGCCAAAACCCGAAAGGATCAACGCCTTTTTCAAAAACTTTACAAAATGAAACTTTTTTGATCCTTTTTCTGACATTTTGATATTTTTGCCTTTTTGCAAAATGTACAAAAATTGTTACAAAACTTTGTACTAAGAGTCCATTGGAGTGGGATTTTATAGACCCTATAGGAGCTATAGATGCCACAGGATTTTTATAGAAACAATAGATTTTTCAGATGATAGAGATTTTCCAAAGCTTCAAGAATCAACGCAAGCTTTGCGACCTTAAAAGCCCCCATCTCTCAACTCTAAACTTTCATTAGTACGTTGATTGATGACGGGCCGACACGGTGATCGGCCCCTACATCTCTCATAACCTCTTAACGGACCTTTAGGTCCCTCTTAACGAGGCAAAGCCTCTTCTCTAAACTCTCAACTCTTTCCTATCGTTCAAAGCTAAAGAATTGGCCATCGCTGGTCATGCCCTGGATGGAAATCTTTGGCGACATTTTATGGTTGGCGTTATTGAAGAATAACACCTGCGCCACACCTGCGTCGGACGTTGTCAGGGTAGGGTTCCAGTAAATCGTGCGGCGGAAATCAGGTTCTTTGGGTAAATCCTGATTGTTGTAATTAGGTGCAAAGAATTTCTTGATGGGTTCATAGCCCCACACCTTTCTATACGTCACGCCTTTTTTCGCGCGTCGCGCATCCTGACTCTCATGAAGAATCAAAAGTGCATCGATGGGTTCTGAAGTATTATTGAGTACATCACCCCCGATATATCGGGCCATGTGTGAGCGCTCACGTATCAAGTAAGCGAAATCATAATCCTCAGCAAATTCAGCGGTGCCCCCTCCTGCCGTGTAGTCGATGTACCAGTTCTCGCCCCCAACATTCACGACCCTTGAGGCATCGTTCATGGGCTTTGAATTCATAAGACTCTCGCTGTTGCCCGAGAATTGTGAATTATCGGAACCGGTTTCAGCGTTTGTTTGTGCATCACCACCTTCACCCTTTTGTGCTGTTGCTTCAAAAGGATTGACATCGCTCACCTCTGCAGTATAGTCGCCCGCATCGGCAGCCATTCCCATTTCTGACTTTCCAAGCGCGACACTGATAAACTCCAGGACATTAACCCTGGCATCGTAGCCCGCATCGCGCCATCGTTCCACCTCATAAGCGATATTTATCACTTGGTCGGCAAAGCGCCTTCCTCTGTTTTTTCCACCATTCCATTCATAACGATTGCCATTCAGGGGGCGGTAACGTATCTTACGCTTTCCCGTCACCTCAGCCTCTTTGAGCACATAAGAATCGTCCTTATCCAAGGCGGTCCAATCCAACACCGTGGGGTCCACAACATCCGGTTGCACCACAGCAGTGGTATCAACGGGCATGGGTTGCTGGTACGTCAACTCCCAAGGCGAATAGGTTTTGACCTTGGGTGCAAACCAACGGTCGAATGCCACTCGACTCCATGTTTTCTTACCCGCTTCATTCTTTGTGGTGACTTGCGCCAGGCATTCACCCTCGTAATCCATACTCACCGCAAAAGCAAAGCGCCCCTCAGCATCAGTGGTGCACTCACCACGGCGCACATCGTAGTTCGCGCTAAACATTGAGAGGTTCAACTTCATATTGGTGTAAGGTTCGCGCTTATCGGTGTCCTTATACGCCACGCCATTTAAGATCAAGCGATCCTCAATAGGGTAGTTCACCTTGAAGTCTTGATGATTACACATCGTTGAGAATGAAGTAGCGCGCCAACCCTGAACCATCAATAAATGGTCGAGCGCCACCCCCGCCAATCGGTTGGTGGGGGTAAAGTAAAACTGAGGATTATGGATGTATCCACGCACCTCCGACCCCAGGAGCATTTCCACCTCAATGGTATTCTTCGGGGTTTCCACCAATTCCTGGGCTGCATCGCGCACGGCAAGCGAGAAGTGGGCCTTGCATGGCTGCCCCGCGGCATCCACCACATTAATCTTCATTGACACTGGTGCATACGACTCGTAGAACTGTGCATTCTGCAACACCTTCACCTGGGGCAACAGATGGTTCAGCGGACTAAACACCAACCTGCTGGCACAGCTGCGACCCTGCGCATCAAAGAGTTCTATGCGGTTCACGCCAGCACGCAGCACCGAAGCGGGGAGCGAAAACACCTCCACATCATTCACCTGCAACGTATCGAAATAACAGGGTTGCTCACGGCAGAACACCGCCAGTCCTATGGTTTCCTTGGGCTGATTGGGAGAGCGCTCCACCTGAATATCTAAATAATCATCCACCAAATCGCACCGCAACACATAACCCTGCTCCTGGGCTTGTGGCAAGTCAAATCGATGATCGCCCACCATGGCATACGCATCTGCCGCGCCCGAGGGCAACATAAACACGCCACGACCTTCATAGAAAGGCATGGTTTGCGCCAGGCACTCGCCTGAAGCGGTAAAGATGGAAATCGTGTCGGAAACGGGCATACCATTACCATCGGTCAGTAAAAACGCCACGCGCTGCTGAACGCCACGAATGAGGTTGCCGCCCTCGGGGTAGAAGGTCAGTTGACGCTGATCCTCGCCCTTAAACTCAAAGGTGCGCTGCGCTGTGGCAGGCATTTTCCAATCGGCATCGGGCGTGTTGATGGAAAGGCTATTGTTGTCCTTCTCAAACACAGGAATCACACGCGAGAAGCTGGATTCATCGCCCCAGTTCAGCATGGCACGCGTAAAAGCACGTATTTCATAGTACCCATTCTTATTGTGGTTTTCGAGAACGAGGCAACCCGAAGCACCACCATGAGCATCAATCTTATGCAACTGACGCTTCAACAACACCCCCGCAGCATCAAGCAATTCAACATAAAGCACCTTGCTAATGTCGGTGGCCTTTAAATTTGAAGCCCGCACAACATAGGCTTTATACCAAATGCTGTCGCCTTCAAGATAAGCGTTGTTGTCCAAATGCAGATAGACCTTCTCACGAGGAAATTCATGGTCGAAGGCAGCTGCTGCCTTAAATTTCTCATACAACGACACGATATCTTGACTTTGGGCTGACGTTGTCAACGAGAAGAATCCCAAGAGTATAAAAAAGAGAATATTTTTTGACATAACAAGCAGATTTTCTGTAAGTGCAAAATTAAAAAAAATGGTTCGTTTCAAACATAAGAAACGAACCATTTTTTCCTATTGGGTTCAATTCAAGAGTTTCTGGTTTTGTATTTGGTAGTGCGAACAGGGTACCAACATAAAACCAGATGAAACAGGAACATGACTATAATACTTTAATTTTGACATCTCTTTTTGACGCAGGGTCTCTATTAATTCCAAAAAAGAATCGTGCAGTTCTCTTATTTTGTCTGATTCACTCCTGCTTGAATAAGGATGCGGCGGAAGATTTAAAATAAATAGAGCACGTTCGTAATCACCCTTAATTATAAGCGATATAACCTTCTTATAAATATTCAATTCCCCATCTATTTGTAACGAAGAGAAAATTCCAATGGTAAACAACAACAGAATTAATGCTAACACTAAAAGTACCGGCACAAGCAACAACCAAAGTATAAAACTCATAATTGCAAATCGTGTTAAGTTGATTTATAGAACCTGCCTTAAATTAATCATCACTTCTACCCATCAAAATCATGGCGTAGTAAATCAACGTAGCCAATGAACTGAGTGCAGCAACGACGTAAGTATAGGCGGCACTATGAAGGGCATCAACTGCTTCACCGTGATTGCTGGGCGTGGTAATTTTGGCGCGTTGTAACCATGCCGTGGCACGACGGCTGGCATCAACCTCAACGGGGAGCGTCACAAATGAGAATAGGGTAGTGCTGGCAAAAAGTACAACGCCGAGCGCTAACAAAGAGGGGAACACATTAACGAGAAGGATGCCCGCCAATAAGATCCATTGCACCCACGTACTGGCAAAGCTCACCACAGGCACTAAGGCTGAACGCATGCGCAATGGGGCATAGGCTGTGGCGTGCTGCACGGCATGACCACATTCATGAGCCGCCACGGCAGCAGCAGCGACACTGCGCTCGTTGTAAACGGATTCAGAGAGATTGACAGTTTTCTTCGTGGGGTCGAAGTGGTCGGTAAGTTCACCCGCAGTACTAACTACGCGCACATCGTAAATACCGTGGTCGCGCAACATCTGCTCAGCCACTTCACGACCAGTCATACCATTGGTTAACGGCATCTTGCTGTATGCCTTAAACTTTCTCTGCAGGTTTTGCTGAACGAGAAAACTCACTAAAGCAATACCGATAAATAAAATAATGTAAGCCATAAAATATAAAGATTTGAATAATGTTATTAACGTTTCGCAAGTACCCTTCTTAGGTTATAAGAGCTGTAGATGCTATAGGAATGATAGAAATGGATTGAATGACGGGGCGAAAAGGATTGGGCGAGTCGTGCGTTTATTGACGACGGGCCGACACAGAGATCGGCCCCTACATCTCTCAACTCTCTAATATAAAAAAAACACGAAGCGTGCCAATTAAAAGGATCAAAGCTGAAAAAGCGAAAAATTAAGAATTATTCACGAAAAAATAACAGTAAGACGTATAAATCAAAGGCGGCTCAACGAAAAACAAAGCAAAAAAAGCAAGAAGCAATTAAGGCAACATGAAGCACCAACCTTTAAACCTTCAAAATCGTTGGCTTTCGGGTCAAAATCAAACTTTTGGGTAAAATAAATCCCCAAAAGCGCACTTTTCCTTGATTTTTTAACACTCAAAAAAATTTTTTGACAAAATACGTCACATAAGGTTCCGAATTTTGCATTAGAAAACATTAAAAACCTTATAACTATGGAAAAGTACACATCAATCTCAACAACAAAAACTGAAAATGCAATGTTCTCTTGGAAGAAAGTTTTGGGTTTGTCAGCCTTAAAGAACATTTACAGCGCAGTACTTGAAGAAGAAATCAGCGAAACACAGACAGCGCACTTGGTTCACGTGCAATTGGCTGCTTTGGCGATGTTCATTCTTGGCAACGTCAGTCTCTTTGCGGCAATGATGGGTACCGCTTGGTTTGCCTATTCATTATGGTTATGCCGCCTGGCGTTAAAAAACAAATAGGAGAGGGTGGCGTTCAAGCGAAACCGTTCATTTTAACGTGGGTGCTATGTATTCGCATGGTCGGGTGTTCTTTTCCGACAAAAGAGATTAAGCGCCATGAAAAAAAATAGAGGCTGTGTCAAAACCAATTTGACACAGCCTCTAAACGATTATAATCTAAACTTCGATTATTGCTTTTCAACGATCTTGTTCTTGTAAGTCAAGAATGCGATAGGAGCAGCAAGGAAGATTGAAGACAATGTACCGAATACAACACCCAAAATCATAGCGAATGAGAATGAACGGATGCTGTCGCCACCGAGGAAGAAGATACAGAGCAACACGAGAAGCGTTGTACCTGACGTTACGATGGTACGTGACAATGTGCTGCTGATTGATTCGTTGAAGAGGCGAGCAGTGTCACGCTTAGGATACAAGCCTAGGTATTCACGGATACGGTCGAATACAACCACCTTATCGTTGATTGAGTAACCGATAGCGGTAAGGATCGCAGCGATGAATGTTTGGTCCACTTCGAGAGAGAAGGGAACCCAACCCCAACAAATTGAGTACATACCGATGATCAACAATGTGTCGAGCGCCAATGCTACAACTGAACCGATAGAGAACGCCACGTTGCGGAAACGTACCAAGATATAGAGGAAGATGGCAATCAATGCGAAGATCACACTGATGATTGCACCCTTAGCCATATCTGCAGCCACAGAAGGACCAACCTTTTGAGCAGAGATGATAGAACCACCTGCACGGTTTTCGCGGTCGCGGAATGTTTCAAAGTCAGCTTGTACCAAACCTGCTTCGTGGAGTGATTGGTAAACGATTTCTTCTACTTGGCTATCAGCATTATCTGATTCAGAGTCGATCAAGTAGTTTGTTGTAACGCGAACAGCCTTGTTGTCGGTTGTTACGATAGAGATCACACCTACTGAAGCATTAGGATCAGCAGCATTGATCTTAGCAGAAACGGCTGCAGATACTTGTTCGGGTGTAATATTCTTATCTTCGAGTTCGATCACATAGTTGCGACCACCAGTGAAGTCGATACCCCATGAGAGGCTGCGTGTGAAGAAGAAGCCCAAGCTAATCAAAGCAGCGATGGCAAAGATTACGAATGAAGACTTTCTCTTTTCAACGAACTTAGCTTGAATACCTTCAAGGAAGCCCTTAGAGAGCTTTGTTGTGAAGGTCAACTTCAACCACTTATCGCGAGTGTGGAAGTGTTCGTAAGCCATACGAGTCATCCAAACTGCAGTAAAGAAGCTTGCGCAGATACCGATACCCAAAGTGAGGGCGAAACCGCGGATAGGTCCTGTACCGAAGTTGTAGAGGATGATTGCTGTAATGATAGAAGTCAAGTTAGAGTCGAAGATTGCAGAGAATGCATTGCTGTAACCTGCTGCAAGCGCTTCCTTAATGTTCTTACCAGCGCGGATTTCTTCCTTCGTACGTTCGTAAATCAACACGTTAGCATCGACTGCCATACCGAGTGAAAGCACGAGACCGGCGATACCACTCATGGTGAGCGCTGCCTGGAATGATACGAGCACACCGAATGTAAAGAAGAAGTTGAGGAGCAATGCGCAGTTAGCCACCATACCAGGAATAAGACCGTAGTAGAGGCACATGAAGATCATGAGCAATACGATTGCGAACACACAAGCTGTGAAACCAGCAACGATTGATGCTTCACCGAGTGAAGGACCAACTGTTTCTTCCTGTACGATCTTTGTGGGCGCAGGCATCTTACCGCTCTTCAACACGTTAGCGAGGTCGCGTGTGTCGTCAGTTGTAAAGTTACCTGAGATTTGAGAGATACCACCATTGATTTCAGTCTGGATAACAGGTGCTGAATATACATAACCATCAAGAACGATTGCTACGCAACGCTTGAGGTTCTTACGTGTGATAGAAGCCCATTCACGACCACCTTGTGTTGTCATCGTCATAGAAACGATGGGGTTGTGGTATTGGTCGAAGTCGTCCTTAGCATCAGCGATGATGTCACCAGCAAGTGCGGGTTGACCGTTAGTGGCCTTCAAAGCGTAGAGAGCAAAGAAGTTGCCTGATTCAGCCTTAACCGACCATGCGAGGTTAATACCCTTAGGCAAAGAAGCCTTAGCCTTTTCTGTTGCAAAAATCTTGTTCACAACAACAGTGTCTGTTGCACGTGCGTAACCCACAACACAACCTTGGTTGTAACCAGTAGGTTGGAGGTGTTGGTAGAGTGTAGTCGCAACAGTATCAACCATAACTTCGATTTGAGCTACAGTATTCAAAGCTGATTGAATTTCACCAATGTTGTATGTTTCCCAGAATTCGAGGTTTGCACTACCTTGGAGGAGGTTACGAACACGTTCGGGTTCCTTGATACCAGGCATTTCAACCATGATTTGACCTACCTGACCCTTACCGCGAAGGATTTGGATGTTGGGCTGAGCCACACCGAAGCGGTCGATACGTGAACGTACCACTTCATTAGAGTTTGCTACAGCTGCTTCAACTTCTTCGTTAAGTACTTTTTCTACTTGTGCATCGGTTGAAGTGTAGGTGATGCCCTTTTCCTTGAGCTTAGTCGCAAAGATACCGCCCAATTTGTTTTCACCCTTAATGTTTTGGTATGCCTTAACGAAGAGCTCTACGAAGTCGCCCTTACCCTTGTCAGCACCTTGCTTTGCTTCTGCAATAGCTTGGAGCACTTCAGCATCCTTAGCATTTTCTTGACCTGCGAGATTCTTGATCACATCGGGTACGCTGACTTCGAGGATAACGTTCATACCGCCCTTTAAGTCAAGACCGAGACCAATTTGCATCTCTTCACATTCCTTCAAGGTCTTCCAGTTGAGGTAAACCTTTTCGTTACGCATAGAGTCGAGGTAGGCTGCACCTGCATCAACACCTTGTGCTGCAGTGATTTCAGCTGCCTTCTTGTTGTAATGGCTCGTTACGAATGAGAACGAGAAATAGAAGCAGCAAATCAAAGTCAACAACACTGCGATAACTTTTACAAATCCTTTGTTTTGCATTGTGTTTATAGTATTTATTATTGTTAATTTCAATGCCAAAATTCGCCCCTATAAGAGTGCAAGAAGCCTACAGGGACAATTTTCAACGTGCAAATATACAAGTTTTTTCTAAAACGAAACCTTTTACACCCCACAAATTGTTAAATTGAGATACGTATAGGTGGATAATTGACTAAAATTGAGATAAAAAAGCGGGATAACTTGTTGCAATCGTTTGGTATGGCCTGCTATGCAAGTGGCAGGCGTTTCAAAAATTCCCACATCACGATACCTGCCGTGACCGACACGTTGAGCGAGTGCTTCGTGCCATACTGAGGAATTTCAAGGGCATAATGCGAAGCATCAACCACCTCCTGCTTCACGCCCTTCACTTCATTGCCCAGCACCACGGCATATTTCTTTGTGGCATCGAGGGTTAAGTCGGGCAGCAACACGCTGTTGTGCACCTGCTCCACTGCAAAAACGATGTAGCCTTCGGCTTTGAGTTGCTCTACCGCCTCGAGCGTATCTGCCCAATACTGCCACGCCACACTATCCTCTGCGCCTAAAGCCGTTTTATGGATTTCGGGCGAGGGCGGACAAGCCGTAATGCCACAAAGATACACGCCTTGAAGGCGAAAAGCATCGGCCGTGCGAAATACGCTGCCCACGTTATGCAGACTGCGAACATTGTCGAGCACAACGACAAGGGGAAGTTTATCGGCCGCTTTGAAACTCTGAACGTCCATACGGCCCATTTCCTCAATAGTAAGTTTACGCATAGAATTCATCTAACAAAAGTTAAAGGGTCGGCAAAGTTACAATTTTTTACTAATTTTGCAGCAGATTTTGAAAGGTTTAAGCGATTAGGCTTCTTCCTCGCAAAAAGATTTAGTTTTACAGCTCTCTTCTTTTAAGGTTACCTTAATTATTCGAACAAAATCCCACCTATATATTATAAAACAGGATTTATGAAAAAACTTTACATAGAAACGTACGGCTGCCAGATGAATGTGGCCGACAGTGAAGTGGTGGCATCGATCATGCAAATGGCTGATTACGACACCTGTGAGTCGCTCGACGAGGCTGATGCCGTATTCCTCAACACGTGTTCCGTGCGCGACAATGCCGAACAGAAGATCGTTCACCGCCTCGAGGCCCTGAACGCCTTGAAGCGCAAGGGCAGAAAGCTCATCATCGGTGTGTTGGGCTGTATGGCTGAACGCGTTAAGGAAGAACTCATTACGGTGCATAAGGCCGACCTCGTGGCGGGTCCTGATGCTTACCTCTCCTTGCCCCACCTCATCGCACAGGCTGAGCTGGGCGAGAAAGCCATCGACGTAGAGTTATCGCTCACCGAGACCTATCGCGATGTTGTGCCTCAGCGCGTCCACGGCAATCACCTTTCTGGTTTTGTCAGCATCATGCGTGGTTGCAATAACTTCTGCCACTATTGCATCGTGCCCTACACCCGCGGTCGCGAACGCTCAAGAGATATAGAAAGCATCCTCACAGAAGTTAAGGACCTTGAGGCACGTGGCTATAAGGAAGTGACGTTGCTCGGACAAAACGTGAACTCATACCGCTGGACGGCTAACGATAGCGACCAGGAAATTGCATTCCCTGAATTGTTGCGCCGAGTAGCGCGTGCCGTTCCGGGTATGCGTGTGCGCTTCACCACCTCGCACCCCAAGGACATGTCCGACGAAACGCTCCATGTCATTGCCGAAGAACCCAACGTGTGCAAACACATCCACTTGCCCGTACAAAGTGGGTCGAACCGCGTACTTAAATTAATGAACCGCAAATACACCCGCGAGTGGTACCTCGACCGTGTGGCGGCCATTCGTCGCATCATCCCTGAATGCGGACTCTCCACCGACATTTTTGCCGGCTATAGCTCTGAAACAGAGGAGGACCACCAGGAATCGCTCTCGCTCATGCGCCTGTGTGCCTACGACTCTGCGTTTATGTTTAAATACTCCGAACGCCCAGGCACCTTCGCTTCAAAGCATTACCCCGACGACATCGACGAAGCCACAAAGATCCGTCGCTTGGAAGAACTCATCGCCCTTCAAAACGAACTTTCTTTGGCTGCCAACCAAGCCTGTATTGGCAAGACCTACGAGGTGCTCATTGAAGGCACGTCAAAGCGTTCGCGCGAGCAACTCTTCGGACGCACCGAGCAAAACAAGGTTGTGGTGTTCAACCGTGGCGGCCATCACCCCGGACAAACCGTGAGCGTACGCATCACTGGCGCCTCATCTGCGACATTGCAGGGCGAATTGGTGTAACACTGGTAAGGACTTTCTAAACGACGCAACCCTATGGTAGCCAACAAGAAAAACCCCTTTGCGTACAAGGCTAAGGCCAGTGCCAAAAAGAAGGCAACAGGAAAACGCGTGGGCAAGTCAAAACCCGAAAAAGCCAATAACCAGCGCAATAGAATCATAAAATAAAAGAATGCGTCATGTCGTTTCAGGCAGGTTCTGTAATTTATTCGAACAGAGTTCTCGCCAACGCCTCGCTTTGACGTCAAAATAAGTTCTTGGATACCCACCATTATTATAAAGAACTATGGAAACAAACAGTATCTACCGTAAGTTTTGCAAAATAAGGGATGCCGTATATGCCTCTGCCAAGCGCATGCCACTCCTGGGTACAGGGATTTATCTCATAGCCGTCGCACTGATGTGGAAGTACATTCTAACGTGTGAGTTCAACACAACGCAGTATATCTTGGCCGGGGCGTTTACGGCAATATTGCAATTAACTTACATTATACGCGCTAAATTTCAGCAAAACAGATTTCTGAATATTGTGATGCAGATTCTCTTCTTCTTTTGCTGGTGGCCCACCGCCATCATTGGAGCTGGGGGGTGTTCTTCTTTCAGAGATTTCTTTAGGGAGGATGGCGAGTTAACGGCCTTTCCCATTTTCAATATTGTCAGTTACTTTTCATTCGTACTTCTTCATGGCGCCATGGAGGCTTTTCATGAAAAGGGTGGGTATGATTGAGAGATGGGGCTTGGCGATAAGGTCTTTAAGGTCATTAAAGTCATTAAGGTCTTTAAGGTCGCAAGGCTTGCGTTAATTTTTGAATCTCTTGAATCTCTAGAGTATCTAGAAATTCTAGAACATCTAGGACATCTAGAGCATCTAGAAAATCTATACTTCCTATAACTTCTATAGCCCCAATAAAAAACTCAGCACGCAAGCAACAATCGTTGCCTGCGTGCTGAATTTTTATCCCCCCTGCCTTAGAGCTGTTCGGGGTAAATGATAAGTAAGTTATTTGAAGAGAAATAGCGTTCTATCTGTTCTTCAAGATGGTCCATATAATTATGGCGCGAGAGCGTGCCCTTGCGGCTGACGATAAACACCACGAGGTGGTCGGGCTTCGTGTGGTTTGCCACATGAATGAAGTCGTGCCACTCACGATACTCCACGGGCTCAATCTTAATATTGAATTTCTTTTTGTTCCACACATTGCCAATTTCAGCAATCGTGCCTTTACCGCTATACACCTTTACGGGACATGCGATTTGCGATGCCAACTGAGCCACGCGCCTGCTCCACTGTTCAAAGCCGGGTTCAAACTCTGCCTTACGGGGCACCACAAGTTGAATCTTATTAATGGTGTTCAGCGGGATGTTATTGCGGTAAATCATCACCTGCTTGCGAATGGAGTGCAGCAGGTCGCTCGTCATTTGTCCGAGGTAGAGGTCGGTGAGGCGTGCCTTATGGTGCAAACCGAGCAAGAGGTCGGAGCATTGGTTTTCCATCATCGTGTGGTAAATCCCTGTAATGATATTCACCGACCATCGTGAGCGCGTTTGCAGTTCCACATGGGCAGCAGCAGCGATGCGTGCTGCAAAATCCAAATTCTTAAGCCCTTGTTGTCGGCGCGATTCATCATTATCAAGCACGATGTGGAGCGCCTCAATGGGTTCCTTCGTTTCGGTGCGTCGCAACATCAGCGCGGCATTAACCAGAGGCGCCACAGTGTCTGGATTTGAAAGGGCAATAAGGATTTTATCGGTGTCGTGCGAGGTTTTCAAACTCGTTTCCTGCTTGGTGAGCAACAAATGGCGGGCAGTGGTTTCGGTCACTATCGACGACACGATGCAGGTGGCGAGAATCAAAATCATTGCGCCATTGAGCACATTCTCGTCCAGCAAACGCGAACCGTCGGGCAGGATAATGCCATAGCCCACAAGCACGATGGCAAGGGTGGCGGCAGCACGCGAGTTGGTGAGGCCGTAAATCAGTTTGCGGTCGCCCGACGTCATGTGGAAAATCTTTTGCGTGGCGAAGGCGGCCAGCCATTTTGTGGTGAGCGCCACCACAACCATAACGATTGAAACGATGATGGCATCCATATGCGTCAGCGCACGCAAGTTAATGAGCATCCCCACACCAATCAGGAAATAAGGGATGAACAGTGCGTTGCCGATAAACTCGATGCGATTCATCAGGGGTGATACGTGAGGGATATACCTGT
>JAZKYK010000007.1:0-74414 GCA_045612125.1 Alloprevotella sp.
ATGCGGAAGAATGCCGACTGAAGGATGGTATTCGTGCGATTGCCAAGACCGATTTCCTGCGCAATCTTCGTAGCGTTGATGTAGAACACCTTCACCTGCTTTTCTGCAAGCACCTTCTTCACGTTGTTGGGCAAGTTGGCAGCCAATTCGTCGCCTTCCCAGATGGTGTTGAGCAAGAAGGTACCACCCTGCTGGATACCGCGGAGCACGTCGTACATGCGCAAGTAAGCCTGAACGTGGCAAGCCACGAAGTTGGGCGTATTAACGAGGTAAGTAGAGCGGATGGGCGCATCACCGAAGCGGAGGTGTGAGCATGTGAAACCGCCCGACTTCTTAGAGTCGTAAGAGAAGTATGCCTGACAGCGCTTGTCGGTGTTGTCACCGATAATCTTTACAGAGTTCTTGTTCGCACCTACCGTACCGTCAGCACCGAGGCCATAGAACTTCGCCTGGAACATACCGTCGCCACCCATTGCAATTTCTTCCTTCTTAGGAAGTGAAGTAAAGGTAACGTCGTCCACGATACCAATCGTGAAGTGGTTCTTGGGTTCGGGAAGTTGGAGGTTTTCGTAAACGCTGAGGATTTGTGCGGGCGTTGTGTCGTTCGAACCGAGACCGTAACGACCACCTACGATAACGGGGGCATCAGCCTTGCCGTAGAATGCTTCCTTCACATCAAGGTAAAGGGGTTCGCCGTTTGCACCGGGTTCCTTTGTGCGGTCGAGCACAGCGATGCGCTTACAAGTAGCGGGGATTGCGCCGAGGAAGTGCTTTACTGAGAAGGGGCGGTAGAGGTGAACGCTCACCAAACCTACCTTTTCGCCCTTCGCCATGAGGTAGTCGATGGCTTCGCGCGCAGCTTCTGTTGCAGAACCCATAAGGATGATTACGCGGTCAGCATCTTCTGCACCGTAGTAGTTGAAGAGGCTGTACTTACGACCAGTGATTTCGCTGATCTTCTGCATGTATTCTTCTACCACCTCGGGCACTGCATCGTAGTAGGGATTGCAGCTTTCGCGGTGTGCGAAGAAAGTATCGGGATTCTCAGCCATACCGCGAGCCACGGGTTTTTCGGGAGTAAGGGCACGGTTGCGGAATTCTGCCAACGCTTCCTGGTCTACGAGAGGAGCGAGGTCTTCGTTTTCGAGGAGTTCAATCTTCTGAATTTCGTGAGATGTGCGGAAGCCGTCGAAGAAGTTTACGAAGGGTACGCGGCTCTTGATAGACGCCAAGTGAGCTACGCCCGAGAGGTCCATAACTTCCTGAACAGAACCTTCTGCCAACATCGCAAAACCAGTCTGACGCGTTGACATAACGTCCTGATGGTCGCCGAAGATACAGAGTGCGTGAGAAGCGAGTGTGCGCGCAGAAACGTGGAACACGCAAGGCAACAATTCGCCCGCAATCTTATACATATTGGGAATCATCAGGAGCAAACCCTGTGAAGCCGTGTACGTAGTAGTCAAAGCACCAGCCTGAAGCGAACCGTGAACCGCACCTGCAGCACCGCCTTCCGACTGCATTTCCTGAACGAGCACCGTTTCGCCAAAGATATTCTTGCGACCCTGAGCAGCCCATTCGTCAACGTATTCCGCCATTGTTGAAGACGGAGTGATGGGATAGATGGCAGCAACCTCGCTGAACATATAAGAGATATGCGCAGCAGCCTGATTGCCATCACATGTGATAAATTTCTTAGCCATATTAGTTTTGTTTTATTGGTTTCTAATTTACTAAAGGAACGAGAGAAAGCACTTCATTCCTTTTTGACAAGGCAAAATTACAATTTAATTCGTACGGCAAAGCAATGAGGTCCAAAAAAGTTTGTTAAAATCCCAAAATAGATGAATTTAAACCAACGATCAATACACAAAAACTCTAAATACACACACTTTTAGATAATTTAACGGCTATATCAAAACACAATCAAAAATAGTACCTACCTTTGTGCTATAAAAACTACGAAGCTAAGACATTAAGTGCCATAACCTCTAAACCACAATACGATGAAAACATTTAGAATTGAAGCAGCCATCATTGGCTTATCCTTAATCATTTTAGGAATATTCTTGGCAAGCGGTCTCAACAACATCGCCAACGACAAGCGCATCGTTTCCGTACGCGGATTGGCAGAACGCGAAGTGCAGGCGGACTTTGCCATTTGGCCCGTGGTGTATAAAACAACAGGAAACAACCTGCAAAGTATCTATGCCGATGTACAAAGGGCAAACTCGGGCATCATGGCATTCCTTAAGAAGAATGGCATTGAAGACAGCGAAATCAGTGAATCGGAATTGAAAATTGCAGATAAGCAGGCGGAGCGCTACTCATACGACCAGCCAGGTGAGCGCTACACCGTTACCTCGGTCATCACCGTGGCAACCCAAAAAGTGGAACTCGTGCGACAACTACTCACACAGGTGGGTGAACTGCTTAAAGAAGGCATCGCCATTTCAGGTGGTGACTACGACAGCCGCGTGCAATACGAATTCACCAGCCTCAACCAAATAAAACCCGAAATGATTGAGGAAGCAACACGCAACGCACGCGAAGCCGCCGAGAAGTTTGCGGCAGACTCAGGCAGCGAACTCGGTAAAATCCAAACAGCCAACCAAGGTTTATTCTCAATTAACGACCGCGACCAATACACTCCTTACATCAAACATGTCAGGGTGGTCACCTCTGTAAATTATTATTTGGAAAACTAAGTGAAAGATTAACCTGAGAAGTTTCGCGAGTGCCAACTTCTCAGGTTATAAGGTCTTAAGGGTGCCATGCGAACGCACAATACTTAGCGATACAAGCTATAGAGACTATAGAAATGATGGGATGACGGGCCAACACGAGGATCGACCCCTACACAACATCCATGGCGATTGATGCATTGGATGACGACGGGCCGACACGGAGATCGGCCCCTACCTCTCAACTTCTTAACGAGCCAAGGCTCCTCTTAACCTCTTAACGGACCTTTAGGTCCCTCTTAACGAGGCGAAGCCTCTTCTCTCAACTCTAAACTCTCGTTAGTACGTTGGTTGCCGACGGGCCGACACGGGGATCGGCCCCTACCTCTCAACTTCTTAACGAGCCAAAGGCTCCTCTTAACCTCTTAACAGACCTTTAGGTCCCTCTTAACGAGGCGAAGCCTCTTCTCTCCTCTCTAAACTCTAAACTCTCATCTCTAAACTCTAAACCCTGCACAATCACCCCACAAGCCAACGGTTCCTTTGATTATTTCTGTAAATCTTTGGGTTTTCCACAGATAATATTTAAATTTGCTCGCAATTTTTATACAACATCACAACATTCTACGAATATGAAGAAAAAACTAAACTTAGGCACAATGTGCATACATTCAGGATGGACCCCAAAGAAGGGTGAACCCCGTCAACTTCCTGTTTACCAAAGCACAACATTTAAATACGACACCAGCGACCAGATGGCTCGACTTTTTGACTTAGAAGAGTCGGGATATTTCTATACGCGCTTACAAAACCCAACCAACGATGCTGTAGCAGCAAAGATCGCTGCATTAGAAGGGGGCGTGGGCGCCATGCTCACTTCTTCGGGTCAGGCGGCAAGCTTCTATGCGATTTTCAATATTTGCGAAGCAGGCGACCACTTAATCTCTACCAATAATATTTATGGGGGCACATTCAACCTCTTTGCAGTGACCCTGAAGAAATTAGGTATTGAATGTACATTCGTGGATCAAACATGGAGCGACGAAGAAATTCAAAAACACATTCGCCCAAACACGAAGTGCTTCTTCGGAGAGACCATCTCAAACCCTGGATGTACGGTGCTCGACATTGAACGCTTCGCACGCTTAGCTCACGCCAATGGCATGCCCCTTATCGTGGATAATACATTTGCCACACCTATTAATTGCCGTCCTTTTGAATGGGGCGCAGATATCGTCACCCACTCTACCACAAAGTATATGGATGGTCATGCCACTGCTGTGGGTGGGGTGATTGTGGATAGCGGCAACTTCGACTGGGAAGCACATGCTGAAAAATTCCCTGGTCTTTGCCAACCCGACGAAAGTTACCACGGTTTGACCTATACAAAAGCATTTGGCAAGATGGCATACATGACTAAGGCAACCGCACAACTCATGCGCGACTTAGGTTCTATTCAATCGCCTGAAAATGCATTTCTCCTGAACCTCGGTCTTGAAACCCTCCACTTACGCATGCCTCGCCATTGCGAAAACGCACAACGCGTGGCAGAATTCCTCAATGCACACCCCAAGGTGGCATGGGTCAATTTCTCTGGGTTAGCAGACAATCCTTACCATGAATTAGCACAGAAGTACTTGCCTAACGGTGGTTGTGGCGTGATGGCACTTGGATTGAAGGGCACACGCGAAGATGCCATTAAATTCATGGATGCGTTACAACTCATCAGTATCGTGACACACGTGGCAGACGCCAAGAGTTGCGTGCTTCACCCCGCAAGCCACACACACCGTCAGCTCAGCGACGAACAACTCCGCGAGGCGGGCGTTGCTCCCGACTTAATTCGCCTTTCTGTGGGTATTGAGGACGTGAACGACATCATTGCGGATATTGAACAAGCATTGGCACAAGTGTAAATCTGTAGCGCCTATAACATCTAAAGAGGATGTATCGAAATGCAAAATCTCGATACATCCTCTTTAATTTTACTAATCATGTCTTTTTGAAGCAGAAAAGAGAAATATGCCTCTCTTTGCCAAGTTGTTCAGTTTTATTTTCTTCATATTGTAGTGCTTTTATTATTAATATTCATATTTGTTACATACCGATACAAGACGATGAAGCCGAAGAAAAGCGCTCGGAGGATGTCATTACACCGAGGGGGTGAGGAAGACTCGCCAACGACCGTATATCCATCAGTGAAGCAATATTTATCACCGAAATGGTGGTCAATTAACCACCTTATTAAGTGATACAACAAAGAGCTGGATTGTCCAAAGAAACGCCTACTTTTTCTTCTTTCGTCTTGTCTTCAGTATGTCAAAGAACGCTTTTTATACATCTCCCACAGATGGGCACTGATTACCGCTGACTATATCTCTCACGGAGTGCCTTATTAATCTCACGCGGATTTCACTCTCACGAATTTCACTAATAAGGTTAACAAACAATTAAATTTTGTATTAAACGCATTCAAATTTCACGAATTTTTCATCTGGATAGTATTCCTGTTATTTGTTTCTGCTCAAAAAAAAATTATTGTTGTCCGGTAAAATAAAAATAGTCCGAACGGCTACGCCCCTGAAGGTAGGGTGTTTAAAATAGCAAAAAAAAGACAAGCGTGTTTTGATTTGAATATCTACTAATCCGCATGGCAAGACGCCGAAGGTGTCTCCGCTCAGTAACCGGAGCGTGCGAGCGTTAGCGAGTACCCCCGGACACAGATGCTCCCAATCAATGCACCCCGAAGGGTGTGTCCCATTAATAGGACCATGAATCAATAAACTCCTATTTGGATAGAGGTTCGTCGGCTTGTTGACTTCTCTAAATCGGGCTTGTCTATGTTGAAACATCAATAAAACAACGAGTTAAATACTTTTACCGGACACCAATATAAAGAAAATGTCCCGACTGCTATCGGGACAAAAGGACTTGATTTATTTATTTTTCTTTTTAGCCGAATCTTCTATCGTTTTAATCGAGAATAAATAATCTCGCTCAACATCGCTGATTGTACGCTGCTTGTACTTGCGGTATTCAGTTGTAGCATGCTCCATAGCCTCTTCGTGCGAAACACTTCCTGCACCTTGTAACAACTGTTCACCAGACATTGTTAGAATCCTATCCAAATAAGCAGCCCAGTCGTTCATAGTCATTATTTGTTCGCGTTCAGCCTGACGTTCTGCAAAATCCAAGTATCCCGACACGAGTAGCCCCATAGCACGGAGTTCTTTTTCGTTCAGATAGTTCTTTGCGGTTTTTGCCTCAATCAATGTTGGATGATTTCCCTTAAATGTCAGCAATCCCATAAAATCTTTTTCGGCATCGGCACGTTCCACAATCAGTTCTGCAGCCGTATGTCCGTGAATCGCATAGTGTATTTTATTTTGCACCTTCTTGAAAAACTCTTGCGAAACCTGAGCCCGTGGATCATAGTCAATACTTGTTGCGTAAATTTCCAGTATTTGGCGATAGAGGACCTTTTCTGTAGCACGAATATCTCTTATACGTTCCAGCAATTCTTTCCAATAGCTGCCACCTCCCAACTTTTTCAACCGTTCATCATCCAGTGTAAATCCTTTCACGATATATTCTTTCAGGCGTTCAGTAGCCCACTGACGGAATCTTGTGGCAATGATGGAACGGATACGATAACCCAAAGCTATAATCATATCCAGGTTATAATGTTCCACCTCACGTTCCACTCTACGGGAACCTTCTTGCTGAACTGTTCGGAATTTCCGAACAGTTGCCTCTTTCGAAAGTTCCCCTTCCTCAAAGATGTGCTTAATATGCTCACTTACATTCGATTTACTTGTTTGATATAATTCGCACATCTGGGTCTGTGTGAGCCATAATGTCTCATCTTCAAGCTTTACATCAATCCTTGTGTTACCATCATTGGCGGTGTATATAATAATTTTATTTTCTTTCATTATTGTGCTTATTTTCTGCGAATATACGATAATCCCGCCTATCAGACAAGCATTCTTTTACCTTTTTGATTAGATCGTTTGCTTGACGGTTTTGAACTGCATTGTAAATGGAGGCTGATATAAAGAAAATGCCCCGACTGCCGTTTGAGGGCTATCGGGACAAAGAAATAATGTATTTAGCAAAAAATAATAAATATAAAAAATACTCACAAAGGAATATTGTACATCAAAAACTATTTGAAGATATTACTGTCCAGTAAAAAAACTGGGGCCATTTGTCTAACTTTCTTTTCCCGGACAGCCGATGTAAGGGAGGTATAAATGCTCCATTAATGGGATAAAATGACAGAATTAAGCTTAAAGTGGCCAAGTATGAGCATATATCAAGGTTAGATTGTCCTTCATAGTATGGTTTCTTTAGCAAACACCCGATCGACCTCTTTTCATGGAGGCTTGTCTTACTTAAAAACGAGTAAAAATAGACACTTACGTATGTTTAGCGGACAGTAATAATTATTTTTGCAATTTTGCACACCCTACCTTCAGGGGCGGACACCTCACTTCATCCCTACCTAGGGCGACGGCTCACATATGTTCGCCTTTGCCCTAGGCTAAGTGCTCATTGCCCCCTTCAAGGGCGTTGCCGTTCGGATAATTTAAATTTTATCGGACACCAATAATAAGTTTTACACCACAAAATTACGCATAATGATTTTAATACCAACGTTGTTTTGCCGCTATCTCAACAGATAGTTGGCTATAGTTGGTCATCATATGCTGAAAAAGTTGTAATTTTGTAGACTGAAAGGAGTTTCTCTAAAGAAAGTCCTTTTCACGACCCGTTCGATTAATAACAAAATCTTTCTAAACAGATAAAGACATGAAAATACTTTTGCTCGGTAGCGGTGGCCGCGAACACGCATTAGCATGGAAGATTGCTCAAAGCAGCAAGGTTGAAAAATTATTTATCGCACCAGGTAATGCAGGTACGGCAAACGTTGGTGAGAACGTACCTTCATTGAAGGCTGATGATTTTGACGGCATTGCTCAGTTTGTCATGGCTCAAGGCGTGGACATGGTTGTTGTTGGTCCTGAAGATCCATTGGTAAAGGGTATTTACGACTATTTCTTAGCCAATGATGCCATCAAGCACATCCCCGTTATTGGTCCTTCAAAGGCTGGTGCAGTTTTGGAAGGTTCAAAGGACTTTGCCAAGGCATTTATGATGCGCCACAATATCCCTACTGCTGCTTATGCCACATTTGACGGCACACAGGTGGAAGAAGGTTGCCGATTCCTTGAAACCCTTCAAGCCCCATACGTATTGAAGGCCGATGGTCTTTGCGCTGGTAAGGGCGTGCTCATTGTCCCCACCCTTGAACAAGCGAAACAAGAATTGCGCGACATGCTTGGCGGTATGTTTGGCAATGCCTCTTCACGCGTGGTGATTGAAGAATTCCTTTCAGGCATTGAATGTTCTGTATTCGTGCTTACCGACGGCAAAAACTACAAGATTCTTCCTGAAGCGAAGGACTACAAGCGTATTGGCGAAGGCGACACAGGCTTAAATACAGGCGGCATGGGTTCTGTAACTCCTGTTCCTTTCGCTACGAAGGAATGGATGAAGAAGGTGGACGATGAAATCATTCGCCCCACGGTTGAAGGTTTGGCGCAGGAAGGTATCGTTTATAAAGGCTTTATCTTCTTTGGTTTGATTAACTGCGATGGGCAACCTAAGGTTATTGAATACAACTGCCGCATGGGCGACCCAGAAACCGAAAGCGTGATGCTTCGATTGAAGTCGGACCTCGTGGATCTCTTTGAAGGTGTAGCAGCCGGTAATCTGGAGAGCAAGACCATTGAATTTGACGAACGTGCCGCAGTGTGCGTGATGTGCGTGAGCGGGGGGTATCCTCAAGATTACGAAAAGGGCTTTGCCATTACGGGCGCTGACGTTGAAGGTAGCGTTGTGTTCCACGCAGGAACTGCTATGAAGGACGGTCAGCTCGTTACAGCGGGTGGTCGTGTCATTGCCGTGAGCTCATACGGCAAGGATAAGGCTGAAGCATTAGCGAAGTCCATGAAGGGCGCGGAACAAATCCAATATCAAGGCAAATACTACCGCCGCGATATCGGACAGGACCTTTAGTATGGGGCGTTCAACGTAACGTTGAGCATTACCCAATAAATCGCATTTCTGAACTCTATACGTAAACATTGTGCGTAGATTAATCGCAACAAGCCCCTTAACGCTCCCACTATGCTTGATATTGGGAACGGCAATATGGATACTCCCCGAAGTAGGCAACCTCCTACTTTGGGGAGGTTGGTTTGTGGCCATACTCATGGTGCTGATTTGGACGGAGTTAAACAACCGACTGAGTTTATTGCGCGAACGCTCTCAAATGTTGGGAATTTGCGCCTTCACAAGCAGTTTGGTCATGCCTGCTTTTCTGGAGTGGCACACAATAAGCATGGCGCCATTATTGCTCTTAGGCAGCTTCGCGTGTTTCTTTTGTGCCATTGAATCAAAAAAAACAGAAGGGTATGTGTTCTACACGTTCCTACTGTTGACCACAACGATTTTATGCGTACCCCAACTGATTTGGCTCTTGCCGCTCTATGCCTGGATGACGGGCATGACCTTGCGCACGTTCAGGGCTTCGAATGTATCAGCCTCATGTTTGGGGGTGTTGTTTCCCCTCATTGTCCATGGCATCTATGTATTTTACGATAGAGGGGGACTTGATATCCAAGACTTCTACACAACACTGTTCCAACAAAGCGTTCATGTTGATTTAAGTTATTGGACAGAAGTAAGTCAAACACAGATTGAGAACCTCACACCCAGCGATTGGCAATTCTTGAGTACCTCGGCAGGACTGTTCTTCATGAGTGTCGTGAGTGTGATGCATTTTCAGCATACCTCGCTCAACGACCGATACCATGTGCGCCAAGCCTATCAAATGCTCTTTGTGGTGGTGGTGACACTTTGGGTGTGCCTCATACTCTTCAGTCAGCAACGCCAAACTTTATTGATGCTTTTGTTGTTTGTCAACGCCCCCTTTTTAGCACACTACTTCACCTTAGCAAGGGGCAGATGGGCTGACATTGTGTTTATATTGGGCTTTGTGGGGTTTGTCTTGACCTTGATTTTTAATTACAATACAGAATGGATTTTATCATTGATATTCTCATAGAGTGGGGTTTGATTGGCATGTTTGTCTCAGCCTTCATGGCTGGAAGTGTCATTCCCATTTCGTCGGAAGCTGTCATGCTCACACTTCTCGCAGCAGGCGTTAATCCTTGGCTTTTATTTGTATATGCATCCATCGGCAATATCCTTGGCGGCATGTTCAATTACTTTTTGGGTTCGCTGGGTAAGGAGGAATGGATTCAGAAATGGACGAAGGTGCCTCCAAAGAAGTTAAATCGCGGATTGAAATACGTGCGCCGTTATGGAGCGTGGGCAGGCTTCCTGTCGTGGGTACCGCTCTTTGGTGAAGTCATCACAGTGGCTTTAGGATTTATGCGCGTCAATTTCTGGGCCTCATTCATCACGGTATCCATTGGCAAAGCCATACGTTACTATCTCATCATGCTCCTCGTTTGCGAGGCCTTCAGCATGTAGATTCACTGCGCATTTAAAAACTCAAAAAAACTTTCTCCCTACCCTACCTCAAATGTCATCTACTGTCAGAAATATCTTTTTCCTCTTTGGCGTTGTCAGCATCATGCTCATGATTTTCGGCTTTGACCTTTCTATAGAGGCCATAACGGATAATCTTTTAAGAGCAGGATGGTGGTTTGTTTGGGCCTGTGTGTTGTGGGTGGTGGTCTATATGATTAATACCATCAGCTGGCACACCATCATTCACGATGGCACCACGCAATCGCGTGTGTCCTACTGGCGCATTTTCAAATTTACGGTTTCGGGCTTTGCGCTCAATGCTGTGACGCCTGTAGGATTAATGGGGGGCGAACCTTACCGCATCATGGAACTTAAAGAATATGTGGGGGTGGAAAAGGCTACATCAAGTACCTTACTCTATACCATGATGCACATTTTTTCGCACTTCTGGTTCTGGCTCTTCTCCGTGGCACTTTATATTATTATTTACGGCAGTACATTAAACTTGGGCATGGGCGCCTTACTGCTCACAACGGTTGTCGTGTGCACCACAGCCATTTATTTCTTCATGAAAGGCTACCGTTCAGGCTTTACCTATGCAGCCTTACGCACCTTGTCGCGTTTACCGCTTGTGGGGAAGTGGGCAAACCGCCTTTGCACCGAGAAAAGGGACTCGCTCCAGCAGATCGACCAACAAATAGCCATGCTGCATCAAGCGCGACGCACAACGTTCTACACGGCCTTGGGCTGTGAATTTTTCGCAAGGGTCTTGTCCAGCGTGGAGCTCATGATTTTCCTTCATCTGTTTGGCATTCATGCCTCACTTTGGGATGCGGTGCTGATGTTAGGATTCACCTCACTTTTTGCCAATGCTCTGTTTTTCCTGCCGATGCAGTTGGGAGCACGAGAGGGCGGCTTTGCCATGGCAGCAAGCGGACTGTCGCTAACGGCGGGCATCGGTGTGTCAATGGCTCTGCTCATACGATTGCGCGAATTGGCATGCATCGCCCTTGGTTTAATCCTCATTAAAATTGGTAATAAGAGCCTATAAAGTGTTACTTTTTACGGTTCTTTGCGTTAAATAATGTAATTCGCAAGGGTCATATTTTTAAGTTTTATACCTTTGTGCAGTTATAACTATAATACAAAAAGATTATGCAATCAGCAAATGGTAAATTAGCAGTACTCAGCGTTGGATTGGGTGCCGTTACAACTACATTTATAACAGGTACGCTCATGTACCGCAAAGGACTTACCGTGCCTGGAGGTTCTGTTATTGAAATGGCAAAGATTCGTGTAGGACGCGGTAAAGAGAAAGTCTACAAGAAAATTAAAGATATCGTGCCCGTAGCACCTATGGATAGCCTGGAATTTGCAGCATGGGATATTTTTGAAGAAAACGCCTACCTCGCAGCTGTTCATGCCGATGTGCTTAAACAAAAAGACATTGACCCCGTACGTGAAGAGCTGGAAGCCATCAAACCCATGAAGGCGGCATTCGATAAGAATTTCGTGACCCGACTTCAAGGCGACCATGTGAAACAAGGCACACGATGGGAATTGGTGGAACAACTCAGAGCAGACATCAGAAACTTTAAAGCCGAAAGGGGATGCAACCGTGCCGTGGTGATCTGGGCGGCTTCAACTGAAAAATATATTCCCTACAATGAGGCTGTTCACAAGAACCTGGCTGACCTTGAAGCAGCGATGAAGGCGGACGATTGCGTGAATATTTCCCCTTCAATGTGTTATGCCTATGCAGCAATCGCAGAAGGCGCACCTTTCGTAATGGGTGCACCCAACCTCTGCATCGATATCCCAGCGATGTGGGATTTTGCAAAACAACAAAATGTACCTATTGCTGGTAAGGACTTTAAAACAGGGCAGACATTGATGAAAACCGTGCTCTCGCCTATGTTGCGCACACGATGCCTGGGCTTGTCGGGATGGTTCTCTACAAACATCTTAGGCAACCGCGACGGCGAAGTGCTTGATGCCCCAGAAAACTTCAAAACGAAAGAAGTGTCGAAACTCGGCGTTATCGATACCATCCTTAAGGCAGAAGAACAACCCGAACTTTATGGCGACATCTTCCACAAAGTACGCATCAACTACTACCCACCACGCGGTGACGCTAAGGAGGGATGGGACAACCTGGATATCTTTGGATGGATGGGCAAAGACTATGGCATGCAAATCAAGGTGGACTTCCTTTGCCGCGATAGTATCCTGGCTGCACCGCTGATGTTGGACCTCGTGTTATGCGCTGACTTAGCACAACGCGCAGGATGGAGCGGCATACAAACATGGATGAGCTTCTACCTCAAGAGTCCTATGCACAACTATGTGGAACGTGAAGAACCTATTCATGACCTTTTCCAACAGTACATCATGCTTAAAAATGCCATCAGAACCATGGGTGGCTATGAAGCTGACGAAGAATTAGACTAACAACAACACAAAAAAATTAAGGAATTAGCAAAGAGGATTTGCATACTCACTCCTCTTTACTAATTCCTAACCTTTTCATAACCACCATGCGTATATTTTTCTCCTTATTTTTATTGTTGTGCACCCTAAGTAGTGTGGCACAAAAAATAACGGGCATCGTCACTGATGCGCGAACAGGAGAACCATTGCCTTTTGTAAATGTCTATTACAAAGGTGGCAAAATCGGGGTGCAAACCAATGAACAAGGTAACTATTCCATCACCTACCATCCGCAGGAGTTGTTCTTCTCATGCGTGGGCTACGAAACACAACGTTTCACCCCTAAACGGGCAAGGACATTTAACGTAATGCTGCAACAATCGGACATGGAATTGGGGACAGCCGTTGTGACGGGGCAAAAAAAGAAATACAGCCGAAAAAACAATCCTGCTGTAGAATTAATGAAAAAGGTGATTGAACGTAAAAACACCAAACACCTCAACACCAATGATTACTACTCATTTGAACGCTACAACAAACTGATCCTATCCATCAATAACATCAGCGACTCCGTACGCAATTGGAAACTGGCAGAGAAATATCCATTCCTCTACAACCACGTGGAGACGTGTAACTACACCGGGAAACGCATCCTGCCCATTTCAGTGGACGAGCAGGTGGAACGAGAGATTTACCGCAAAGCGACAAACACACAAAAAGTGATCGTGATGGGTAAACGCACCAACGGCATCAACGATATCTTTACAACTGGCGACATTCTCAACACCTTACTTCAAGAATGCTTTACACTGGTGGATATCAACGAAGATAAGGTGAGATTACTGCAATACCCCTTTATCAGTCCGCTATCAACCAACCACGCCATTGGCTTTTACCGCTATTTCCTGCAAGACACGCTGATGGTGGAAGGACAGAAATGCATTGACGTGGCCTTCACACCAAACAACCCACAGGACTTTGGCTTTTCAGGACATCTTTACGTGATGGCCGACTCAACATACCGCGTACATCGGGCTGACCTGACGATACCGAAACGCTCCGATGTTAATTTCGTGGAATCCATGCGCATCATTCAGAATTTCAAAAATCTACCTTCGGGCGAGCAAGTGCTCTCTGCCGACCACATGATTTTGGAATTGAGTTTAATTGAAGGCACACAGAGTATGCAGGTGAAACGTGCCACGAACTACAGCAATTACTCGCTGGCACATATCGATGACGCCCAGTTTGATTTTCCAACAGACACACGCATAGAACCAAGCGCCAACCTGAGAAATACTGAATTCTGGGCACAACACCGCATGGAAACACTGACGGACTCTGAAGAAAACATGCAATCGTTTGTGCAACAAATGCAGGAAATAAAGGGATTCAAGGCGGTTTTATGGGTTCTTAAAGCGTTTGTGGAGAACTTCGTGGAAACAAGCACAAACCCCGAAAAACCTTCAAAGATCGACATCGGACCTGTGAATACAATCTTCTCACAAAACTTCGTTGAAGGTTATCGCTTAAGAGCATCGCTACAAACCACCGCCGCACTGCATCCACAGTTGTTCTTCAAAGGTTATGGCGCCTATGGCAAGAAGGACCATAAATGGAAAGGAAGTGGGGAATTTACATACTCGTTTAAACCATTGGAACGCTTACCGCATGAGTTTCCTATGCATAAGGTGTCATTGACCTTATACGACGATGTGGTGTCGCCCTCCGATAAATTTATGACGACGGATAAGGATAATGTATTTACCTCATTTAAATGGACACCCGTAGAACACATGCTCTACACCCGCTTTGCACGACTTGCCTATACCCGAGAAACAGAAAAGGGATTGGGCCTAACCGTCCAAGCTAAAGTGCAAAGAGAAAAACCGACGGCAGAGTTGTTCTACCAACCGCTAAGCGTTGGCGCAACACCAACAAACGACCGAGCACAAGATATTGCAAAAATCAAACAAACGGAAATTTCAATCGCACTAACCTATCATCCTGGAGTAACCTATGTGAATACGAAGCAAAGAAGAGTGGCGACGAATGAGGACGCTCCTAAATTGACGCTTCAACATACAACAGGACTTAAAGGCGTTTTAGGCAGTACACACCGATATAACTTTTCCGAAATAAGTTTGCGAAAAAGATTTTGGACACCCTCATGGGGACGCATCGACGTGCTGGTAAAAGGAGGAGCACAATGGAACAAAGTGCCCTACCCTTATTTAATCGTTCCTGCAGCGAATCTTTCGTACATCAAGGACGACAACACGTTTAGTTTGCTCACGAACATGGAGTTCTTTAACGACCGTTATGCCTCGCTGTTTGCGACATGGGAGCTCAATGGTAAAATCTTTAATCGCTTGCCATTGATTAAGCATCTTAAGTTGCGCGAATACATCGGCGTAAGCGCTTTGTGGGGCGGCCTCACAAGCAAGAACAATCCATTCCTAAGCAAGAATGCCAATAGCGAAGAATTATACCATTTCCCTGGCTACAGAAAGGCTGATGGTACTTACCATTACATCTCTTCAGCGATGAACCCAAAGAAACCATACGTAGAGGCTTTCTTTGGTCTGTACAACATCTTTAAAGTGTTTAACCTTGAATACGTAAGGCGCCTAACCTATACAGACAATCCCGAGACAGATCGATGGGGAATCAGAGGGCGCTTTGTCATAACATTCTGACAAATCATATCAAGAAACGCAGTAATCCAACGCACCATTATGGTGCAGCGGATTACTGCGTTTCCTGCTTAATAGTCTGAATCAGGAGTTAAATCCAGAGTATTTCCTGACTTCATCACTTTTTAGTGCTATTAAACAGCGAAGATTGAAAATCATCAAGTTAGATATTCTAAACGGGGTAAGTTCGGGTGACTCAAACCTATGTTTTATTTCTAGAATTTGTGACGTTTTGATGAGAGTAATCGAATATTTTTCTATCTATCAATATACACTGCGAAGCCAAATTATTCGCCAAGGCTCATCAAACCGTCTCTAATTATTTGCTATGGCTCATCAAACCGTCTAGACTAAAAATCAAATGTTTTCTTGTTTTTTTCTAGAATTTGAGAATTTGAGAATTTTTTATTCATCAAGATGAATTTATTGATTGATACACACTGCGGAGCCAAAATTCTCTAATTCTCTAATTCTAGACATTTATTGATGCACTGCGGAGCCAAATTATTCGCCAAGGCTCATAAAACCGTTATAATTTGGGTGACGCATTGACGAATTCAGGAGAAACATGATCAACGTGGGTTAACTGATCACTCGCTGGGCCATCGAACGCAAAGAAAGCCGAGGACTGCACTACACCATCGACTATCCAAAGCACGCTTACGACCAAGCTACATAAAACACAGTCCAGACACTAAGTTATAACGCTTACAGTCAACGGTTTAAAGAACACGAAACAACATCAAAAAAGTGATGAAACTTGAATTGGTTTCATCGCTTTTTTTGATCCGTAAATCACAAACGGCATTTAGTAAATTCTAAATCGGATTTAGTTTTTTCTAAATCGGATTTAGTTTATAGAACAAAGCGCAGCACGTAGGCAATCATCGGAATGGTAAAAAGGGAGAGCAACGTGGTCATAAAAATCACTTGCGTCATCAGGTGCTCGTCCTTGCCATATTTCAAGCAAAACATAATGCCATTGGCCGCCACGGGCATCCCTGTAAGCACCACCGCCACTTGGGTCACTAAGGGCTCAAAAGGCAAAAAGCTAAAGATGCCCCACACCAGCATCGGGAGCAATAGGAGTTTGAATGCGGCAATGGTAAACACGAAGCGATTACCCATCATGTCGCGCACGGGAATGGTGGATAATGTGGCACCAATCAAAATCAACGCACATGGAATCGTCATGTCGCCCACGAGATGAAAGAATTGCGCCACGGGAGCGGGCGTTGAAACCTTAAGCAAAGCCAAAACCACAGCAATCACCGATGCCACCACGCAGGGCGAAAATAAGATGCGCGGCTTAAACACGTGCCGAATGGGTTGGTCCGTCACGAACGACAAACCAATCGTAAAAATCAACAGGTTAAAGGGAATGCCCAACACTGAAGCGTAGAACACCGCACGATCGCCAAAGATAGCCGCACATGCCGGAAAACCAATGAACGTAACGTTACCAAACGTGAGCATAAACTTTTGAAGCCCCCGGGCCGTGGGCTTCACCTGCCACACCCGAGATATACACAAGGCTGAAACAACCAATATCGCGTAATTCAAAATCGCGACACTGATGAGTTGAAACACTTCCTGGTCGGAAAACACCAACCCCTCGCCCATAACCGAACCAACGATAAGCATGGGGCACGTCACATTGAGCACAAACACAGATATCGGACGGTTCATGTCCGTTTTCCAAACCCCAATGCGCGTTGAGATATACCCCACGGCAACCACGCCAAAAATGATTGCCATCTGAAGAATAATATCAATAAAAGACATTTTGCTTGCGTTTTATCATTTTTTAACGACGTAAAATTACAATAAAATACGTAGTTACTGAGATTAATGAACTTAAAAACTAAAAAATATCGTAACTTTGTAGGACTTTTCGCAAAAACCACAAACAAACCATAGGCTTATGTACTTAACCGCTGAAAATATCCTGTTTCTCGGGTCTTTACTCATCTTTACGAGCATCTTGATCAGCAAGACAAGCTATCGATTTGGCGTACCGACATTGTTGTTGTTTTTGATTGTTGGTATGATCTTTGGCAGCGACGGTATCGGCTTGCAATTCCACAATGCCTCCACCGCCCAGTTTATCGGTATGCTCTCGCTCAGCGTCATTTTGTTTACGGGGGGTATGGACACCAAAATCAGCGAAATACGCCCCGTCATGGCTCAGGGATTAATTCTATCCACTCTTGGCGTGATTCTAACCACGCTTTTTGTGGGTTTGTTTGCCTGGGCCATTACATCGTTCACGCCGCTTGGACCTGAAATGTCGTTGCTCACGGCCTTGCTCTTAGCCGCCATGATGTCGTCAACCGACTCGGCTTCCGTGTTCAACCTCCTTGGCTCGCAACGCATGAACCTCAAGCAGAACCTTAAGCCTTTGCTTGAATTGGAAAGTGGTTCAAACGACCCCATGGCTTACTTGCTCACGTTGTTGTTCATCCAGCTGTGCACAAGCACCGAAGACTGGAGCGCCAGCAGCATCATCACGAACCTTTTGGTGCAGTTCTTCTCGGGCACGCTCATCGGTTTTGCCATGGGTAAGGGAAGTGCGTGGTTGATTAACCGCATCAACCTCAACAACCAATCGATGTACTGCGTACTGCTACTTTCCTTTGTGTTCATCACCTTTACATTGACCGAAATGCTCAGCGGCAACCCCTATCTTTCAGTTTACATCTGCGGGGTGGTTATTGGTAATGAACGCCTCATCAACCGAAAGGAAATGAACACCTTCATGAACGGCTTAACCTGGCTTTCGCAAATCGTCATGTTCTTAACTTTAGGCCTTTTGGTCAATCCTAAAGAAATTACGGGCGTGCTGATTATCGCCATCCTCGTGGCTTTGTTCATGACCTTCGTGGCACGCCCACTCACGGTATTCCTGTGCATGCTCCCCTTCCGCGAGATGACAAACAAATCAAAACTGTTTGTTTCATGGGTGGGACTTCGTGGGGCTGTCCCCATAATCTTTGCCACCTACCCCATTCTGGCAGAGATCCCTGGTGCCCACACGCTGTTCAACATCGTTTTTGCTGTAACGCTGATCTCACTCCTGATGCAGGGCATGTCCATCTCATGGATGGCAAAGCGCCTTGACCTGGACTTACCCGAAGAAAAGAACGGCAATGAATTTGGCGTTGAACTTCCCGAAGAACTCAACACCAACCTCTCTGACTTAGTGCTTACTGAAGATATGCTGAGCAACGGCAATCGCTTGATGGATATGAACATCCCCGATAACACTCTGGTGATTATGATCAAGCGCAACAACGAATACATCGTGCCCAATGGCCAGGTGGAATTAGCCGTGGGCGATGTCCTGCTCTTTATGTCGAAAGAAGATTTATCATTCTAAATCTATTGAAGCTTCACAAGTCGTTTATAAGGTTCTAAAGTTACCATTCGGAATGCAATCCCACTTCCTGAAAACGGCAACCAACATCTTGCGAATCATTAGATAAAGGAACTTACACTTAAGAAACTTTAGTTAACAAGCAACGAACCTCAGGTCCCTCTTAACGAGGCGCAGCCTTCTCTTAACCTCTTAACGAACCGAAGGTTCCTCTCTCAACTTTCAACTCTAAACTTTCAACTCTAAACTCTCCTATGCTTTCCATCATTTGGAATCCTTCAGAAATAGCCTTTGAAATTGGCCCCATAGCAGCCCGTTGGTATTCGATATGCTGGGCCTTAGGTTTAGGCTTGGCCTATTACATCGTTTATCGCTTGTACAAGGACCAACGCTTGGGGCAAGATAAATTCGACCCACTTTTCCTTTATTGCTTTGTGGGTATCCTTATCGGTGCCCGTTTGGGTCACTGCCTGCTCTACGAACCAGGCTATTACCTGAACAACATTACAGAAATGTTGCTGCCCATAAAAATCATGCCCGATGGCAATTGGAAGGTCATTGGCTATGCAGGCTTAGCATCGCATGGCGGAACTTTAGGGCTTATCATTGCTCTTATCCTTTATGCCAAAAAGACGGGCGTTAAATTCTTGCACGCCATCGACAATATCTCTATTGCCACTCCCATCACGGCGGCTTGTATCCGCTTGGGCAACCTCATGAATTCAGAAATTGTGGGCAAACCCACAGGAACGGATTGGGGTTTTGTATTTGTCAGAAATGGCGAGGACTTCGCACGCCATCCCGGGCAGTTGTATGAGGCTATAGCCTACCTCCTGCTCTTGCCCATCATGCTTTGGATGTACAAGCGCTACAAGAACCTAACGGGCACAGGCTTTTTCTTTGCCTCAGCAATATGCTATATCTTCACCTGCCGCTTCTTCATTGAAATGTGCAAGGAGGTTCAGGAACCATGGGAACTGGCCATGCAAGAAACCTTCGGCATCAATCAAGGCCAGTTGCTCAGCATACCTTTTATCCTTCTTGGCGTGTGGTTGCTGAGAAGAGCCCTTAAAGCTATGGCTAAGAAATAAAGCCCAACCAGGCAAACCATTAGTTTTGCTCCAAAAACATAATTATTAAATTACAAATCAATATAATGCAAACAGACAACCCTCCGTCGAGTAGCACGGAACCTATAAAATTCACCATTGCAACCGTAACCTACAATGCGGCTGAATTCATCGAAAAAACAATATTAAGCGTTGCCGCACAGGACTACCCCCACGTTGAACACTTAATCATTGACGGAAACTCCACCGATAAAACGCTGGAACACATCCATCACTATCAAGAGCGCAACAGCATCGCTGAAATCCCCCACGAAATCGTTTGCCGCACGGAACCCGACGACGGTCTGTACGACGCCATGAACAAAGCCCTGCGCATTGCCTCAGGACATTATATCCTGTTCTTGAATGCAGGCGACACGTTGCACAGCACAACAATACTCTCCGACTTGGCCAAACAAATAGACCCACAAAACCTGCCTGCGGTACTTTATGGCCACACCGATATCGTTGACAGCAACGGACAATTCATCGCCCCCCGACGATTAGCTCCCCCCGAACAGCTCTCCTCTGCCTCATTCAAACAAGGCATGTTGGTGTGCCATCAGGCATTTCTGGCAAACATGGACCTGGCCAAGGACCTCTTTTATGATTGCCAATACCGCTTTTCTGCCGACTTCGACTGGTGCGTTCGCCTCATGAAGCACGCTGAATGCCTGGGCATGACGTTTTTAAACAGCCACATGGTTATCTGCAATTACCTCAACGAAGGACTAACCACAAAGAACCATCGTCGCTCTCTCAAAGAACGCTTTGTGATTATGACCCACCACTACGGATGGTTATCAACAGTGGTGCGACACATCGGGTTCCTGTTCCGACAATAATCAACACTTCACAATCAAAGCATCATGGAAACGGCTTATAGAGCAATGGCGGCATGCTGTGCCAAAAAGGAGTGTACCATTCGCGAAATCCAGGAAAAACTCATCAAGAAAGGACTCAGTGAAGCCGAAACAGAGGGCATCATTAATCGCTTAATCCAAGAGCATTACATCGATGAGCAAAGGTATGCCAACGCATTCATTCACGATAAAACACTTTACGAAGCTTGGGGATTTCAAAAATCCAAACAAGCCCTGCGCCTCAAAGGCATTCCTGCCCAATACATCCAGGAGGCCATAGCACAATTCCCCATCGACCAGTACCTTGACGTGCTTCGTAAGGTGATACGCTCAAAACAGCGTTCCGTCAAAGGGAAAACGCCCTACGAAACCAAACAGAAAATAGCGCGTTCCATCATCACCAAGGGATTTGAACCCCACTTGGTATTCGAACATCTTGAACTCGAAGATGCGGAAGATGCTTCTTTCGACGATTCTATATAACACTAAAACACTAAAAAACAGATACGATATGCTTACAATTTATAACACCCTAACTCGCAAAAAGGAAGAGTTTAAGCCCATCAATCCCGGACACGTAGGGATGTACGTATGCGGCCCCACAGTGTATGGCGATGCCCACCTCGGACACGCACGCCCCGCAATTACCTTCGACCTCCTTTTCCGCTACCTGAAGCAACAAGGCTATAAGGTGCGCTACGTGCGTAATATTACCGACGTAGGCCACCTTGAACACGATGCTGATGAAGGCGAAGATAAGATCGCAAAGAAGGCACGCCTGGAGCAGCTTGAACCAATGGAAGTGGCGCAATACTACACACACCGCTTCAACGATGCCATGTCGAAGCTCGGTGTGCTTCGCCCAAGCATTGAACCTCATGCCACTGGACACATTATCGAACAAGAACAATTGGTTCAGGAAATCATGAACAATGGCTTTGCTTACGAAAGCAATGGCTCAATTTACTTCGACGTGGTGAAGTTCAACGAGGCGTATGGCTATGGCGTACTCTCGGGCCGTAACCTCGACGATGTAAAGGATGCATCGCGTGAGCTTGACGGTGTGGGCGAGAAACGCAATCAGGTGGACTTCGCACTTTGGAAGAAGGCACAACCCGAACATATCATGCGCTGGCCAAGTCCTTGGGGCGATGGATTCCCAGGATGGCACTGCGAATGTACCGCAATGGGACGTAAGTATCTCGGCGAACAGTTCGACATTCATGGTGGCGGCATGGACCTCGTGTTCCCACACCACGAATGCGAGATTGCTCAGGCTGTAGCGGCACAAGGAAAGCCTATGGTCAATTACTGGATGCACAACAATATGATTACCATTGCCGGAAAGAAGATGGGTAAGTCATACAACAACTTCATCACCCTTGACCAGTTCTTTACAGGCGACCACCCCTTGCTTGAACAAGCTTACACCCCCATGACCATCCGCTTCTTCATCTTGCAGGCGCATTACCGCTCTACCGTTGACTTCTCTAACGAAGCTTTGCAAGCAGCAAAAAAAGGCCTCGACCGCCTTATGCAAGCCATTAAGGACATGGAGCGCATTGAACCTACAGCTAAGGGAAACATCACCATCGAAATGGCGAATGACTTGGAACAAAAGTGCTATGCTGCACTTAACGACGACCTCAATTCGCCCATCGTCATCAGCAACCTCTTCGACGCTTGTCGCACCATCAACCAAATCGTGGATAAGAAACAAACCATCACACCCGATGCTTTGGAAGCACTGCAAAAGGTGTTCCACACATTTGCCTTCGATATCCTCGGATTGAGCGCTGAAGCCGATGGAAATGCTGAACGCGAAGCGGCCTTTGGCGCGGCCATTGATTTGCTCCTGGAAATCCGTGCTGCAGCAAAGGCAAATAAAGACTGGGCAACATCCGACAAGGTAAGAAATGAATTGGCGGCTCTTGGTTTTGAAGTGAAGGACACTAAAGATGGAGCCACTTGGCGCTTAAATAAGTAAAACAGAAATAAAACAACCATAAAACCCAGGACACCAACGTCTTCGTGTTGTCCTGGGTAACTATTTCATAACCATGCCTAAAATAACAAAGTTCCTGCTCTGCACCAACATCATTGTCTTTCTGGCTCAATTACTTTTGGAGCGCAAAGGCATTGATTTAAGCCACATTTTAGGATTACACTTTGCGTTGGCGGACGATTTTAATGTCCTCCAGCTCTTCACCTACATGTTCCTCCACGGCAGTTGGGAGCACCTCTTTTTCAACATGTTCACCCTCTGGATGTTCGGACGCATCATTGAGCATACCTTAGGCACCAAGCATTTCATCATCTACTACATCATCTGTGGTATCGGCGCGGGTTTTTGTCAGGAAATCGTTCAGTTTGCCGAGTATTATATCAATGCCCTGTATCAATACGACGCCGTAAATACAGGAAGCACATTGATTCCCATGAACGACTACCTCAACATGTGGACCACCATCGGAGCGTCAGGGGCCGTCTATGGTATCTTGTTGGCCTATGGCTTCTTATACCCCAACGAACGTATCATGCTGCTCATCCCACCCATCCCCATCAAGGCGAAATACCTCGTTATCGGATATGCGGCTCTCGAGTTGCTGCTTTCATTCAACAGTTCCGATAATGTGGCACACTTTGCACACCTTGGAGGTATGATTTTCGGACTGATCCTGCTCATGCGTTGGACACGACGCAAGATAGGACCATCATGGCTGGATCGATTAAGCAGTCACTTCAAGGGGAAAGCCCGTCCTACAATACGCGTGTATCAAAACCCAAACCCCAAACCACGCCAGGAAGAGCATCCACAAGCCAGCGCGCAGGCACAGCACCAGAGCGACTATGAAGCACGCCGACGCAAAGTGGATGAGTTGCTTGATAAAATTAAAATCTCTGGTTACGAGAGTCTCACTGAAGAAGAAAAGAATTTCTTATTCAACGTATCGAACAAAAAAGACTAAAACTTAGGGATATGCCCAAATCTGAATCCACAAAACAATCAACGAATAAGAACACCTCTAAAGGTTTTAAAGCCTCCATGGCTGCTTTCGTCAGGCGCATTGGCCTGACGATGGCAACCATAGCGCTTTCGTGCCTTTTGCTTTCTGTAGGCAGTATCTACATCGCGCCCACCTATTGCTCTGTTCTTGGACTTATGGGCCTCACCTTTCCCGTGTTTTGGGCGTTAAACCTTCTGGTGTGGATCGTGCTCCTGCCTTTCACACGCCGCATCTCATTAATCCCTCTCTTCGGATTAATCATCACGGCATCGCACGCATTTGACTATTGCCCCGTCAACCTACCCACATCGGTGCCTGAAAATAGCATCAAGGTGATGACGTACAACACCCATGGATTTGGTAACTTTGGCGATATCTCAAAAACTAAAGACAAGGAAGGGCGCAATAAAATTGCCTTATATATGGCAGAGCATAATCCCGACATCATCGCTTACCAAGAAGGTGTACAACCCTGGTCGCTCAAGCAAAGCATTTTGCCGGTGATGAAAAAGAAGAAATTTAACCACGACAATATTTCATATGACGGATTTGGTATTGGTTGTTTCTCGCGCTTCCCTATTGTTGACAAGGAAATCATTGGTGAACACGACAGCATCCGAGCAGCTGTGTTCAAACTGCTAAAAAATCCCAACGACACGATCTTCTTGGTTGTCACACACCTGCAATCCATGGGATTAGACACGAAGGACCGCAATAACTTTAAGCACAACCTGGACTACATCACGTCCGACAACAAAGACTTTAAAGCGCGCTCCATGTGGCAAATCATCAAAAAGGTTGCCTCAGCATCGCAACCGCGTGCGAGACAAGCACAAAAGGTGGCGCAATACATAGAAGCACACGCCAATGAAAAACTCATCGTTTGTGGCGATTTTAATGAAACCCCCATCTCCTACCCTTATCAAAAAATCATCAATGCCGGACCCTTGAATGATGCCTTTGTAGAGTCAGGGCGCGGGATTGGCCGCTCATTCAACAAAAACGGACTCGTGGTGCGCATTGACCACATCCTGTATAACCGCAACCATTGGAAAGCGCACGCCACGAAAGTCATGAACGACATCACGCTATCCGACCACTACGCAGTAATAACCCACCTCACGGAAGTAACACAATAGGTAAGCATATAAAAAAGGAGACAGAAGCCCCTTAAAGACTTCTGCCTCTTTTTTTGTGTATGAAGGTTAAAGTTTCTCGGTCTGTTATCCTTGGCGTTTGAACTCCTTAAAATTCTTAAAGAACTTGATCACCGTAATGGCAAAGAAGAACAACACGCTGAGGATAGAGATTAAAGCACCCAAAACGTATGCCGTAATAAACACCAACACAGCAAAAACACCTAACACTGCGAAGCCCGTAAAAATCGTAGGAAGACTGGTGCCTATCAGTTGATAAGTCACATTACCTATCGTTTTCGTTGCAATAACAGGATTCATTACACTGTTTAATATAGGGGGCAACGCAAACAAAACTTCCTTGAACACAACCCACATAACCCCTAATGTGCTTATTACAGATTCCTTGGTCAAATCCAAGACATGCTCACCCTGAGCCTTAGCTTGTTCAACCTCTTCGGGCGTTGCCTTGCGGTACGACACAATAAGATAGCACACGTAAAACACCGTTCCTTCCAACAAAAGCAACAAATACTGAAAATCCGGCCAATTTCCATGTTTGAAAAGCGGACAAATGAACACAAGAAACAGGACAGAAAAGAACATGGCTACCCACACCCATCTTACCCATTTCTTATCGTTACTAATAAACACTGCCTCATGAGCTTGCACAGCCGCCTTGCGACGTGAAAAAGCATAGGTTGCCAAAAACGGTGCTATAGCCAAAAACACAATACCCTCAAGGATTTCAATAAATTCAGACATAATCATCAATGTTTTTCGCAGTTCATGAAATAGAATTCCCTCCTATCACCCAACTGCTTGGTTAATAATACTAACTGTTAACATTTGCAAATATAGGTATTATTTTAAAACACATCCTAAAAATCGCCCTAATTTGTAACAAAATAAATGTGCCGACCACAAGAATTCTTGCGGTCGGCACATTTTATTGCTTTTGAACACAGCTTAATAAGCGATGCGGTGGGGGAACACGAACTTTTTGCCCGCTGAGCGTGCAGGTGCAGCAGCTGCATGATCCTCGCGTTTCACCTTAGGACCAGGCACGTAAGGACTACGCATCAGGATATAACGGATGCGCTCGCATTGCTGGGGCGAAAGGGTATTGAGGTAGCTCACAGCGTAATCCATGATGTTTGTTGACACGAAACGTTCGCCTGTCACGCTGTTGGTGCGCCATGCAAGCTGTTCTACCAACTCGGGCGTAAAGACACCATTGTAAGGATAATTACTGAGAAGGTAAGAGTCGTACTTACTTTTGTTGTAAGTGGGCGTATCTTCGCAGAAGTCTGTATCGATGTCGCAATCGCGGCTATAAGTTACTGGGTCCTCACCAAAGGCATGGCGGAGTCCAAGGTAATGGGCAATTTCATGACAGAGCGAACCTACAATTTCAGAACTCTTGTAGTTTTCAGGCTCTAAATCATAAATGTATCGCGAATTAACATACACACAGTGGGGATAATCGAGTTCGTTTACCGAGATAGGTTCCATCAATTTAGGCATACCTGCAAGCGTGTCGGGATGAAGCGTGTAAGGGAAAGATGAAATACCTAAAACAGCCGCATTCTTTTCCTTAAACAAGCAAATATTGAGGTACTTCGTTTGATCCCACATGTAATGGGCATATGCCGAATCCTTTAAGAAATCCGTGCTGTTGAGCGTTGCCACGCGCACCTTTTGGCGGTCCACGCCGGGCTCGGGCATGGCATTGCCTTGTGGATCAACCTCAGCAAGCTTAAAGCTGAGTTTTAAATCAACACCGCAATTGGCAAAACGACGGTTCACAGCCTCCAGAACTTTGGGCAAATGACCTTCCTTAATGTACTCAAGAGAGTCGCGCTGAATAGAATAAAACACGTGAAACACCACAGGTATTTCATACTCTGTATCGTCGGTAGCATAAACCACCTCTTCTTCTGGTTGCGTATTACCGCCTTCTGCGTTGTATTCCTCATCATCGCTTGAACATGAAGTGATGAAGGCAAACGAAGCGAGCATCCATAGGAGTTTTTTCATACAATTCTTTGATCAAATAGATTAAACCACAAGCAAGCGTTTACACAGTTTGCGGACAAACCACATAAACGCTTGATATTTGACATATTAACGAATATTATTGTTCGTAAGCGAAACCAACTTGCTGGTTCATGCCACAAACAGCTACGTTGTCAACCAACTTTCCGTTAGCCTGTACATAAATCAACACGCGTGCATCACGAACCACATCGAGTGCATACTCGCCTGTTCCCTTTGCATACAAATCGCTGGCATTAAATTCACATGCGAAATCGTAGGTAGCATGTTCAGTCGTTACCTCACCATTGTTCAAAGAAAAACCTGCGCCTGTAGTGGGATAGATGGCTTTAACACCAGCTTCGTGAACGTAGAATGAAGGATCGCTTGTACCTGTTTGACGGAAAAAGACATTATCCTGGAGCAATGCTGCTGTAACACGATACTTGTTAGGATCGTCACACTTCACGGCCGCATTAACGCTAATAACACCGTTTTCAGAGTTGTATTTAGTCGCAATTGAAATACCTGTTTCAGCTTCATCCTGCAAAAGACTTTCAGCCGCACTATTCAAGAAGTTTTCAAAACCATTGGTATTCATGCTTGAGCCCAACCATTCAGTATTGTAGTTGAGGAGCAATGTGGGATAAGATGAAATACCAGCTTGAATGCGAAGCTTTTCAGCACCTTCACTATAAAGGGGGTCGCCTGCAGTAAAGGTATGCACGGTCATGAGCTTAAAGCGATCTGCATCAGCGTTATTGGCATAGAAGCTCTTGATCGCAGCAATGGCATTAGGACAGTATTGGCAAGTCACACCAGTAGCTTGAAGCAATAACACATTACGCAAGAAGTCGTCTGAAGCAACTTGTGAGTCGGCTGCTAATGCAGGACGTTCGTGGAGCGCATCAACAACGAGCAAATTATTGCGTGTGTTGGTTGTTTTGTTAGATACCCAGAACTTATGGGCGCCTACAGAAGAGCATACAAATGAATTACCTTGTAATTTTTCATTATTTTCGCCATTCTGATAATAGATGGTTGATGAATTTGTTACATCTACACCATTCTTGAGGACTTTAAACGTCACTTCAGTATTGCTGTTAGCAACAACAAAACGATGGTTAGCGCTCAAAGTAAGACCATCTACTGTAACATAGTTTTTAAAAGATTCAGACTGAGTAGCAGTCTCACCAGCATTATCATCGCTATCGCTACAAGCTGCAAAAGTGAAAACACCAGCCACGAGGAACAATGTTGCTAAAAATTTGTTCATTGTTTTATAATTTAGTAATGGATATTTATAGAAAACAAACCAATAGGTTAATGCTGCATACGCAACTTTAACCTATTGGATTTTATTGTGTTACAGAATTACTTCTTTAACTTTTCGATTTGAGCTTTCAAGTCGAACACCTTACCTTCTACGCGGTTGAGCTTAGGTGCGTTGTGAACCTTTGCGTTACGCTTCAAAGGAGTAGCGATGTTCAAAGGCTTAACTGCTACGCCTGTGTTGTAAACGGCGCGGCTTGCCTTGAGAACTTGGTCGAGTGAGTAAGGCTTAACAGCGGCAGGATCTTGTACATCTTCAAGTGTACCACGAGTGTAAACCAATACAGTGTCTGTACGGTTTTGAGTTGCTGCATAAGATGCGCTGTAGAAGCGGATTACACCAGGATAGAACTTAACGCCATCAACTTCAGCTGGGTGAACAAAGAGTGAATCCTTGTTTTCAGAAAGTGTTACAGGGAAGTCGCAATATGGCAAGTAACCATCGTCAGAAATACCTACCATGTAGTAAGCACCGTCGAAGTTTTCAAGTGGAGCCATAGTATTCACGTCTGACTTCATAACCATTTCGTTTTCGCCTGTTACTTCAAACATTACCTTAGGACCGAAGTCGTAGAAGAGTTGGTAGCAGTCGTAAGCTGAATAGTATTCAGAAGTGAAGAGATCCCATGGAGTGAATACGTTTTGGTTAGCAGCATATACATAGTTACCGCAGGGGAAGTTCAAACCGAGCATTTGGTTTTGACCTTCGTACTTAGCAGTATAGTGAGCCGCTACGCTCTTGTATTCGTTGAAGAGTTCTTGAACGTGTGCTTCGTCATTGCCTAATGCTTCCAATACGTAGTTGTAAGAGTCAGTACCCTTCCATTCGTCGTATGAAGCAGGACCGAAGTCAGCGTTTGCAGTGATAACACTGTTGAACTGACGCCATACGTTGTTTTCGTAGTAGTTGTTGTTATCGAAGTAGTTCAATACCCAGTTGCCTTCGAGATCTTCGTAGAGTGTAGAAACAACCTTTTCCTTTGCAGGAGTTGAAGTAGAACGAGAGTCAGCAACAACAGCAGCACCAGCCTTTTCGTCAACGTTGTAAGAGATTACAGCCAAACGAGTGTCAGATTCTTCAAATGAAGGATAGCTGATTTCGTAACCTTCAGCAGAATTGATCAAAGCGATTTCTTCTTCGCTCATGTCTTGACCATACATTTCAACCATGTCTTCGTATGAGTAACCTGAGTTGAGTTCAGGAATCCAATCCTTAACATAGTTAGCGATGTACTTCACTGCATAAGCATCAGCGTTAGGAGCCTTGATGTTGAAGTAAACCATATCGTGTGTGTTCTTTTCAGAAACAGCAGTTACTTCAAGTTCAGGAACTGGCTTAGTTGATTCTTGAGGAACGAATGTACCGTGGTAGTAGCTTTGAACAGCACCAGCTTCATCAAATACACCTGTTACGAGCATGTGGTAAGTAGCACCAACAGTCAAACCGCTCATTACATATTCATTACCACCTACCATAGGTTCGCCATAGTTCAAAGCATATGCTTGCATACCTGCTTCACCTACGAAAGTGCAGAGCATGTCATAATCTTCTTGGCTCAAAGGAAGAACGTGGTAGCTCAAGCATGATTCGGGAGGAACCATTTCAAAGATAGCTGTACGTTCTGTGATCTTCTTCAAAGTAACTTCTACAGTGTCAGCAGGAACTGCTGCAGGGTTAGTCCAGAGGAGTTGCTTTGCATATTCATAAGTGAATGTAACACCTTCGTCTGTACAAGATTCAGTGTATTCGCCAAGGTTCATACCTGAACGTGCGTTGCTGAGGGGACCCCACCAGTCTTCACCACCGCCTTCGCCATAGTCCACTTCGTAGTAAGGCATCCAACGGTAAGTTACAGGCCATGAATAAGGAACTTCACCATAGTAAGCAGCAGAAAGCAAGATTACGTATGCAGTACCAGGCTTAACAGTGTAAGTGTAGTCATAGTAAGAAGTTGAGTCAACTTCGCCTGTTGCCCAGTCCATATCGTATTCGCGGTACCAGAGGTCGCCATCCTTAATTTCGATAGTTTGAGGACCCTTGTAGTGAACGTTACCGATTGATTCAAGGAAACCAGCGTCGCTCTGACCGAAATACATCTTCATTTGTTCGTAAGTGTCACGATCGTTGAAAGTGAGCACCCAGTCAGCAGTGTCAGGCATGTTCACGTGGAACTTGATTGAGAATGGAGTTGTTTCAATCATTGTGAGCAATTGATCGCCGTAACCTGCAGTAGTTACATTAATAACAGTTGCATTGGCATTAGCATATTCTTCAGCCTTTGTCAAAGCAGCTACGTAAATGTTGTATTCTGTGTTACCTTCAAGACCAGAAACAACAACCTTGTTAGCACCTTCGCTTACTGCTACCACTTGATCAGCTTCAGCGAACACGAGTTCAGAAGCCATTGCGCCAAGTGAATCTTCAGCAGCCTTAACAACCTTGTAAGCGATTTCTGAAACAGAAACAGCATTTACATCGAGAACTACAGATGTAGCGAGAGAATCGTTGGCTACTTCAACAGCTACACCAGGAACGAGTGCTGCACCGCCATTTTCATCGTCATCGTCGCTACAGCTTGTAAAGCCAGCACCCAAAGCTACGAGTGCTACGACCATAAGTGACCAAAACTTTTTCATAATAAAAAAGTAAAACTCCATGTCCAAAAGCCGATGTGCATTGTTGGCTTTCAGCATAAAGCGTTTCGTTTAATTTTTGTGTTATCGTAAGCGCACAAACTTACTTTCATTTATTATTTAATTAGCAATAAGAATTTTTCACCAATCTAACCAAAGCAAAACGGCTGAATTGTGTTTAAAAAACTTAACGTGGGTGCAAAATTATAGAAAAAATTATTTCACCAAAGCATTTTGTAAACTTTTTTTAGCAAAATCCCATCTTTTTATCATTAACCTCCTCAAAATGACAGAAAACGAACAAAAAACAGAGATTTTATAACAGCTAATTCCGTAATTTATAACAACTGCACCTAACAAAAAACTGCATAGAACGAAAACACCACACAACAAAATCCACACAAATACATATAAACTAATGATATTTTGTTATTTTTTAGGTTTGTTTCATGGTTTGTATTCTTAAAAAGTTGTACTTTTGCTTGAAATTATCAACTACCGTATGCAATTACCCTTTATGACGACAGAAGAAGCCGCCGCACACATCCAAAACGGCGACATCTTAGGCATCGGAGGCTTTGGCCCAGCCGGTTCCCCTAAGACCCTACCGCCAGCCATTGCCCAACGCGCAATGAAGGAGCACAGTGAGGGACGACCATTCAAGGTAGATGTTATCACAGGAGCCTCCATAGGAGCCAGTTGCGACGGTGCACTCACACAGGCCGATGCCATCGACCGAAGAATGCCATTCAGCGTAAACACAGATTTGCGCAAAGCATTTAATAGCGGTCGCGTACGCTACACCGACCTCAACCTTTCCGACAATGCCACACACATACGCCAAGGCATGACGGGCCCCATCACTTGGGGAATCATTGAAGTGGTTGAAGTGCAAAAGATTTGTGGCAAAATCCGACTCTACCCCACCGCGGGAATCGGGATTGCACCAACAGTATGCCGCATGGCTGAAAAAGGCGTGTTTGTGGAACTCAATGAATGGCACTCACAAAGGCTCATCGGAATGCACGATATCTATGAGATTGAAAATCCATGGAGCCGACGCACTGTAGGCATCAATAGCATCACCGACCGAATTGGAAAACCTTACATTGAAATCAACGAAGACCGCATTGCGGGAATTATTCGTTGTAACCTCCCCGACGAAGCAAGAACCATGCTTCCTGGAAGCGAAACCACTGATATTATCGGTAAGAACGTGGCCGACTTCCTGGTGTGGAACATGAACAAAGGCTACATCTTCCGAGATAAGCTCATCATGCAATCGGGGGTAGGCTCGGGCGCAAATGCAGTGCTCGGTGCTTTAGGTGAATGCAAGGAGGTGCCAAACTTTAGCATCTACACAGAAGTGCTACAAGAAGAGCCCTTACGACTGATCCTGGAAGAACGAGTGACCGAAGCCTCAACCGGCGCGCTTACCATCGGAACAGAAAAGCTTCAGGAACTCACCGAAAACATCCACCATTACCGCGATCGTCTTATCGTGCGTCCGTCTGAAATATCCAACTGCCCTGAAATCATCGCACGTTTGGGTATATGCTCGCTCAACACCGCCATCGAGGTTGACATTTACGGACACGTCAACTCAACCAAAATCTGCGGTACAAAAATGATGAATGGCGTGGGTGGCTCATGCGACTACACTTGCAATGCCATGCTCTCGACCTTCACCTGCACATCAACGCAAAAAGGTGGAACCATCTCAAGCATCGTGCCCTTCTGCTCGCACATCGACCACACGGAGCACTACGTGGATGCCATCGTCACGGAATATGGCGTTGCCGACCTGCGCAACAAATGCGCTACAGAAAAGGCTGAAGCGTTAATCGCCATCGCACATCCCGACTACCGACCTTTGCTGCGTGAATACATGGAACTGGCCAAAGCGCAGGGTGGACACACACCACACCTGATCTCTGCGGCATTCGCCATGCACGACACCTACCTCAGAAAGGGAGATATGCGCCTCACCGACTGGCGAGAATACATCAAATAAATTCTGAATAAAACAATAAATCCATTAATTTTTAACAAGATGAAGATTAAATCTTTCGCAACACTTGCGCTCGCTGCAATCGCATTCGCGTCTTGTAGCAAAATGGGAGAACTCTCAAAGGACAACTTCTCTGTTACTCCTTCTCCACTTGAAGCATCGGCTGACCAAGTGCCCGTTGTTATCAATGGTAAGTTCCCTGAAAAGTACATGAAGAAGAAGGCTACAGTTACTGTAACTCCAGTTCTTCGTTTCGCTGGTAAGGAAGTTGTAGGTACACCTACTACATTCCAAGGAGAAAAGGTTCAAGGCAACAACCAAGAAATCTCTTACAAGTTAGGCGGTAACTACACAATGCGTGTTACTTTCCCATTCCAGGACGAAATGGAAGGTCAGAGCGAACTCTACCTCACTTTCGATGCAAAGAAGGGTAACAAGACTTACAACGTACCTGAAGTTATGATCGCTACAGGTGTTAACGCTACTTCTGCTAAGCTTAAGGCTGCTGCTAAGGAACTGGGTTCATTCTCTAAGGATGCATACCAAAAGACGATTAAGCAATCTCAGGAAGCTCAAATCAAGTACCTCATCAACCAATCTAAGGTTCGCCTCAGCGAATTGAAGACTACTTCAATCGAAGAGTTCGTTAACGTTCTCCGCGAAATCAAGGCTAACCAAAAGGGTCTTGCACTTGAAGGTATCGAAATTTCAGCATACGCTTCTCCTGATGGTAAGCAATCATTCAACGAAGAACTCGCTGAAGCACGTCAAAACACTTCTGCAGAATACGTTAAGAAGCAACTTAAGGAAATTGACTTGAACACAAACCTCGACACTAAGTACACTGCTGAAGACTGGGATGGTTTCAAGGAACTCGTTTCTGCTTCTAACATCCAGGACAAGGAAATCATCATCCGCGTACTCTCTATGTACAGCGATCCTGAAGAACGCGAACGCCAAATCAAGAACATCTCTGCTGCTTACACTGAACTCGTTGACGAAGTTCTTCCTGAACTCCGCCGTGCACGCCTCACTGTAAACTACATGCTCATTGGCCGCACTGATGCTGAAATCGCTCAACAATACAACGAAGACGCAAGCAAGCTCAGCGTAGAAGAATTGCTTTACCTCGCTACTTTGGAAAAGAGCGCTGACAAGAAGAAGGATATCTACACAACTACAACTAAGTACTATCCTAACGACTACCGCGCTTACAACAACCTCGCAAACCTCTGCTTGAAGGAAAACCAAATCCAAGCAGCTCAAGGTTTCTTGGATCGCGCTGCAGCGCTCAACGCTAACGCTGCTGAAGTAAACGCTAACTTGGCTGCTCTCGCGATGACTAAGGGTAACGTTGCTGAAGGTGAAAAGTTCCTCGGTCGTGCTGCTGGTGCTGAAAACTACAGCTCAGTTCTCGCTAACATCCAAGGTCAAAAGGGCGACTACAAGGCTGCTGCTAAGACTGCTAAGGGTACAAAGAGTAGCTCTGCTGCACTCACACAAATCCTCAATAAGGACTATGCTGGTGCACTCGCTACACTCAACAGCCTCAACGCTGACGAAAAGACTGCAACTACTGAATACTTCAAGGCTATCTGTGCTGCACGTACTAACAACGTAGATGCAGCTATCAGCGCACTTAAGTCTTCATTCTCTATGGATCCTTCAATGAAGGAACGTGCTAAGAAGGATATGGAATTCTCTGCTTTGACAGAAAATGCTGCATTCAAGGCACTCTTCTAATAGATTCATACCATAATCAATAATAGAAAAGCGGGTGTGTCCAATTGGACACAGCCGCTTTTTCAATAACCAACGTAAGTGAACAAAAAACGCATTCTGCAAGCACAAACAACGTGTGTGCGCTTCCGCGAATTCTGCGTATTCTGCGTGCGACATTTTTACCAGATAGTAATATATTTTATTCATCCACGGATCTTGCTCACAATAGTGAGCCCATACGGCTTGCAAGATACCTACACGTATCACAAGTATTATAGAATAATATCGACACTATATTAAACGATACGCGTAGATCCTCGTGATTCGCTGGCGTAAAACTTGCTGACTTGGAACAAAGTCCTGTTTTATTGTTTCACGCAGAATACGCGGAATTCGCGGAAACCATGCGGAATAGGAATGTTATTATATGGGAATACGCAAAGGCGCACGCTACTCTTGCGCCACCATCCGGATGGTAAGCACAAACAACGTGTGTGCACTTCCGCGAATTCTGCGCATTCTGCGTGCGACATTTTTACCTGATAGTAATATATTTTATTAATCCACAGATCTTGCTCACAATAGTGAGCCCATGGGGCTTGCAAGATACCGAAGGAGTAGAATAGAGTACAGAGTACAGAGAACAGAGTACAACTACCATGCAGCTTACTGCCGAAGGTAGTCCGCATGGTAAAGATGCCGAAGGTATCTCCGCTCTGTAACCGCGGCGGTTGGCGCAGAGCGCCTACCCCCGGTCCCATCAGCACCCCATTGTAGCACCCCGAAGGGTGTGCCCCAACAATTGCAGAATTACGTCTCACGCAAAGGCGCAAAGAACACAAAGTTTTTTTGAACACAAATCTCACAGATATCACAAATCTTGCTCACGCCATTCCCCACGGCAGTTGTACTCTGTTCTCTAAACTCTAAACTCTAAACTCTAAACTCTAAACCGCACCCCCCAAAAAAAAACAAATATGCTAATACTCAAGGCATTAGCACATAGAACAAGTACCCCCAAGGAGAATCGAACTCCTATCTAAGGTTTAGGAAACCTCTATTCTATCCGTTGAACTATAGGGGCAATGGTTGCACGACTGCAATCACGAGTGCAAATTTATAAAATATGCGTGAATAAATGCGTTTAGAGAAGTAGGAAATACATTGTCTTCGGTAAAAAAAGACATCGTTAACCCTATCTATTTTGCAAAAAGCCGCTTTATTTACTCTTGTCAAAAATATTTATCGGAAGTTTGTTTGCATAGTCGCAAATAAATTAAGACCTTTGTACATTGAAATTAACATCTATTATTAATCACTTATTAAATTATTAAAATCAAATGTTTGTAACACTTATTGTGGCTGTGTTCATCATTGGCTATGCCTGCATCGCCTTAGAACATGGCACCAAGATTAACAAAGCCCCTGTCGCACTTTTGATGTGCGCAATCTGCTGGACACTCGTAACTATTGGCGTAAACGCCGGAGCCATTGCACTGCCTCATGGCGAACCCATCACTGAGCGTATGCTCCACCACCTCTCTGAAACATGCGAAATCATCGTGTTCCTCATGGGTGCGATGACCATTGTAGAAATCGTAGATGCCAACGGTGGTTTCAACTTCGTGCGCTACCGCCTTCAAACCACAAGCAAGCGCAAGCTCATGTGGCGCATGGCATGGATGACCTTCTTCCTCTCGGCTGTGCTCGACAACCTTACGACTTCAATCGTGATGATTATGGTGCTCCGCAAGCTTATTGCGAATAAGGAAGACCGTTTCCTCTTTGCGGGTCTCATCATCTTGGCTGCCAATGCGGGTGGTGCATTCTCGCCCATCGGCGACGTAACAACGATTATGCTTTGGGTGCGCGGTATGCTCTCTACTCAGGGTGTGCTCTTGGAAGTATTCCTCCCCTCTGTTGCCAGCTTACTCATCCCCTGCCTCATCATGCATTATCGCATGAAGGGTGAATTGGAAGGCGTGAAGGTAGAAGAGTTTGTTGAAGCCAACCAAGAATTTTCACAAAAGGAACGTAACATCGTGTTCTGGCTTGGTGTAGGCGGTTTGCTCTTCGTGCCCATCTTCAAGTCGCTCACGCACCTCGCACCTTACGTAGGTATCCTCCTTGTGCTCGGTGTGCTTTGGACAACTGTCGAAGTATTCTTGGCGCGCAAGAAGAACCACCACCTTATGTCAACACACCGCGTGACAAACATGCTTCAGAAGATTGACATGACTACAATCCTCTTCTTCCTCGGCATCCTCATGACGGTAGCTACACTTCAAGACACAGGTGTGCTCACTGCCTTCGGTGAATGGCTCAACGACATTACAGACGCTAACCACTATGCCATTACAGGTGTTATTGGTGCAGCATCGTCAATCGTTGACAACGTGCCCCTCGTAGCAGGCTGTATGGGTATGTACCCCATTGAAGCAGCTGGTGCACTTGCTCAGGATGGTATCTTCTGGCAGCTCCTCGCTTACTGCGCAGGTGTCGGTGGTTCAATGCTCATCATCGGTTCTGCAGCAGGTGTAGTCGTTATGGGTCTTGAAAACATCTCATTCGGTTGGTACTTGAAGAACATTTCATGGCTCGCCCTCGCAGGCTACCTCGCAGGTATCGCAGTTTATGCACTTCAGCACCCCATCTTCGTGCAATTAGGTTTGATTACAGCATAAAGCAATAAACGTAAACGCCAAATTTCCATTGGCGTTTACGTCTTTTACTAACTCTAATAATGTTATTTATGAAAAAATTAGTTCTTACACTCATCGCAGCATTCATGGTTTCTGCAGCATCAGCTTTCAGCTTTGATTGGGGTGTTACAGGTGGTATAAACTACACAAAGGTGGACATCAAGAACATCAGCACAACAAACTTCAAGGATGGTGGCAACCAAGCCGGATGGTTTGCTGGTGCACGCCTTAACCTTGGACTCCTTGCTGGCGTATCATTGAATGGTTCACTCCTTTACAACCAAAACAAATTGAAGGTTGAAGATGCAACAACAGGTTTAGCTGAAACAGAAACAGAACGCTCAATCTCTATTCCTCTTAACGTACGTTATAACATTGGTCTCGGTAAGACTGGCGTTTATGTAGGTACAGGTCCTCAATTCGACTTTATGCTTGGCGACAAGAGCTGGAAGATTGCAGAACTTAGCGAAACCACTCAATCAACTTTCAAGCGCGACAACATGGCTACATCATGGAACATCAGCGCAGGCGTAAAGGTTCTTGGCAAAGTTGAAATTGGCGCGACATACACTTTCGCATTGGGCGAAGTAGGCGAAGCTTTGGTCAACGAACTCGGCGATCATTTAGGTGGTCTTGAACTTCCTAAGGGTGGCGTTAAATTGGACCGCAACACATTCTCTATCCAAGCTACTTACTATTTCTAATAAGAGAATAAAACTTTATAATCAGGGTGTATCGAAATGCAAATTTTGATACACCCTGATTTCTTAGCCCAACATGCGTATCACAAGTATTTCAGAATCATATCTACACTATATTATTCCTGTTATACTTGTGATACTCGCGATACGTGGAGACATCTTGGAAACCGCATGGGCCCATTCACGGCGAAAGCCTACAATATTAATAAGCCCAGGGCGTTGCCCTGGGCTGGGTACTTGTTGGCTCTTCAGACCGTGCCCCTCAATAAAATATACGCCTTAATACCATGACCACAGCAAACGAATTGCCCCCAAAGTCCTCGAACTTTGGGGGCAATTATATTCATATGATGCGTATTTCTGTTTACAAGGCTGCCAATTCAACCACCTTATTCACTGCAGCTTCAAGGCCTTGAACATCCTTACCACCGGCTGTTGCGAAGTGAGGTGCACCACCGCCGCCGCCCTTGATGAGCTTAGCCGCTTCGCGAACGAGATTTCCAGCATGGAGTTGCTTTTCTTCAATCAAGTTCTTGGAAATCATCACCGTGAGCAAAGGTTTGCCTTCATGGCTGCTACCAATAACACAAATCATGTTCTGAGGAAGGATACCTGAGATTTGGAACGCAAGGTCCTTAACGGCGTCAGGAGTGATGCCTGTAGGCATAACGCTCTTCACGAGCTTCACGCCATTGCAATCCGCAGCCGATTCAATAAGCTTATTACGGAGTTGCTGAACGCGTTCCTTCATTTGTGCTTCTACCTGCTTACGAAGTTCTGCATTTTCATCCAATGTCTTCTTCAAAGCAGCCACAACGTCCTTGGCATTGAGGAATTGCTTGATGCCTTCAAGCACATCTTCCTGAGCATAAAGACTTTCTTCAGCTGCAGCGCCAGTAATGGCCTCAATGCGGCGCACACCTGCTGCTACACTGCTTTCCGACACGATGCGTACAAAACCAATGCAACCGGTGCTGCTAGCGTGGCAACCACCACAGAACTCAACGCTTTCGCCAAACTGAACCACACGAACACGATCGCCATACTTTTCACCAAAGAGCGCAATAGCACCAAGCTTCTTTGCTTCTTCGATAGGCAGGTCGCGGTGGTCCTGCAAAGGAATATTTTGACGGATGCGACGGTTCACGATGCGCTCTACCTGACGCAATTCCTCAGCAGTAACCTTTTGAAAGTGTGAGAAGTCGAAACGCAAGTAACCGGGCGTTACCAACGAACCCTTTTGTTCAACGTGCGTGCCAAGCACTTCACGGAACGCTTGGTCGAGGAGGTGTGTTGCGGTGTGGTTGGCTTCGCAGGCACGACGTGCTTCCACATCTACACAAGCCTGGAACTGAGCCTCAGGATGCTGAGGGAGTTTCTTGGCGATGTGGATGGGTAAGTTATTTTCGCGCTTAGTATCAATAATTTCAATGGTTTCTGCATCATTTACAAGAACGCCCTTATCGCCAACCTGACCACCCATTTCGGCATAGAATGGTGTTGTGTCGAGCACGAGTTCATAGAACTTTTGCTTCTTTTGTTCCACTTCACGGTAGCGCAAGATGCGACAAGCGTGTTCTGTTGTGTCCCAGCCTTTAAATACGGTTTCGCCTTCAGCAAGTACCACCCAGTCGCCTGTTTCCACTACTGCGGCATTACGTGCACGTTGCTTTTGTTCTTCCATCTTCTCTGCAAACATAGCTTCATCAACGGCGATGCCCTGTTCTGAACAAATAAGTTGAGTGAGGTCGAGTGGGAAGCCATAAGTATCGAAGAGTGTAAATGCCTTTTCGCCATCAAGCGTTGTGCTACCAGCCTTCTTCGTGTCAGCAATGAGCGATTCAAGAAGGTTGATACCCGTTGCAAGCGTGCGGAGGAAGCTTTCTTCTTCTTCTTTCATCACACGTGAGATAAGCATTTCCTGAGCCACGAGTTCGGGATAAGCCTGACCCATTTCTTCAACTAAAGTAGGGATGAGCTTGAACATAAAGGCTTCGCGCTGGCCAAGGAACGTGTAAGCATAGCGCACAGCACGGCGAAGGATGCGACGAATCACATAACCAGCCTTGGCATTTGAAGGTAACTGGCCATCGGCTATTGAGAATGAAATAGCACGAAGGTGGTCGGCAATAACGCGCATAGCCACGTCAACCTTTTCATCTTTGCCATATTCAAATCCTGAAAGCGAAGCAATCTTCTTGATGATGGGTTGGAACACATCGGTGTCGTAGTTTGACTGCACACCCTGCATGACCATGCAAAGGCGTTCAAAGCCCATACCAGTGTCGATGACCTTTGCGGGGAGTCCTTCAAGCGAACCATCAGCCTTACGGTTGAATTGCATGAACACGAGGTTCCAGATTTCAATCACCTGAGGATTGTCCTTATTCACGAGCGATGCTCCAGGCACCTTTGCCTTTTCTTCTTCGCTACGGATGTCGATATGAATTTCAGAGCAAGGACCACAAGGACCTGTATCGCCCATTTCCCAGAAATTATCCTTCTTATTGCCATTGATAATATGATCTTCAGGGAAGTATTGCGACCAAATCTCAGCAGCCTCATCATCGCGTGTCAGACCATCATCGGCAGAACCTTCAAACACTGTTACATAAAGATTCTTGGGGTCAATGCCTAAAGTCTTCACCAAATATTCGTAGGCCCAAGTGATGGCTTCCTTCTTAAAGTAATCGCCAAAACTCCAGTTACCCAACATTTCAAACATCGTGTGGTGATAGGTGTCGTGGCCCACTTCTTCCAAGTCATTGTGCTTACCGCTCACACGCAAACACTTTTGAGAATCGGCCTTACGGCGACACTTTGGTTCGCGGTTGCCCAAAATGATGTCCTTGAATTGGTTCATTCCGGCATTGGTAAACATAAGCGTTGGGTCGTCCTTAATAACCATAGGTGCAGAAGGCACGATGAGGTGACCTTGCTGCTCAAAGAATTTCTTATACGACTCGCGTATTTCTTTAGCTGTCATCATATTTTGTTAATCTATTTTTATCTGAGTTCTTTTCAGGTGGGTTTATAATGATTCACCTTCATGCAAAGGCAGAGTCCATGTCGTATTTCTACAACACACTCTGCCTTTACTGAGGATTATTGATAGAATTAATCTTAATCGTTATTCTTTTTTCTTTTGAAAAGACCCTTCTTTTCTTCTTCTTTCTTATGACCGTAGCCGTAACCATAGCCATAGCCGTAGCCGTAACCATAACCATAGTCATAGCCGTAGCCGTGCTTTGCGTCTATATCATTGAGCACAATACCGAGGTTGCGGAACTTGTTTTCACGACGCATTCTTTCGAGCAGAGGCACGAACGAACGTTCTTCCACACCGATACGAAGCACAAACAACGTCACGTCGGCCACACGGCTGATAATGCTGGCATCAGCTACAGCAAGGGCTGGCGTTGTATCGAGAATGATATAATCGTACTGCGACTTTGCTTCCTGAATCAATTCTTCGAAACGTGTACCAAGTAACAATTCAGAAGGATTAGGAGGAATAGCGCCACCAGGCAAGAAGTCTAAGTCTTTGTGGACATTTTCCTTAATCACTAAATCAGAAAGACGCACGTCTTCGCTTGACAAATAATGTGTCAACCCCTTTGCGTGTTGAGGTGCGAGCAATCGGCTCAACGTACACTTACGAATATCGGCGTCAATCAACAGCACCTTTTTACCTGCCATAGCCAAAACCACTGCAAGGTTCTTAGAGGCGAACGACTTACCTTGGTTAGGAATACTTGATGAGAACATCAACACGCGCGCATTCGACTTCATAAAGTTAATGCTATAGCGCAAAATACGGAAGGCCTCAACAATAGGACGATTGGGCTTGAGGTCGGCAATGGTTTGCGATTTCTCGTGGCCCACCCAGTGGGGCAATTCTGCAACGATAGGCGTTGACGTTAATTTCTCAACTTCCATGCGGTTCTTGAGCTTGGTGTCAAACAACTGAAGCACATAGAGAATTGCTGTAGGAATCAACACACCGAGCACCAAACTCATCAAAACAATCATATTTGTTCTTGGGCTTATTGGTGCACCTGTGCACATTGGATATTCCACCATGCGTACGTTAGCTTCGTTGATCGCCAATTGAAGTGCCACTTCTTCTCGTTTGTTGAGCAAGAAGGTGTAGAGCGCATTCTTCAACTCTTGCTGACGCTTAATATCGAGCGCTTCACGCTGCTTAGAAGGCAGATTTGAAACCTTCTTAGTCACGGTGCGTTCGTTCTTCTTAGCATCTTCAAGATGCATTTCTACGGCGCGCACATAACTTGACAAACCTGCCATAATCGTTGGGCGCAAAGCCTCCATACGGCGATCCAAGTCCTTCACGATAGGCGAATTCACACTGGCATTCTCAGCTTGACGCATACGTTCAAGAACGAGCTTATTGTATTCATTAATCTGTGATGAAATAATGCTACCATCTGTTCCCAGACCACTCAATACTGGAATGGTTTGGTCGTTCTTGGCATGTTCCTTCATGTAGTCGGTCAAGTACTTCGCTACAGACAACTGCGTTTCGAGGTCGAGCGTTGCTTGGCGCGCCATACTGGTTTCCTGAAGGAATCTTGAAGCATCTCCTTCAATGTTCACCAACTTATTCTCTTCCATGAAGCGCTCATAGCGTCCTTCTACATTGCTCAAATCGCTTGCGATCAACTGAATACGGCGATCAATGAAATCTGCAGTACTTTGCGCAATTCGATTTTTGTAACCAACCACGTCGCGCTTATACGCCTGATAGATTTCAGTCAAGATATCGTTGGCACGTGCCACATTATTATCGCTACATGAGAGCACCACCAATGAGCTTTTCTTATCATACTCAGCAATTGAAACACTGGCACGGAATTTCTCGATAGCAGCATATCTTGAGATGCGTGTCACATACACAGAGACGGGTTCAAAGTCAGCCTTTTCGTCGTCTTTGGGGAGGAAGTTGGCAATCGTTTCCTGCTTATTCAAGCAAATATCGCCAACGGGAGTAGCCAGCACTTCGTTGAACTTACCCGCCCAAACACCTTCAATATCTGAAAATTCTCGGGCGCCATCGTAGAGTACGGACAATTCGCTCAACTCATAGTTAGCGTCATCCAAAATCTTAACTTCAAAAGAAACATTTTCAGGAACAGCAACACCTAAGTTCGCCACAAATGGTGTGGCCTTATAGAGCGACACCTTATGTAAAGAACTGCTAACAGCATAGTCCACGTTCAAGCCCAATGTATCAATCACATTCTGCATCAATCGATGAGAATTGAGCACGAACATTTCATTAGTCAGGTTATTGCCGGCACTAATACCATTCAATTCAAGCAAGGCATTCATAGAACCACCAGCACGCGAACCAAAGCTCGCCATATCTGTAGGTTCGGCATTCTCAATCAACACCACCGCTTGACTCTTGTAAATAAGGGTGCTACGGCGCTTATAAACCTCACCGAGAACAAGACAAACGACAACAGAAAGCGCATACCACTTCCAATTAGCCTTAAAGAAGTCCCAACACAACTTCAAAATATCAGCCAACGACATTTCGTTCTCTTCTTCTGCATTGAAATTTAGATCTTTGTCTTCCATAAAAAATATTTGGCATTTATTATCATTAATCGTATCATTTCAGCATGCCCGGCACCAATAGTAAAAAAGCACGCCACGACATACCAAGGGCAAAGTTAGCAAATAATCAAGGAATTATCATGAAAAATGATATGGTTATTTCAAAAAAAGTAACATTTTCAAAAGATTATGGTTAACTTTGCGTACAAAACCTTGATTTATGACGTCCATACTCATCATTTACACAGGCGGAACGATTGGCATGATTGAAAACCCGGAAACTGGAGCACTCGAAAACTTCGACATGCATCAGTTTCGCCAACACGTACCAGAATTAAAGCGATTTAACTTTAAAATAGACGCCGTCACGCTGAAATCACCCATTGACTCTTCCGACATGGAACCAGCAAACTGGGTGGAGATTGTGCAAATGATCAGCGACAACTACGAGCCTTACGACGGCTTTGTCATTCTGCATGGCACAGACACGATGTCGTACACCGCATCTGCACTCAGTTTCATGCTGGAAAATTTAGGGAAGCCGGTCATCATCACAGGTTCGCAGTTGCCCATTGGTAAGCTCAGAACAGATGGCAAAGAAAACCTGCTGACTTCCATTGAAATTGCAGCGGCACGAAATGCAGCGAACGAACCCATGGTTCCTGAAGTCTGTATATTCTTCCAAAGTTCATTGATGCGTGGCAACCGAACCACCAAAATCAATGCAGAAGGGTTTAATGCTTTCCGTAGCAATAACTTCCCCATCCTGGCTAAGGCGGGCATACACATCAGATACGAAAGCCATTTGATACGCCGCCCCGACCCTAACCGCCCATTCACCCCACATTATCTTCTGGACAACAATGTCGTGTTCCTCACCCTCTTTCCAGGCATACGCAAGGAAATCATCGATATGGTGAGCCACATCAAGGGACTTCGGGCTGTGATTCTCAAAACCTACGGAGCGGGTAATGCACCGCAACGCCCCTGGCTGGTGGATAAGCTAAAACAAATGATCGACCAAGGCATCATCGTGGTCAACATCACACAATGCTCTAAGGGACGCGTTGAGATGGGACTTTATGAAACGTCGTTGCAATTGATCGATTCTGGCGTTCTTAACGGATACGATGCCACGCCTGAGAGCATGGTCACCAAACTCATGTTCCTCCTGGGACATGGTTACTCGCACGATGAAATCGTTAAGCGAATGAACGAAAGTTTATGCGGTGAAATCACGATCGACTAATTAATCTTCATTTACTGAACCCACTAAAAATAACAAAACCATGAGAAAGCAACTCTTCCGTTTGTTTTCACGCCTCCCCTTTAGTGTTTTGTATGTCCTTTCTGACCTTATTTACGGCGTGCTTTACTACATCGTTGGCTACAGAAAGAAGGTTGTGCGCATGAATCTGAAAAACTCCTTTCCAGAAAAGACTCATCAGGAACTGCGCCAAATAGAAAAAGGGTTTTACCATTTCCTCTGCGACTATGGCGTTGAATCGCTTAAACTCCTCACCATAAGTCCGGAAGACATGAAAAAACATATGGTTTTTGAAAACACCGAAGCCATTAATGATGCGCTGAACGACCATAACTTTGTTTTCGTGTATATCGGCCATTACTGCAACTGGGAGTGGATATCTTCGCTACCCTTATGGACGAGGGAAGATGCCACATTGGGCGAGCTTTACCGTCCGCTTAAAAGTAAGGTGATGGACGAGCTCTTCATGGAATTGCGCCAGCATTTCAACGCCGAATGCATTAGCAAGTACGATGCCTTGCGACACATCATGCGTTTTAAAACAGAAAACAAAAAATGCGTCATTGGATTTGTGGCCGACCAAACGCCGCACCCCGAAAACACGCACCTCTGGATGGATTTCCTTTCGCAGGACACGCCCATCTTCACGGGCACGGAACGTATCGGCAAGAAAGTGGATGCCGCGATATTCTTTGCGGACATTTACAGAGTGAAACGCGGATACTACCACTGCACGTTCAAAGAAATCACACGCGACATCAAGCAATTCCCAGATTACCAAATCACAGAACGTTGTACGCAGGAATTGGAACAAATCATTCGACGCCAACCTGAATATTGGTTGTGGTCGCACAAACGTTGGAAACATAAAAGAAAAAAAGCACTTGCTGAATAACCTCAGCAAGTGCTTTTCTTTTAATCTATGCGATGAACGTATTAAGCAATTCTCCCTCTGGCTTCATCAATGCGTCACTCAGAACGCCACCAATTCTCGAATTCTCTAATTCTAGATTATTCATCTATCAATATGCACGGCGGAGCCTAATTATTCGCTAAGGCTCATCAAACCGCCTAGGCCATAAATTCAAGTGTTTTATTTTCTATAATTGGTGACGCATTGACGAAGTAAGGAAATTGGATTCAAGTTTTAGATTTTCTATAAATGGAGTATTCCAGATAAAAAACAATTCGCTCTTATCTTCTTTGGCGTCGCACGCTCAAGCCTGTTGAAGCCTTCGCGGATGGTGCTTTGGTTTTCACCTTTGTTTTTTTGCTGGTTTTATCAGCCTCTTTCTTTTCTTTTTTAGTGGTTCTGCGCGCCACGGTTCTGCGTTCAGTGGTTTTCTTCTTTTCCACCTCTGCTGCAGGTGCTTGCTGAGCTAAAGAATCTTTTGCTTCTCCCTCAACCATAGGCATTTCTTGTTCAACGGCAATTGAATCGCCCTTCCACAGGCGGGCTTCAAAGTCCTTGATTTCTTTTTCTATACGCGCCTGTTCAGCTTTAACGGCAGTGTCGGTAGGACAATAGTTTGCAATCAGGCGATCCTGCAAATTAGTCACTTTATAGATGTCGCCTTGATAACGATTGAGCGTAAAGTAATCGTCGGCCGAGAGCATGGCTGCATTATTGTAGTTTGAGCCCATCAGCATGAGTTTGCCCAACCAAGGTGCAACATCCGCATACTTAAGCCAGAACATCGGATACTTCGTGATGCCGCCCGAATGATCATCGGCACGATGAAGCACAGGACAAATGGCCTGCACGCGGGTGCACAGCTGTGCAGTTTGCTGATCGAAGTAAATACTTTCCTTCACGAAATAAGAGCGCACTTCTTCGCAAGGGAGGTCGGCATCGTTAACGCGGAAGCGTCCGTCCCTTTCCTCATAAAAGATTTTGTAGCGATCCATGAGTTCCTTTGCGGTGATGGCATTCTTGGCATCGAAATTTTCATTGCCGTCCAACTTATAGTCGTAGGCGGTGATGTTGCGACGCAAGATTTGCTTGAAGATGTAATTAAACATATTCTCTCTGCCATCAGCCTGTGCTGTTTGCGGGAAATAGAGCACAGCATTAGCATCCTTGCTCAACACGAGTTCACGATAAACATCGCGCTGCCAAACGACAGCATTGGGCATGGGCGCTGCTGTAGGGAATGTTCTGTATGACGAAGCCTTTTTTTGCTGTGTAGCTGCATTCTGCTCTGACGCTATTGGGGCATTTTTTCGAGCAGGCGGTTGCGCCATCGCTGTGCCCGCAGCGAGCATACATGTAAAAAGCAATATTTTTTTCATAGAATGAAAGAATTATAAAATAGAGCGATGGCGTTTGGAGGTGCGCCACCAATGGTCAATCGTTGTGCTGAAAGCGAAGTATTCCAAACCACAACACTTAGTAACACTAAAAAAATAATTTGAGACTTTTTATATTAATCATGTTTTATGGAGGCATTTAAAGCATTGTCTTTTTGTCGCTTTCGTCTTTATTCATCAGTCACATAGCCCGCTATGCTCCTTCTTCACAAAAACGAAATCAACTAAAAATACAATTAAAACTGTCCCAACTTATTATTTTACCGTTACTTAGTTAATAATCACCTCAAGCGCATAAGGCAACGTACGTTCAATGCCGTCGGGACCTATAGCACGCACACGTGATATATTAAAGCGTTGGTTGCGGCGTAGCTCACGAATCAAGGAACGCTGCTCTTCAGTGAAATTAGCACCTTGCGAAATGGCAGGCTTCGCATTTCCCATGCGGTCGAAAAAGACAGCTTCGAAACCGAGCACGCGGAAGGGGATATTGAGCAATCCATCGTCGATAGCTGCGCTGAGGGCATTCGTGGCCAATAGATCAGCCTTACTGATGCGTCCGCCGCGGAACTGATCGTCGCCCAACTTAATATAAGCTGTTGGGTCGGGCAATTTACGCACCTTGAACGAGTAGGTACCCATTGATTGCGTACGTCCGCTCACCACGCCCGTAACGCTAAACACGATGTCCTCACCAACCTTCGCTGGGCGTGCCACATATTTGCCATCACCCTTGGCAATGAGTTGTCCGCCTGTCATTGAAAGCGAAATCTTATTGCTAGGTACGCCTGAAGCACTCACACTGACGGGATTTTCAAAACCAGCGTAAAGCACGTTCATCAAATCGGCAGCCACCGTTGCGCCCAATGGGGGCATAATTACATTGTAGCGTTGTGAGAAGTTACGGCGTATCACCTCACCCGCAGCATTGGGCACTTCAATATATCCTTCAAACGAATATTCGCCTGGGGCATTCACCTTAAAGCTATAAGCACCATCCCCTTCAATGCGTTTGCCATTCACATAAATTTCTGGGCGTTGCGTGGTGTCAACAGCAGCCATGAAGATACGCGATTGAAACATCTGACCAGGGTAAAGCGTTGTGGCTTCTGGCAAAACATAGGCATTGAGTTCATTGACACGAATATCCTTTAAGTCGATATTTGTGGCCAACGTGCGCAACACCTCGCCCTCAGTGTTTCGAACATCATTTTGAAGTTTCGTGAGCATCGTAATGGAGGCGATGGAGGGCATTTCCTCAAACATATATTGCTTCCAATCCTTGCCCAGATGGTCTTCGGTTTTAGGCACATCTGTTGAGAGGGTAGAAAGGATTATCACACGTTCGCGAGCATCAGAGACGTAGTTTAACATCTCATTGCGGAATGCCACGATATGGTCGTGCAACATCTGACCTTTGCCCGAATATTTGGAAAGCATAATGGTGTTTGACGCATTCAAATCTTCTTTGTTCTGCAACTTATCGGGATGACCGTCTCTACCATCTGTTTCGCGCGCAATTGCCCAGCGCAAATTTTCTGCGAAATTATAGAGCGAATCTGAGAGTTGCTTCACCTTCATTGCTTTATCGTACCAAGGACGTACCTTCTGAGGGTTAATTTTAAGCTGTTCCTCAAAATCATCATACATCGCCTGGTTCTCCTTCATAGCATTGGTTGTCGTGCGATTTAAGCTTTCGCCCACAAGCGTAAAGCCCTTTAACACATCGCTCGACACATTCAACGCAAGCATCGCCATCAGTACAATGTACATGAGGTTGATCATGCGCTGACGCGGAGAAACTGGATTTTTCTTTACAGCCATATTTTGCCTGATCTATTTATTGCAAAGTTAATTATTGGCTATTGGATTACTGATAGCAGTCAGTTTCTTAATCATCTGAGCATATACATCGTTCACCTCCTGAATCTTTGCCGCCAATCCGCGTGTTTGCTCGTTGATTTCTTCAATGGTATTAACTTGCTTTGAGATACTTGCAAAGTGCAGGTCGTAAATCTTATTAATGCCAATAAGTGTTCTATTCAGGTTTTCCATTTCCTGACTGTCCTTAGTCAGACGTGCAGTTTGCTCGTCAACCTTGGCAAAGGTTTCGGTAAGCACGCGCAGCTTTTCAATATACACTTGCGTTGCCTCTTCCATATCTGGTGAAAGAACGGCTTGCGCACGATGCAACAGTTCATCGTTTGCCATACGGATAATTGCCGCCAGCTTTTCAGCTTCTTCTTCTGATGTTGACTCTTTCACGGCTTGCTGAACCACGGGATGTTGTGCTGCAATCTCAGCTTTCCTTTGCATATCCTGAGCCTCAGCGCCACCTGTTGCTGAAGCTGCGATCTGAGCACCTCCAATAACAATTGTGCCACCTCCGCCATAGCCATAGGCTGCGGGTCCTGTACCAACGGCTGCTGCAGCCTGCTCCAATTGTTGCTGTTCGCGAACAATCGTTTCATGCGCTTCATCGGTCAAGCCCTCAGCTGTTTCTATTTCCTCATCGGTTTCAAAATCATTGGGCAAAGTCTTGCCGATTTCATTCTTATCAAACGGACGGTCGAATGCAGCAAGGAAAAACACGATAGCCTCGGTGCCCATACCAAGGAAAAGCATGATGTTACCCCCTGGAAGGTGTGTCAATTTAAACAACGCACCGAGAATAACGATTGAAGCACCCCATGAATAGGCATAATTCAAGAACGTCTGCCCTGGCACACTGTCCATCCAATGTTGTAAGCGGGTGATGATATTTATTTTAGAACCCATAATTTGTTCAATGTTTTACACTCATGCAAATGAGTTTGGTTTTTAGATTAAGTCATCAACATTACTTGGTGATGGCCTTTGAACGCACGCATCGGAAACCGATGAATGAACGTGGTTGATTTTGATATTCCCAAGAACGCCATGCTGAGCGCACAAAGCTGATAGGGTCTTTCCACGAACCGCCCCTCACGCTTTTGCGTTTCAACACATAAGGATCTTCCTTGGCGGCATTGTAGGTTAACTCTGGGTTAATATCTGCCATGGCAGCCACTCCGGCTTCGGTATAAACCGTATTGGTCCATTCTGCCACATTGCCCGCCATATCAAAGAGTCCGTTTGAGTTGGCCCCATAGATTCCCGTGCGCGACGTGATGATATTGCCATCTTCTGCATAGTTTCCGCGGTCGGGTTTGAAATTGGCGTAGTAACAGCCCTTTTCGCTTTTCGCACTATCCCCTTCCCAAGGGAATGGATTGTTATCCTGACCACGCGCTGCATATTCCCATTCTATTTCAGAAGGCAAACGGTAGCGTTGAATGTAACGCGCCTGCGGACCGAGTCCTTTAAGCAAAAAGTCGGTACGCCACGCACAGAACGCATTGGCTTGCTCCCAGGTAACGCCCACCACAGGGTAATCATTGTACGAGGGCATATTAAAATAGTGGCGCATGTAGGTTTCGGTGTTCGCATTTGAAAAATCGTTCACCCACACCGTCGTATCGGGATATACCTCCACGATATATGTATTCACAAAATCATAGAGCGAAGAAAGGGGGCGCTCAATCGTTTCGCGCACGATGCGACCTTCATCATCCACATAAGCCGTGTCCTTTGAAATCATAACCACTTCTGTGGGATTCACCGTAACATCGGTATTGAGGTTGCGCTCTTCAGGATTCAAGCGATACTTTCTCAACGCAGCCTTTTCATAATCAAACGTTTCATAGCGGTAAATCAATTGCTTCACATCCAGCATCTTGGTGCCAAAAACGGGATGCGTGGTGTAAACGCTTTCAATGGCGCGCAATTGATCTTCATCGGGTTTACGCCAGGGAATAGGTTTTGCCCAATTCAAATGAGGCTTTACAGGCTCGCCGTAACGATCCACTTCAATCTTATAGGTTTCATCGCCACCATAAGAGGGGTCAGCCAGGCGTTCGCGAATAATACTGTCGCGCACCCATTCCACGAATTGACGGTACATTGAATTGGTCACTTCTGTTTGATCCATCCAAAATCCATCAACCGATATTTCTTTCTTTGGCGGTTGCACACCCAAGAGCGTATCGGCATCCATACCAACACGCAAGAAACCACGCTTCACCTCTACCATACCAAAGGGTGTAGGTTCATTGTAAGCCACGGAACGCTGCCCAGTAACCTCACCACCACTCTGCATCGCACGACCATTGCCAATACAAGCCGTCAATCCCATTAAGGTAATAAAAATGAAGATATTGAGAATTTGTTTCATATAGATATTTATTGTTTTTTAATGATATGTTGACACGTGGGGGGTGGTAGGCTTACAACCATCTCACGCTTTTATGTAGATTCTTTCCTTTTTTTCCTAAATCCAAATCAAACTTATAGCCTAAGGTGAGTTCATGATTGCCACTTGAAATGCCCATGCCCGAAGTATTAGCTTCGTAGGAGTAACCAATATCCAGACCATGAAAGAGAAAACCAAAGAACATCGCCACGCTATACTGTGGGGCATAGTTCAACCCACCATACATGTGCTTTCCGTCTTTCTGAAAGTTGACGCGCGCCGTAATGTCGGAACGAAAACTGGTGCCATCGTAACGCAACATCACTGAAGGCGACAAGGTTAAAAACGGATAAATTGTTGAAATATTGTATCCAGCAGTGAAATTATACAAAGAATTTATTTTCAGTTCGCTCGTTTCGCCCAGCTTCACCGTTGGCGCCGTGAGGTGCTGAAGCGCCAATGCGGCATACCACTTTTTGTGGGTGTAATACACACCCAAGGACAAGTCAAACGCCGAACCATTCATGTCGGAGCCCGAGAAAACGGGGTCGCTTGGGTCATTCACCTCTGCCTTTCCGCCATCAACACCTTCGCTCAACATATCCACACCAAGTCCGGAAGCCAACTTCCCGCCCCACAGATTGAAATAAAAGGCGTATTGCAATGAAAAGCGCTTATGCGAGAACAAAGCTATCTCATCGTTTTGAAGCATCACCCCAATACCATGGCGGGTGTTGCCTAAGGCTAAAGCCATATCCCCATTGGCAAAAAGGGTTGAACCAGCATCTTCAAAGCCCGCAGCGTGGGTTTGGAAACCTATTTTGAGGTTGATTTGGTCAAACTTACCCACAGCAGCCGGATTAAACTGCGGTTCCAATTTCCAATATTGAACAAACGCGGGGTCGTACTGGGCAAAAGTCCTCTCTGTGCCAAGCCACAACAGAAGCACCACCCACAGCGAGCATAGGCGGTTTTGCAAAGGAAACGACTTCAAAAACATACACATCTGTTCTTTATTTGGCAAAAAGGCATTTTCGTGCAAATTTACAATTTAAGTGCCATGAACAAAACAATCTGCTTCACTTTTTAATCTTTATTTTTCATTTCTATTTCGAATGGCAGTAGCACCCTCCCCCTCTCAACTCTAAACGCTCATCTCTAAACTCTAAACTCTCAACTCTCATTAGTGCGTTGATTGACGACGGGCCGACACGGGGATCGGCCCCTACATCTCTCATAAGCCCTTAACGGACCTTTAAGTCCCTCTTAACAAGGCATAGCCTCCTCATAACTTCTTAACGGACCTTTAAGTCCCTCTTAACGAGCCGAAGGCTCTTCTCTAAACTCCACAATCACTCAAAACGTAATTTTTAAGCACGACCTTTACCATATCATAAAAAAATAGTATGTTTGCAAATGGATTACCAGTGTCCACATGCTTTACCAATTAGATTATCACACCTTTTAAACTTTGTTTGTTATGTCAATCACTTCTCGCGTAGCGGCCATTCGTCATTGGCTCTATATGGAAGGTTACGATGCCATCATCATTCCGTCTTCTGATCCCCACAACAGCGAATACACACCCGACCGTTGGAAAATCCGCGAATGGGCTACAGGCTTTACGGGCTCAGCAGGTACGGCTGTTATCACACGCTACGATGGCGCCCTATGGACGGACTCTCGCTATTTCATTCAAGCTGAACAACAATTGCAGAACTCGCCTTTTGAACTGATGCGAGAAGGGGTTGAAGGTGTCCCTTCAATGCTGGAGTGGTTAAACCAGAAACTAAACGCCAAGGACAAGGTGGCGTTTATTGGCGAGATGGTGAGTATCAAGGTTTTTGAAGAATGGTTAGAAAACAGCAATTTAGAGTTTATCTCAGTTGAAGACCCCTTTGATTATTTGTGGACCGACCGTCCTTTAGATGCTTGCAATCCCATGCGCATCCACCTCATTGACCGAGCTGGCGAGGGCGTTGCCTCTAAACTGCAACGCATCCGCGATAAATTTGAAAAGAAGGACACGACCTATTTAATGCTCAGCGACCTCTCTGAAATTGCATGGGCGCTGAACTTAAGAGGAAGCGACGTGCCCTACAATCCTTTGTTCCTCAGCTACCTCATTATCTTTGATGAGGGTGCCATGCTTTTTGTAAACAAGCGTAAATTGACGGCTGAGGTAAGTGAATATCTTGCAGAAAATGGCATCAAGGTCAGAGACTATCAATACTTCAGAACATTCATTGCCGCACACTACGACCGCGGACAATATTACGTCATCACAAGTTCAACGAACTACGATGTGATTCAATACATTGAGCGTTTAGGGGTGGACTACGACATTTTTGATTCGCCCGTTGAGGAAATGTGCATGTACAAGAATCCTACAGAACAAGAAGGATTCAGAAAAGCCATGCGAAGCGATGGTGTTGTGCTGGTCAAAACGCTACGATGGCTTTCTGAAAACGTGGGAAGCGGAAACATCACGGAAGTGAACGTTGCAGAAAAGATTAAGGCGCTACGCGAACAAATGCCTGACTTCCGTGGCGAGTCGTTCGAAACAATTGCGGGCTATGCCGCCAATGGCGCTATCGTGCATTATGAAGCCACCCCCAAAGATTGTGCAACACTCAAACCCGAGGGGTTATTACTCCTTGACACTGGCGCCCATTACCAAAGCGGCACAACAGACGTGTCGCGCACGATTCCCCTAGGACCGCTTGGCACCGAGGAATGCAAAGCCTACACTTTGGTTTTAAAGGGACATATCGCCCTGGCACGCTGTAGATTCCCTGAAGGAACAGTGGGCCTGGAACTTGACTTAGCGGCACGCTATGCCATGTGGCAGGAGGGCTACGACTTCGGCCACGGCACCGGTCATGGCGTTGGAGCGCGTTTGTGCGTTCATGAGGGCCCACACCAAATACGCAAAAACGTACGCCCCTGCACTTTGGTGCCTTTCAAAGCCAATATGACTGTGACCAACGAACCAGGCATCTACGTTGAAAATCAATTCGGAGTGCGCATAGAAAACGTGTTGCTCTGCAAGGAACACCGCACCACGCCCTATGGTAAATTCCTGGAGTTTGAAACATTAACACTATGCCCCATCGCCACCGAGCCTATCATTAAAGAAATGATGACAACCGACGAGATACAATGGCTCAACAATTACAATGCCTGGGTTCAAACAACATTAGACGCACTTTTGGACGACGCTGCCGATCGAGCATGGCTGACCCAAACAACAAAGCCCATTTAGTTCGTTTTTTCCATACAAAGCATAAAAAAAGCGTACAGAGTACAACTTAACTTCTAAAGGTTTCGTTGTACTCTGTACGCTTTTCACGACGATATGTGCACCCAATGTTTACCCCAAATCCTTGCGGTAAACATTGGTTTCTCGCAGCACATAACCCACCTTCTGATACAATCTATTGGCAGCCTCGCGAGATGGACGTGAAGTGAGGTTCAGGGATTTAAGTCCCATGTTCTGAGCCTCGCGTTCTATATGCAGCAAGATTTGCTTGGCATATCCACGACCTCGGCACGACTCATCCACCACCACATCCTCTACCCATCCTTTTTGACCGGTAAGGAGTTGTTGCACAGCCAGGGTGGCTGTGGCTTGGATTTGCCCTTCTTCATCGCGCAAAGTATAAATAAATGTGGCGGAGCATTGCAAAAGTGCCGTCAGCGCCTCTAAAGTCATCAACTTAGCACGCTGCGAGAGTTGCGGAAGTAAGCGATTAAGCGCCTCAACCAGTTCGGGCGTTGCAGTCGTTTCTTGTATGATTACAGATTGATTAAGCATATCTAAAAGTGTTTGAATATTAATTTTTAAAATCGGGTGAATCGCTTGAGGCGCTATAGCGCACAAAGGCTCCAAAACGAAACGTCGCAAATGAAGTCTGGGATGGGGCAATGTCAATTCGGGTGTTGCCACACAAAGATCATCGTAAACCAACAAATCAATATCAATCACGCGGTCAAAATGTTGGCCATTAATACTTTTTTGCGTGCGTCCTAATGCGCGTTCTATTTCTTGAGTCACGCTCAAAACGTGCCACTCATCTAAATTTGTTTCTATTACCACCGCTGCATTAAGAAACGCATGGGATGATTCAAACCCCACCGGACTGGTTTCATAAAACGGAGAGCACTTGAGAACTTTACCGACTCGTTCTTCAAGTGCTCTTATTGCTGTTTGAAGATTTTGCGCCCGATTACCCAAGTTCGAACCTAAAGCAATGAGTAGCATTCTTCAGTTTATTTAATCAACGATCAACAAACAATCACCATACACGCCAAAGCGATAATCTTCCTTTAACGCTACGTTATAGGCATTCATGGTATATTCGTAGCCACCAAATGCCGTGGTGAGCATAAGCAGTGTGGAGTAAGGCATGTGGAAATTCACCAACATTGAATTGGCAACACTGAACTCGTAGGGAGGGAAGATAAACTTATTGGTCCATCCACTAAACTCCTTAATGCGCTGATCTGGGCCCACGCACGATTCCAATGCACGCTGCACGGTAGTACCTACCGCCAAGATATTACGACCTTCTTCCTTAGCGCGATTTACGATTTCGCAACATTCCTTATTCACAAACATTTGCTCAGAGTCGATCTTGTGCTTGGTCAAATCTTCAACATCGGTATCGCGGAAGTTACCCAAACCGCAGTGCAAAGTAATGAAAGCCTTATCGATATCGAAAATCTCCATACGCTTCATCATCTCGCGTGAGAAATGCAAACCTGCTGTGGGTGCCGTCACGGCACCTTCGTGTTCAGCAAAGATACACTGGAAACGTTCCAAATCCTCGGGTTCGCTGCCTCGACCCACAAAGCGGGGCACAGGTGCTTCACCCAAAGCATAGAGTTGTCGTTTAAACTCGTCATGATCACCTTCGTAAAGGAAGCGCAAGGTACGGCCACGGCTGGTGGTGTTGTCAATCACTTCTGCCATGATTGAGTTGTCTTCGCCAAAGTACAATTTGTTGCCAATACGAATCTTACGTGCGGGATCGACCAACACGTCCCAAAGGAAGAGGTCGGCATTAAGTTCACGAAGCAAGAACACTTCAATCAAAGCACCAGTCTTTTCCTTATTGCCATACAAACGTGCGGGAAACACTTTTGTATTATTGAAAACAAAAAGATCGTGAGGATTAAAGTAACTGATGATGTCCTTAAACATCTTGTGCTCAATATCTCCCGTTTTGCGGTGAAGAACCATCATGCGGCTCTCATCGCGGAAACGTGCAGGATATTGTGCTATCTTTTCTTGTGGAAGTTTGAATTCAAATTCAGAAAGTTTCATAGTCTATAGTGAATGAAGTTGAAATAAAGGTTATGGACATTGAATGGCGAGTGTTATTGCGCATTTAAATACTGTTCAAAGTCCTCAACAGAGGCAAAGCATTGATCAACAGTGACCTCACCGACACGCGTGCGGCGCAAAGCTGTGAGGTGAGCCCCCGACTGCAATGCCTCGCCAATATCACGTGCTAAAGCTCTGATGTACGTTCCCTTAGAGCAAACCACTCTAATCGTGATCTCTTGTTGCTGTAAATCACATGCCAACAATTCTATTTCATCAATACGCAAGGGCTTTGCTTTTAACTCAACATCCTTACCCTTTCGGGCTAAATCGTAGGCACGCTTACCATCAACCTTTACCGCCGAAAATACGGGAGGCACCTGCATGATCTCGCCTACGAATGTGGTGAGCGTCTCGCGCACGAGTTGTTCAGTGATGTGCTCGGTGGGGTAATAGGCATCAATTTCTTTTTCCAGGTCAAAGCTCGGTGTTGTTGCGCCCAACTTAAGGGTGGCAATGTATTCCTTCACACCGGCTTGAAGTTGATCGATCTGCTTGGTGGCTTTCCCCGTGCAAATAATCAACACGCCCGTCGCTAAAGGATCAAGTGTTCCTGCATGACCCACTTTGATTTTTCCGTTTATTTGCTTTGAAATGAGCCATCTCACTTTAGCCACAAGATTAAACGAAGTCCATGTCAATGGTTTGTCAAAAGCAAGGACCTGTCCTTGTTGGAAATCTATCGGCATCCGTTATTCCATTTTAAGTTCATAACCTAAGAACGCCATAATGATAATGATTGCACCCACAACAATGCGGTACCAACCAAAAGCTACGAACCCATATTTTGCAACGTATTCGATAAAGAACTTTATGGCTAAAATGGCAACAATGAAAGCAACGACGCTGCCCAACAACAAATGAGCAAGGTTATCGCCCTGAGTCAGGATATTGCCTTCACCATGTGCTATAAGCTTATACGTTTCCAAACATGTTGCGCCAAACATCGTGGGCACAGCCAGGAAGAATGAGAATTCAGCGGCTACCTTGCGCGTGAGTTTCTGAGCCATACCCCCAACGATGGTTGACATTGAACGCGACACACCGGGAATCATTGAGATACACTGAAACACACCGATAATGAAAGCACGCTTGTAAGTCATTGGCGTACTTTCTGAACCTTTATTGAAAATCTTGTCGCAGAACAACATAAACACCCCGCCAATAATCAACATCACTGCGACTAAAAATACATTACTTAAGCCTGCTTCAATATAATCATTTAATGCCAAACCTAACACAACGGCAGGCAATACACCGACAACCAGGCGCAAGTAAAAACGCCAAATAGCTTGCCACCAGGTGTAGCCCTTCGTTTTCATGGTTTCAGGATAGAAGAACCGTCTCCAGTACAAACAAATAACAGAAAGGATAGCACCAAACTGAATAATAACGGTAAATGCCTTCAAGAAAGGGGTGCTTTCCATCCCTAACAGGGCCTGTGTGATAATCATGTGACCCGTTGAAGAAACAGGCAAGAACTCTGTTAATCCTTCAACAATAGCGATAATAATGGTTTGTATCCACTCCATAATGATGAGGTTTTAATTTTTACTATTCAATAGACTCTTTATCCTTCCTACGGTAAAGAATCGCTACTACGATAAATAAATAACCGAAAAGCGTAACAACTGGAGCTACACGAATACGACGTGCACTGAAAATTTCTGTATCAAACTGCTCAACAGTGGTACCACCACCCGACATTAAGAGCAAACCGGCGATCACGATAATCATGCCTATCGCCAACAAAATAAAATTAATTTTTGAAAATGCAAAAACGTGCTTCATATAGTTATGAGTGAAGTTTTGAGGTTAAGGGGTAAAAGGGTTAGAAGGTTATAAGGGGCGAAAAACTACTTTAAGAAGATTTCAGCCGTTGTCATACGCAAAAACTTATTAACCGACACATAGGTGCAGAGCACGGTAAGCAAGAAACCGCACACCATGCAAACACCAAGGGTCGAAATCACCACAACGGGGGTGATTAAGGTGGTCAAATACGCATCCGTACTGCACAAGGCATAAATGCCACCACCTAAAATCAAGCAAGCTATAAAGCCTGCCAGCGCACCATCACGCGCGGCACGAATCAAAAACGGCAAGCGTATATAATGCCATCGAGCACCAACCAACTTCATGGTTTGGATTGAAAAGCGACGGGCATAAATGCTCATGCGAATCGTATTGTGAATCAACGAGAAAGAAATAAAAGCAAGCAATGCCGCAACGCCTACAAGAACCGTGCCTACCATAGGAATGACGTAATCTATAAAATCCAAAGCATCCTTGGGGTAGATCACATCGTTCACATGCTTGTAATTATAAAGGTCGGGCACGTAATGCAACAAACTGTCTTCATTGGCGTACTCTGCTTTTAAAAACAATTCAAATTCAGCAGGTATCGGACTAAAACCTAAGAAATCCTGCGGACTCCCTTCTAACGTCTTAGCCAATTCAGCCGTACCCTCTTCCTTGGAAATATACACCACTTCTTTAACATAGGGCAAGGCAGTAAGCTTTTCCTTCATCGCCTCAAGTTCATTCTCCTTCACACCATCGTTAAGCAAAACCTCAACGGTGAAGTTCTCGCGCAATTGAGTACCGAAATTATAAGCCAACTGAATAAAAAATGTAGCAGAGCCCAGCAACAACAACACCATCGCTGTGCTGATACATGAGGTTATGGTATTAAACCGACCTACCGCTTTTTTCTTTGTTTTCTTCATCTACACACGAATTACCCAGACGCCTCAAGCATTTTCCTTAACGCTTTGCACACGTATGGGCACATTTAGACATAAATTACTGCAAATTTACGACATTTTATTGTATTGAGCGGGATATCCATCATAAATTACGACCCTTTTCATGGTATTTTTGAAATTTTGGAGAGGAGAGTTGAGAGTTTAGAGATTCCATCCGGCATGTGTAGGGGCCGATCACCGTGTCGGCCCGACGCCAACCAACGCACCACGCGCACCAATCCGTGTCGGCCCGTCGCCAATCAACGCACCCATCTCATATGCAACCATGCCATTCGGTTTGAAAGATGCCAAAGTATCTCTGCTCACAACATATCCGTTTGGTCTATATCGTCATAGATTTTATCTGTTTGTTTCTTTCTTAAAGCCGCCGTATCTTTGCACCATCATTCATAACAACCATTTAAAACGAACAAAATTATGGCAACAATACATTTAAACTTAGAAGGCTTTAAGCGCCGCGTGGCAGACCCCAACACCATGAAGCAGAACTGGAATTTCCTGGGTGGCAAACCCGCCGTAATTGATTTCTACGCTACATGGTGTGGCCCTTGCAAACAACTTCTACCAATCCTGGAGGAGGTATCAAAAACCTACGACGGACGCGTGGATATTTACAAGGTGAACGTTGATGAGGAAGAGGAATTGGCAAATGCATTCAACATCCGATCAATACCAACATTAATCTTCATACCCGTGAATGGAAAACCACAAATGAGAGTCGGGGGATTATCAAAAGGCGAACTAACACAAGCCATCGAGGCTATATTATAACGATGACCTTAATCGATACCATTGAAACAATACTGACCTTTCATCTTAAACAAACCATAAAAAAACACCTAAAAAGTGAGCGCATCGCAGTTGTAGCGATGCGCTCACTTTTTTTCGTTGCAAACGCCATGAGTGTTAATCAACACTCAGAGTTTGGTATTTGGATTGAACGACGGGCTGGCCTGCTGCTCTTGCCTTCATAGCAATATTTCTCATTTCGCGTTGCGCATCTTTATAGGCCTTAATATCCACTCGTCTGGTCTTTTCACTACCCACATAACGCTTTGCTGTCAGTGCTTTATACAAACGCTCTGCCTTTTTGGCATATATGTCGTATGAGGTTTGATAACTATTGGCATTTTGATAAACCTGAGCATAATTTTCTTTTTGCACCGCTCCTTGAGTATTCACGGCTTTAGCATCAGGACCTGCGGTTAAAGAAAGCAGCAAAGCAAAAGTCAAGAAATATTTCATTTTTCTCATAATGATAAATTTAAAGAGGTTAATACAAAACTTCAAGGTGTTTCTTCACTTACTGAACCACCACCTTTGTTCCATTTTTAATGTAAACACCTGGTTGCTGGAAGGTATTAACCTTTCTGCCGTTCAAATCATACGTTGCCGTATTTCTTTGATCTTGCAGAATGTCCTGAATCGCTGTAGGCACCTCAACGCCACTCTTTTGGAATTCCCAAGTACAAGCACCCCAGAAAGGCTTCATTAAGATGTAATTCCATGAGTTGGGGTTCGTGTACCAGCTGCCTGACTCTGCATTGTCAATAATACAGATACCCGACTGACCATCAAGTGTGCGTTCTTCAAGCATCCAATGATACTCATTGCCCATCTTCACTGCTTGTTCGCCATTATGGGCATTAGGATATGCTGCAGTCTCAGTGGCTTTATTGTAAAGCACCACCTTTCCACCAGGCTTCTTAACCAAGCGCCACAAGAAACGATCGTTGTTTTCCTTATCAGCAGGAACAACCAACGTTCCGGCCTTGTCCACCGCAGCATACTTGCCAAACCACACATTGCGCAGATAATAATACTCTGTTTCACTCAATCCCTGAGTAATGCTGGTGCGCTCCATATTTTGGAATTGTTGATACAGCGCAACGTATTGCTTGTAAGTTGCTTCAGTCACACCGCCTGCAGCTAAACTTTCCTTTGCTGGTTCAATGACGTTTACAGTCAAGAAATCAAGCGCTTCTGCTGTGTAATCATTGATTTCGCCGGGTTTAGCCTTGATCATGATAATTTCACATTTCTTCAAAAGACCGGCTAATTGAGCAGAGAAATCGGTGACTTCAACCACCTTCCATGTGCCATTATAGCACAAAGCTGCTTCGTCCTTGGCATACACTTCGCCCGAGCCTTCAGCGCTTAATCGCTTCACCTTTCCCGTCATGGTTGCCTGATAACCGTCAACAGCTGAAATGGTCACGACGCCAGGGATGTAGTTGAAGTTTTCTGTGGCGATTGTTGCTTTGTCAATGCGCACTGGTGTGCCTTTGGCATCAGCCATCGTAATGGGGGTGTTGTAATTGCCCATAACCAATTGCTGACCGCTGTAGGCATTGGTCATGATATAACCTTCGCCGTCTGCTATGAATTGCCACAATTCTTCGGGTTCGGTTTGAGGAGTATAGTGGAAGCGCACCACGTTATTCTTTTGATACATCGTTGCGCCTTCATACTGACGTTTGTAGTAAGTCGATGCCGACACCAATTGATAAAGCTTGCCTTCTTGTGGTTGTACCACAGGCGCTTCCTTATAAGCCTTCAATGCCGCTTGCAATGCTTCAACGGTTGCTTCTGAAGCCTCATCCACGGCATTGAGCGCATCTTGAAGGGCATCATAAACATCGGCTGCAGGATAACCCACACCGCCACGCACACTGTTCTTTAGAATTTCTGCAGCCTCGCGCTGTGCTTGTTCTGCATCTGCATAAGTGGTGGGTTCAAAGAAGTGCTTGCCATACTTGTAATCAAGAGCATCGAGGATTTCATCCTGACTTTGAAGGCGCTTGTAGAACGACACCCAGTCTTTATTTGTTGTGGGCAACCAGCCTATTTCTGAAAGGGCCATAAGGCGAGGCAACAGCTGATATTCAACTTCATCAATATCATTGGTGGTTTCGGTCCACATATTGCCCTGAACGCCAAGTGCAAAATCCTCACGTCCGGAGAGTGAACTCAGCGGATTGAAGTTGTAAATCTCATCTACGGTATTCACGAAATTATCGCCATCGCCCCAACCGCCGTTGTACAATTCATCCACAAAGCGGTCCTTAACATAAGCCTGGAGGAAGTCAAGGTAAAGCACTTGATAAGGCACGATGATGGACTTCATGCCACGATCGGCAGCCTTTGCGCTGAAATTCACGTTGTTCCATGCCATGATAACGGGCTTCACTTTATTGTTATCGTTCCAGTTGGCAAGGAGTTCGTCCCAAACCACAATGTCCTTATTGTACTTTTCCTTGATATAAGTACCCAGTTCTTCCACCAACCACGACTGCAATTGATGCACGCCATCGAGTCCGAGTTCTTCCACACGTTGCAGGCACTTTTCATTTCTCGCCCACTGTTCCGTAGGACATTCATCGCCCCCAAAGTGAATGTATTGGTGGGGGAAGATCTTGGCTAAGTTATCCATCACACACTTCAGGAAGTCAATCACGCGGTCATCGCCAATATTCAGCACATCGTGCGAGATACCGCCATCCACGCGCACTTCATAATGCTTTGTAGAGTCGCAACTGAATTCTGGATATGAAGTGACTGCCGCCACCATGTGACCAGGAAGGTCCACTTCTGGCATAATCTCAATGTTGCGCGCAGCTGCATAAGCCACAACCTCCTTCAAGTCCTCCTGTGAATACCACATACCACGACCATACTCCGTATCGTCGTAAAAGGCCCGACCATCACCAGGATTGCTGAACGAACTTGAGCGAATAGATCCAACTTCAGTGAGTTTGGGATATTCTGGAATTTCAATACGCCAACCTTGGTCGTCGGTAAGGTGCCAGTGGAAGCGATTCATTTTGTAAAGCGCCATGATGTCGAGCACCTTCTTCACTTCTTCCTTATTAAAGAAGTGACGCGCAATGTCGAGCATATAACCACGGTGGCCAAGATGTGGAGCGTCTGAGATGCTGACATAAGGAAGGGTCCAGTCGGCATCGGCATTCGGGGTTGATCCAAAATAGGCACGGGGCATGAGTTGCTTGATGGTTTGCAAAGCATAGAACCAACCACCAAACTCCGAGGCCTTAACCACGATATGATCTTCATTCACCACGAGGGTATAGGCATCCTTACCCAAAGTTTCGTCGGTGCCAAACCAAATCTCACCTGCCCCAGCGGTCTCGCTAGCAGTCTTAACCGCCAATGTCACACCCTCCACGGTTTGCAGTTGAGCGGCAAACGCCTCAGCATGCTCCTTCATCTGTTCGCCGGTATAGGCGATTGCCGTGAGTTGCTTCACATCAAAGCGCTTTTCCGTGTTCGTCACCTTTAAAGACTTAGGATATGGGATAATAGAAATTTTACCCAACTCTTCAAAAGCATTGACTTCCACAAACTTCACGGGGTTGTTCTGATCACCACTGTCCCACAAACCGACACCACGATTTTCTGCAGGACCACCCCAGATATTCATGGCAATGCTTTTATTGCCCTTGGGATTAAGTTCAAAACCACCGCTGTAGGCTGCATTTTTAGTCTCAGTTATGAAGAACTGACTCACCTTTCCTGAAACTGATGCATCGGCATGCACCATTTGATTTTTCTCAGCACTACCCACATAAAGGATATATCCTTTTTTATTTGTAAAAGTATATCCTACGGTATTATTACCCGTAATCTTCCACTGCTGCGCATCGCTTGCTACAGCAGTAGCAGTTGTAATCTGCGCCCCTGCCTTTTCAGCTGTAAGCGCATTACCTCCGTTCATGAATTGAATGAGGTACCATTGGGTGTTTTCATCATCGCTAATTGTGGGAAAGCCTTGAGCCCAAAGGCCTAAGTACCCGCAAAGAAACGCGAACGTTGCAAAAATAAGTTTTTTCATAATGCTTGAATAAAGTTAATTTTTCCCAAAATTAGGATAAAAACACCACATGCGTCTAAAAATCTTTTAAAAAAACAAACAGAACATTTAAATTCAAGCGCTTATTAACGAAAGCGGAGGGTGTGCCAGCTTCAAACTGACACACCCTCCTCCTTTGGCATAAGCACACGAATGCCCAATTATAACGATTGAGATGGATTCTATTACTTCTTCAGGAAGCACGTTTTTAGCACAATGCCGCTGCCGTCAATCTTACAATCCACCTCTTCAGGATTTTCTGTGAGGCGAATGCTCTTCACTTTGGTGCCACGCTTGATAACCATTGAGGAACCCTTGACTTTCAAGTCCTTAATCACAGTCACTGCATCGCCATCAAAGAGTTCAGCACCATTGCTGTCGCGAGGCACAAGCACTTCTTCAGCAGCATCCTGTTCAGCTTCATGGAACTCATGCGCACAATCGGGGCACACGAAAAGCGAACCATCGAAATAAGTAAATTCACTGCCACACTTGGGGCATTTTGGAATGTCGTTCATAGCCGTTCGTTTTTAATGTTTACAGATATATGCGCAAAGATACAACTTTTCCACAAAACCATTCCGTTTTGTTCGGCTCAAGCTCCCATCATTTCACACCGCACCACGAGGCCTTTCTCACTTATTAGTACCGAGCGAACACATTTCCAACGAAAAACCAAGCACATGAGACAGTCCCTTACTCGGGGAGCAGATAGGCGAGCACGCTATCCCAACCCGGGAATCGCTCTGAACCGAAATGAATCCACTCGCCTTCAAACTCGCTCGTTCCATTCTTGCCGCGGTCATCAATGAGATAATCGCCCTGGCACAGATTCTTGCAATGGGTAATAACCATGCGCTTGTGGAACACATCGTCCAGGTACTTCGTCACCCACGCCACCTTGTCACTTGCGGCTGTAGGATTGTTCCAGGGCGAAGTAGAAAGGATATAAACCTCGTAGTGCTTCGCCAGTTCATGAACAGCGTCAATTGCGCCTGGCACAGGCTCCATCAGCGAGAAGATACCTGGCACCTCGTCCAGCCTACCCTCATATGCCTTCTTCACATCCTCGCCCAACTTATCTATACCCGACTGGAAATCCACCAGCACTCCGTCCATATCAAAATAAAGAATCTTCTTTTCCATTGCAGTAATGTTTTGTTTTTGTTGTTTGGTTTGTCATCAAAATCTCACGGCCTATTCAAACGGCCAGGGAACGTCATCCACATCCTCGTCCACCTCAATATCCAAAGCGTTGAAGCAGTCAAGCAAGGCATCGTAAACATCCACGATGTCATCTGTCTCTATGCGCAGCACCACACATTCGGGGTCCTCGGTGTTCATACCGATCAGCAAACCCAGACGCATGGAATCGCCAATGAGGAGTTGCATCACTATGCTCAGGGGAATGTTCAAGGCGCTCTCGTCGGAAGTGTCGCAACCCATGCGCTCTGCCAACCCCATCACCATCCTCTTAATGGCATTCAAATCGGTATTTGTGCCATGAATGTATAAATCTGATTTTACCATATCTTCAAAATATTAGTTTGTCCACTCATCGATTCTCATCACGGCCAGCAACGCCATCAAGAGTGAAACCGACTCCACTGTACCCTGGTAAGTGTTATTGCTCCAACAGATCCTGACTGTTTCACGCACAGGAAAGTATTTAATGGAAAAGAGCGTGCAGTCATTATCCACCACCTTATAGAAGGTCCAGTACCTCTCTGCCCCGAACTTGCCGCTCCCGTGCTCATGGAAAAGAAAACCATGCCCTTGGCAGAATGCCTCTATCTCATTTTGCTTCATATTATAGATGATTTAAATCGCTTACACCATAATATAGTAACATTGGGTCGAAAATTCAATTTTTAGGGCAACTTTATTTCATAATATTGCAAAAATACCACTATAATCCCATGGGATTAATGGTAAGAAAAACTGTATAAATCCCGTGCTATCCGTTGACAAAGAAAAAAAGTTCCCCCGATTTTTGAAATTTTCCTCTTTGTTTCTATATTATCAGTCTAATAACCTAAAAAGAATGATTATGTATTGCACTAAATGTCATACAGAGAATGAGAGAAAGTATTGCCCTGAGTGCGGAACGAAGTTGATAGAGCATATAACATTGGATGCCGAAGCGTGCAATGTCATGGGAGATGCTTACTATTATGGTCGAGAAGGTCGGGATGTGGATACTGCCGAGGCCATCCGATGGTATCGCCACGCGGCAAGTATGGGGCATAGCGCAGCACTATACTCGCTGGGTTACTGCTATTACCAGGGAATAGGCGTAAAAAAGAATGAGGGCAAAGCGGTGCGCTACTTCCGCCAAGCAGCACAGCAAGAACTTATCGATGCACAGAACCTCCTGGGTGAGTGCAACGACTGTAGCGTGGAAGAAGAAGCAGAGACAGCCGTAGAACTGTATCTCAAAGCAACCGTACGCAAACATGCCAAGACTCAATATTCGTTGGGTTATCTGTACTATACCGCCAATGCCTACGAGGAGGCTATAAAATGGCTGAGCCAAGCCGGTGAGCAAGGCCATGCCGAGGCACAATGGCTGGTGGGTACCCTGCACGAACAGGGCATGGGAACACCAAAAAACGAGGAAGAAGCCAAGAGGTGGTATCGTCTGGCGGCCGCACAAGGCCACAAGAAAGCGATTGCTGCCATAGACCATGTTTAGTGTGGTGTGATGAACTTTGATGCGGAGACACCTTCGGCGTCTTTCTCACCTCTCAATTGTACTCTATATTAACTCCGGGTGGTCAACGCCCCAAAGAGGGCAACAGCTCCCAGCCCAGGTCAGAGCGACGCAGGAGCGTCACCCTGGGTTAATCGAAACGCCCAGCTTTCGTAAAACAAAAAAAAGTTGCCCTGTTTTTTGAAATTTTCTTCAAATGTTTCTATATTATGTATGTAACAAAAAAACAAACAGCTATGATAGACAGTAAGACTCTTTACAAGATTATTCACGATTCATATAATCGTCCAGGTTTCATGACCAATGCGTTTTATATTGATGTGTGGGACAATGCGATGTATGTGACGTGTGTTTATGCCGACGACGATTGTGGCGTTAAAAGCGCATTGGGCAAACAGCGCAAAATGACTTGGGATAAATTCAAGGTTGCCGACACAGAGCAGTTCAAAAAGGATGTCCTGAAATTTATGGATGGCGACATTACTCGCGTGGTGCACTCAAACGGCAACTATAAATAACGACACAGTTGCCCTTCTTTCTTGTGCATCACCTTAATAATTTGATTTAAAGACTCTGTGTTTGTATGCGAAAACTGATCATAAAACAAACGGTAGCGAGGGGAGTGCAGTTTCTCCCCATCAAGGAGTATCTGACTGGCGATAATTTCAATAAACGAGCGATGAACGGGCTTTGATCCTTTTGCCATTTTTTTGAAAAAAGCGAAATATCAAAATGAAAGCAAAATGGGCAAAAAAGTGACATTTTGTCACATTTTGCCACGTTTTTCAAAAAGGCGTTGATCCTTTCGGATTTTCCACCAAATCACGAAATTTGGATTTCGCTGAAAAATGTTGTAACTTTATGTAAGCATAGAGAGGAGCCGAAAAGGCTCCTTTTTTTGTACCCAAAATGCCCGAAAAATGCCTAAAAAGAGGAGAGGAGTCGTTAAAAAGACCCGCCGAGTCCTTAAAAAAGAGTCGGCGGGTCGTTTTCGGGACCTCAAGAGTCGTGCCTCAGAAACCTCTTTTTGCATGCCAAAAGTCCTTTTAACTTTTTTCTATATTTATTAACATTGTGACATTTTGATATTTTTGGGGGGCATTAAACTTTTTTACTTTTTGACACTCAGGGTGCTCGGAACATTGAGAATCCTCAGAGCAAAAGAAAAAAATATTCACTTTTAATCTGTAAACGTAAAATGTCATTTTCGTTTAACGGACTCTGCCTTTTTTACAAGAAACTCTCTCAGGGTTAATTCGCAATCCTTAGTATTGATGAAACATTGTTGCTCCTCGTCCCACTCTTTGCCTACGATGCCATGGTCAAGTGTTTCTTCGGAAATTCGTCGGCCACGCCTACATCCTTCACTTGCTTCGACCATATGTTTGATGCCATCAACAAAAACGAAGCACGCTTCGTCGCCCTGAGCATTAGTAAGCACCTTGCCTTTAAAGCAGCGTCCATCATGAGATTTGAACGTAATTTCATTGCCGTTGCGGAAGGCAAAATAGAGAAGCATTATTTTTCCAGAACGAAAACTACGTCCTGTGCCTGGTACACGAATGCCATAATAATGATTGGGAGCAAATACTATTTTCATATATTGTCAATTTATATTGTTCGCACATAATATGGTAAACAAAACGAAAAATTTCAAAATTTCAAGCAACTTTATTTTCAGATTCATAGAGAATAGAGTTTAGAGAACAGAGTACAACTCCTTCCGGAGTTAATATGGTTAGGAGTTTGGAGTGAGAAGTTAGGAGTTTCCATCCGGATAGCAATAGTTAAATATTCAAAAAAAATCACGATAAATCCCAGAGGTTTATCGTGATTTTTTATTTTCAGGTTTAACAGAGCAAGAACCCTGTCAGACTATTGATTAATTCGCGGCATCTACAGCACAATTGAGCGAACCGCTGATATAATAGTAATTTCCATCAATGCTGATGGCTTTACTTTTAGCACCAGTGGCAGAGATAAGGATTTTGCCACCATCGAAAGTGAAGTCGGCCTTACCCTTGATGCCTCTACATTTACTTTCATCAACTGTTCCTGGTGCATACGTTGTGCCTGTCACCACCAAGTCGATGAGTGTAGTGCCTGTTTTTTGATTGATATTCAAATCGCCGTCAACGCTTAATCCCTTTGTGCCATTACCGCTGACTGTACCCTTAATGGTACCGCCCGAAATGGTCATGGTGTCGTCGCTCTTGATACCCTTGGTGTCATCGGCTGCCACATCAAGAAGAATGGTTCCGCCTTCAATGAAAACCTTGCCATTGTCTTCGTCGGTAGCATCGTTGGTGAATGAAACATCAATACCATCGCCTTTGACTTGCTTCATGGTGAGCGTACCCCCTTGCATGAGCAAATATTGGTCAATATGGAAGGCATCGCTTTCAGCAGCGAGCACATTGACCTGACCTGTAAAGGCTTCTTTAAATTGAGTGTACTCATCGCTCACATAAGCGTGCTTGCTCTTTCCTGTGATGTTGAGATTGCCAGCGCCCGTGAATTCAGCATGGCCATTGATAAAGAAGGCACCCTTGTGCGTGCCTGCCGCAGCGTCGGTAATGTAATTATCGCCATTCACCTCAATATTAATACGCTTGCCGTTTAACACGTTTATCGCGGGTAGATCAACGGTTTGCGTAGTCAATGTCAGTGCGTTTAACACCACGGTGGCCTTAAAATCACCTTCCATGGTGAAAGAGCCGTTGGTCGATGCGCCAGAGAGGTTGTAAGTGATCTCTTGTTGGAATGCGGCGTCGGCCTCAATGTTGACATCTGCACCCTCAACCAAAATACTGAGGTAAGGAGCCAAAGCACCTGGGAGTTCAACGGTTGCACCTGATTCAGCATAATTCACATGAACCGTGTTTTGAGCTACGTTTTTTTCAGTGATTTGCATTTGATCAATGGTTTCAACGGCATACGTTGCCCCCTGCACGGTCAATTGCTTGCCACCCTCAGCCACCTGAACCTCGCCCAAAGTAGCCATATCATAAGCGATGCTCACAGCACCACGTTTCACCCAAAGCGTTTGAGCAGACATTCCCAAAGCAATGAATGAGAACATCAGTAAGAGCGTGTAAAATCGTTTCATCGTACCATGAGTTTTGAGGTTTGACCATTAACTTTCACCACATAAACGCCGCTGGGGAGGTTCACGCCAAACACCTCGGCATGAGCCGTTGATTTCGTGAATGCAGCAACGAGTTGTCCATTAGCCGCAAAGACCTGAACAGTGGCAGCCTGAGGACCATGCACCGAGAGTTGATTCGCAGAAAGCGACACCTTGGCTTTCGACATTTCCAACAGATTAATTGCCGTGGGTTCAGCACTGAAGAAGAATGAGGAGATGTCGGTAAGGTTAAAACTCTGACTGGCGTCGGCTGTAGTGGCAGTCATCACACCATCGTTGAAGGTAATCACTGTACCCACATCTATTTTCACACTTTGCATGCTGCCATCGGTGGCACGCAACGTGAGGTAATCGAATTGTTGCGCCATCCCACTCAAGGACAACAAAGCCAATATTAATGTTAAAGCAAAATTTTTCATAGTTTAATTAGACGAGAATGTTAGAGAGAATAGAGTATAGAGCAAAGAGCACTGTGTTTTTTTGACCACGGATAAGGCGGATAAAACGGATTTGCATGAGCTTTCAGTTTTCACCTTTAATCCGACTTCGTCGTCTTGAATCTGCTCCCGCTCGGCAATTGAAGTAATCTTCACAGCTTACTCACAGAAATCCTCTTTCCCCCGTTACTTTAGAATTTGAATTTATAGCCAATGTTCACCACATGCAGGTTGGGTTCATCGCTGTAGTGTCCATCATTAAAGAGGTAATCCAACGACAGCGTATTTTTCTTATTCACCTTCCACTTAACACCAGCGATTAAGCGCGTTTCTGTGGTTTTAAACGCGTCCTGCAAACTGTTTTTGAGTTCGTAGCTCACGCTGGGGGTGAACTTACACTTTGGAATATCATACTCCACCTCCACGCGCGTTCTCATCAAATGATTGTTCTTGCTGTGCTTGCGGTCGTTGGCTAACTCGTACGACAACCATGTTTGTCCACCAAATTGATGTCCGGGATTATCGGGATTTTCGTAACCTGCGGGTGCTTCATCACGATAGCGTTCTCGTTCAACATCCGTAGCCACAGAGTGGGTGTACTGATAACGTTCGCGCAAAGAAATGGTGAAACGTCCTATTTTTGTTTTTCCAGTAAGGTCGAAGGACACGCGATGCTTGTCGCGGCGATATTTTTCGTCAACATTGTAGCCGTTAAAGGCACCATTGCTCTTCTTGTAATCCTCCTTCACTTCTTTGCGGTTGAGGTCGCTGATGCACTGATAGGTGAGTCCGGCCTTAAGCCATTTAAAGATTTCGTAACTACCTCCCAAGCTAATGTTCCAACGCGACATTTCGCGCACATTATCATTAGCACGAAGTCCGATGCCAACCGACAAATCCAAACGTTTCGTGACAGCTTTTTCACCTTCCACTTCCAGCCATGCACCAAACTCATCGCGTTGTGCGAAGGCTGCAGGAACCGTGGTAAGGAATAATCCTAAAAGAATAAGTAATCGTTTTTTCATAGGTATTATGGTTTTAGGTGATATAAGGTGGGGTCTATAAATACCCACCGTTTTTTTAGAGCAGACGAAGCGTGTTTCAGTTTAAGGCTTTAAGGTTTGTTCGTTATAAAACTTCGTCCGTTGTTGCTCCATGTTTCATAATGTAAAAATGAATCTCTTCACTTCGGTTGCAGAGCGAAGACACCTTCAGCGTCTTAACCCTGCGGAGCTGTAGATGCTTAGCGATAGAAGCAACAGGAACTATAGATATTCCTGATGATATAGATATTCTATAGCTCTAGAGTTTCTATAGATTCAAGAATCAACGTAGCCTTTGCGACCTTAATGACCTTAAAGACCTTATCGCCAAGCCCCTTCCTCTCAACTCTAAACTCCTCCCCTTTTATTCCAAGGGCAGTTTCATTAATCGATCGACCGACTTAATGCGCTTCTGTGGATCATAGTAGAACACGCGCAACATGGCCATATCGGTGAGGAAGTCAACCGACCCAACTTCCACCCTCTTAATTTTCAAGCCTAAACGTTCTTCGAGGTCGGCCACGAGTTCGTCGTAACGGTCGGGTTTGATTAACTCAATATTGTCGTACTTCACAAACTTGCATCCTTGATTGTAAGCCGAGTGGAAGTTCTCAACCAACCATACCACGCCAATAAAAATGGCATTTACCACAGCACGATCGAGCAAGGTGAGTTGACCAGATTTGCCATTCAACACCGAAAGGGCTATCAAGAAGAACAAATAAGTCATTTCTCGAATGGGTACACTCTCTGTGCGGTAGCGGATGATACCAAAAATGGCAAACAACCCTAAAGCTGCACCAACCATACCTGCATCTGAAATACCTTCAGTATTGCCATGCCCCATAAAGAGGTATATCAACATGAAGATGCTCACAGAAAGCAACACGAACGTAAAGTAATAGTCACGACGTTGACCCTTAGGGTAATAAAAGAAATGGACAATAATCCATACACTTAAGCAGTTTATCAATAAACTTACAACTAAGTCGGCAATAGTAAAATTGGTGAGTAAAAAGTCTAACATTTTCTATGGGATGATTTAAGGTTCGTTCTATAAATTAGTGAATTGAGATTTTTCGATCGTTGCATTTGCCTTGGCTATTTTATCATAACGGTGCAGGCGTTTTTTAAAACGATTCTGCTTTAAGCCTTTGTTCGTTACTGCCGAACCAATGCAATACTTACTGAAACCGCTGGGCTTGATGCGTAAATCGCGAAGCATCGCCAAGATGGGAGAATGGATGCGTCCATCGCGTTTTAGTTCAATAATCACAATATCTGCAATCTCGCCCGTTTCGCCCGTTTCATGATTGATAAATTTGATGTCAAAGTCAATGGTCAGTCGCTCGGTCTTAGCTTGATTGACTAAGGTTATTCTTTTAAAACGATTTTCCATTGTTGGAATGATATCGTTGAACGTATATGGCGTGTGTTCCGAAAGAAAATCATTGCCATAATGGTTGTGAATAATCTCTTCAATCGTGGGCACTGGAATTCTCTTTTTCCGCGTTTTACCGTGGTTGTCCTTTTTCTTGATTTCTAAAAAGGAATGCCCTGAATCCAAATAGGTGCGGGCACGTACCTTTGTGCGGGGGAAATGGCCGCAATGATGATCGCGAAACATTTGATGCGTCACGGGCGTATCCCAATATACAGTGCGGTATTCAGCAATATAACTGTCGTTTTTGCATTGAGCATAATACTCCGTCTGAGTGCGCTCAAGGAGCTGTTCCAAGCGCCTGATATTTGTAACAAACTTCGTATCGGTGCGTTTCATTAAACGTACCGATTTCATTTCTTCTAAGGAGATGGGAGTCATTTGACTCACCAAAGAACTGAGTTTGTTCATAGACATATTCATGGCTTATGCAAATGTACAACTTTTAAATCAATGCACCTTATGTTTTATGAAAAATTAAGATTTACAGTTGAGCTTGTGCCCAGTTAATAGCTCTAACTCCCGAAATAAAGTTGTTTAATAGGTGTAAACCCCTATATAGAGTACAGAGTGCAGAGCGGTGACACCTTCGGCGTTATTACCAATGATCTATCAAGATTGATAATAACAACGTCAAGCATTAATAATCGGTAGTTATTGCTGTCCAGTAACGTTTTTGAGGAGCAACGGTCGGAAGGACCAATAAGCACCCAGCCCAGGGCAACGCCCTGGTTTTATTCACGCAGAATACGCGGAACTCGCTGAAACCATGCGGAATAGAAATGCGCTTATATGAGGGAATACGCAGAGGCGCACGCTACACTTGAGCCACCATCCAGATGGCAAGCACAAACAAAGTGTGTGCGCCTCCGCGAATTCTGCGTATTCCGCGTGAGACTATTTAGCGGAGAATAATTTCCTGAATTCGTCAATGCGTCACCCAAATTATAACGGTTTGATGAGCCTTGACGAATAATTTGGCTCCGCAGTGCATCAATAAATGTCTAGAATTAGAGACGTTTTGATGAGCCATAGCGAATAATTAGAGACGTTTTGATGAGCCTTGGCGAATAATTTTGGCTCCGCAGTGTGTATCAATCAATAAATTCATCTTGATGAATAAAAAATTCTCAAATTCTCAAATTCTAGAAAAAACAAGAAAACATTT
>JAZKYK010000008.1:0-35098 GCA_045612125.1 Alloprevotella sp.
AAAAAAAATGCAACATAGCAAAGTGTTTTGTTGGTTTATTTTAGGAGAAATTTATAAAAATCAAGGCATGAAAAAACGTTATTTACAATCTTAAGGATTACACTATTTTTCGCTGAATAGTTACAAAATGATATTTTTCACATTTTGAAAAAAAGTTCATTTTTCATGAAAAACGGGCATAATTTGTGACAAAAGAGGTTATTTGAAAGTTTTGAGAGGAGAGTAGAAAGTTGAGAGTTGAGAGACCATTCAAATGATTTGTTGTACTCTGTACTTTGTTCTCTCATCTCTTCTCTCTCAACTTTAATGTTTATCGTTCATAGCTTACCATTCGTCCGTCTTTCGTGATGCCTTGAATGGAGATGCGCAATTGTGTGCCATCATGGCAATTATTGAAGAACACGGCCGTGGCCTTGCCCTGATCATCGACATTGAGGTTGGGCGACCAGAAAAGGGTGCGGCGCATATCGGGTTCCTTGGGCATCATCATTTGATAATAGTTTGGCGAATAGAAATTCTTTTGGGGTGTGTATCCCCACACTTTACGTTTGGTCACTTTTTTATTCGAACGGTACAGATAAGAATTTGGGCGCTCATAAAGCATAATGATTTGATCCATGTGTCTCCCTTTTCCATCTACAAAATCCGGATCCAGCTTGAAGATTTTTACCGGATCAGTAACCAATGCAGCAGACTTAATCTCATAAGCCAGTAATTCTTTTACAGAGATTATTTCTTTGTTAGGTCCTTTTACAACATCATTGTTTAATATCCATCCCGTTCGTTTGCCTCCAATATCTGTTATTCGATCACCTTGTTCATCTATGGACATTTTGCTTGGATCATTTTCGATACCAATATTAGTTTGTTGGTCAGACAATGGTATTTCTATATCTGTATCATCAAAATACTCCCAAGAATATGAACTATCAACCAAATGAGACAAAAATTGCATCGCCAAAATATGAGATTCAAGACCTCTGTCACGCAACTTTTCTAATTCCAATTCCACATTGTAGAAATACTCTCCATATATGCGCGCTTTTTTCTCGCCACCATCCCACGTGTAGCGATTACCCTGAAGCGGGCGATAAGGACGTTTTGCCACGACCTCTGCCACATTCAGAAAGGTTTCACGAAAATCCAATATCGTGTCTTTCCACTCGAAGAGATCAAAATCATCTGTTTGCTTCTGTTTAAAATCCTTGTTTAAATCAAGCGTTATGGGCTTTTCATATTCAAACTCCAAAGGGTTGAACTTACGCAATCCAGGAGCGAACCAACGGTCAAACACCACATTGGCCCAACGGCTTTTACCTTTCTCGTCCTTCACAAACACATGGGCTGCATACTCGCCTTCATAATCCTTTGTGGCTTGAAAGGCAAATTTGCCCAGACTGTCCGTAATGCACTCTGCTTTCATGACATCACCAGCAGATGAGAACAACACCAGGTTCAGGTGCATGTTGGGATATGCTTCCAAATCGCCCGACTTATCCTTATACATGGTGCCATTGAGCACCAAACCATCCTCTATGGGATAGTTCATGCTGAAACGTGTCGTGTCGCACATCACCTCTAAATCTGTAGCACACCATCCCTGAACCATCAGCAGTTCATCAAGAGCACGCATACGGTGGTGGTACTCTGCACTGTTCTCTACCGCTTCAAAATAATAGTCCGGCTGATGTATATATCCTCTCACTTCACTGGACAGCAACATTTCCGCATCAATCGTACGATGTGGCGAAGCAATCAGTTCCGCAGCATCATCGCGAACAGACAACGACAGGTTGGCTTGCAAGGGATTACCCTTTTCATCACGCAACAGCATTTCCATAGCGATAGGTGCATGGGCATCATATTGGAGTTTGCTTTGACGCACTTCCAACTTCAGTGATTTGGAGGATGCGTGTCGATAAATCATGCGGGTGGCAAGACTATTGCCATGTCGATCAAAAAGCTCTATGCGGTTCACACCGGCATGAAACACTTGAACAGGAAGTGAAAACATGGATGTATTTGCAACGTGCAAGGTGTCAAAATAACAGGGCTTTTCACGGCAGAACACCGCAAGGCCAATAGCTTCGTTCGGCATGCCTTCTGTGCGTTCAATACGAAAATCCACAAAACTGCTGTCGGGAGAAACGTAAAGTGTGTATCCGTCCTGTTGAGGTTCTGGCAGATTGAATTGTTTCTTGCCAATCATGACGTAAGGATTATTCACACCTGCGGGCAATTCAAACGTACCTCGACCCTCATGCAAGGGTACTGCAAGTGTCAGAGGTCTTTCACCATCATAAATTATTATGGTATCATTGCAAGGCATGCCCTGTCCATCTTTGAGCTCAAAAGCGATGCGCTGACTCAAGCCTGCAATGCGATGACCGCCCTCTGGGTAAAAACTCAAACAACGATCCTTTGCCTTGCCAAAATCATAGGGACGTGTAGCACGACTGGGCAGTTTCCAATCCTTATCGGGTACAACAATGTCGAGCCGGCCCTTGCTCTCTTGGAACACGGGCACAACTCGACTGTAACAGGCGTCATCACCCCAATTGAGCATCTCACGGGTGAAGGCGCGTATTTCATGAAAACCACTGGTTATGGGGCGCTCCAACTTAAAGCAACCATTTCCTCCACCACAACTATCAATACGCACTTGTTGGCGTTCAAGCACATGACCGCCATCATCAAGCAACTCCACATAGAGCACACGACTCAATGCCGTGGGGCGTAAACTTGATGCACGCACCACGTAAGCCTTATACCAAATCGAATCGCCCACGAAATAGGCATTGTTATCCAAATGGAGATACACCTTCTCACGCGGATAAACATGGTCGAACGTCGATGCCTTGCGAAACTGCTCAAAAAGTTGAGTTAGCACCGTATCCTCTTGCGCCGAAAGGCACAAGGGGATACAGAGTAAGAGGTGAAGGAATAGGGAGATCACGGTTGCACAATATTATCAATTTACATTTACAAAGTAAGTAACAGATCGTCATTAGATAAATACAAATGACCACTAATATTTGTATAGTAATCTAGCATAGTTAATTTTATACGTTGCGTAAAGCTGTATTGTTCAACATACATCATAAAATAGCAAGACATATCTCCATAATAAATTCGAAAATCTTTTTCAGCAGAAAACATTAATTCACCCCAATCACTCCTTTGTACTACAACATTATCGAATAAATTCAAGAATAACATTGTATTGCTAAGTTTGTTATCCTCTGGAAATAACGAAACTACACCACTTACACCTTGATAATTCCAATCCACTCTAAGATTCATAATAGCATCATAGACATATCCTGCTCTTGTCGTTGACACCCAACCTAAATTGTAAGTTGCAAGAATTGTACCTCCTTCACCCGGAACAAGTGTAGTTTCCCTTGCCATACGTGAACTTCTACTCAATTTAAGTCCATTTGCATTAGCCAGAGTGCTATCTGTACACACATAAAACTCCACTGTATTGGCTGCATAAACCTCATAAGCTCTTTCCAAATCTTCTGTGGTCAAGGTGTCAACACCACCTCGAATCATTTGTTCTGTGAAACACATCGCAATTTCATGCTTATCTGCCAATGCTCTACTCACGCGCAATAACTCTTGAACCTTCTGCTCACGAGCAACATCAACAACAGAATCCTCTTCGCTACATGATTGAAAAGACAATAGGATAAAAGATATTAAACATGAGAAAATTAATTTTATTTTTAAAACAGTATTCATCATCTTAATTTTTAATTTATTGATTAGTAACTCTTGACTCATCGCTCAAAGCTAACCAGGCGTCCGTCGGGGGTTATGCCTTGAATGGAAATGCGCAGTTGCGTGCCGTCGTGGCTGTTATTGAAGAACACGGCTGTGGCTTTGCCTTGGTCATCGACATTGAGGTTGGGCGACCAGAAAAGGGTGCGGCGCATGTCGGGTTCCTTGGGCATCATCATTTGATAATAGTTTGGCGAATAGAAATTCTTTTGGGGTGTGTATCCCCACACTTTACGCTTTGTTACGGTTTTGTTTGAACGATACAAATAAGAGTTGGGACGCTCATACACCATAAACACTTGATCTGGATTTTCTCGCAATTCTATAAAAGCATATAATCTTTCAATTCTCCCTACATTAGTAACTAAAGCGGCCGTTTGAATTTCACTAGCCAATAAATCGCCCATGGATATCCTAGTGTTAGAATCATTAGGATTGGTATATATACTATTATTTAAAATCCAAAACGTTGTATCACCATTAATTACGGTCGCATAACTCGGAAGTCTTTGCTCTTGAGGTTCAAAAGTGTCACTGGATTGATTCGCCGAATAATCAGACAATGTTTCCCTCATATTAACTCCTGAATTAGATACATCCATTGCTGTTGTTACATCCATTGCATCTAAAGCTATGGTCTGGGTTGGGTCAACCAACCATGTTAAGAAGTCAATGGCGCGAACATTTGCTTCGCCACCTTTATCTCTCCACTTTTCCAATTCCAATTCCACATTGTAGAAATATTCACCATATTTTCGTCCTTTCTTCTCGCCACCATCCCACGTGTAGCGATTGCCCTGAAGCGAACGATAAGGACGTTTGGCCACCACCTCGGCCACATTCAGGAAGGTTTCGCGAAAATCCAAGATGGTGTCCTGCCACTCAAAAACATCCACCTCTTCGTGCTCCTTGGTTTTTATGATCTCCTGGTTTAAATCAAGAAGTTTAGGCTCAAGATATTCGAATTCCAAAGGATTGAATTTTCTAAGTGTAGGAGCAAACCAACGGTCAATAGCTACGTTTGCCCAACGGCTCTTTCCTTTCTCGTCTTTTACAAATACGTGCGCTGCATACTCGCCTTCATAATCCCTTGTGGCTTGAAAAGCAAATTTGCCCAGACTGTCCGTGATGCACTCTGCTTTCATGACGTCACCTGCCGAAGAAAACAAAATTAAGTTTAAATGCATATTGGGATAAGGTTCCAGTCCCTTCAATTTATCTTTATACATCGTGCCGTTCAATACCAATCCGTCTTCTATGGGATAGTTCATGCTGAAGCGCGTCGTGTCGCACATCGTGCTGAAATCCGTAGCGCTCCATCCTTGCACCATCAAGAGTTCGTCCAAGGCGCGGTATCGAAGACGTTGCTCAACACTATCGGCTGTTGCTTCAAAGTAATAGTCGGGGCGATGAATGTAACCACGTATTTCACTGCTCAAAAGCAGTTCACCGTCTATCGTACGACGTGGCGAAGCAATCAGTTCTGCCGCATCTTCACGAACAGACAACGAGAGATTGGCTTTCAAGGGTTTCCCTGATTCATCGCTTAAGTACATTTCCAATGCTATGGGCGCGTGTGCTTCATACTGAAGCTTGCTCTGGCGCACTTCAATGTTCAACGGTTTCAACTGCTTCTTGCGATAAATCATGCGGCTTGCAAGGCTGTTACCATGGCGGTCAAAGAGTTCAATGCGGTTCACCCCCGAGTGAAACACCTGGATGGGAAGCGAGAATGCTGAAACCGTTTCAACCTGCAGCGTATCAAAATAGCAAGGCTTTTCTCTGCAGAACACGGCAAGCCCTACCGCCTCGTTAGTCATTCCAGCGGTGCGCTCAATGCGGATATCCACGAAGTTTGTATCAGGGGACACGAAGAGCGTGTAGCCCTCCGTAAGCGCTTCGGGAAGTTCGAAACGTTTCTTGCCAATTTTTACGTAAGCATTCTTTGCACTGGCGGGTATTTCAAACGTACCGCGTCCTTCATGGCGTGGAACGGAGAGTGCCAACAGCTGCTCGTCATCATAGATTTCCAACGTATCGTTGCAAGCAAGTCCGTTGCCATCCATCAGTTGGTACGCCATGCGCTGTCTCAAACCGACAATGCGGTTTCCGCCCTCTGGATAAAAACTCAGTTTGCGTTCCTTTGTATTGCCAAAATCATAGGGTCGTGTAGCACGACTTGGGAGTTTCCATTCTTTATTGGGCACAACAATGTCGAGCTTGCCCCTGTTCTCCTCGAACACGGGCACAACTCGACTGTAACAAGCCTCATCACCCCAGTTGAGCATCTCACGGGTGAAGGCGCGTATTTCATGAAAACCGCTGGTTATGGGGCGCTCCAATTTGAAATTGCCAGTAGCTCCTCCACAACTGTCAATACGCAACTGTTGGCGTTCCAGCACCTGGCCTCCATCGTCCAGCAACTCCACATAGAGCACACGGCTCAACTCCGTGGGGCGCAAACTCGACGCACGCACCACGTAAGCCTTATACCATATCGAATCGCCCACGAGATAAGCATTGTTATCCAAATGGAGATACACCTTCTCGCGCGGATAAATATGGTCGAACGTCGATGCCTTGCGAAACTGCTCAAAAAGTTGAGTGAGCACCGTGTCTTGCTGAGCGGTAAGACTGAGCGGTAAACTCAACAAGAAAAACAACAGTTGTTTCATGGTTTTTAAAGTTTAAACATAAAGTATATCTCCATCATTGCTCAAAGTAAATGAACCTGGTGAATTCGAGGTATGACCTATTAATGTTAATCTCATAACGCGCGTATATACAGTTTCTTTTGCCCAAACTACAAAACTACATCTCGCACCATCCATTTGTAAGTCAAATTGACATTCTCCTTCAAAAACAAGATTTCCAATAGGGCCTACTGATTCAAAAGAATCATAATAATAGGAGCAAGTTAGAGGATGAGTAACTACAGGAACACCTCCTGCTTGTGCGTTATAGGGCATAAAATAAGGCGTGCATCCAGTAAAATAATACCCCCAATCAATTCGCATTCTTAACAGACCACTATAATCAACGGCAAGTCTGTTGGTTTGAGGTGTCCATGTTAAGGTGTAATCTTCAATAATCGTTCCTCCGTCTCCAGGTTGAAGTGTTACAGTTTCTCTTAATATACGCGAAGAACGACTTAATTTAAGTCCATTCTCGTTGGCATTTACACTATCCTTGCAAACGTAGATTTCTACCGTGTTGGCAGCATACACTTCGTAGGCTTGTCTCAAATCTTCAACAGTCAAAGTGTCAATCCCGCCACGAATCATACTTTCCGTAAAGCACAAACCAATTTCGTACTCGTCTGCCAATGCTCTACTCACGCGCAAGAGTTCCTGAACTTTCTGTTCACGAACATCATCAATCATACACTCTTCTTCTTCACTACATGAAGAAAATACACACATCGTAGCAAACAATGCTACAAATCCTAAAGCAATTTGTTTTCTTAATTTGTTCATTGCAAATTTATTGTTTTTTTAACCAATTAGTAGCTCTTTTTTTAATAAAGTTGATATCAGCAGATGGAATTTTTACTTCTTTGCGAAGTATTATTTCTGCAACACTATCAGCATGAAGTGTATCTCCCTTGTTCATGTAAACCGTCAGCATTCCCGATAAAGGATAAAATCTTGCAGGCACCATGAAATGAGCGCACTTTAAATGTTGGAGTGCAACACTATCTTGTCTTAATGAAATAGCATTGTCGGCTGCCAATAATTCTGTGTCATAGTTATTGAGTTTCTGCTGACACAAACTTAAGATTTCAGTACTTTTAGAGAAGTTGCGCACGAAGTTCAGCTCTGCTGCATAATTATATAGAAAAAGCGGATTGTCGTGCAATTTAGGTAACAATTCTTCGTATTCATTCAAACCAGACTTGCTATTGAATAAGAGTTCTTGTGCATCCTCCCATGCCTTTTTATCTTTAGCATTTGAAGTTTGAATTGCAAGGACCCAAGACCCAACAACAACTATCAGTCCATAAATAATTTTTCGGAAACATGGTTTGCTCTTTTCATCGCTGCTTAATTGTGCCAAAACCCACAGCCCCCATACATTCATTGTGCAATAGTGCGTAGGAAATGAAAATAAGCCTATAAAGCAGAAGATGAGCAAACTCCACAGATATTGTCTGTTTAAATCAACATACCGACTGCTTATATGTCTCCCAATTATAAGAAGCAGAAAAGCAACAGCTAAGACGGCTGTAGGCACACCATATTTATAGGCAAAGCCCAATCCTTCGTTGTATGGATAAACGATGGAATCTGCCAATATAGCTGTGCTGTCATTATGGTTCTCTTCAAAATATTTTGATTGCTGGAGCATATATGTACGATGAAATCCCCAACTCCCAGTTCCCAACAAGGGAGACTCCGAAATTCCGCGCACCAATACCTTATATATGGTTAACCGACCAAGTACGGAATCTTCTTTCCATTTATACAGAAAATAGATAGAACTAAGAAGACCTGCGGCAGCTACACAAATAATGAGGTTACGATGTTTCCACTTTGCCCACTTCGGACAGCTCCGAATCAATAAAACTAAAACTACGGCAACGATGGCTACCCTTGATTCTGCAACGACCAATACACTCAGCGCTGAGACAATAATGCACACGCGGGCAACTGTTTTTAAAAGTCCCTTTTTACGAAAATTCAATCCAAGTCTCCCAATGATTAAAGGAAATAGAACAGCCAAGTGGATTGCATAAGAAACTTTTGAGTCGAAAATATCCGAAGTATAATCTTGTGTGACAATGCTGTAGTAGAAACCAACGATTAAGAATATAGCTACACACACTGCGGCTCTTTGTATCCATGCCTGCGAAATTCTCGTTTCACAAAAAGCATAGTACAACAATACATACAGCAGTTGAGTTAAGTTGTTGCTATAGTCGAACGTCTGGTTGGTAATGTCGGCTGCCCAGCATCCTATAAGTATCAGAATGGGGACGGATTTTATAATGTCTGCCTTATTTATGTTTACCCTTAGCATAAATATTTTCCAATATCCAGGAGTGAGTAAATTCTATCGTCCCGTCTTCGTTGACTACGAAAGGCATCTCCTCTACGCCTGTTGTTGTGTCAGATAGCCAATATAATCTGCCGATTTCTAAATGCTCTGCGCAGATTGAATATCCCTCACTCTTTCTGTCCCAAACAACTTTCCATCCTTGTTCGTCTTCCCATTCGTACAAGCGATATTGATGTCCCGGAACGATTGTGTTGTCGGCATGCTTTATCATGTATCGCAAATGAGTAGGCGCCTGTTCTCCATGTGCACAAAAATCTATGTATGCTTTATCGGATGTGGTTTGAACATTGTTGTCCGCAATTTCTTTTTCCGCTGACGTGATATCATGGAGGGAGATAAATTCATTCGTTTTGCCCAGTTTACCAAAAAGGATTTCCGACAGAGGTAATGTTTGGGTTTGTTTAGAACTTTCTACTCTGTAATACTTGTATTTGTTCATACCACCCAAAGGCAATTCTTCCCAATATGTGTCGGGGCGTTTTTGGATAATCCCTAAGGTGTCCGCATTAGAAAAATCAGGATGATTGCTCCCTAAAACAGTCGTACCAATAGCACTCTGTGCACATGCTACCAAGTGAGGCTTACGAGGATATTTCCTTTTTAGTTCAGCATCGATAAAGCGCCCGCTCGGATGGTTCAACAATTCGATATCGGTTTTGCCGTCTCTTAATACGAATGGTTTCCCTACAGGAATTAGCTTCCCCCATTGTGAATATACGATGGGAAAATAAATTTGTTCGGGTACAACTTTTTCAAACATCACCTCGTCTCCTTCTATACAGCCCCATGTTACAGGAGTCAGTAATCCATGCGTATTGATAGTTGCGAGATATGCCAATTTGTTCTCCGTGGACTTGTTCTTCAATGCATACTTTAATGAAACGACGTCCATGTATTCGTCCGTAACATCTTTTATGCAGGGAGAGTAAAATTCCATTGGTAAAAATTCATGCTCGCCACGAAGAAAGTACGGCGTATTACGTTGGCAGGCAAAGGTGCTACGATATATGTTCAGACATGCGACAAAGCGCGAATCGTCGTTTTCAGGAATCCCTTTTTCCGCATTGAATGGCAGAAACTCCCCTGTTTCACTCCGCAGAGCGCACATATAATGTCTGAACGGAGCAGTCCTGTATGCCATGTTAAAATCTATAGCAATGGGGTGGCCACAACTGCGGAGCGCAAGCGTTGCGAAATGCACTTTGTCCACACAATTGCGCTTGTTGCGATATAATAACTCGGGCATCCCCGTTGAATACGACAATGGATATTCTCCATTTACGCTATTCACCCATTTCAGATAGTGATTGTATAGATTCGCAGCAGTATAAGTATCTTCGTTTGCGCTGTTTAAAACAGGAAAGAAATGCTTTGCCAATTCCTCGTTGGTATAAAGGAACGGATAGTCGTCTATGCCACGATAAGCCAATATGAATTCATAAAAATCCGTATCACTCAACTGACGAACACTTTCATAGCGCTCGCGCAAAGCAAAGGCGTGCTCTACTTGTTTTGACACAAACGCACTATCTATTGTTTCAATATCCGATACTTTCGTATAGCGCGATGCAGATGCAACTTCGAGGTCGCGGAGTTGAAACGCACGATGTTTCAATGTGTCGTTCAGCCATCTCTGCAAGCAGAGTGTATCCATATTGTTTACACAATGCGTATTGAATGATTGTAAGCAAAGGCTGTCGGTCCTCTTTATAATGCTGTCGATTCTCTCGTCATAGCAAGTCTCACCGCCCAGATAGTAGTGCCATTTGGCATGAGCCACCAAGAAACATGCTGCTTTGAAACGTTCATCATCATTTTGGCGGTAGTCTAACAATAAATTCCTCAGACTTGAGTCGCCCGACATAGCCAAAGCTGTTTCAACGTCGTGGGGAAGAGCGTCAGTTTTGCAACTCACGCTGAATATTAATATCCAACCAATGCAGAATGATGAAATCAAGAATCTCATAATGCAATATCAGTTGCAAACACTCCCTCGTTTGTTTCAAAAGTCATGATATACGTGTCAGCAGATAAATTAGGAAGTATTATATTGTTTAACTCACTATATCTGCAAACTTTTTGCCACAACACGTCTTCTTCCTCCTTGTCATAAATACGAAACACGAAAGTTTCTCCTATTATATTATATGGAGAAAAAGACAAAACTCCGTTGTAGAGTTCAGCAAAAATTTGAGTATTCATTAGTGAACGACCCGTGTCTTTTCCTGAATTATCAAATTTATTATTTTCTCCAGATTCTGTTTTAATATTTAAAATTATAGTCTTCTTTTCGTCAGTATAGATGTGTCTTTCGAAAAAAGAAGTACTTGCTTCAGAATATTCGATGAAGCTTATTACAAATAATAAAGATAAAATTAAATTTCTTTTCATATCTTATGTGCTTTTTAATTCAGCGCGAAATTACTCATATTGTCGAAAACAGTTTAAAAATATTTTTCACAATTTTTACACATTTTATAAAGCGTTGTAAATAAGCAGTTTGTATTGTTCTTTTTCTATTGATTCCTTCGTCAATTTTATTTATAAGTCTATCGGGTAATTATAGTATGTGTAAAAAAATGTGTAAATCAAACCGTAAATATTTATTAAAAATAATATAATTTTGAAGAATAAATTAAATCAAATTTAACAACCATGGAAATCATAAATCGTTTTAAAATTATATTTTTATTTGTATTAACTACAACGTTAGTTTTGTCTTGTAAAAAAACATACCATCCTCGTTTATTAGAATTAGTTGATGTATTGTCTAACAATCCAGACAGCATCTATAATTTATTAGACACAATGATAATAACTAATTATGACTTTTCAGAGGACGATAAAATGTATTATTTGTTATTAAAAGCATCGGCACAGAATAAGGCATTCATACCCTTTACTTCTAAAGATGATTCGATATATAGTCCTGCCGTGAAATATTTTTTGGAACAAGGTGATTCTTATTTACGCATGCAAGCATGTTACGTTATGGGCTCTATTTATAGAGATTTAAATTGTAGAATAGCTGCACAGGAGTGGTATAATAAGGCGATCTCTATGTCTAATACATTAGAAGGTCAAAAACATTTAGCATTGCTTGCTCGTATTTACGGACAAAATGCTCATCTCTGCAAATATTTAGTTAACAGACAACAGCCTTATGATTTATTTAAAAAAGGTGCGCATTATGCATTATTAGCAAAAGATACCTCTATGTGGTTGCAACTGCAATTAGAAATGGCGATATGTATCCCTAAACATGAATCTCCAGACTCTGCAATAACAACCTTTCATCAAATACTTCCTCTATTTTATGAGAAAAGTCTTTATGAATATGGATTACAAAATTATTTGCAAATAGCATTGTCATATATGTATAAATCTGAATTTGATTCGGTTGGGAAATACATTCGCATTTTTGAAAAAGAATCTACAAAATATGGATATAAATATGAGAATGATGATTCCTACCGTACATGCTTGGCGAGCTATTATGGCGCAATAGGCGAATTAGATTCTATGTATCCACATTTACTCTTTATGGTTAATCAATCTGATTGGCATTACAATGAAACGGGATATTATGGACTTTCGCAATACCATGAAATTCATGAGAACTGGGATTCAGCATTGTATTATGTGAGGAAACAATATGACGAACTTAATAAGCAATTTCAATATACCATAACCAGCCAGTTACAAGAATCTAAATTGGTTTACGACGTAGAGCGTGAAAAGGAACGCACACAGCAGGCGGAAATAAAGACGCTGCGCGTGTTGTTAGTGACGGTATCAATCATTCTGTTATTGCTCGTAATTATTATTGTCATTTATTTGAATCGCCGGAAATTACAAGCAAAGTTCGACACTGTATATCAGGATTACATAGAGAAATCGACGTTACTCGACAATGTTTATTCAAGCATGCTGCAAATGCAGGATGCTTATGAACAATTGAAGTCTCAAATCTCCAATCACGGAAGCAACAAGGAAAAAACGGAGCAGCAACAGCTCGCGGAAAGCAGAATCGAGGAATTGAGAAAAACAAAAATCGTAAGGCGCTTTCTTGAAATGTACGACACAAAAGTACTACCAAAACAGGAAGACTGGGACGCTTTGTTCGAAACCATCAACACCATTAATCCCAATGCGTGCGACTTTTTATTGCTGCACAAAAGCACTATGATTCAGGAGGACCACCGCATGTGCATGCTCATTTGCGCTGGTTTTACGCCGAAGGTTATGAAAGAACTTTTGGTATGTACATCGCAAAAACTATCCATCCAACGCAAACGCTTCCTGGAACAGTACTTTAACATGAGAGGAAGTGCCAAAGATTTCGATTTACGTTTGCAAAGTCTATAAGATTAGAGGAGAGAATTGAGAGTACAGAGTACAACTGCCGTGCGGTTTGCAATCTTTATCTCACGCAAAGGCGCAAAGATTCGCAAAGTATTCTCTAAACTCTCAATTCTCTCCCCCGAAGGTTGTGCACCAACAAGAGGACAAGGTTCTCTCAACTCTAAACTCTCAACTCTAAACTCAATGGCATATGCGATTGGTGCGTGGAATAACGACGGGCCGACACGGGGATCGGCCCCTACTTCTCTCAACTTCAAAAAGCGTTTTGCCATACCCCATCTGGGGATTATTCTTTATACACAACGAAAGCGGGTGTTGCCGAATTGCAAAATTCCGGCAACACCCGCTTTAATAATTATTCTTCTTCAACAATCCATCGTTCCAAGTTTCGCGTTTTGCGCTGAATATTAGCTCCTATTTTCACAATTTTGCGGCCGTTCGGATGGCTATTCCCATCTTTTCACGATTTCCACTCCTTATAAGGATTTTGCCGTAAACAAGAATTATAATAACGACGATCGCCAGTAACTTCTTCTCCTAAAAAACTGGGACGCTCATAGGCCTCATCCTCGGCCGACAATTCTACTTCTGCAACAATAAGTCCTGCATTGTCATCATAGAACTCATCAACCTCAAAAGTGTGTTTGCCTACAGGAACGAGCCAACGCGTTTTGTGAATAATGCCGGGTTCGCAAATCATCATCAAGGACAAGGCTTCGTCCATGGTGATTTCTTTTTCAAATTCATAACGACTTAAGCCCCCCTTCATTGAGGGGCCCTTGATGGTCAGGTAAGCCTTATCATCAGAAATACGCACACGCACCGTGCGCCCCTTTTGACTGGATATATATCCTTGCTTGATGCGACGAGAAGCTGTAGCCAAATGCTTAAATTCTCCAACAACAAGAAATTTTCTTTCTATTTCAATTGACATATCATTAAGAGGTTTGGTTAACATCAGATGGGTTCGATAAATCATTTGAACTCACCATAAAAAAATACGAGTAAACTACTTCACGCTCGTTTACTCGTATTTATCCCTTTATCCTTTTTGAGACATTAAATCAAGCCTGCTGTTAAAATAGCAAGCAAACCGAGTGCAATGAGTGCACCGACCAATCCAAAAAGGACCTTGCGAGCCTGTTGCTTTTCCTTCATAGCATGAGCAGACTTGCGCGCATTATTCTTTGCTGACATAATAATAAATTTTATAGAGTTATTAATTTAGGTTATGAGGTTAAGAGAAGCCTGTGGCTCGTTAAGAGGTTATGAAGTTAAGAAGTTTTGAGATTAAGCGATTATGAAGCGACCAGCATCCGGCAATTTGTCGTTTGGGGCAAACTTTCTCTACCTAAATTATTGTTCTCCATCCTCTCTTATCGACTCGCCTCCTTATATATTATATATAATGAGTATTAGGCTTCGGTATCTACGCCACCTTCTTCCATCAGGTAAGCCTTAATAAAGCCATCAATCTTACCATCCATCACACCGCCGACATCACTGGTTTGAAATCCAGTTCTATGATCCTTAACGCGCCTGTCGTCAAACACATAGCTACGAATCTGACTTCCCCATTCGATTTTCTTCTTACCGGCTTCTATCTTAGCTTGAGCAGCCTTACGTTTCTGCAAGGCACGATCGTAAAGTTGTGAACGCAACAAGCGCATGGCATTTTCACGATTCTCCAATTGCTTGCGGCTTTCGGTATTTTCAATAAGGATTTCTTCTTCCTCGCCCGTATCAGGATCTTGATACATATATCTTAAGCGCACACCTGTTTCCACCTTATTGACATTCTGACCACCAGCACCACCAGAGCGGAATGTATCCCAACTGATACGCGCGGGATCAACATACACTTCGATAGAATCATCAACAAGAGGCGTCACGAACACTGAAGCAAAACTCGTCATACGTTTGCCCTGCGCATTATAAGGCGAAACACGCACCAAGCGATGCACGCCATTTTCGCTCTTTAAGTAGCCGTAAGCCGAATCACCTTCAATCTCCATGGTTACGGTTTTTATACCAGCTTCATCGCCATCCTGAAGGTTAACGATGGTCACCTTTCTGCCACTGGCTTCAGCATAACGCATATACATACGCATCAGCATGGAAGCCCAGTCCTGACTTTCCGTTCCGCCTGCGCCAGAGTTTATCTTCAGCACACAATCCATCGAATCTTCCTCTTGACGCAACATATTTCTGAGTTCAAGTTCCTCAATGGCCTTGAGTGCATTGGCATACGCCTCATCCACTTCCTCTTCCGTAACCATTTCTTCTTTATAGAAATCAAAAGCAATGGCGAGTTCATCAACCATTGTTTTCACTTCTTTGTAGCCCTTAATCCATTTTTCCAAGCCCTTCACCTTCTTCATCTGCTCCTCTGCCCTCTTGGCATCATCCCAGAATCCAGGATCTTGTGTTCTTAAGAGTTCTTCTTCGTGCTCAATGATTTTTGAGTCAATATCTAAGTATTTATTCAGCGCTTCAACGCGCCCTACCGTTTCCTTTAATTGTTCTATCGTTATCATACTTTATTATTCCTCATACATTTTATTGATGAGGTCGGCATATTTGTCGTAAACCACACGACGCTTAATCTTCAATGTATTTGTCAGCTCACCCGTTTCCATGGTAAAGGGGTTGGGCAACAACACAAATTTCTTAACTTTTTCGTAGCTGGCCAAGTCTTGTTGCAAGGTATCAAGGCGCTCTTTAATCATTTGATTGATTTGAGGATGAGCACACAACTCTTCATGAGTAGTGCAAGCCAGGTTATTATCCTCAGCATATTTCTTGAGCAGTGCATAGTCGGGCACTATCAAGGCCGCCACAAACTTTCGTTGGTCAGCTACAATGACTGCTTGGGTATTATAACGATCTAAGGCTATTTTCGACTCAATCATCTGTGGTGCGATATATTTACCATTCGATGTTTTAAACAAGTCCTTAATGCGCTCCGTCAGATAAAGCTCGCCATCTTTCATATACCCTGCATCGCCGGTATGGAACCAACCTTCGGCATCAATAGCCTCTGCTGTTTCCTTAGGTTTATTATAATAACCTGGTGTAATGGTTTTGCCTCGCAAAAGGATTTCATTGTTTTCGCCAATCTTAATCTCCAGGTCGGTCACCAAACGTCCTACCGAACCGCAAGTAAATGGCTTACCCACCACATCGCACGACACCGTGGCCGTTGACTCGGTCAACCCGTAGCCCACGAGCATATTGATGCCTGCGGCATGAACAAAGGTTTCAACCTCAGGCGACACCGCAGCACCAGCCGTTGGGAATATATGTGCATTTTCAAGTCCTAACGTCTTACGGAGCAACTTAATAATCGTTCTGTCGTAGAATTCATACTTCAACTTCAAACCTAAGGGTAGCGGTTTGCCCTTTGATGTGTATTCCAACCAACAACGCGAACCGACATCAATAGCATTCTTTATCAGCTTACGTTCAACAAACGAACCCGACTCCATCTTTTGCAACACGCCTTGATAAACCTTTTCCCAGAAGCGTGGCACAGAGCACATGCAATGAGGATGAACCTCGGTGAGCGACTTTTGAATATCCAGCGGACGAAGATTTACCGCCAAGTGCATACCCTCAGCCAAGCACCAATAACTCCATGCACGTTCAAACACATGAGCAAAGGGGAGGAAGTTGATGGCCGTATATCCTTCATGCATGGGCACAGCCAAATTATTCACACGCAAGGCCTCACGATACATTTCATGGGTAAGGATAACGCCCTTGCTTTGTCCCGTAGTTCCACTGGTGTACAAGATATTGGCATAATCCTTATCACAAGCCATGCTTTGACGTTGCTTGATCTCTGCATCAAAGGTCGTGTCATCCCATAGCTCAGCTAAGAACTCATCCAGATACACCGACAAATGGTCGTTGGGATTTTTCTTCACCTTCTTATCAAAAATAACAATTTTCTCCAAGGTTGGACAAATCGAAATTACCGAGAAGGTGGTGTCATACTGTTGCTGTTCGCCCACAAAAATATAACGAATTGAAGCGTCCTGAATGATATACGACACTTGCGCGGCACTACTCGTTGCAAAGATAGGCACAGTAATGGCACGAATGGCATACGCACCAAAGTCTATATACAAACATTCAGGTTTATTTTGAGAGAACACCGCGACGCATTCTTGAACGCCAACATTAGCCTTTAGCAATGCTCTGGAAACAGCATGTTTCGTCTTTGCAAAAGTATTCCATGAAATTTCAACCCATTTATCAAGGTCGTAATCGCGGTATGACATTACTCGCGTATCGCCATACTTCTCAGCTTGCTCTTCAATAAGCGTAGAAAAATGTGAACGGTTTAGCATAGTTCAGACAAGGTTTTTAATTTAAAAGAGAACCCTTGAAATAGGCATCACTAATCCATGCCATTCCTAACAATTCCCCTATTTTAAGCAAAGTTATTGGTTTTTCTTGTAAATAAATGTTTTTTTCTTTATTTATTTTCGTACTATTGTTAAAAATAACCAAATTTGTAACACTTTTAAGGCACATAAAGGCTCTGAGCAACACGAAATCACAGGAATAAGGACCTCTGTTTCACCAAAGATCTGCCTGCGTTGATCACTTTGAACTAAATCCCGTTTACTTTTAATTAATTCCTGTTTACTTTCAACTAAATCCCGTTTAGTTTTAACGGATTCCGGTTTGCGCGCCACCAACTGCCCATCACTTCAAAAACGGTATGATTACACTATTACAACGCCTCATCAATATTCCATCAATCAGTCGTGAGGAATCGGCTTGCGCCGACGAACTGGCCTTGTTTATGAAGAACAATGGTTTGCAGGCGCATCGCCATGCCAACAACCTTTGGTGTGTTGGCAAAACGTTTCTGCCTCACCGCCCCACCCTCTTGTTGAATGCCCATATCGACACAGTAAAACCGGTATCGGGCTGGCAGCGTCCTCCCTTCACCGCCACACTTGAAGGCGATCGCCTTTATGGTCTTGGTGCCAACGATTGCGGAGGTGGCTTGGTGGCTTTGCTCTTTGCATTTATGCAGCTGCAACGCGAGGACGACGGCACCCTGCCTTACAACCTTATTTATTTAGCCTCAGCCGAAGAAGAAGTGTCGGGGAAAAATGGTATTGAAAGCGTACTCCCGCTTCTCCCGCCTATTGATGTTGCCATTGTAGGCGAACCAACCGGCATGCAGCCTGCTATAGCCGAGAAAGGGTTAATGGTGCTGGACTGCACCGCTCATGGCAAATCAGGCCATGCTGCACGCGAAGAAGGTGTTAATGCCATCTACAAAGCCATGACCGACATAGAATGGCTACGCACGCACCGCTTTGAAAAAGTGTCTCCGTTATTAGGAGCTGTCAAAACAAGTGTCACACAAGTACAAGCGGGCACCCAGCATAACGTTGTGCCAGACCGCTGCACCTTCGTTGTTGATGTACGTACCAACGAGTGCTACAGCAATGTAGAGGTACTTACCGAAATTCAAAAGAACCTTACCTCAGATGTGGTAGCCCGAAGCACGCGTTTAAACTCATCGCATATCGACATCAACCATCCCCTAATTCAATACTGCATCCATCAAGGCAAAGAACCTTTTGGCTCGCCCACCTTATCTGACCAGGCATTGATGCCCTTCCCCTCATTTAAGTTAGGTCCTGGCAACTCTGCGCGCTCACACACGGCCGACGAGTACATCTGCCTTTCGGAATTGGAAGAGGCCTTGAATTTCTATATCGCACTTATCAAGGGATAGGGTTGAGAGTTGAGAGAGAATCCATTCGGCATGTAGGGGCCGATCACCGTGTCGGCCCGTCGTCATCCAATGCATCAATCGCCATGGATGTTGTGTAGGGGCCGATCCTCGTGTTGGCCCGTCATCCCATCATTTCTATAACCTCTATAGTTTCTATCGCTACGCTTGCAAGACGCCAAAGGTATCTCCGCTCTGCAACCGCTTTGGTTGGCGCAAAGCGCCTACCCTCGGAATGAAGCAGATGATTATTTTATATCACAAACCCCACAAAGCTCAAAGAACTATGGCAAAAAAAGAATATATCCAAGCCAACAAAGATTGGCTCTCGGCAAAAGCCAACGAAGAAGGTGTCATGCCACTACCCAAGGGCATCTTCTACAAAATCCTCAAAACGGGCGATGCTTCAGCCCCAAAACCTACACGCCGCAGCATCATTACCGCACATTACGTGGGCAAGACCATCAACGGCAAGAAATTCGACAGTAGCTTGAGCGGTGCGCCATTGGCGTGCCGACTTTGCGACCTCATTGAAGGGTGGATCATTGCGCTTCAGGAAATGCACGTTGGTGACAAATGGGAAATCTATATCCCCGCAGAAATGGGATATGGCAAGTTTTCACAACCAGGAATACCCGGAGGATCAACATTGATTTTTGAAATTGAACTTCTGGGCGTAGCCTAATCACCCAACCTCACCTCATGACACATCACAAAAATATCTTTAAACGCATTCTCATCATAACGGGCGCTGTACTTTTGGCCGTTTACCTCAGCCTATCATGGGTTCCCGTGTTCAATGGTATTGACATTTCCCACCACAATAAAGTCAATTGGAAGAAAGTCGAGGCCAACGACGCATTCAAGTTCTGCTACATCAAAGCCACAGAGGGGGAATCCTTCCGCGACCACATGTGCAGCACCCATGCCAGGAATGCACGCAAACACGGGTTGGAAGTGGGACTCTACCATTATTTCCGCACCGACGTTCCTGCCGACAAACAATTTGAGAATTTCAAAAGCATCTACGACAAAGTGCCCTCAAACCTTATCCCTGCCATCGATGTTGAGCAGCAGGGTAATAACTACAGCAACGTCAAATTGGTTAACGAACGATTGAAGACACTCATCCGTCTGTTTGAACAGGAATACGGATGTCGTCCCGTCATTTACCTGGGCGGGAGTTGCTGCCTCAAGGTACTTCACACCGTGTATGAATGCCCCATTTGGTTGCGCATGTTCAAAATCTACCACCTCGTGCCCAACACGGCCATCAAGCAAACGTGCATTGAAGGCGGGCTCGACATGAACTACTGCAAGGATTTGAATAAGATACGCCTAAAACAACCTTAGTCAGCAAAGCAAAACTCAAAACCCAAAAATATTTTTCTATAAATTTCAACTGAATTACTAAAAATCCTTAATTTTGCAAGGATATTAACAAAACACTGAAAATTTATGTCTGAAAGAAAAGTACGCGTGCGTTTTGCACCTTCACCCACAGGCCCCCTTCATATCGGTGGTGTACGCACTGCCCTCTACAATTACCTCTTTGCCAAGCAGCATGGAGGTGAGTTTGTTTTTCGCATTGAAGACACAGACAGCAATCGCTTTGTGCCCGGCGCTGAAGAATACATCATCGAAGCATTCGAATGGTTAGGCTTGAAGTTTGACGAAGGCGTTAGTTACGGAGGTGAATATGGTCCATACCGCCAATCCGAACGCCGCGATATTTACAAGAAGTATGTTGACCAACTCCTTGAAGAAGGTAAGGCCTACATCGCTTTTGACACACCTGAAGAATTGAATGCTAAACGTGAAGCCGTTGAAAATTTCCAATACGACGCCAAGACACGTTTGGAGATGCGCAACTCACTGACGCTCTCTAAGGAAGAAGTGGATGCTTTAATCGCAAGCGGACACCAATACGTGGTTCGATTCCTCATTCAACCTGGTCAGGATGTTGTGGTCAACGATTTAATTCGTGGCAGAGTGGTGATCAACTCATCGATCCTTGACGACAAAGTACTTTATAAGAGTGCAGACCAATTGCCCACGTACCACTTGGCAAACATCGTGGACGACCACTTGATGCTTATCTCTCACGTGATCCGCGGCGAGGAATGGTTGCCCTCAGCCCCCCTCCACGTATTGCTCTATCAAGCCTTTGGTTGGGAAGACACGATGCCTGAATTTGCGCACCTTCCCCTCCTCCTCAAACCCGATGGCAAGGGCAAGCTCTCAAAGCGCGATGGCGACCGTTTGGGCTTCCCCGTATTCCCCTTGGAATGGCATGGTCAGGAAGGTGAAGTTTCATCTGGTTATCGCGAAAGCGGCTATCTCCCCGAAGCGGTCATCAACTTCCTCGCTTTGTTGGGTTGGAATCCTGGTGACGACCGCGAAATTCTCTCTCTCGACGAGATGATTCAAAGCTTTGACCTTTCCAAATGCTCTAAGAGTGGTGCTAAGTTCGACTATGTCAAGGGACAGTGGGTGAACCGTGAATACATCCTTGCCAGCGACGACATGACATTGGCACCAACATTAGACGCTATCTTGCGTGAAAATGGCATAGAACAACCCCTTGAGCGCATCGCTCAGGTGATCGGAATGATGAAGATGAAGAAGATCAACTTCATTAAAGAACTTTGGCCTTTGTGCGACTTCTTCTTTATCGCACCCCAAACGTTTAACCTTGAAGACAAGTTCGTCAAGAAAAACTGGAAGGAAAATTCCAAGGCTGAAATGCAACAACTCTACAGCGTGCTTGAAGGTGTTGAAGACTTCAACATCGAACCCATGCGCGAAGCCGTTGATAAGTGGGTTGAAGCGTCGGGCGCAAAACCATGGAATGCATGGCGTGTCGCATTGGTGGGCGAAGGTAAGGGTCCCGACATGCACGAACTCTCAGCCTTCTTAGGCAAGAAAGAAACCCTTGAACGCTTAGCTAAAGCCATTGAAGTTTTACCCTAAAAAGTCACAGAGCCATGCGCACAAGCAGTGTTTGGAACAGCGCCATAAAGCGTAGCGGCATTTCAGCCTCAACCATCTTTGCTCCAACGCATGGTCACTCTTTCCCATGTATACGCTAATCATCTACCTTTATGCACTGGCGGCACACATCGCTGCACTTTTCAACAAGAAGGTGCGCACCATGATTGTCGGCCAACATGAAGCTTTTGAAAAATTACGCCAAGCATTCAACAAAACTGAAGCTTACGTTTGGGTGCATGCCGCTTCATTAGGCGAATTTGAACAAGGACGCCCTCTCATTGAGCGTATCCGCAAGGAAAATCCCAACATTAAAATTCTGCTCACATTCTTCTCGCCTTCTGGCTATGAAGTGCGCAAGAACTACGAAGGAGCAGATATCGTGTGTTACCTTCCTTTCGACACGCCACTCAATGCCCGTAGATTCTTAAAGTTAGCTCCGGTTAAAATGGCGTTCTTCATCAAATATGAATTCTGGCGCAATTATATTGGCGAACTTCATCGCTTAAGCATTCCCGTTTATAGTGTTTCAAGCATTTTCCGCCCCGAACAAATCTTTTTCCGTTGGTACGGCAAGGGATATGCCCGTTGCTTGCAACGCATCACGCATTTCTTTGTGCAGAACCAACAGTCAATCGACCTGCTGAAATCAATTGGCGTAAGTCAAACCACACTCACGGGCGACACACGCTTTGATCGTGTGCTCGACATCATGCGCCAAGCCAAGGAACTTCCCATCATCGAAGCATTTGCGAAGAACAGCAACGTGCTGATTGCAGGGTCATCATGGGGTCCCGACGAGGATATCTTTATTCCTTACTTCAATCAGAACCCAAAGTTAAAGTTAGTCATTGCCCCACATGTAGTGAATGAAGCACACCTTGCTGAGATTGAAGCGAAGTTGCAACGTTCTTCTTTACGCTACTCTAAAGCTACGCCCGAAAGTGCAGCATCAGCCGATTGCTTGATTATCGACTGCTACGGTTTACTCTCAAGCATCTATCGCTACGCCACAGTAGCCTATATCGGTGGTGGTTTTGGTGTTGGCATCCACAATGTGCCCGAGGCTGCAGTCTATGGTTGCCCTGTTCTTTTCGGCCCCAACAACAAGCGCTTTAAAGAAGCTCAGGACCTCAAGGGATGCGAAGGGGCTTTTGAAATTAAAAATGCCACAGAGTTTAAGAATATCATCACCAAACTGCTCACGTACGACGAACTCTTACGCTCATCGGGAGCAGCAGCGGGCCGATACATCAGTTCAAATGCCGGCGCACGCGATATGATTTATCAAGAAATTCAAAACATTCTGAAAAGCATTCGCCAATAACGAAACGCAGACAGATAAATCAAAAAGCACATCGACAAAGTTTTTAGCTTTGTTGATGTGCTTTTTTGTGATTTTATAATCCTTCAATTCTTTGATTGAAAATTACACCTGAAGCCAATTGATGTTCTTGGCATAGTCATTGACCTCTTGATCTATACGCTTTGCAGCGCCAGGTCCCTGCCCCAGCATCTTATCCACCTGTGCCCAGAAACGCGGACTGTGATTGAGTTCCACCTGATGGGCCAATTCATGGATGATGATATAATCAACCAAATGGGCAGGCAACAACAGCAACCACAAGCTAAGGTTTATATTGCCCAGCGAAGAACTGCTCCCCCAGCGCGACACGGCATTACGCACTGCAATACGATTAATCGATATGCCATGGGCAACAGCCAAATCAAATACTCTTGGCTTCAAGATAATCTGGGCATGATTCCTGAGCACTTCAGCCACAACCTTATTGGCCCAAAGCAAATCTTTAGGTCTTGCAAATTCAAAACCATAGGGCATAAATAACTCCACATGCCCCACCGTTTGCTTCACACGCCCATCCCGTTCGTTCCCTCGCTTAAAACAGAACTGAAACAAATCGGTATCAATCTTAAAATCGTAGTTTAAATGAAGAATATATGACATAAGACTGGTGTTACGCCAGTAATGTTTTTACCATTGCTGAAATTGCTTTTCCATCAGCCTTTCCAGCCAAGCGCTTACTTGCCACGCCCATCACCTTACCCATTTCTTTAGCCGATGTAGCACCCACCTCAGCGATAATCTCAGTCAAGGCAGCCTTAAGTTCATCTTCAGTAAGCGGTTTGGGTAAATATTCTTCAACCACAAGCACCTGTACCATTTCTTCTTCGGCAAGGTCGGGACGATTTTGCGCCACGTAAAGTTCTGCCGTATCACGTCCTTGTTTTGAGAGTTTCGCCAAAATCTTCATCGCAGCCTCATCGGTCAATTCATCATTGGCACCAGGTGCTGTTTTTGCTTCAATAAAAAGTTTCTTAACATTGCGCAACGCCATGAGTCTTCCTTTATCTTTTGCTTTCATAGCCGCAACGATATCTTGTGAAATTTGATCAAATAACGTCATAATTTAAGTTGTTTTAAAAGATTTAATTTGATTAAGTTGTTCGTACGTTCGGTGGGCAGTAACTGTAGTATCTACGCGATACAAGATTTCTTCGTTATCGAAATCAGCAACATCGTAAATGAATACAGCGTTTGCAATCTTCTTAGGTCCTGCCATCTCGCCATAGAATCGCTCCATGCGTTTCGTTCGCTTAATCTGTTCGCCCACATTCACTTCTTCTTTATCAACTTGTGGTGCTGAGTCATTATAAAGGTTAAACCCTGATGCCAGGATCGTCACCTTGACCTCATCGTCGAGCTTCTCATCAATCGCCAATCCATACTTAGACTCTAAATCCACGTCTTTGAATTGACTCATGAATTGACTCACCTCCTCAAGTTCTTCCATCATCAAGCCATCGTGCTCATCCGAGAAGGTGATGCACATCACCATCTTGCGCGCGCTAAAAATATTGTTATTATTGAGCAATGGCGAGTTTAATGCATTCTGAATGGCCTTAGAAATTCTCTTTTCGCCTCGTGCATAACCCATAGAGATAATCGACACGCCACCATCTCTGAGCACCATCTGCACATCATTGAAGTCCAAGTTAACAACACCGTGCATCTTGATGATGTCAATAATACTCTTCACCGCTAAAGTCAGCACGTTATCAGCAAACTTAAAGGCGTCAACCACCGACTTTACAGCATACACTGAACGCATGCGTTCATTATTGATGACCAACAACGAATCCACTTCCTTTGACATGCGCTCCATACCATCCAAGGCCTTATCTATATTTTTCTTCCCTTCAAACTGAAACGGCAAGGTCACGACCCCGATTGTCAGGATATTGCGTGCCTTCATTTCGCGTGCCACCACAGGTGCAGCACCAGTACCAGTACCACCACCCATACCTGCCGTCACGAAAGCCATGAGGATTTCAGGTTCCACTGAATCATAGATTTCAGCCAGCGCTTCTTCAGCATATTGTTTGCCAAGCAAGGGGTTACCACCACACCCTAAACCTGGTCCTATCTGTAACTTATTGGCAATTGGCGATGCCTGTAACGCCTGAGCGTCAGAGTTGCACACGAGAAAGCTCACGTCGTACATATTCTCTTGCGACATCCGCGAAACAGCATTTCCACCGCCTCCACCAACACCAATAACCTTAATAAAGGACTTCTTGGGCGTTACAGGTATTTCAATAAATATCTGCTCTTCCATTTACTTTGGTCGTACGGTTTTAGTGACATAAAACAATTTTCACGTCACTTAAGATTACAGGGCGGAATATCCTTCGCTATATGTAGAAATAGTCACATTACGTTTGTGTCATCATCCTTACACATCGCTTAACAGACGCTCCTGTTAATCCAAAATCCCCATAATGGTCGGATCTGACTCAAGCACTTCTTGACACTCCGACTTACTTTTTATCTCGTTCAATTGCTCTTTGGTTCGCTTGTATGTAGGTGTCAGTTCAACCTTTGAAATGATTTCGTCATTATCCAGGTCATCCAAGCTAAAGAGATAAACCTTCGGGCGTTTTTTGTTGCCACCCGTTTTTTCTGATGTACCATAGAATTGGCGTCGGCGGTCCTCGTTCTCCTCTTCCTTCTCAGCCAACTGCATCAAGCGATCTTGGTCCTCGTTATCCAGTTTTTCCTGCATACCGGGAACGTTCGTAATGCCAAAGCCTGTAGCAAGAATGGTAATCTTTACCTTCTTGCCCAATTTGGGGTCAATCGAAAGTCCCCACTTGGTTTCCACATCTTCTCTGAAGCGGCCCATGAATTCATGCACTTCATTGATTTCTTCCATCATCAAGCTATCGCCTTCGTTTTCTGAGCAGAACGAAATAGAAAGCAACACCTTCTTGGAATTAAACACATCATTGCTGTTGAGCAATGGCGAGTGGAGCGCATCATGAATGGCAGCGGTCACACGATTTTCGCCTTCACCATATCCTGTTGACATGATGGCCACCCCACCATCCTTCAGCACGGTGCAAACATCGCGGAAGTCCAAATTGATAATGCCATGCATCGTGATGATCTCAGCAATGCTTCGTGCTGCCACCGACAAGGTATTGTCGGCGCGTTCAAAAGCTGAAAGGACATTCAAATCCGGATAAATCTCTCTTAATCGTTCGTTGTTGATTACCAGCAAAGCATCAACATACTTGGCTATTTCTTCAACACCATCGAGCGCCTGGTCAATCTTCCTGTGGCCTTCAAAAAGGAAAGGTATGGTCACGATACCCACTGTAAGGATACCCATACTCTTGGCTTCGCGTGCAATAACGGGTGCGGCTCCCGTACCCGTACCTCCGCCCATACCTGCGGTGATAAACACCATCTTCGTGCCATCGTTGAGCATATTTTTAATACCTTCAATACTTTCTTCAGCCGCTTCACGTGCACGCGCAGGGCGGTTTCCCGCACCAAGTCCTTCATTACCCAACTGCAAGCGCACTGGGATTGGCGAATCCGAAAGAGCCTTGGAGTCGGTATTACAAATCACGAAATTCACATCATGAATTCCTTCTTTGTACATATAATTGACAGCATTTCCACCACCGCCACCAACACCAATAACCTTAATGATGGAGGGGGTTGCTGTGGGCGTGCCCAAATCGATCAATAAATCTTCGTTCATAATCTATTCATTAAAGGTGGGTTCTATTAAAGTGGGTCCTATTATTCTTCATCTAAAAGTTCCTTAACCTTTGTCAAGGCACCAAAGAACATTTTTTTGAAACCACCCTTCTTTTTTGGCTTTTCTTCAGGTTCCTCATCATCTGGAGTGATATCCTCACCTTGTGGTTCGGGAGTTTCCTCCACTTCTACCAACTCCTCTTCTACGAGCTGTTCAGGTTGTTCGGGCTGTTGCGTTCCAGTGAAAAGGTCCTGTGTATCTTCACCCAGTTCGCCGCCACAACAATTCACTTCAGCTTGTTCAAAGAGTGCCAAAGCTGTTGCAAAAATTTCCAATGACACACTATCGATACGTTCACCTCTCACGGTAACGCGTGCATTTTTTGCCACGCGCAACTTTTCAATGCCAAGGAGTTCTGAAAGCACAACTTCCATACCCTTGAGGTTTGCTGCACCACCTGTTAAGATGATACCCCCTATCAATTGGTTTTTGTCGTAGCCCGACATTTCCACCTGATGCTTTACATTCAGCACAATCTCCTCAACACGCGCCTCAATAATACCGCCAAATTCATTGTATTCAAACTTACGGCCGTCCGACACCTGAATGGGCGGTTCATTTGAACCTGCCAATCGTGCCTTGCCGTACTTTGTTTTTAACAACTCAGCTTCATCCTCTTCAATCTGAAGCGACATGATATCTCGGGTGATATTAATACCTCCCAAAGGAATTGCTGCGAAATGGCGCAACACATTATTCTTGTACACAGCCACCGAAGTTGTTTCTGCGCCCATATCAATGAACACACACCCCGAGCGTTTTTCAGGCTCTGTAAGCATCAAATCGGCCATTTTCAACACTGCAATTGGGGTATCAACCACAACGATGCCTGCTTCTTTAAAGCATTTCTCCACTTGGTCGAATGATTGCATGTTGGCCACAATATTGCAAAAGTTTGCTTCAATCGTGTCGGCAAGGAAACCCACAGGGTCGTTGGTGGACTGCGTTCCTACCTTGAATTCCTGAGGTTCTGTTCTAAGGATATTGCGCTCACCGCAAAACTTCTGCTTGTTTTCGTCGTATAAACTATCCACAACCTCTTGCGAGATGGGATTTTTCTCGTTGAACGTGCGCGTAATCACGTTCTTCACCGTATGCATGCCCATACCGCCTACGCCTACGTAAGCTTTTGCCACGGTTTTCTTACAGTGCTTCTCAAGTTTCTCCTTGATATTCTTCACGCACTGCACCATCTTGTCCACGTTGCTTATTCGTCCTTTTCTGACAAAAGCCCCCGATGGTTCATGGTGGTAAGCCAATACCTTTACAGCGCCATCAGGTTGCTTTTGCGCTGCTAAAGCGGTAATCTTTGATGAACCAAGATCAATGGTTACTATAAAATCTTTATTATCTGTTGCCATGTATATTGTATAAATCGTTTTTTTGCTTATTTCATATTGCCAGGGCGTTTCATGAGATTTTGTCCCAACGCCCCTCACGGTTCCCTCGTCCGAGGGCGATTATCCTCAACGCAGATTCCACCATGATCTGCTGTTTTATTTTCTCACGCCAATCACCTGATTCACATGGGCGATATTCAGTTCTTTGTATTTGTTCCATCCCACCACAGGCATCACCTTATCATAAAACAATTTAAGGTTTGCCATTTTCGTTTCTATTTTCTCCACCTTCCCCAGTTTAATGATTTGCTTACCGATACGAGGATACAACAGCACCTTACCGTCCGTTGCCACGTGAGCCTGTTCAAACTGCGCATTCCAGAAGTCATGCGCCTCAACAAAAAGGGCCAAATCCCTGAGTTTGGTTGTGGCATACTTTTGGTTGATCGCCCCCGTGGCGACAAGCAAATTCCTGCGGTAATGAAGCGGAGGCAGACAAACACCCGTTTCTGTTAAATAATAATCTTCGCCATTATCTGCCAGCACACGCATCAGTGGCACATGCTGTTCCAAAAGGATGTGCACAATACCACCTGCTCCTTTGTAGCACAGAGCGGTTTCTATATAAGGATTCTTTAAAAGGACCTCCTCAATTTTTTTGCCATCGATACGTTGCATCGTCACGCCCACTGGATAACACAGCGAGTCCTGCAACATACGATCCACTTCCGAGGGTGTGATAAAGCCGCGTTCTGCATCATTCATGCGCACCACCACTTGATCACAAACCGTTTGGTCGCCTTTCCCTGTTAAATGCATAAATGCATACACTAAATAAGCCACCAACGACAGGAAGATCAACAACTTAAGGATTATTTTAAAAATTTTCACTGCTTTGCCTCTAAAAGGTTCTTAAACTCTGCCATATAATTTTCCACATCACCAGCACCCAAAACCACCAGCACATCAAAATCATGGGTTTTCACAATCTGAGGCAAATCGATTTTCAAGCACATGGTCTTTGCCATATCTGCCCGCAGGTAATTACCAATGAGCTCGCTCGTCACACCTTCAATCGGAAGTTCACGCGCTGGATAAATCTCCGTCACATACACCTCATCGAGCAATGACAAGGCATCTGCAAATTCACGATAGAAGTCGCGCGTTCTACTGTAGAGGTGGGGTTGAAACACGCCCGAAATCTTTCTTCCCGCAAAAACTTCGCGCAACGAAAGGATACTTTGCTTGATTTCTTCGGGGTGGTGCGCATAATCACTGAGTAATACATGGCGCTCATCATTCAGGTAAAAATCAAAGCGTCGATCCACACCGCCAAAGGTCTTCATGGCACATTTTATCTCATCGGCTGTCAAACCTGCGATCTGAGCTAAGGCCATCGCACCAATACCATTGTCTATATTAATGCTCACGGGCACGCCCAACTCTACATCAACAATAGGTTCAATGGGCGACACCAGATCAAACACGATCTTACCATTGCCAATGCGGATATTTTCAGCATGGAAATCACCCTCATGACGCGAATAATCATAGCGCTTCACACCTTCGGGCTGACGTTCTTCAAATTTCAATCCACGATGCACCACCAAAGCGCCACCAGGTTGAATCAACGATGTGTAATGACTGAAACTTTCTAAATAAGCCTCCTCTGTGCCATAAATGTCTAAGTGGTCAGGATCGGCCGATGTGATGAGCGTTGCATAAGGCCGGAGGTGGTGAAACGAACGGTCGAACTCATCGGCTTCAATCACCACATAAGGACTGTGCGTATTCAGCAGGTAATTCGTACCATAGTTCTTGGTGATGCCACCCAAAAACGCATTACAGCCCACTGCACTTTCGTGCAACAAATGCGCCGTCATCGATGATGTCGTGGTTTTACCATGCGTACCAGCACAACACAACCCCTTCATCTCGCGTGTGAGCATGCCCAACACCTCTGCACGCTTTTTCAATTCAAAACCATGATCTTTGAAAAAGTTCAACTCGCTGTGGGTGGAAGGAATAGCAGGTGTCACCACCACCAACGTATTTTCCTTATCCTTACAAGGGGCGGGGATCAGTGCTACATCATCGTCGTAATGAATCTGAGCACCTTCTTCAATTAATTTCTCAGTCAAGGCACATGGTGTACGGTCGTAACCTGCCACAAAATAACCTTTCGACAGGAAATAACGAACCAATGCACTCATGCCTATGCCGCCTGCACCGATAAAATATATATTTTGCATGAATTATTTTTTAAGATGGGTTCTATTTATGTGCTTTGCCAGGAAACAGGCATTTACACGGCATAAAGATATAGGGGCTCACCGTTAAAAAAGGCTGTGAAACACTTTGATAAGAACTCTGTTTGAGTACTTGACAGAAGCCGCCTAAAGACTCACGTTAGTTCTGCGCCACCAACTTCAATACCTCTTCTGCGATGTCCGTCGCTGCGTTGGGCTTTGCCAAAAGCTTAATATTATCGCTCAATTCCTTCAATTGCAACGGTTCTTGAACAAGGGCAATGGCACGTGGGATGAGTTGCTTCACCGCATCAGCATCCTTAATGTATATCGCAGCCTGTTTTTCTACCAAGGCCATAGCATTTTTGGTTTGATGGTCTTCAGCCACATTGGGCGAAGGCACTAATATCACAGGCTTGCCCAATAAGCAAAACTCAGAAATACTTCCAGCCCCAGCTCTTGAAATCACAAGCTCTGCCACTTGATAGGCTGCCGCCATATCGCTGATAAAGTCAGTGACAAATAAATTTTCGGGTTGACCACAACGGCGCAACGTCTCTTTGATTTCCTCGCTGTAGAACTTGCCCGTTTGCCAAATGAATTGCACCTCATCCTGCTGGCGAATCATCTCCAAATTCTGAAGTACGCTTTCATTAAGTGTACGCGCACCGAGCGAACCGCCAACAATAAGCACTGTGCGCTTACGTTCTTCCAAACCATAGGATGCTATCACCTCGGCATACGTTTTATGGCTTTGAAGTAGATTCTGACGCACGGGGTTGCCTGTAAACACGATATGTTCTTTCGGGAAGAAGCGTTCCATACCCTCATAAGCCACGCAAATTCGATGTGCCGACTTAGCCAGGAGTTTATTGGTCACGCCCGCATACGAGTTCTGCTCTTGTATCAACGTGGGGATACCCAATTTAGCCGCCATATTCAAGATTGGTCCGCTGGCATAACCACCAACACCAACCACCACATGCGGATTAAAATCAAGAAGCACCCGCTTGGCCATACGTCTGCTTTTCATCAATTTCCACAACACCGAGATATTGCGGTACAGCCGCTTTCTATCGAAGCCCTCCACAGGAAGACCTACGATATCGTAACCTGCCGCAGGCACGCGTTGCATTTCCATGCGTCCTTCCGCACCCACAAACAATATCTTTGCTTCCGGATGGCGTTTACGCAAAGCATCTGCAATCGAAATGGCAGGGAAGATGTGTCCACCAGTCCCCCCACCGCTTATAATGATTCGCAATTCACTCATATCTTGATGTTCAATTTATAGAAACCACAAATAGGTGTCCTTCTCTACGCAAACTCACAGAAGAAAAACACCCTTAAGCGACATATCAAGAAACAGCTTAAACTGAAGCAATTTATCTCTTACATATCACTTAAAACCCAAATCAATAAAAATTTCACGGGTTTCTGCAAAGTTAGCAAATGTTTTTGACTTTAACCTCAGAAGTTTACATCAAAAAAAAGATATTTTTAAAATGCTCTTCGATTGCCCCCTGACAAACATTCTCATAACCTAAAAAAACAGGCATCTACTCCTCAAAAAAAAGGAACAGATGCCCGTTTGTTTTTATTTTACATGACGTTTCATGAAGTATTCTTTAAAGAAATCAACCGCCTCGGGATGATTCTGTGCAAACGATTCAATATGTCGCATGCGCTTTTGCTCAAGAATTTCTTCGAAAGCAATCAAAATACCAGTTTCTTCAACCTCACCAAACTCATGGTTCACTGCCGTACCAAACACACGCATCGTGGGACTAAGCCCCATATACGCATTAATGAGCGGAGGAATATTGAAGCCATACTTTCTAACCTCCGTATTCAGCAACTTATAATCGGCCTTAAGTTCTTCTTCACACAACACGACCTGAAGTTCATCTTCCGACGCTTCCAATTCAACGGGCACGATAGGTCTGATGAGTTGATCCTTATCTTCAAAGTGCTTTTTAAGGAAATAAAGAATAAGGTCGCGCGAACGGCGATGGAAAGAGGGATACATGGTCATCTTACCCAAGAAATACTTCACATTAGGAATTACAATAGTCAGCGCTCCTAAGCCATCCCAAAGATTATCCAACGCAAACAACCCTTTGGCAATCTTTCCTGAACTTTGATATTCAAGCGTCACAAACGATCTACCCAATTCAACGGTATCGCAAAGATAATCTTCAATAAATGCCTCAGAGAATTTAAACATGTGGCTCACTGCTAAATTCGGCTGTCCATTAGCCAACATCTGAATCTCTGTACCTGGCAAGAAACGATAACCGCCTAAAATCATTTCATCCTCAGGATCCCACACAATCAATTGATAATAAGGGTGTTCGCAAGTATCAAATTCATCAAGGTCGCAGGCCTTGCCCGTACCTCCCCCCGCGGCTCTGAAAGCAATTTCTCGGAGTCGTCCTATCTCGCGCACCACGTTAGGCGCTTGATGATAGTTCAAGATATAGATTTCATTTGAACTTTTATTGGTAAAGCGCAACCGACGTTCTGGCGTTAATTCAGCCTTGATTAAGGCCTTGTCGATTGGCGAAATGATTTCTTCCATCTGCATGGTTAGAATAATTGATTGACGTCCTTTGACGTTGTTTGTTTTCTAAAAAACTAAGAAGTCTATGATTTCATTTTGTAAACCTCAGCCTTGACGTACTGAGCCCACTCTGATGGTGTTTTTGAGGCATCAAATGTTTGCCAAGATATCGGTTTACCTATTCTTACCGTAAATGTATTGTGCTGATTTTTAAAGAGTTCATCAGCTAAAAACAACATCGCTATGTTAAACTTTATCCCTAAAGCCTTACAAATATTAGCGAGATTATAGAAAAAGTCTGAGTTGCGCCCTTCAAAGTAAATGGGCACCACATCCCTTTGGGTTTGAACACTCTTGGTAATAAAAGTTTTCTTCCATTCCAAATCCGTAATTTCTCCCTTGATGCGACGCGAACAAAGACCCGCAGGAAACATGATGATATGGTTATCGCTACCAAAAGCAGCCTCAACCATCGCAGGAAAATTTCGCCCTTGTCGCCCTGTTTTATTGATGGGCACAAAAAGCGGAGCCAATCCGCGCAAGTTCATCAGCAGGTCGTTCACCAGATATTTAACCTTTCCTTCGTAACGCCGTCCTAAAACTGCGCCAAGAGCCAAACCATCTAACCCACCAAGGGGATGATTGCTGACAAAGGTGTAGCACGCGTCCGTAGCGGCAGGTAAATTCTCCTCGCCCTCTACACGCACCTTGGTGTCAAGATAAGCCAAGCAATCCTCAATCCACTCAACCCCCTGCTTATCTCCTTCTTGCTCAATGAAAGCATTGATTTCTTCTTGATGAACAATTTTCTTCAACCAACGCGACAAAAAACCAGGCACGTAACGCGATTTTTCGCCCATCTTGCTCTCCAAGACCTTGTCTATATCTATTCTAAAATTTTCCACGATGAATTAACAATTGACTTCAAACCATACGAGCGAAATGTTCAAAGCGCGAAATGTTATGCAAAATTACATATATTTTTTTAAATTGCACAAAAATTAACCATTCACATTTGCGGTAAGTAGATAGTTCTTCTGTGTAAATGAACCTAAAAAGAAGAATAACGATGCTTACCGCAATTTCGACCAATCACATTTCTGCCCATTACGCCACACTCAAGATGTCCTTAATGATTCTCACGACATTGAATTAAAAAGCGCATCGAAACTTGTTCAATGCGCTTTTTGATGTTGGGGTACCCGGACTCGAACCAGGAAAGACAGGACCAGAATCTGTAGTGTTACCATTACACCATACCCCAAACATTTGCCATCAATGAGCAACCCGCTCACTTTGCGACTGCAAAATTACATATTTTTTTCAAAGCAGCAAGGATATACTGAAAAAACTTTAAGATTATTCACCTTTCACAGAATATCAAAGGCTACACCAGGCCTAAAAAGCTTACAGAAAAACGTTCCCCTGAATTCGTCAATGCGTCACCCAAATTATAACGGTTTGATGAGCCTTGGCGAATAATTTTGGCTCCGCAGTGTGTTTCAATCAATAAATTCATCTTGATGAATAAAAAATTCTCTAATTCTCTAATTCTAGAAAAACTAAAAAAACTTGAAGACTACTTGATTTACGGTCTAGACGGTTTGATCAGCCTTGGCGAATAATTAGCTTCGCAGTGTATGTTGATAGATGAAAAATCTAGAATTAGAGAATTAGAGAATTTGGCTCCGCAGTGTATATTGATAGATAGAAAAATATTCGATTACTCTCATCAAAACGTCACAAATTCTAGAAATAAAACATAGGTTTGAGTCACCCAAACTTACCCCGTTTAGAATATCTAACTTGATGATTTTCAATCTTCGCTGTTTAATAGCACTAAAAAGTGA
>JAZKYK010000009.1:0-16485 GCA_045612125.1 Alloprevotella sp.
GTTATGCTTCAAGCCAACTTGGAAGAGGCGAAGACACTCACAGGTGTGACGATAACAGCAAGCACAGATGCATTTACCACTACGGGTACAATGGACTTGACAGCCGTAAGTCCTAACATTGCGGCTAAGACGACCACCAACTCACTTACCATTACGCTCAATGATTTTGAAGTGTCATCGGGTGAAACGTCAACCATCTACTTTATGATGGCGCCCGCCAGTCTTAAGGGCGAAACACTTGAGGTCGTCTTCTCAGATGAGAAAGGTGCGTATATCAAGTATGAAGTATCGGGTAAGGATTTCAAAGCCGGTAAGGCGTATGCTTATAGCTTGAAAGATGGTGAAAAACAAAATCGCATCATTTATAATGCCGTTGACCTCGGCTTACCCAGTGGAACCCTTTGGGCAGACCGCAATGTAGGCGCAGCAACTCCAGATGCATATGGTGATTATTTCGCTTGGGGCGAAACGGAACCCAAGGATTATTACGATTCTAGCACTTACAAGTGGTACTACGAAACCAACGAAACCATCGAAACCATAAAAAAGTATTGCACCGATAGTTACTACGGCACAGTAGACAATAACACTGTTCTTGATCTTGCAGACGATGCAGCTTATGTTAAAATGGGCAGTGCATGGCGTATCCCAACGCCTACAGAAATGCAAGAACTCCATGATAAATGTATTTGGACGTGGACGACTCAAAATGGTGTTTACGGTATAAAGGTGACGGGGCCTAATAGCAACAGCCTTTTTCTTCCCGCTGCGGGTTTTTATGACTCTGAAGGCCTCTTTGGCGCCAGTTCTAACGGTTACTATTGGTCGAGTTCGCTTTTTGAGGACCACCCGTACTGCGCGTATGAGCTTGTCTTCTTTTCGGGTAGATATGAGTGGAACTACTACGGCCGTTGTTACGGGCTGTCGGTGCGTGCTGTGGTGCGTTAGAGAATTTAAAGTGCATCCTTGCCCCAAAAAAATAGAACATCCCACGGGCAAGTTAGAGGTGTTTACTGGACAACAAGATAAACAATGGTGTGACAAATTCTCAATTTTGCCACACCATTTTTGTCAATAATGCTTATTTATTCAGTAGAACAACCATCACTTGGGTTGCAACAACTGCATTTCCAGGTTATCTATAAAAATAAAACCCCAGGAGCGACTATGTCGCAGCCTGGGGTGTATTTCTTCTATTTCTTCATGCTTTTACTCTTCATTAGGACAATTGTCCGCTTCGATGCAGCAAGGGCAGTATTTGGTTATCCACCGATCGATGGCGTAAATACCAGGACCAGTAATAGCAAGCATAGCGAAAACAGCGAGATAGATAAATGCCAATTCACCTTGTGCAATACTGCTATCGTGTATTTCAAAGAAGGCTACACTCATGGCAATAATCATAGGAATCAGTGTCAATCTGAAAAGAATACCTGTGATAAAAGCTAAGGAGCAAACAATTTCCGCAAATACAACTAAGATATAACTTATTTCACTTCCAATGCCGAGTGGATCAGGGAAGACATACATCAACTCAGGGTAGTTGCTTAGTTTTTCAAGACCGTGGCAGAAGAATAGGATCCCGAATATTAATCGCATCCCTAAAAGGAAGGCAGAGAAAGCCGGTGAGGGATATAGCTTAGAAAAGAGTAGTTTTTTCATGGTGTTGATGTGTTAAAGGTTAATTGGTTTCAATCGGTAATGGGACTTGTTTGAGTCGGCCATAGGATGCTGTTTTACCCAATTGTTCTTCAATTCTTAATAATTGGTTGTACTTCGCAAGTCGTTCAGAACGGCTAAGTGAACCAGTTTTGATTTGTCCGCATGCTGTGGCTACAGCAAGGTCTGCAATAAACGTGTCTTCTGTTTCGCCTGATCTGTGTGAGACAATAGCTGCATATCCTGAGCGTGCTGCAAGGGCTATTGCATCAAGTGTTTCAGAGAGCGTGCCAATTTGATTGGGTTTGATGAGAATGGCATTGGCGCAATGTTCGTCAATACCACGTTTCAGGAATTTGATATTCGTGACGAATAAATCATCGCCCACAAGTTGGCACCGTGTGCCTAATCGCTTGGTGAGTAAGTACCAACCTTCCCAATCATTTTCAGCCATTCCATCTTCGATTGAATCAATGGGATATTGATTAATGAGTTGTTCTAGATAAGACACCTGTTCTTCTGCGGTGCGTTGCTTGCCATTGCTACCTTCAAAAATCGTGTAATCATAAATACCATTGCTGAAAAATTCAGAAGCCGCACAGTCTATAGCTATTGTGACCTCTTCACCAGGGGTGTAGCCTGCAATTTCAATGGCTTCCACGATAAATTGAAGTGCCTCTTCTGCATTCTTGAACATAGGCGCAAAACCGCCCTCATCGCCGACAGAAGTACTGAGACCGCTTTTTTTGAGAAGTTTGCGCAGGGTATGAAATACTTCATCACCCATACGTAAGGCTTCACTAAAATTAGGGGCACCAACAGGACGAATCATAAATTCTTGAAAGGCAATCGGTGCGTCGGAGTGTGAACCACCATTAATGATGTTCATCATTGGAATGGGGAGTCGGTGTGTTACAATGCCGCCTAAATATTGATAAAGTGGCACTTTCATAGCCAATGATGCTGCGCGAGCAACAGCCAAAGAAACGCCTAATAAAGCGTTTGCACCTAAGCGATGTTTGGTTGGCGTACCATCCAACGCAATGAGTGTTTCATCGATGTGACGTTGATCATTGATGGCGCAGCCAATGAGTGAAGGCGCTATTATTGTGTTCACATTTTTAACGGCCTGCTGTACACCACGTCCGCCGTAACGAGAACACTTTTCATCGCGAAGTTCAACGGCTTCGTTTTCGCCTGTGGATGCTCCTGAGGGAACGGAAGCCCGTCCTATTATTCCATTTTCCAAGGTGACGTCAACTTCAACGGTTGGATTACCGCGTGAATCTAAGATTTCCCTTGCATGTATATTTTTAATTCTCATAGTTTTTGGTTAGTTTTAGGTTGTCATTGATGTCGTTTACTCCGGCAAATTTATGAAGTCTTTTTTTTATCCCACAAATTTACCCCCATAATAATAGTTAATGATAATATAAATGATGTCAATAAACATCATTAAATATTAATAAACCATCTTCTCAGTTGGTCGTTTTTTTGTTATGCGAAATCCAATAGGAGCATGGTATTGTTAATGTTCATGCGTTCATCACTTTACAATGTTTTTGTGGCTTAAAATTCGAAGTTTATTGTTGTTTTTATTGATGAGCTTCATTAATTTCTGTTTTTTTCGTATTTTTGAGCAAAATTATCTTTATGCTTATGGAAACAAAATTTGGACATTATGATTTTGTAGTAGAACCTTTTGAGGAAGATATAACAGGAACGCTCTCATGGGGCACATTAGGAAATTTAATTCTTCGTTCTGCTTCTCTTCATGCAGGTCAACATGGTTTTGGGTTTAGTGATGTTAATACACGTTCACATGCTTGGGTATTGTCAAGACTTGTCATTGAGATGGACAACATGCCTAAGATGTTTGACCGATATGCTGTTGAAACATGGGTTTCGCGTGTGTACCGACAATTTACTGACCGACACTTTGACGTGTTGTCGTCCACGGGTGAGTGTATCGGACAAGCTACAAGTATTTGGGCTTTGATAGATATTAATTCCCGCACACCAGCAGATCTTTCTTCCATGGCTAATGATGAATTTTCCAAGGTCATGTTACCTGAACGCGAAATTCAGATTGCAGGTCCTTCACGCATTAAGCTCAGCAAGGAAGCACCATTACTTTATACCCATAAGGCTGCATATAGCGATTTGGACATCAATGGACACGTTAATTCAATTCGTTACATAGAACTTTTGCTGGATACATTTAGTTTAGAACTGTTTAAAAACAATCCCCCCAAAAGAGTTGATGTAGCTTATTGCTTAGAAAGTTATTGCGGTGAATCGCTGGATATCTATGGTGAGCGTGTTAACGACACAACCTATGCCTTTGAAATTCGCCGTGAACAGAGCGTTATTGTTAAGGCTTTGATCTCTGTTTCGTGATGTGGGAAGAGTTTAGAGTTGAGAGTTTAGAGAAGAGTCTTCGGCTCGTTAAGAGGAATTTTCAGCTCGTTACGAAGTTTTGAGAGTTAAGAGTTGTCGGGGCCGATCCCTGTGTTGGTCCGAAGAGGATTAACTGTTAATTCATGAATCGGGGTATGTGGCGATTGTGCTCTGTGTTAACCAGTAGTTATCAACGTTCCTATCTCATTCAATTTGCTAAATACTACGAGAAACGAGGCGCGCTCCACATGGAACGCACCTCGTTTCTCTTTTTTATTCTTCTTTAGGATTTCCTGCAGATAAGATTTCCTTAAAGTCGCGGATAATACTTTTGATGTATTTTAAGATGGCATGGTAAAGGTACTTAAGAATCTTGATGCTAATATTTAGTATGTGTCGCAGGGCCTGGATTATCAATTGTAGGCATTTTATAGGGGTCAAGCGATATTTTGCACGAATACATCTAAAGTAGTACTGTGTCAAAAGTGGCAGGCCGACACCTGCGATAACATAGAGGATGTAAAAAGCATCGTCATTGTGAGCATGAACTACGGTGTGGCCACCCACCATTAACCAAGGTAAACCGTAGCACAAGACTTTAAAGGCACTGACCACCTTAAAGGCGAGTAGATGGAAAGCAAAGATACTTAAAGTATGTTCGCCAATGTAGGTGATTCTTGCCTTTAACCATGGGGTATATTGCTCAATAACTGATGAAAGAGCATGAAGCAGGATAAATCCAGCTATTGCTGCTATTGGAAGTGTGAGGATTTGCGGCACTTTAGGGAAGAACGCCATGTTGGTGTTTATCCATTGCGGAAGTCCAACGACAATAATCAGCGAAATCAGGCAAGCTGCATATCGGGCATAAACGGGTAGATCCTTTTCAAGAACCTTTCGGTACATGAAACCAATCGCAATTAATGAAACACCTATAATTTCGCGTGAGCCCCCTGGTGCCAGAGCAATCACTTTGATGTTCTCGCTGCTTTTCCATACAGCAAGCAGTAAAAACAGAAGGGTGATGCACACATTGATTAAGATGTGTTGGTTTTCGAGTCTTTTGATTTTGTTGAGCAGTTTAAAAGCTATCAAATATAAGATACTTGAAACCAACAGTGCTCTGAAGAACCAATACGAGCCAGCCAGAAATTCATCGTATCCCGACATATTGGTGACGATGTTCCAAAGGCGTTGGCAGAAGTTGTGCCATGTGTACCAATGGGCTGTGAGTTGTCCTCCGTTGCCAAATTCGGAATTGATGATTCCAGAGAAGTAGAACAGGTTATGGCATACCAGGAAGAAGAGTGCATATTTCAGGAAAGGAATATACAGGCTCTTAAAGCGACGTACGATATATGTTTTTTCAGCGTTGAGGTACGACGTTTTAAAGAAATAACCCATACATATAAAAAAAGCCGCAACGTGGAATTGATAAATGATATTCGCGATTCCACTTGGGGGTGCAGCATGGGAGAGCACCACCAGCATAATTGCTAAGCCTTTGAGAATTGAAAATGTGGGATTTTTCATAGAACGTTATAGAAATGGTGCCAGAAAATGATACAACCAATTTACAAACTTCTTGCCTGTTGGAATAGGGTTTGTTGACGTTGGGAGTAGTGTTGTGGAGCTGTTTTGGCAATCATCTTCATAGATTGATTTTAAAGCCAAAGTGCTGGCTTCATCAATGATTAAAATATTACACTCATAATCCAGCTTTAAACTTCGACCATTTAAGTTGGCACTACCCATGAAAATCATTCTGTCGTCGATAGTCATGGATTTTGAATGGTGAAAGCCTTTGTTGAAGATGTGAATCGTTGCACCAAGCTTGCGCAGTAGTTCGGTGTTGTAAGTCCCTACGTTTGGTGATACCGGGATGTCGCACTTATCCGACACCATGATTCTGACTTTTACGCCTCGCTTTATGGCGCGCTTAAATGCCTTTCGAACTTTAGGGGTTAATGTGAAATAGGGGTTGACCAACTCAATATTGTGTTGCGCAGCGTCTAAAATCTCAATGAATGTTTCTTCGATAATTCGCGAAGAGTATCGAGGTATTCTATTGACAACACCTATTGTTTTCTGTCCCTTGGTTAGGGTGGTGTCGGCTTTTAAATTCAAGAAATGTTCAGAGGCGATTCTTTCTCCAGGGTAATAAGACGTGCCGTGGATATCCTGTCCTGTTTCTTGATTCCAAAAATCTAAAAAGACCTTTTGAAGTTCAGCTACGGCATCGCCTTCTATACGGCAATGCAAGTCGCGCCATGGCCCAAATTCAGGTTTCCCTGTAATGTAATAGTCTGCCACGTTCATGCCTCCCGTATATGCAATTAAGCCGTCGATCACCACCACCTTTCTGTGGTCACGATGAAATGCGTTTTGGATGTATGGCGGATGAATGGGGTCAAACTCAATAATTTCAATACCTTTTTCGTGTAGTTCCTTAACGTGTCGGCGTTGGATAGGACTATCGTTTGATGTGTTTCCAAAGCCATCGAACATTGCGCGGATCTTCACACCCTCTTTCGCTTTTTGGGCGAGTAAGTGAAATAATGCGTGCGAGATGGAGTCGTTTCTGAAGTTGAAATACTCAAGATGGATGCTGTGGCGTGCCTGTTGGACTGCTTTGAAAAGATCTTCAAATTTCTCTGAGCCCGTTTTGAAGAAAACGACACTGTTGTTGTTTGAAAATCTAACGTTGTGTTTGTTTTTCAGGAATGCTACAACAGCAGAATCGCTTTGACCCTTTTGGGAAAAAGCGATTCCGTAGTTTAATAAAAGTAAAAGAATAAAAATAAATCTTTGCATTCTAAATCATAGTGCTGAATGAATCAACAATACCTATAAGTTTGCGGTCGTTGTCCACAACCAAGACATTGTGTATCTTGTGTTGCTGGAAAAGTTTTTCAATTTGATGAATCTTCGTTTCGGGCGAAACGGTTTTAGGATTTTTCGACATGATATCTGCCACGGTGAGTTGGAAGAACTTATCTTGCGAGCGTTCCATGGCACGTCGGACGTCGCCATCAGTAATAATACCTACGACATGTTCGTCTTCAACCGCTACGCAAAGACCCAAGCGACCATTGCTCATGTGGATAACGGCTTCGCTCAACTTCGTTTCGGGCGCAACAACGGGAAGGTCGTCCGTACGCATCACGTTCTTGGCCTTCGTGAGCAGTCGGCGGCCCAGCGAACCACCGGGGTGGTACTGCGCAAAGTCCTTTGCCTGGAAATTGCGCGCAACGATGAGCGCACATGCCAGGGCGTCGCCGAGTGCCAGCGTGGCTGTCGTAGAACTCGTAGGCGCGAGATTGAGCGGACAAGCCTCTCTTTCGACAGCAATGTTGAGGTGAGCCGACGAATATTGGGCAAGCAACGACTGCGGATTGCCACTCATGCCGATGACGGGGATGTTTTGCTCAAGCAGGTAGGGCAGGAAACGCAGCAACTCGTCGGTCTGTCCGGAATTCGAGATGGCAAGCACCACGTCCTCCTTCTGAATCATGCCAAGGTCGCCATGGAAGGCATCGAGCGGATTGAGGAAGAAACTGGGCGTGCCGACAGAAGCCAGTGTAGCCGCTATCTTCGCACCGATGTGTCCACTCTTACCCACACCCGTTACGACCAATTTGCCCTTGCTTTCGAGAATCAGTTCTACGGCCTTGTCGAAATTATCGTCGAGCAGGGGGATGAGTCCAAGAATTGCGTCGGACTCGTCCTGCAAGCATTTTATTGCAGTATCAATGTATTTACTCATAACAAAGGTGGGAATACTTAGTTTGCCAAAGAATGGATGAGGGCTTCGAGCTCGTCGAGGAAAATCATGTTGGGACCATCGCTCAACGCTGCTTCGGGGTTGGGGTGCGTTTCAAAGAAGTAACCGTTAGCACCGAAAGCCTTGGCAGCCATCGCCATTGCGGGGACAAACTCACGATTGCCGCCCGTCTTTCCACCAGCGGCTCCGGGACGCTGCACAGAGTGTGTGCAGTCCATAATGACGCGGTCGGTGTAGTTCTTCATCAAGAGAATGTTGCGGAAGTCAACTACGAGGTTGTTGTATCCATAAATATTTCCGCGCTCCGTGAGCCACACTTCCTTAGCGCCCGCTTCGCGACACTTTTCGACGGGGAACTGCATGTCCTCGCCCGAGAGGAACTGTGCCTTCTTGATGTTCACAGTTTTTCCGGTGCGCGAAGCCTCAACGAGGAGGTCGGTCTGACGACAGAGGAATGCGGGAATTTGCAATACATCAACAACCTCGCCAGCGGCAGCAGCCTGATAGCTTTCGTGGATGTCGGTGAGGAGAGGGAGCCCGTGCTTCGCCTTCACGTCAGCCAACATCTGCAATCCCTTCTCCAATCCGGGACCACGGAATGAGTGGATAGACGTGCGGTTGGCTTTGTCGAACGAGGCTTTGAAGTAGATTTCGAGTCCTGTCTTTTTCTGAATGTCTGCTAACTTTGTAGCAACAAGGTCTAAGAGTTCTGCCGATTCAATAACACAGGGACCGGCTATGAATAGAGGTTTCATATTCAGATTTATTTATACGTTTGACTGCAAAGTTAAGCATTTTTAATTTTTCAACGTAGTAAAGTGCTTAAATATCCTACTATTTTGCGGAGTCAGTTTGGCTATTTTGAATAAAAACAACGTTCAAATTCCATTTTGCGACAGAAAAGAAACTTCAGAAGTTGGTCAACTATCCGATTAAATGTAAATTTGCAGTATGATTTGCAACATAAAACGAATGTATGTTCTATTCATAGGAATATTCGTCTGCGCCACGCTGAGCCTGACGGCTCAAAAATGGACGCCCGAAACGCTTCCTATGGTACACTTGCAGGATGCGCGCAGATACGTTTGCAATCCTGACAACATTCTGCGCATAACGACAGTTGACAGCATCGACACGCGACTCTATGCCCTCGAACAGGACAAAGGCGTGGAAACAGTGGTCATCGTCGTGAAGAGTATTGAGGGCAACGACCCTTATGAATTTGGGATGCAGCTCAGCAGGAAATACGGCATCGGAAACAAGAAGCAGAACACGGGGCTCATCGTGATTCTCTGCACGGAAGACCGCAGCTATCAAATCCTGACAGGGCGCGGACTCGAAGGAACGATTCCGGATGCCATCTGCAAGCGCGTGGAAAACCAGGTGATGGTGCCGCTCCTGAAACAAAGCGACTGGGACGGTGCTATGCTCGCAACGATGAAAGTTCTCGACGGAATCATCCGCGGCGATGAGAGCATCAACAAAGAATTGGAAGAAGAAAATATCGGAGCCACCATCTTTTTCGGCGTACTTCTGATATTGTTCATTGCAGGATTGGTTTTTCTCATCATCATTCCGATGGGCGTTCGCGTATGTCCGCACTGCGGCAAGAAGAAAATGAAAATCTACAAGCGCTGTGTAGTCAAAAAACAGCCATTCGAAAGATTAGACTATTTTCACATGAGCTACAACAGAGTCATTTGGAAATGCGAAGCCTGTGGCCACGAAGAAAACGAAGACCAACACATCCCCTCGGACCGCTCAAACTCCGGCGGTGGCGGCATTCCCCCATTCATATTCCCAATGGGAGGCGACAGAAGCAGCGGTGGATTTGGCGGAGGCTTCGGTGGTGGCGGATTCGGCGGAGGTAGTTTCGGTGGCGGAAGTTTTGGCGGAGGCGGTGCCGGCGGTAGATTTTAATTTTAAATAGTAAACAAGCAGACGAGTTTTTGCGAAAGAACGCGGGGCATACTCACATGGTTGTTCGCAACTCACAATAAGTTATTAATTATTAATTACTCGAACCTAACAACTCGTACCAATATTCAAGTTATGAAATTCTCTAAATCAACAATTATCCTCCTTGCCATTGTGGCAATTATCCTTGTGTGGGGCGTAACGTCTTACAACAGTCTGGTAACTCAAGACGAAACTGTGAGTGCCGAATGGGCAAACGTTCAGACGCAATATCAACGTCGCGCCGACCTTATCCCCAACCTTGTAAACACTGTGAAGGGATATGCCGCACACGAAAGTCAAACGTTTCAAGACGTTGTAGATGCTCGCGCAAAGGCCACACAAATTACGCTTAATGCGGAAGACCTGACAGAAGAAAACCTTCGTAAGTTTCAGCAGGCACAAAGCGAACTTTCAAAGGGTTTGGGCAAACTCATGGCTGTAGCCGAAAGTTACCCCGACCTCAAAGCAAGTCAGAATTTCTCCGAACTCCAAGCACAATTGGAGGGAACGGAAAACCGCATTGCTGAAAGTCGCCGTCGCTATAATGAAGTCGTAAAGGAATATAACGTCAATGTGCGTCGCGTTCCCAAGAGCATAATTGCCGGCATGTTTGGTTTCGAAAAGAAAGCACCCTTCGAAGCTTCGGAAGCCGCACAGACCGCACCTACAGTGGAATTTTAAATTCAGGTTTTAAGGTCGCTCGCTTAGAGAGTTTAAGGTTTTAAGGACTATGCAGACCGCAGGGTGCCTCATAATCTTAAATTAATAAACAAGTGATTAGGTACGAGTAGACAAGTGAGGTAAGACTCGACCGCTCACTTGCACGCTGCATAACCTTAAGACCTTACGATCTCAAAATCTCATAATCTCAAACCTCGTAACCTCATAACCTCAAATACAACATGGACAAGAATCAGCGTTACATGATGCGCGGCGTAAGCGCAATGAAAGAAGATGTGCACAACGCCATCAAGAATATTGATAAGGGTATCTTCCCCCAGGCTTTCTGTAAAATCATCCCCGATATTCTCGGTGGTGATCCCGAATACTGCAACATCATGCATGCCGACGGTGCAGGTACTAAGTCTTCATTGGCTTACATGTACTGGAAAGAAACGGGCGATATCTCTGTTTGGAAGGGTATTGCGCAGGATGCGTTGATTATGAACACCGACGATCTTCTTTGCGTGGGCGCTGTGGATAACATCCTCGTAAGTTCAACCATCGGTCGCAACAAGATGTTGATTCCTGGCGAAGTGATTTCTGCTATCATCAACGGCACGGACGAATTGCTCCAGCAGATGCGCGACATGGGCGTGGGTATCTATGCAACAGGTGGTGAAACCGCCGACGTTGGCGACCTTGTTCGCACCATCATCGTTGACTCTACCGTTACATGCCGCATGAAGCGTAGCGATGTGATTGACAATGCCAACATTCGCCCCGGCGACGTTATCGTAGGTCTTTCTTCTTGCGGACAGGCAACTTACGAAACCGAATACAACGGTGGTATGGGTTCTAACGGTCTTACCTCTGCACGCCACGATGTGTTTGCAAAGTATCTTGCAGAGAAGTATCCCGAAAGTTTCGACAAGGCGGTGCCCGAAGAACTCGTTTATAGCGGTGGTTACAAGTTGACGGATGCTGTAGAAGGTGCTCCCTTAAACGCAGGTAAATTGGTGCTTTCGCCCACTCGTACTTATGCTCCCGTGGTGAAGAAGTTGCTTGATGAACTCCGTCCCCGCATTCACGGTATGGTACACTGCACTGGCGGCGCACAGACAAAGGTGCTTCACTTCGTGAGCGACAACTGCCGTGTCATCAAGGACAACATGTTCCCCGTACCTCCCCTCTTCAAGGCAATTCACGAACAGAGCGGAACGGACTGGGCTGAAATGTATAAGGTGTTCAACATGGGTCACCGCCTCGAAGTGTACGTTTCTCCCGAAGATGCTGAGCGCGTAATTGAAATCTCTAAGAGTTTCAATATCGATGCACAAATCGTAGGTCGCATTGAGGAAGGCAAGAAGAGCCTTACCATCAAGAGCGAATTTGGCGAATTCAATTATTAATAGTTTCTGTGCTATAAATGGCATTGAAGGTTCTGAATACATTAAAGCGCTTCGTGGCAACGTGCCTCGTGGCGCTTACTTGCACTCAAATGAGTGTGGCAGGAGTCGTTGTCAACGACACGCTCAAGAGCGAGGTGCTACAGAGCGACATCCCATTCTGCATATATCTACCCGACGGGTTTAACCGAAACGCGGAACAAACTTACCCCGTGCTTTACTTGCTTCACGGACTTACGGACAACGAGCGTGCGTGGACAGACAAAGGACAAATGGAACGCGTGGCAGATGAATTGATGCGTAGCGGAGAGTCGCGCAAGATGGTGATTGTAATGCCCTGTGCTGGCGGACAAGACATCCACAAGGTGTGGAACGGTTATTTCAATATGCCAGGCTGGAACTACGAAGACTTTTTCTTCAACGAACTCATGCCTGCCGTAGAAAAAAAGTACAGAGCAAGAAACACTCGTGAATGGTGCGCCATCGCAGGTCTCTCCATGGGTGGCGGAGGTAGCGTAGGATATGCTTTGCGCCATCCCGAAACGTTCTGCGCTTGTTATGCCATGAGTGCGTGGTTGGGAAGCAACAAGCAGTTGCAGCATGCCCAGCAAAACAGTAAGAGTAAGTTCTACTACCTGCAAACTGCTGTTGATAGTTTGGCGGCAACAAAGGTGCTGACCAATGCCACAGCAGAAGAACGCAAGACAATCAGCAACGTTGCATGGTTTATTGATTGTGGCGACGAAGACTTCTTGCTTGACCAGTCGCTTGAATTTTATCAAACCATGCGTCACTTGCGCATTCCAGCTCAGTTCCGCGTTCGCGACGGCATCCACAATTGGGAATATTGGCACAACGCTTTGCGTCTTTGTTTGCCCTTCGTTTCACGCAATATGGGCGAAAATAATTAAGCCCTTACAAATTCACAACCTCACAAAAATAATCAACAGAAAATAATGGCTGATAACAATAGTTTATTAGAAAAATTAGAAGGCTTGCAGGCGCGTTTTGAAGAAGTAAGCACGCTCATCACCGACCCTAACGTCATTGCTGATCAGCAACGCTACGTGCGCCTCACTAAGGAGTATAAGGAACTTGAGGACCTTATGAACGCCCGTAAGGAATATGCCAACCTGCTTGGCAACCTTGCGGAAAGTAAGGACATTCTCATGAACGAACAAGACCCTGAATTGAAGGAAATGGCGCGCGAAGAAATCCAACTTTGCGAAGCGCGTATCCCTGAATTGGAAGAGCAAATCAAGTTGATGCTCGTGCCCAAGGATCCCGAGGACGCCAAGAACGTCGTGCTCGAAATCCGCGGTGGTACGGGTGGCGACGAAGCAGCGCTCTTTGCGGGCGACCTCTTCCGCATGTACACAAAATACTGCGAATCCAAGGGTTGGAAACTCGAAGTCAGCTCTTGTAGCGAAGGTGCTGCTGGCGGTTTCAAGGAAATCGTTTGTAGCGTAACGGGCGTGGATGTTTATGGTACAATGAAGTATGAAAGTGGTGTGCACCGCGTACAGCGCGTGCCTGCAACTGAAACTCAGGGTCGCGTACACACTTCTGCTGCCACAGTTGCCGTGCTCCCCGAAGCCGAAGCCTTTGACGTAGTCATCAACGAGGGCGAAATCAAGTGGGATACGTTCCGCTCAAGTGGCGCCGGCGGTCAGAATGTGAACAAGGTGGAATCAGGTGTGCGCCTCCGCTACAACTGGAAGAACCCCATCACGGGTACGGTAGAAGAAATCCTTATCGAGTGTACCGAAACGCGCGACCAGCCCAAGAATAAGGAACGTGCGCTCGCACGTCTCCGCACCTTTATCTACGACAAGGAACATCAGAAGTACGTTGATGATATCGCCAGCCGCCGTAAGACTCTCGTTTCTACGGGCGACCGCTCGGCAAAGATTCGCACCTACAACTATCCCCAGGGACGCATTACCGACCACCGCATCAACTACACGATTTACAACCTCTCGGCGTTCATGGATGGCGATATCCAAGACTGTTTGGATCACCTCATCGTGGCAGAAAATGCAGAACGCCTGAAGGAAGCTGAATTGTAGTGGGGTGGGGTTATAAAAACTCAACAGGCAACGGACAATTCTTAACAGTTTGCTTTAAGATTAATCTCCTAATTCAAAGAAAGAAGGATTATTAAAAAACGAAGATTAGCGTGTGTTGTCCTTTGCGCGTTGTAAAAATGTAGATATAAGAAAAAAGACGAGATGGTGTTCTGTAAAGAGACACGATCTCGTCTTTTTTTTGCTGTGTGTTGCCGATGGATGTCTTTTCTTATTTGGTTTGCTCTACCCATCCCTTGTAGCCCACGTTCAGTTCAACAACATGGAAGCCCATTTCTGCGAGTATCTCACCTGCTTTTTTACTTCTATTACCGCTTCTGCAATAAATGGCTACCGTTTGTCCCTTCTTCAGTATATCTGTCGCCGTTTTTGAGAAGTCAGGTTTTAAGACATCAATATTGATGCTGCCTTCAATGTGTCCATCTTGGTACTCGGATTCCGTTCGTACATCAACGCATTGCACGTCGTTGCTCAGGATGACAGATTTGAATTGCTCTACGCCAACCGATTCAAAGTTTGAAACCTCTACTTTATTGTGGCAGGATCCTAATAGCGTTGCGCTTAAAAAAAACATGAAGTACGTAAATATTTTTTTCATATCAATATTTATAATAGAGTAATATTCATTAATCCAACAGAGCTTTTATCAGCTTGACGCTTTTTGGGGATAATGATTAAATAATCTGTGAGGAGATAGAACCCAGCTTATAGTATTAAAAAATCTCAATCTGAGTCAGATTGAGATTTACACTCCGAAAGAATCGGATTAAAAGTTTTAGCCAGCAATGATTGCACCTGAAGGGCAAACATCTGCACATGTACCGCAGTCAACGCAAGAATTTGGGTCGATTGAATACTTTTCGCCTTCAGAGATTGCGCCAGAAGGACATTCGTCGATACAAGTACCGCATGCGATACAATCGTCAGTAATAACGTAAGCCATAATTTTGAATTTTAGTGAAAAATGTTATGTTTTATAATATGTTTGTTTCAGCGTATTTGAAGTAGGCGACTCCTTCTTGTTTATGTTTGGGTAAAACATAAAGATTATGTTCTGTTCTTTAGTAACGCTAAAAAATAACTTGGGACTTTTTATATTAATCATGTTTTATGGAGGCATTTAAAGCGTTGTCTTTTTGTCGCTTTCGTCTTTATTCATCAGTCACATAGCCTGCTATGCTACTTCTTCACAAAAACGAAATTAACTCAAAATACAATTAAAACTGTCCCAACTTGTTATTTTACCGTTTTTTATTCGCGTTTTGGGGCGTTGTTTAAAGTCAGTATCATTTAATCGCACTTAACTGAATGCAAAGTTACAGTAACGTTGCAGAAAAACAAATTAAAATCAGAGTTTTTTTCATATTCAGAACAAAAGAATTCTTGGTGAATCGTAAGTTTAATTTAATTTTGCACACAATAATCTTTGATTTTTTACGTAAATATAAAAGTTGTCATTTATAAAACGATATCTAATGTTTCGACGTCTTTCATTTTTGTTGGCTTTAAATATATTTGCCCTATTGGGTTATGCGCAGGAACGTAAGGTTCAAAATAAACCATTCATTGACGAACGTCAGTTTCACTATGGTTTTTTCTTTGGATTTAATGATCAAGGGTTGAGTCTTGAGAATAATGGCTATATAGATCCAGCGACAGGTGCACAATGGACCGTTGAAAACGATAAAATGAATATAGGTTTCAGCGTTGGGGTGTTGGGTGATTGGCGTCTAAACCGTTATGTGTCGTTGCGCTTACAACCTTCTTTACACTTTGGCAGTAAGCACTTATCTTTCCTTGATCATCAAAGCGGAAAACAAGAATCGCAGGATTTAAAATCTACTTATATCTCATTGCCCGCCAACGTTAAATTAGCTGGTCCTCGTTTTAATAATTACCGGCCTTATGTGATCGGTGGAGTAAGTTTTAATTACGACCTTACAGCCAAGAAACACACTCTTTTGCGTACAAAACCTTTTCAAATGTGTATAGAGGCTGGGTTTGGATGCGACTTATATTTACCATTCTTTAAGATGATTCCAGAATTGAAATTCTGTTTTGGTCTCGGTGATGTATTAGATAAGAATCGTGATGATTTATTAGACTCTAATCAAAAAGTCTTTACGCAAAGTGTGAACCGCGCAGTAACGAATATGGTGGTTCTTACGCTATATTTCGAATAAGTTGAATAAAAAAAGTGTTGATGTACATTGAACTTGAAGGTTCTTTGTGCATCAACACTCTTTTTTATGCCTTTGATTTCCTGAATTCGTCAATGCGTCACCCAAATTATAACGGTTTGATGAGCCTTGGCGAATAATTTGGCACCGCAGTGCATCAATAAATGTCTAGAATTAGAGAATTAGAGACGTTTTGATGAGCCATAGCGAATAATTTTGGCTCCGCAGTGTGTATCAATCAATAAATTCATCTTGATGAATAAAAAATTCTCAAATTCTCAAATTCTAGAAAAAACAAGAAAACATTTAATTTATAGTCTAGACGGTTTGATGAGCCATAGCGAATA
>JAZKYK010000010.1:0-11268 GCA_045612125.1 Alloprevotella sp.
ATAATAGCATTTCTATTCCGCATGGCTTCCGCGATTTCCGCGTATTCTGCGTGAAAAAAATATCTCCAGCGGATCACGAGGATCTACGCGTATCATTTATTAAAGTATGAATGTGGTCCTAAAATACTCGTGATACGTGGAAACATCTTGCTAGCCGCATGGGCTCACAGCGTGAGCAAAAATTATTCGATTACTCTCATCAAACCGTCTCTAATTATTCGCCTAAGCTCATCAAACCATCTCTAATTATTCGCTATGGCTCATCAAACCGTCTAGACTATAAATCAAATGTTTTCTTGTTTTTTCTAGAATTTTAGAATTAGAGAATTTTTTATTCATCAAGATGAATTTATTGACCGATACACAAAGCGGAGCCAAAATTATTCGCCAAGGCTCATCAAACCGTCTCTAATTCTCTAATTCTAGACATTTATTGATGCACTGCGGAGCCAAATTATTCGCAAGCTCATCAAACCGTCTCTAATTCTAGAAAAAGAAAAGAAAGCAAAGGCACTAGAAGTAGGAAAGAGCAAGCCACACGGCAGTTGTACTCTCAACTTTCATCTCTCTCTAAACTCTCAACTCTAAAAAAAGTCTCGATAGCCAGCAATGGTTATCGAGACTTTTTTTGATTAGAATTTGAGTTTGAGGTTTGCTCCGAAATGGCAGGGGATGCCACGTTGTGCGTAGCGTCTGTTCATACTGTCGAATCGGAAGGTGTCGTATTTAGCTTTGGTGAGGTTCTTGCCCCAAAGGTCAAGGCTGATGTCGTGTGCAAATTCAAAGTTAAGGTGCGCACCGAGTGTGCCATAGTAATGTTGTTCGAAGGTATTGGCTTCGTTCCACTTGATGTTGCCCACGCCATAGTAGTTGGCGCCTACGGTCACCGCCTTGAGGATGTCGTTGTTCAAGGGTTGTCGGAAGTCTGCCACGGTGCTGATGGTGTGTTTGGGCACGTAAGGCACGTAGTTGTCATTCGCCTTGAACGTTGCATGTGTGAATCCATAGTTCAGGTTTACAGTAAGTCGGTTGTTCAGCCACTTTGTGAAGACGCCTAATTCACCGCCCACCGAACGACTCTTACCGGAGTTCTTTACGTTTCTACCCATGCCGCTTTCAGCGAACTCAGCCACTTGCTGGTCCTTCGTGTCCATTAAGAATGCCGACAGGTCGATGGCTAAGGCACCGTTGCAAAGGTTCAGGTGCGTACCCACTTCATAGCTCCATGTTTGTTCGGGCTTGTAATAGAGGTCCTGTGCCAACGGTTCGGCAGGGATGTTTGCGGTCAAGCCGCTGAGGTTTTGCTCTACCGTAGCTTCGGGCATGCCCATGCCCACCATCATTTGTTTGCTGGTTTCGTACACCTGCAACATCATGTCGCGCTGCAGCATGGCTTGCGATAGGTCGGAGTAAGCCTGTACGTTGTATCCCCCCGAGCGGTAACCCTTCGATGCCGATGCATAAACATTGCCTAAGCGATCCTTAAAGTCGTATTGCAAGGCAATCTTGGGGAGTAATTGCCAGGTGTGTTTATGGATGTCGCCTGAGAGGGTAGGGCTGCTGGTGAAGGGGATGGGGCGTCCCATGGTTGTGAACGTGAAGTTTGCAGGCGCGTTCAAGCCCGAGTTGAGCTCTAAGCGTTGCAGGTCGTAGTCCAAACGCAAACCGGCTGAAACCGAAAGTCCGCAATCAAACTTGTAAGTCGATTGGTGGAAGGCTGCTGCATTGGCGGTTGGCGTACGCATATCTGCCATGAAGGGGAGTTGTGCATCGGTAAATGCCAACACCATGGGTGGACGTTGTGGGAGCACTTGCGCAAACATATTGTTGAGGAATCCAATGCCTTCTTCATAGAATATCACAGGGCAGCTTGTGTTCGTCACCTGCATCATGGCATACACGCCCGAGGTTGATTGCCAGGCATGACCTGGTTTTGAGGTCAGCGACAACTCCTGACTGAAGGTGTTGATGCGTTGTCTTTGGTTCAGCGAGAAGATATCTGCAGTAGTAAAATCCTGGTCGATGAAGATGCGGTCCTGCAAGTGTTGGTATGCCGTCACACTGTTTAGTTTGAAGTTCTCTGCGCGCCATTCAACATTCAAACCGGTGTTCAGCATGCCGCGTCGGTATGTTGATGGTCGGTTTTGTGCCAATTGCCCCACAGCTTCGGGCATGGTTTCCGGACCATTGGCAGCGCCCTCATATATATAAGGACATGCACCTTCGTAGTTTTGTTCGTATGAGGCGGTGAAGTCAAACTTCAGATTGTCGTTCGCTTGGTACACCGCGCGCAGTTTTCCGCCACCGTTATCGCTGAAGTCCGCGTGTTTGTTGTTGGCGCTGTTTTTAAAGAAGCCATCCTCGCCTTCATAGTATCCGCTTACCGAGATACCGAGGTTATTGCAAGGATGCAAGAATGTGGTAAAGTTCATCTTGCGTCCCCCATTGCGTGTGGAAGCGCCCAGGTTTATGTTGGTGCCGAAATGGCGCAGAGGGTCAGAGGTAAACACGCGGACGAGGCCCCCCATCGTGTTTCGACCGTAGAGTGTGGCTTGCGGACCGCGCAACACGTCAACGCGTTCAATGTCGTTGAATGCGAAGTCGTAAGCGCTCTTATCCACGTAGGCGATGTTATCCACGTAAAGGCCAACGGCAGGTGTGTTCATGCGGCTACCGATACCACGGATATAGACCGCCGAGGTATAGCGGCTACCGTAGTCGGGCATGTAGAAGTTTGGTGCCAGTCCCGACACGCCTTTAATACTATTGGCTTGCAGGTGCTCCAATTGTTCGCCGCTCAACAGCGTTGACGATAAAGGTTGCTTGCGCAGTTGTGTGTTTTGCTTTGGACTTGCCACCACATACACCTCTTCAAGATTAATAACTCTTGAACTGTCGGTTGGTGTTGTGTTTGCCCAGAGTGGTGTGGCTAATGCACAAAAGCTCAAAAGGCATGCGTAAGTACGTTTGTTCATTGATTGTAAAGCTTTGTTAATTTCGGTGCAAAATTAAAATGATTGGAAAGAATGTGCAATCGTTATTTATTATGATATATGCGCGCGATAGGGGCGCGCTTTGGTGAAAGTGGCGCTTTGGCGGAAGGTCTTTAAAGTCTTTAAGGTCGTTGGCGCCTCTAAAATCTTGTGCTTCTCGAGCAATTAGAATATCTAGAGCATCTAGAATCTCTAGAGCCTCTAGATTATCTAGAATGTCTAGTTCTTCCTATAACCTCCTATAACTTCCTATAACCTCCTATAACTACCTATCGCCTCCTAAAACCTCCTGCCTCCCCAATCTCATCCCTCGAAACCCTTAAAAAATGTTGCAAAGTGACAAAAAGAAAGTTTTTCTTGTAAAATATTGACAAAAAGCAAGTTTGTGAATGATTCTTTTTGACAAATTGCAATTTTCGTGCGGTGAGAAATAGCGTTTTTACGATGATTTTATCTCTTTTTAAGACATTTAGCCATAAAAAATAGTGTAAATGCTACATTTTTTCACATTTTAGTTTGCGGATAAATGAAAAAAATATACTTTTGCGCTTCAAACACAACTAAAAATCCCCCGTTTTTTATTATTTTCACTTTTCTCACGGGGTCAGACTTCACAAACAGACGAAATAACTAAACAACAAATAATCATTTATAAATAGTAACAGTTATGAACAAAAAGTTAGTGCTTTTGTTTACGGGCTTACTCTTTGGGGTAATCTCGTTGGTTGCGCAGAAGCGTGTGACAGGTACTGTAACTGATAGCAACGGTGAACCCCTCATTGGTGTAACCGTTAAGGTTGATGGTACTCAGATGGGTGTTGCTACCGATGAAAAAGGTAACTTCGTCCTTCCTAATGTTCCTGCGTCTGCTAAGACATTGAGTGTTTCATATCTTGGTATGAAGACTCAAAAAGTTAAAGTAGCGGGCAATGTAAAAGTTGCTCTCGAGTATGATGAACAAGAACTCGATGAAGCTATCGTCGTAGCTTACGGTGTTGCGAAGAAGGGTTCGTTTACTGGTTCTGTGGCTCAAATGAAGTCTGAAGACTTGCAGAAGATGCAAGTGTCAAACGTTTCTAAGGGTCTCGAAGGTCAGTTGGCTGGTGTGCAAATCACATCTTCAACAGGTCAGCCAGGTTCTTCTGCTTCAATCAATATCCGTGGTATCGGTTCTATCAACGGTACTTCACCATTGATCATCCTTGATGGTGTACCTTACGAAGGTTCTTTGAATACCATTAACCCTGCCGACATTGAATCAATGAGTGTTCAAAAGGACGCTTCTGCGAGCTCAATCTACGGTGCACGTGGTTCTAACGGTATCATCATGATCACCACTAAGAAGGGTAAGGAAGGTAAGACTAACGTGAACTTCGACGCAAAGTGGGGTTTCTCTGAACGTGGTGTTGACCTTTATCAAACAGTACGCAGCGAAGCTGACTACTACGAACTCTTCTGGGAATCATTGCGCAATAAGAACATTGCAAAGGGTATGAATGCTTTCGATGCAGGTATCAATGCTTCTTCAACAATGATCAAGGACTTGGGTGGTTATAACTCTTATAATGTACCCGATGCTGAATTGATCAACCCTATCACTGGTCGCATCAATCCTAACGCACGTTTGCTCTACCACGATGACTGGCACAAGGAACCATTCAACACAGGTGAACGTCAAGAATACAACGCTTCTATCAGCGGTGGTTCTGATAAGACACGTTACTACATCTCTGTTGGTTACTTGGATGACAAGGCTTACATCAAGAAGTCTGACTTCTCTCGTCTTTCTGGTCGTGTAAACCTCGAACACAAGGTAAACAACTGGTTGAACGTTGGTGTTAACGCAAACTACTCTAACACAACTTCTAACTACACTGCGACTTCAGGTACAACAAACTCAATGTTCTACTTCTCGCAAGGTATCGCACCTATCTATCCTGTTTACCAACGTAATCCTGATGGTAGCTACTTGCTCGATGCACAGGGCAATATCCAGCTCGACTACGGGGTAGCAAACGGTAAGTCACGTCCTTACTCTCAAGGTGCTAACCCATTCCTTAATATTCTTTACAATATTAACGACAACGAAACAGACGCGTTGAACCTCCGTGGTTTTGCTAACGTGAAGCTCCCCGTTGAAGGTCTTTCATTCAACGTTGACGCTGCGTTCGACAACCTCTCAAGCTATGCAACAACATTCCAAACGCCTATCGTGGGTGATGCTGCTGAAGTAGGTGGTCGTTCAGAAAAGACTGCTGACCGCATGCGTATGTTCACGTCTTCACAACGTTTGAACTACGTTCGTGACTTCCTCAATGGCGACCTCAGCCTCAATGTAATGGCTGGTCACGAATCTGTACGTAAGGAATACAATGGTGTTTCTGCTGAAATGACAGGTTTCTTCATTCCTGGTAACTCTGAATTCGGTAACGCTGTTAAGCCTGGTCAAGACCCATCTTCTGCTACTTACCGTTATTCACTCGAATCTTACTTCGGTCGTGCCGAAATGACATTCTACGATCGTTACAACGTATCTGCTACTTATCGTCGCGATGGTTCTTCTAAGTTCCACCCAGACAACCGTTGGGGTGACTTCTGGTCAGCAGGTTTCGCTTGGAACGTGAACAAGGAAGAATTCTTCCAATCTTCATTCCTCCGTCGTTTCGTAAACAACTTCAAGATCAAGGGTAGCTACGGTACACAAGGTAACGACAATATCGGTGGTTACTATGCACTCTACCTCGACCAATACTCTGTAACTAACGTTGACGGCCAACCTGGTGTTGTTCACTCTTTCCGTGGTAACCCTGATATCACTTGGGAAAAGTCTAAGAACTTCAACATCGGTTTCGAAACTAACATGTTCAACAACCGTTTGAACATTGAATTCGACTACTTCGTTAAGGTTACAAGCGACATGCTCTTCGCACGTCCTCTCGCACCATCACAAGGTTCACCTGCTTACATCTACAGCAACGGTATGGAAATGCAGAACAATGGTGTGGAATTGACAGTTAATGGTGTTCTCGTTAAGACAAGCAACTTCAAGTGGGATGCTACACTTAACTTGACTCACTACAAGAACTACATCAACGAACTCGAACCTGGTAAGCACGCTTCAGGTTACCAATCAGGTAGCTACTGGCGTCGTGTTGGTGGTAGCTACTACGACTACTACATGGTTAAGTACGCAGGTGTAGATCCTCAAACTGGTGACGCGCTCTATTACAAGGATCAAACAACTACTCAACTCGTTGTTGATGCTAACGGTGCTCCCGTTCTCGATGCTAACGGCAACAAGCAATACGAAAATGTAACTGAACAAGTTACAACTACAATGGCTGCAGAAGCTACTAAGTACCAACTCGGTAAGTCTTCACTTCCTGATGTATTCGGTGGTCTTAGCACTTCATTCGAAGCTTATGGTTTCGACCTCTCTATCTCAACTGCATTCTCTATCGGTGGCTACTGCTACGATGGTACTTATGCAGGCTTGATGGGTTCAAACGCAGGTAGCAACTACCACATCGATATGTTCAAGCGTTGGCAAAAGCCAGGCGACATCACTGATGTTCCTCGCCTCGAAGACTCTAACCAGAACATGACTGGTGGTGTAACTAACGACCGCTTCCTCACTGACGCAAGCTACTTCTCACTCAAGAACGTACAACTTGGTTACACAGTGCCCAAGCAATGGTTGAAGAAGTACATCGGTGTTGAAAAGCTCCGCATCTATGCAGTAGGTGACAACCTCTTCCTCGGTTCTAAGCGTTACGGTCTCGACCCACGTCAAGGCTTAGGTGGTGGTACAAGCACAGACTCTTACTCTGCAATGCGTACAATCTCATTCGGTGTTAACCTCCAATTCTAATGTCGTGAGACAACGAGAATATTAATTAAAAAATTGCACAACAATGAAAATTGCAAAATATTTTGGAGCCTTAGTCCTTGCAGGTACATTGACTGCCTGTGGCGACGATTTCCTCGATCCGCAATACTCAAGTACAGTAGATGCTGATCAAATGCAGGAAGCTGGAGCTTCAGACCCTGATAAGGTGCTCGGTGCACAAATCTCTGGGGTTTACGCGAACTGGAGCTTCTCTTCTCCTATCTCTACTTCTGGTATCATGAGCCACATGTCTATAGGATGGCCTGGTATTATGATGCTTTCTGACGCGATGAGTAACGACGTTGCTTTCGATATGAACGGCGACCCCTGGAAGTTCGACCACCAGCTTGACTACTACGCACAAGAATATGTTCGTAGTTCACAACCCTGGAACTTCTTCTATACCCTCATCAAGGGTTCTAACGAAATCATCTCTCAGATCGATTCAACAACAACTAACGAAGCCGTACGTGCTTACCTTGGTCAAGCTTACGCTTTCCGTGGTATCAGCTACATGTACTTGCCTCAGTTCTATCAACACCCTTACAGCCAATTCACTAAGGATATGCCTGCTGTGCCCCTCGTGCTCACTGCAGCTGAAGCTGACAAGGCTACTGAAGGTCGTGCTACTGTAGAACAAGTTTATGCTGTTGCAGAATCCGACCTCTTGAAGGCTAAGAACTACCTCAAGAACTTCGCACGTACAAGCAAGAGCCAAATCGACCTCTCTGTTGTTAACGGTATGCTCTCACGTCTTTACCTCGTGAAGCGCGAATGGAAGAAGGCTGCTGATGCTGCTTACGAAGCACGCCAGGCTTCTACGCTCATGGATATGGCTACAGCTTATAGCTCTGACTATCAAGATGTATTGAATCCTGAAGTAATCTGGGGTGTTGACATCACTACTTCTACTTGTATGATCTACGCATCTTACCAGTCTTGGATGTCTGCACAGTCAGTAGGTTACGGTGGTCAAGTAGGTGCAATCCGCAAGATCGACCAACGCCTTTACGACCAAATCCCTGCAACCGACGTACGTAAGGAACTTTACTACAAGGAAGCTACTGCTTACGAAGGTGGTTGGAATCTTCCCGCTTTGGCAAACAAGAAGTTTAAGTATGTTGCTGACTTCATGGGTGACTATGTATATATGCGTACTTCTGAAATGTATCTCACTGAAGCTGAAGCGCTCTTCATGAACGGCGAAACAGATAAGGCAGGTCAAGTACTCGCTGAATTCATGGCAAATCGCCAAGCTGACTGGAATGGTCTCGTAACACGCGCTGCTATCCGCCTCCAACGTCGTATCGAACTCTGGGGCGAAGGCTTTAGCTACTTCGACCACCGTCGTTGGCAAATGGACATGGATCGTGGTTACGATGGTAGCAACGCACATAGCTCAACATGGCCTATGCACGGTCCTAACGGTACTACACCTTGGTACCACTATGCATGGCGTTACCAACTTCCTCTTAAGGAAATTCAGGAAAACGAAGCTATCGGCGAAGAAAACCAAAACCCTGTTGGTGAAGATGGTAACCAAGACCTCTCTTGGAAGTTAGACTAATCCAACGATAGTAGAAATGAAATAAGGTTTGAACAGTGCCCCATCGGCGATTCAATCCCGGTGGGCACTGACCAACCTCAATAAAATTCTAACAACGTATGAAATTAAATATTTTTTCAACGCTCGCTTTCGCTGCTGTAGCTTTTGCATTCACAGCGTGCGACGAAGACTATAAGAAGGCAGACTACGATCTTCCTGTAGCTGAAGAACATGATCTTCCTACTGCAACTACAGGTGATATCGTTGCTGTAACAGGTAACTCAGCTATTGTAGCCGCAGAAGTTTCAAGTGTTGTTCCTTCTAATCCCGTAATCGCATGGGGTGTGTTGGTTGACACTAAGCCTAATGTTTCTTTGGCAGGTAGCTCAATGTTCAAGCAGGATGCTTCTACAAGTACTGCGAAAATCGTATTGTCTGCTTTGGCTGACAAAACGACATACTACTACCAAACTTTCGCTTATACTGAAGGTGGTGTAGCTTACGGTGAAGTTAAGAACTTTACAACCGACTCACTCGCTTGGGCACAAAACTATGAATTGGCAGTTGCTGGCTATGACTTCTCTACAATTGAAAGCATCGCTGGTACATTTACTTCAAACCTCACTCTTAGTCAAGGTGCTGGTGTTCCTGAAACATTCGTTCCAGTAAACATCGAAGCATTGTTCGGTCCTGGTGCTGGTTGCGGTCTCGCTTCTTCAGTGTTTGCTAACAATGTACTCTTCAACTCCCTCTCAGGCCAAATGGTTTGCGACGCTGCTGAAAACATTGCTGGTGTACAGGTAAGCTTCAAGGGTATGAAGTTCCCCGAAGTAATCGTTTCTGCAGTGATGATGCAGATGTTCTTCGGTATGGAAGGTCTCGATGGTCACTTCAGCGTTTATATTTCTGAAAACGAAATCACTTCAGCTGAAGACTTCGCAAACGCTACTCTCCTCGGTTCTTCTGCTAACAATGGTCAAGCAACAATCGACTACGAACAAAACATGCAAACTACTGCAAAGAATCCTATGAAGTTTGCTATCCCTGCTGATTTCTGGGATCTCGATTCTTGCTACATCTACCTCCACCACAAGGCTAACTATGGTAGTTCATTGCCTTGGGCTGAAAACTTAGGTGTATTGATTCTCGGTTTGGACTACATGTTCTATCAACCATTGAACGCAGCAGAATAATCCGACTGTAATTAGAATTTAGATAATGTAAAGCGGGTGTGTCCAAAGCAATTTGGATGCGCCCGCTTTCTTTTTTTATAGACGCCCCAGTGGGACGTCTCACGCTCACCCTCTCCTCTCTCAACTCTAAACTCTCAACCCTCAACTCTAAACTCTCGTTGGTAAGTTGATTGACAACGGGCCGACACGGAGATCGGCCCCTACCTCTCAACTCTAACCTCTCAACTCTCAACTCTCAACTCTAAACTCTCAACCCTAACCTCTCCTCTCTCAACGCTCAACGCCCAAAAATGAAACACGTAGCTTTCAACTTTGCATGCCAATCTTTTCAGAATGTTAAAAAATGATTTAAAATGCGTAAAATATTGATTTTGAGAGCTGTTTTATTTGTTTCACCTTTGAAAAAGGTCGTACCTTTGCATCGTAAACCTCACGGAGTATGTCCTCAATCCAAGAATGAGGACCAAGAAATGAAGGGTGGATTAATGAAGAGATCTTCGTGGCAAATCAAATACAATGCTTGGAATTATTCGAAAAACAAGTACGCTTCTCGTGTGCTTTTGCATAGCGTTTTCTGCTTTTGCTAACGATAATTATTACGCCAGCGGCAAAGCCAGTTACTATGCAGACAAATTTCATGGTCGTTTGACCAGTAATGGTGAAGTATTTCATCAAGACAGTTTAACGTGTGCGCACCGCACCCTGCCCTTCGGTACCCTTTTAAAGGTCACCAATAAGGACAATGGAAAGGAAGTTGTGGTGCGGGTGAACGACCGTGGTCCCTTTATCGGCGGCCGTATCGTAGATTTATCACGCCGCGCAGCCAAACGTTTGGGCATGTTGAAGCAGGGTGTTGCCCAGGTAGAAGTTAAGGAAATCCAAAATCCCGATGACATTGATTTTGCGCCTTTCAAATTTAATTTCTTCCAGATGTACGACCCCATGCTCGACAAGTATTACACCATTGAAGAGTGGCAGAATGAGCATTTAGAAGACAAACGCGAGTTTTTAAAGATGTTGTCGCAGAACCACATTGACGTTTACAACTCGTCTTTGATGCTCGACCTCAACGCCCTGCGCTACTATTATGCCAAGCAATAACATGCATTGGCATCTTACATTGAATCACACAAACTTTTTTAAAATAGAGTAAATCAAAATAACCCATCGAGCATTCTGCAAGATGGGTTATTTTTTTGTTATAGGCGTTCATTAGTAAAAATAGGAAGTTATAGGAAGTAAAGAAATCCTATAAAAACCTATCATTTCCTATAACCTCCTATAACTTCCTATAACCTCCTATAACTTCCTATAATATCCTATCAAAAACCCCAAAAAAACTCTTCCTCGCAACCCCCTCTTTTGTCACAAAATCTGCCCCTTTTTAGCGAAATTTCAACTTTTTTTCAAAAAGTGAAAAATATCATTTTGTCACATTGTTAAAGTTTATATAAAAAAGTTAAACGGGCTTCGAGGGGTTAAAATCGGACCTTCTGCGAACGACTCGGCGGGAAATTTTTCCTAAGTCGGACCAAATTTTTACTACATCAAACCAAATTTTAACGACATCAAACCAAATTTCGCAATATTTTTGATCCTTTTGACACGAAAAAAGGGGGCTTTGAGGCCCCCTTCTACTTTCTACAC
>JAZKYK010000011.1:0-23465 GCA_045612125.1 Alloprevotella sp.
AGAGATGTACTATTTTTAATCATAAAATTCTGCAAGTTTTATACCTTAAAGGTACAACTTTCTGCAGAAATAACCAAACAAATAGCAATCTCTTTTATTGTATATCAGATTGTTAGAGTTTTTTTAAGGGACGACTAAATAAACTTTGTCGTAAACGTTGAGTAATGCTGAAAATAGATTTATTGATATAAAAAAGGACTTGAGAGTTTTGTAATAACAATCAAGTCCTTTTTAATAGTGTGTCTATACGAATTTGTTTAGGTTCGTTTAAATTTCTTCAGCCTCAGCTTCTTGAGTAACTGGTGCTTGCTTTTTGGCAAGATATTCGGGAAGGTTCAATCCTGCCATATCAAAGAGTTCGTTGAGGGGAGGTACGCTCTGCATGAGTCCTGAAACAAAGTTTGCTGTAGAACCTTTGCCGCCATTTGCGCTTTGACCGCTATCCCAAACTGTGACGTGGTCAATGTTAATGCCCTTAACAGCTTCGACTTGAGTTTTAACGAGTTCTGGAAGTTTTTCGAGCAATAGGAGCATGTATGCTTTGTTTGCATCTCCTCCTGCAGCTTGTACCATTTTGTCGTAACCGGCTGCCTGCTTGGTGAGGATTTCATAAAGCCCCTTTGCTTCGGCTTCCATTTTTGCGTAGATTGCGTCGGCTTCACCCTTTGCATTTACACGCTTTTGTTCGGCTTCAGCTTCAGCCGCAATAATAAGGCGTTGCTTTTCAATTTCTTGAGGTACGATGACATTGGCGGTTTCTGTACTGCGCTCGCGTTCAGCGCGTGCTAATTCGGCATCGCGTTCAGCTGCATATGCTTCTTCGAGTGCCTTAGCTTGTTGCACCTTTTCTGCTGCATTAGCTTTGCGTTGTGCTTCTGCTTCGCGTTCACGGCGATAGGCTTCAGAATTTGCAATTTCTACTTTAGCTTCATTTTCACCTTTAACGGCTTGTGCATTTGCTTCGGCTGTACGGACACGGGTTTCTCTAACGGCTTCAGCCTTACCGATTTCACCAACTTTTTCTTGTTCGGCTACGCGTACCTTTGCTTCGTTGATGGCGCGAGCAGCTGCTTCACGACCGAGAGCTTCAATATAACCTGATTCGTCCTTGATATCGGTGACATTAACGTTGATAAGGCGAAGGCCAATCTTCTTTAATTCAACTTCAACGTTGGCAGAAATCTGTTCTAAGAATTTGTCGCGGTCGTTGTTTAACTCTTCAATGCTCATGGTTGCAATTACCAAACGCAATTGTCCGAAAAGAATATCTCTGGCAAGTTCTTGGATTTGGCTGGGTGTAAGTCCAAGCAAACGTTCAGCAGCTGCAGTCATGTAGTCAGGATCTGTAGAAATACCAACAGTAAAGCGTGAGGGAACATCGACGCGAATGTTTTGACGACTCAAAGCATTTGTTAAATTTGCATCAATAGATATAGGGATCAAGCTTAAGTAGGCATAGTCTTCAATAACGGGCCAAACGAAAGCACCTCCGCCATGTATACATTTTGCAGAACTTTTGCCTTTGCTTCCGTAGATTACTAAGATTTTGTCAGAAGGGCAACGACGGTAGCGGTTGATGATGGTAATGATTGTAAATAGTACAAATACTACAATCGCGATAGTTAATTCCATAATAATAAATTTAAATGTTAATGATAAAAGATTTTAAGTCAATGAATGTGGAATGAGAAGAACAAATATTACCTTTATTTAGGGCAATTAATAATATTAATGATGTGGTAATGGTTGTTGTTTATAATCAAGTCTATGCTTTGGTCACAACAGCTTCTGAACCATTGATCTTAATGACATTTACTGATGTTCCAGTTGGTATTGGTGTTTCGTCTTCAGTGATTGCAGGGAATTCACGGATAGCACCATTGATGCTGATTTGAATTTTTCCTTTTCCTGTTTTGTTTGCAGGGATTCTTAAGTAAACATCTGCGCGTTTGCCTAAACAAGCTTCAATGCCGGTTATGCTATTGCTTTCTAATTTCATCAATTGCTTGAATATATAAACAAAAACAGCAACGAAAATTAAACCGCATGATATGGCTGTGATGATTAACCATGTGTCAGAGGTAATTGAGTCTCGAAAACTGACACCAGCCCATCCAAAACCAACAAAGAAATTGGTGATGTTTTTAATAGTAAAGAGGTCAATTCCATTACTGGCGTCTAATGCATCAGGGCTATCGACATCTGCATCTAATTCAAAATCCCCCATGCCTAAAAGAGACAAAATTAATTGAATTAACATGAAAATGGATGAGATAACAGCACATCCCCAAAAGATCTGCATTAACGTAGACAGATTTTCGAAAGTTGATATAAGTGTGTCCATACAATTTGTATATAAGTTGAATAATTATGTTTTCAAGGAGATTCTTATATTAGCTTTTTCCTGCGTATATAGCAAAAATTGCAGGTATTTTTCCTAAATCAGGCAAACCTATTTGTTTCCATTTTTTGAGTGGCGCTGACTTGATGTATTCTTGTTCTGTTGTGATGCCTGCTGCTACACACAGAAGTGTTGATGGTGAGCATGCATTTAGAATGTCTGAAAATAGCTTAGCGTTGCGGTAGGGTGTTTCAATAAATAATTGTGTTTGTCCTTCGTGTAAGGAACGTTGTTCTAATTGCTTTAAACGTTTGCTCCTTTCATGGGTGTCGATGGGTAAGTACCCATGAAACGCAAAGCTTTGCCCATTAAATCCACTTCCCATTACTGCTAATAAAATAGATGATGGTCCGACAAGGGGAATGACTGGAAGTGATTCGCGTTGTGCAATAGCTACTATATCAGCTCCTGGATCAGCCACCGCGGGACAACCCGCCTCAGAAATAATTCCAATAGATTCACCATTGCGCAGGGGGGTTAGATAATTGTGAAATAAGGTGGCATCAGCATGTTTACCCATTGGGTAGAAGTGAAGAGCGTCTATTTGAATATTTTTGTCGACTTTCTTTAAGAAGCGTCGTGCTGTGCGTATTTCTTCAACAATAAAATGCTTGATGCCTAAAATAATTTCGGTGTTGTAAGTCGGTAGCACACGATCGATAGGTGTGTCACCTAATGTGGTAGGAATTAAATATAGTGCAGCCATAAATGAGATTTAGCAAAGGTTTGTTTATATGTTTTCGCTAAGCTGTATATAAAAACTAACTCCTTCTGGACGGGAGGTTGCTTTTGTTATGTAGTTAAATCGGAATATTTCTTTGCACCACCTATGTAGTATTTCCAAAGGATGCTGTACGAGGTGCGTTCTTTGGGTGAAGTGCTCATTTTTTTTAGGTTTTCTTCACGTTGCTTTGTGAAGTCCTCTCTCATTTTATTGTAATCCTTCCTGGCTTTGAGTACGGCTTTAAAATTTGCGATGTCAATAGTGACGAGAAATTTAAAGGCCGCAACGTAATCTAATAAGCATCTTGTGCGCATGATGGGCTTTAATTCTTCTTGGCTTAGATTCTTATAGAGCATGAATAAATTATTGCGGAAGTTTAGATATGTTTTTCTGGGATTCCCTTGATCAAGTGTGCCTCCACCAACATGGTAAACATGGCTTTCAGGAATGCATACGATTCTGTGTCCTTGGTTTCGCAATCGCCAACAGAGGTCAATTTCCTCCATGTGGGCAAAAAAACGTCCGTCAAGTCCTCCTGAAGTTTCCCAAACGTTTCTTCTAATAAACAGTGCTGCTCCGGATGCCCAAAGAATATCGCAAATGGTGTTGTATTGTTGCTGGTCTGTTTCGACTTCAGTCAATATTCTTCCGCGACAGAAAGGGTATCCGTAGTGGTCTAAAAAGCCACCAGAAGCTCCTGCGTATTCAAATTGTGCTTTATTCTTTTGTGCGAGAATTTTGGGCTGGCAGGCTGCTACCTCTGGTGTGGATTCCATATAAGAGAGCAGAGGTTCCAACCAATTACTATCAACTTCAATGTCGGAGTTCAATAAAACAAAGTATTCGTGTTTTAATTGTTTTAAAGCGTGGTTGTAGCCATCGGCAAAACCATAATTTTTGTCTAAAATGATTTGTTTGACGGACGGGAAATTCTTATTGAGTAATGTTAATGATCCATCGGTTGAGCAGTTGTCAGCCACAATGATATCTGCCAGCTCCTCAGAATATTTCACAACAGAGGGCAAAAATTGTTGCATCATTTTCTCGCCGTTCCAATTAAGAATAACAACTGCTATTTTTTTAGGGGTATTCATAAAGAAAAACTTAAAGTTGAGCTATCAGGGTTTCCTCGTCTGTAGAAAAGTTTCCTAATTGAACTATTGAAATAGTATTGTCGGTCGCAGGGATATTGTCGGTTGCAACCACTCGGATGTAATTATCAGTAAATCCGCTCAAGGGCATGCCTTCTTTTGCATTTTCCCATAGAACGGGGCGCCGTTCGCCTTGAAATTTTTTATAATGTAATTTGCGTTTTCTTTCAGAGAGTTCGAGTAAACGTTGGCTCCGTTCGTGTTTTGTGTTTTGATTTACCACATGTGGAATTTCGAGTGCTTTTGTTCCAGGACGTTCGGAATATGAGAATACGTGAAGTTGAGAAATGTCCAAACCTTCAATAAATTGGTAGGCCTTTTCAAAATATTCGTCGGTTTCTCCTCTCATACCAACGATAACATCTACACCAATGAATGCATCAGGGATATATTGCTTGATGCAATTGATTTTTTCGGCAAACAGAGTTGTGCTGTATCTGCGTTTCATTAATTTTAGCACTTCGTCCGACCCGCTTTGTAATGGGATGTGAAAATGCGGCATGAATTTCTTGGATTGTGCGCAAAATGCAATAATTTCTTCAGTTAGCAAATTGGGCTCAATCGAAGAGATACGATATCGTTCAATGCCTTCAACTTGATCAAGCTTCTGAATTAAATCAAAGAACGTTTCTCCAGTACTTCGTCCGAAATCTCCCGTATTAACACCTGTTAATACAATTTCTTTTCCACCGTTTTTAACAACTTCTTCGGCTTGCAGAACGATGTCATGGATGCTTCCGTTTCTGCTTTTGCCTCGTGCATAGGGTATGGTGCAATAAGTGCAATAATAGTTGCATCCGTCTTGAACCTTTAAGAAATAGCGTGTGCGATTTCCTTTTGAACAAGATGGCACAAAGGTGTTGATGTCTTTTGTGGGTACAGCGATTGCTTTATGGCAGGCTTCTCCCTTGCTGAGTTTTTGTTTTTCGTCCCAGTTTTGTTTTATTAATGGGATGATTTCTCCTTTATGTTCTGTGCCAATGACAAGGTCAACACCTTCAAATTGTGCAATCTTATTGGGTTGTAATTGAGCATAGCAACCAATAACGACAACAAAGGCGTTAGGATGATTTCTGATAAATTTATGTATGGTTTGTCGGCATTTCGCATCAGCTACATCTGTGACGCTGCATGTGTTGATGATGCAAATGTCAGCCTGTTCGTCCCTTGCGGCTATAAGGGCTCCTTCTTGGCATAAAGCGTCTTGAAGAGAAGATGTTTCAGCAAAGTTTAATTTGCATCCCAATGTGTGGAATGCCACTTTTTTATGAAATAGGGGAGATGTCGTCTGATTCACTATGATTCTTTATTATGATTTAAACAATCGTTGTCTTTATCTTTTGCAAATATAATAAAAAGATGATAGTGCACAACTATTTATAAACTTAAATGTGTACAAAAAAATGCTCAAAATCAATTATTAAAAACGAATAAAAAGTTATTGCTAAAAACGAATTGCAAGGTGAATTTGTCAAATGTTTTTGAAAAAAGTTTTTAAATGTTAAAAAATATAGTGTAGTTTGTTTTGTATGCAGGATTTCTTTTTTGCAATTGAAAAAAGTCTGTAATTTTGCAGCGTTTTAATAGGACAATTAATTGTATTACTTTAAAAACTAAACAAAGAAAATGAAGAAGTTGGTTTTCATGTTCGCTGCTTTCGCTGCAGTTTCTTTCGCTTCTTGCGGTGGTAACACTACTCCTGCTGCTGAAGTTGCTAATGACACAGTTGTTGCTACTGATTCTTGCTGCGCTGATTCAGCTTGTGCTGATTCTTGCTGCGCTGACTCAGTTTGCTGTGATTCAGTTAAGGCTTAATCTTTAGTTTAAGCGAAGGTGTACTAAGCTGTGCGATAGCCGAGCATTAGTCACGATTTAACCCATCGGAATTCCGGTGGGATTTTTTTTTGTTTCATGGTAAGGGTGTTGTTAATGTTGGTGCTGTAATTTGCAGAATGCGTTATTTGCGTTTAAAACCTAATATTTGGGGTTTTGCACAAAATTATGTAATCTGTGCATATCATTCTGTTGTTAATATGGGTAAACAAGTGATATTTTTGCACAAAAAATTGGGCGTTGTGCAAAAATCAGCCTAATTTTGCACCGGTTTTCAAAATATTAACAAAAATGAAGAAAATTTTAGTTTCTGCGGTGCTCATGATGTCCGCTACAGTTTCAACTTTCGCTGGTGGTCTTCTTACTAACACTAACCAGCACGCATCGTTCCTTCGCAACCCCTCACGTCAGGCTATTATCGGTATTGAAGGTGTTTACACAAACCCTGCAGGTGTTGCATTTATGCCTCAGGGCTTCCATCTCGGTGTGACTTGGCAAGCAGCTTGGCAAAAGCGCCAAATGGATGTGACAAATCCTTTGTTCGGTATGAACACGAATAACCCAAGCGCTAACCGTTTCTTTGAAGGTGAAGCAACAGCTCCTGTTATTCCCTCAATTCAAGCTGCTTATGTGATCAATGACAAATGGTCAGTGTCTGCAAACTTCGCAGTTGCAGGTGGTGGCGGTAAGTGTGAGTTCAACAATGGTCTTCCCATGTTTGAAGAACTTATTGGTGGTCTTGTGTATAAGCAGGGGGGTACGTCTTACGCGCTCAATCAGAACCTTACGGGTGAACAGTATTTCTATGGCCTTCAGCTCGGGGCTACTTACAAGGTGACAGAGAACTTCTCTGTATTCGGAGGTGTTCGTGGTATCTTGGCAAACTGTGCTTACGAGGGCGCTATTGCAAACATTAAGGCTAACGGTCTTTCATCAGCTGAATATAAGGCGCTTTCAGATCAAGCTGCAGCTGCAGCTCAGCAATATGCCGCTTTGGGTATGGCTACTGAAGCTGCTCAATATGCAGCAATGGCACAACAAGCAGGTACTACAGCTGTTATGATTTCTGACTACAAGCTCGATTGTAAGCAAGATGCAGTTGCTTTCCAGCCAATCATTGGTGCAAACTTGAAGCTCGGTAAGTTGAACATCGGTGCGAAGTACGAATTCCGTGCTAAGGTTGAACTTGAAAACGAATCAAATAATAGCGCAAACCTTTCAGCACTTGCATCACAAGTACCTGCGGTTGCAGTTTATGCTGACGGAGCAAAGGTTCGTTCTGACATCCCCGCTCTCTTTACAGTAGGTGCTCAGTACGAAGTTGCTGACAACATCCGCGCGATGGCTGGTTTCAACTACTACTTTGATAAGGATGCTAAGGGGTCGGCTACAGCTGTGAGCGACGACACTTATGAAATCACACTCGGTGCTGAATGGGACGTTAACGAAAAAATTACTTTGGGCCTCGGTGGTCAGCGCACTCAGTATGGCTTCAATGATGCTGACATGACAGACACAAGCTTTAACATCAGCTCTTACGGTCTTTGTGTAGGTGGTGCTTATAAGTTCTCTGAAAAGTTGAAGCTTAACTTCGGTTACATGCACTCATTCTACGATGACCACAAGTTCACTAACGCAAACGGAACTGCTTGCAACTACACTCGTAAGAACGACGTAGTGGGTGTTAGCTTGGACTTCAAGTTCTAAAAAAGAATAAGTTAAAGGATATAGCGTCAAGATATATTTTGATACTATAGAAAAGAAAATAGCCTCACATTGAACAAGGTTTTCCTTGCTTAATGTGTGGCTATTGTTTTTTTGTTAATCTTGATGGTTGGAAATTAATGGTTTTGTTAGATGTAGGAATAATTAATTTTTGTATTTTTGCTTGATAAATTATTATTTAAGGTTTTATTTAACAGAACTAATAAAAAAGATTGTGAATATGAAATTTTTAATGAAGGCAATACCCTATAGATGGGTGCATATTGCAGCGGTTTTGCTGTTGTATGTTTTTTGTACTTGGGCGTATGGTGATGTTTTTCATCGTGCTCAGCAGTATTGCTATGTGTCTACTTCGGCGGAGCAAATGGTATATGTGAGTAATTTGCCTTGGGGTGATATTTATTGGGTTTTGCGTTTTTTGATGCTTCCCTTTAAAAGTATTTGGTTAGGCGGTGCTTGGATGACGCTTTGGCTTGTTGGCTCTGCATGTTTGCTTGCGCGTGCTTTGCGATTGTCCCGCAAGTGGAAGCCGCTTACATTTCTTTTGCCAATTTTGACGCTCTCTTACTTGGTTTTTCGTGGCATTCGTGTGTATTATCATGATGAGCCTTCGATGGTGATTGGTTTGCCTATTCTTGTTACTTTGGTTTGTGGCTTGTGTGCTTTGGTTGGTCATTTTGCGTTAAAAAAGCGTCAGCACGAAACGAAGTCGCCAATGGGTGTTGTGTTGGCCTTGGGTCTATCTTTTGTTTTGCTTTTTGTTGGTACCGATTATTTTCGTCAGAATGACGTGTTAACGGCTCGTTTGCAAAATAAGATGTGGCAAGCGGAATGGGAAGATATGGAAAAAGAGGCGTTGTCAGCACGCCGTCCCACTCGTGCCGTTGCGGCTTATTATGCTATAGCTTTGCAACAGCAAGGTAAACTTTTAGAGAAGCTTTTTAATCTTCCTTTTGATTATCCCGAGGATAACAATTATTTGGTTTACGAAGGTAAAACGGAATATTCGCTTTTTGAGGGTGATGCTAATTTTCATGCAGGCTTGATAAACTCTTCTTATAGAGCTGTTATGGAGCAGCATGTAATGGTAGGTCCTACCATAGCCTATTATAAACGCATGGCTATGTGTGCGATTTTAAATCAGGAGAAGGCTTTGGCAGAACGTTATCTTTTTGCATTGGAGGGTGTGCCTTTTGAATCGGATTTTGTTGAAAAATGGCGTGCTTATTTGGTTAATCCGAGTTTAATGAATGCCGATCAAGAGATTGTCAATGTTTTGGCATTAAAGCCTTTAGAAGAGAATCTTGAACAAAATTATCGTCGTCCAATTTTTATGGGCTATAATGTGGGTTTGAGTTCTGGTTCAAATTATACTCTGATTACTTCTGTTGCTGCGACGCTTTATTCTAAAGAATTAATGCGATTGCTTAATGTGGCAGGTGTGATGCGCCAGAAGTTAGGTGGTAGATTGCCTCAAGCGGTTCGTGAGGCGATTTTGATAAAATCAGTCACCTTAAAGGATGTGGCTCAGGTTTTTCCTGATATCGCGAATGATCGTATTCTTCTTGCTCAATTTCAAAGTTTTGTGAAGGAGGCTCAGCCTTATCTTGACGATAAACCAAAGTTGAGGGAGGTGATGAAAGAAAAATGGCTTGGTACTTATTTCTATTATTACTATTGTGAAAATAATAATCCAAACCAGGTGCGTCGTCAAGAACAAAATAATGTTGGCGTGAATTAGCACACCGTAAGGCCTTGACTTGGCGTGTTTTTTATGGATTTATAAATAGCGTTTTATGAAAAAGTTTTTATTCTATATTATATTGTTGTTATGCTATTCGTGTGGCAACGTTTCAAAAGAGATTCCCGCTTCGTTTACTTCAATTAGCGAAGTTCCGGAAATTTTTCCTGATTATAAGGATGTGGTTGTGCCCCCCAATATCGCGCCACTTAATATAAAGGTGAAGTCGGTAGGTTCGGCTTATTCTGCTAAAATATCAAATGCGAATGGTCATGAGATTATTGCGATGGCTGATGGTCAGAATTTGTGTTTTGATGCCAAAGAGTGGGGCGTGTTGCTGGAGGAGAGTAAGGGGCAAGCATTAACCGTTCAAATCTTTGTGGAGCGTGCTAATCAATGGCAAGCGTTGATGCCTTATTCATTTAAAGTGGCTCAGGAACCGATAGATAGTTTCTTGTCATACCGACTTATTGAACCAAGTTATGAGTTGTATCGTCAATTAGGTTTGTATCAAAGAAATTTGACAAACTTTGATGAATTCGTTATTTATGAGAACAATCGCGATTTTGATGACAATCATAACCACTGCATTAATTGCCATAATTATCAAAATCATGACACTTCGAATATGCTTTTCCACGTGAGAGGTACGCATGGCGGCACGATCTTTGTGAGAGATGGAAAGATTACGAAGATGAATATGAAGTGCGACTCAATCCTTTCAAATGCGGTTTATCCCACTTGGAATCCTCATGCGCCTGTTGTTGCTTTTTCTTCAAACAACACTGGGCAGGTGTTTCACCTTGGTAAAAAGGATAAGATAGAGGTTATTGATTATGCTTCAGATTTAATCGTATATAACGCAGAGAGTCAAGAGATTTCCAATATTTTGAGGACTTCGGATTATTTAGAAACGTTCCCTTGTTGGGCGCCAGATGGTCGTAAACTTTACTTCTGCCGTGCTTATACTCCGGGTTTGGCTTCGTTGCCCGATAGTGTTCGTGCCACGGTTATTTCTACCATGTATGATTCCTTGCGTTATGATGTGATGAGTTTGAATTATGATATTGAAACAGGCAAGGTTGATAGTCTTAAAGTTGAAGTGGCGTGTGCGTCAATGGGAAAGAGTGCAGCGGTGCCTCGCATTAGTCCTGATGGTCGTTATTTGCTCTTTACGGTGGGTAATTATGGTCAATTCCACATCTGGCATGCTGATGCAGATCTTTATGTTAAGGATATGTTGACGGGCGAAGTGCATCGTTTGGATAAGGCATCTGCACCTGGTCCTGATAGCTATCATGGATGGAGTAGTAATGGACGTTGGCTTGTTGTAGCATCGCGTCGAGATGACGGTTCTTATTCTCGTCCTTATATTGCTTATTTTGATTCAGAGGGTAAAGATCATAAGGCATTCCTTTTGCCATTGGAAAGTCCTGATATGCACTATAAGCGTATGAAGAGTTATAATGTGCCAGAGTTCTCAAAGAATAAAGTCCCTACATCGCCTGAGCAGCTAAAGGAGGTAATTTATAATGATACTGAGGTTGGTAGGGTTGTGTATAAATAAAACGTTGAAGAATGTGGTTCGCACAATGAGTGATTAAGTTCATTTGTGCAAACCACATTCTCTTTTTTAGGGGGGGATGATACAAATTATAACGATACAAAATTGGAGGAAAGCTACATGAACTTTCCTCCAATCTGTGATTCCGTTGGGGCTCGAACCCAAGACCCACGCCTTAGAAGGGCGTTGCTCTAATCCAACTGAGCTACGGAACCAATCCTTATTTCGTGCGCAAAATTACAATATTATCTTGAATCGGCAAAGTAAAACAAATGATTTGTTGCTTAGTCGTTTAAGTAAAGTTGAATAATGTAAACTCCAGTTAATAGCTTAGAGGTGTTAATGGAGATTTGGGGTTAAGGTGTGGGGCTGGCTTGATTAAGCCTCTTTCGTGGGGGGTGGTGTGGGGTTTGGGAATTCTAAATGCGTAGCTAAATATGTGCATGAGAAGTTTGCACTTTTGATTGAGGGGATTTGACTTCTTGCGTCCACGTCTTTTCGGTTGTGAATGTATTCCACCATTTTGTCGTAGCATTCTTGTTGGGACTGTGCATTGATGTAGGCCGAGAAAGAGGTGTCAACGTATTGGAATTTTTCGGTTTCGGGAATGCGTGTGACTCTTTTGAATATCATTTCCACTTCGTACCAACCTGGCTTGTTTTCCTGATGTTCTTCGTTTGATTGCGTTGCGCTTTTGTTTTCTTGGTTTGCGTTTTCGCTTTCACCGTATGCTTTAAATTCCTGCATTGTTTTTGCGGTTGTTTTGATGACGATGAAATACACGCGTGGTCTGACTTTATATCGTTTAGGGTAGGGCATTGAGCTTTCGAGATAGGCTTTTATGTCCTCCATGAGGTTTGTCGTGACGGTTATTTCGGGTATAGCTGTGAGGAAATCAATTAATTCTTCAAAGGAGCTCACTAAGGTTTCTTGGTCAAAATATCTGATGTATGCATTCATAGCTTTTGCGTCTGTTTTAGTTTTTCGAAAATGATTTGCACGATTTTTGGTACTCCGTATTGGTCTATATCTTGGAGTGGTATGGGGATGTATTGTTCGTTTGTGGGGCAGAGTTGGTCAACCTTTAGTGTATAGGCATCTATGATGAGCAGGCGATGTGTGAGTCGGTGCTTGTGGTTTGTGAATAGTGTGCCCAGAGTTGGTCTTGTGTTTGAATTGAAGTAGGGCTGAATGTTTTTGTGGGTAAGAATCTCGTTGACAGATGCTGTGGTGTTGGCTTGTGTTTGTTCTATTAAGAGTGGTTGATAGAGTCCTTGCCAGATGTCTCCTTCTGATCTTCGTTTTAGTAAGATGTGTGTGTCATCGTGTATGGCAATGAATGTGAGGTACCTTGTTTGTAGTTTGATTTTTGCTTGTTTTACGGGGTAAAGTGCCACTTCGTCTTGCGCGTGTGCCAAGCAAAGTGCGTTAATTGGGCATTGTTGGCATTGTGGTGCTTTCGGTGTGCAGCATGTGGCTCCCAGGTCCATCATGGCTTGATTGAACAGGGCTGGACGTTTGGGGTCGATGATTTCTTTTGCAAGTTGTTCGAATTCTTTTTTGCCTGTTGTTGAGTCGATGGGTGTGTTTATGGCGAAGCATCGACTAAGCACTCGGTATGCGTTGCCGTCAATGGCGGCGTGTGGTAGGTTGAAGGCGAATGAAGCTATTGCTGACGCCGTGTAGGTGCCAACACCTTTGAGCTTGAGAATTTCGTTGTAGGTGCGAGGGAAGTGGCCTAATTGTGCGATTTGCTTTGCGGCTTGGTGTAAGTTTCGTGCTCTGCTATAATATCCCAATCCTTGCCATAGTTGCATGACTTCGTCTTGCGAGGCTGAGGCTAAATGGTTTACGGTGGGGTATTTATGTAGAAATCTTTGGTAATAGGCTAATCCTTGACACACTTGCGTTTGTTGCAATATGATTTCAGAAAGCAAGATGTGGTAGGGGTCTTTTGTTTCGCGCCAGGGTAATGCTCTTCCGTTTTCAAGGTACCAACTTATCAGAAGTGATGAGAAATGTGGCATTTGATACAAAAAAAGAATGAGGTAGGTGTGATTTGTGTGTTTTTATTTACGTGTATGCGCCATAAATAATGACTACCTCTTTAAAAGTGTATAAACCTGCGTTTGTGAGGTTTGGAAAATCATCTTTGCACTTGCAAAAAAAAGGCAAATGCAAAGATGAAGTTGTGATGAATTAGTGGGATAAAAGGAGGGATTAATAGGTGTGGATTAGTGGAAGAGTCTGATGCGTTGTTCTTCAGATTGTTTGCAAATGAGCAAGATGCCATCTTTTTCTACAACGATGTATCCGTCTAATCCTTGAATCACGACTTGCTTATTGTCGGAGGTGTGCACGATGTTGTTTGAGGCTTCAAAAAGTTTGATATTATCGCCTACGCATGCATTTCCGTATTGGTCGATGGTGAGGTGTTCGCGCAAAGAACCCCATGTGCCGAGGTCGCTCCATCCGAAATTGCCTGGATATACGAAAATTTCTTCAGATTTTTCGAGTATGGCATAGTCCACGGAGATTGCGGGACATTTTGGGAATTGCTCGTTGATGTGTTGTTGCTCTTGTGGTGTGGCGTAATAGGGCAAGAGTTTTTCAAAGATGTTTGATATCTCAGGGTCGTACACTCTGAAGGCATTAACGATTGTGCTCACGCTCCAAACGAATATGCCTGCATTCCAAAGATAGCAACTTTGCTTGATGTATTCTTGTGCTAATTCCAGGTTTGGTTTTTCTTTGAAGCTATCTACGCGGTAGAAGTTTTCATGTCGTGAAGAGGCGTAGCTGAGGTCTCCCTTGATGTATCCGTATCCGGTTTCAGGACGTGTTGGTGTGATACCCAGTGTGATGATTGCGTCGGTTTCTGATGCAAAGTTTATGCATTTCCTAATTGCGTCCTGAAATCCCTTGACATCTACGATGTTGTGGTCAGAGGGTGCCACCACCATTGTTGCGTGTGGGTCTATTTTTTTTATTCTCCACGCTGCATAGCAGATGCATGGCGCGGTGTTGCGCATGCAGGGTTCTTTGAGTATATTTTCTTCGGGGATATCGGGCAATTGTTGTTTAACCTGGTTGAAGTATGATTCAGAGGTAACTACCCACACGTTTTTGTTGGGTATGATATTCTCGAAGCGTTCCTTAGTGAGTTGTAAGAGTGTTTTTCCGCACCCTAAAATATCAAGAAATTGTTTTGGGCGTTCAGCGCTGCTCATGGGCCAAAATCGGCTTCCTACGCCCCCTGCCATAATAACGAGGTGATGGTGTGACGCATTCATTATTATATCGTGTGTGTTCGTTTAGTTATTTATTTTTTTGAGTCATCTTTTATCATATCGCCCTTTATGTATAGGCGTGTGATATAGGGTTTTGTGTTGGCGCGTACAGAGATGCCTTTTTTGAATTTTCCGAAAATTTTTCCTTTTCCGTTATATGTGACTTTGACTTCGCCTTCCTTTCCGGGTTCGATGGGTGTTTTTGTGAATTCGGCAATCGTGCATCCACATGTGGTGAGCACTTGGTGAATGACGAGCGGTTCAGTACCCTCGTTTTTGAATTTAAAGATGGCTTCTTGGCTTTTAGCTTCGGTGAATGTGCCAAAGTCGTGTGTGTTTTTCTCAAAACTAATTACTGCTTGTGCGAAGATATCTTGATGGGTAAAGAAGAGCAACAAGCCAACGATTAAGAGTATTTTTTTCATAAAAGTGTTTGCTTTTTTAATGTTTAATGCAAATGTAAGATTTAATCTGTGAATAAAATAGAAACAAATTAAAAAATATGATTGAATGTGCGATATTTGTGTTTTTTAATTTCGTATTTTTGCTTGTAAAGAACAATAAATGTGTTATTAAAGCATGTCTGAACGTATTATATTAGGAATAGACCCAGGTACGAATGTTTTGGGTTATGGTGTGTTGCGCGTTGTGGATAGTCAAAAGCCAGAGGTATTGGCGGTTGGTGTGATTGATTTGCGCAAGTGTGTGGATGTGTACCTCAAATTGGGGCGCATTTATGAGCGCGTTATGGGGATTATTGACTCATTTCATCCTGATGAATTGGCTATTGAGGCTCCGTTTTTTGGTAAGAACGTTCAGAGTATGCTCAAACTTGGTCGCGCTCAGGGCGTGACGATTGCCGCGGCTATGGCTCGCCAGGTGCCTATTTCGGAGTATGCTCCGCTTCGCATCAAGCAAGTGGTGACGGGCAACGGTTCTGCCAGCAAAGAACAGGTGGCTGAGATGCTGAGGCGCATTCTTTCGCTTAATTTGGATGATGTAAACTTCCTTGATGCTACGGATGCGCTCGGTGTGGCTTATTGCCATTATATGGAGACGCGCTTGCCTAAGAAGGCTTCGCTTTCAAAACCCTCGCGTAGCGGGTCGCGCGCTAAATCTTGGGCAGACTTTGCGAAAAATAATGCAGATAGGGTTCGTGGGTGAGAATTGAGCGTTTGATTTGGCGCCTTGACGATTAGGTCTTGTGTGACAAAAAAAGAAGAAATTCGAGAACTTAGTGATATGGAAAATAGTGAAATACAAAGGGCATGGCAAATTATTGCGAACACGAATGCCAGTTTGTTTCTTACGGGCAAGGCTGGTACTGGTAAAACGACGTTTTTGCGCCGTTTGTGTGATGAAATTCCCAAGCGCGTGGTGGTGTGTGCTCCAACGGGTATTGCCGCTATCAATGCGCATGGCGTGACGTTGCACTCTATGTTTCAATTGCCTTTCACGCCTTTTGTGCCTGATGCTATGTATAATGCCAATCGGCAGAAATTTGCGTTTTCGAAGCGCAAGGTTAAGCTTATTCGTAGTATTGATGTGCTGGTGATTGACGAGGTGAGCATGGTGCGTGCGGATGTGCTTGATGCCGTTGATAGCGTGTTGCGTCGATATCGACAAGGGCATTTGCCCTTTGGTGGCGTTCAGTTGCTTTTGATTGGCGATCTTCAACAATTGTCGCCCGTTGCTAAGGGTGAGGAATGGGATCTTCTTCAAAAGTATTATGCTACGCCCTATTTCTTTAGTAGTTTGGCGCTTCGCCATTTGCCCTACTATATGATTGAACTGACCAAGGTGTATCGCCAGCGCGATGAGTTTTTTCTCTCGTTGCTCAATAACGTGCGCGAGGGACTTGTGGATGGTGCTACGTTGGCGCAATTAAATCAGCGCTACATTAAGGATTTTAATCCGAGCGAGGAAGACGGTTATATTCGCTTGACATCCCACAATCGTCAAGCCGATTTGATTAATCAGGCAGAGCTTGAGAAACTCAAAACTCATAAGCAGAGCTTTATGGCTCAGGTGAGTGGTGATTTTCCCGCCTATTCATATCCCACGGAAGAGCGGCTGACGCTTAAGATTGGCGCTCAGGTGATGTTCATACGCAATGATGCAGATCAACGCTATTATAATGGTATGATTGGCAAGGTGAAGGATTTTGGAGAAGATTACGTGGATATCTTGCCTGTAGATTCGCTTGAGTGCGTGAGGCTTGAAGCCACGGTGTGGGAAAATATCAAATATTCGCTTGATGAGGAAACGAAAGAGATTAAAGAGGAAGTGATAGGCACATTTAAGCAACTCCCTTTGCGCTTGGCTTGGGCAATCACCATTCATAAGAGCCAGGGGTTGACGTTTGATCGGGCCATCATTGATGCGCACCAATGCTTTGCTCCGGGTCAGGTTTATGTGGCGTTGTCCCGATGCCGCACGTTGGAGGGTATGGTGCTGAGTCATCCTTTGAATGCTAATGTCATTATGACCGATGGTCAGGTAAATTCGTATAATCGGCAGATGCTTCAAAATGTGCCTAACGAAGGGCAGATCAACGACCTCAAGAAGCGTTATTTTAAGGAGGTGCTGAAAAGTGCTTTTGACTTTCACACGTTTCATGCTGCCTACGAGTCGCTCCAGCGAGTGCTGGAAGAGCACTTTGCGCGTTTGTATCCCAAGCAAGTAGAGGCTTTTAGGGGGCAGAAGGAAGTGCTTGAGCGCGGCTGCTTGAGCGTGGGTGACGTGTTTTGCCAACAGATAGAGGCGATTGTGAATGATGCGGGCGATGAATATGAATCGTCGGCTTTCCTAAGCGAGCGCATTCATAAAGCCAGCGTTTATTTTAAGGAGCAGATGCATGAGCTAAGTGCTTTGGTGGCTCAGCTGGACATGCCCACCGAGAGCAAGAAGGTGAAGCAATTGTTTGAAGCAGCTCACGATAAGCTTAAACTGGAGACGCGCCTGATGCTTGGCCTTTTGACGCATTTAAATAAAAAAGGCTTTCAGCTCACGGAGTTTGTGCGCATGAAAGCCGATTTGCTTGATGCAGATGAGGGCGATGAGGGTAAGGCCGAACGCCCTTCAAAGAAAGAGGGTAGAGCGGCAAAGGCAGAGCTCGTTCCTGAGGATATTTTGCATCCCGAGGTGTTTGAGGCTTTGCGCTTGTGGCGCTTGGAAAAATCGCGTGAGTTGAAGCTTGCTGCCTACGTGGTGTTGTCGCAACGCGCCTTGGTGGGCTTGTCGAACCTGCTGCCAACCACAGATACAGAACTCAAGAAGGTGCCTTATGTGGGCAAGATTGTGGCGCAGAAGTATGGTGCGGAAATCCTTGAGATTATCTTTAAATATAAGAAGCGTCAAGAGGATAAGTCTTCATAGTTGGGTATGCTTGATAGGTACTCAACGGCGTGGGTGTCGAGGTTAATCCTACATGCATAGTGCACGATGCCGTTGGTCACGATGGTGTAGGCTGCGCGCAGGATGGTGTTGTAGGCGCATATTTGCTGGAAGGTGGCTTGGGTGATTTCAACACTAGGAGCTTTACACTCCACGATTAGATGCGGTTCAAGCCCCGCGCGCTTGTAAAGCAAGATGTCGCACCGGCGATTGGCTTGTCCGATTTTTAGGTTCACTTCGTGTGCCAAGAGTGCCTTGGGGTAGTGCTTGTGCTCAATGAGGTAGTTGGTGAAGTGTTGGCGCACCCACTCTTCGGGCGTTAATCGGATCCATTTAAGGCGCAATGGGTCGAAGATATACTTTTGCCCATTTTGATCTATGTTTATTTTGGCTTGGAAGGGCGGAAGGGTTAGTGCAGACATATTGAATGAAAGGTTTTTCTATATATTGTGTGCAAATTTACGATAAATTTCAAGATCCGCAAGAAAGAATATTATTCCCAATTTTTTACGATTATTTATGGCAATAACAAAACGAACGATTCAATTATATAATGAATTGGCCCGTGAGATAAAGGAACATCGTTTTAAGCCCGTTTACTTGTTGATGGGCGAGGAGGATTTCTTTATTGATCAGTTGGCCGATTTGCTGATTTCAGAGCTTCTGAAGCCCGAGGATCGCGATTTCAACCTTGTGCAGATGTATGGGGCTGAGGCTACGGTGAGCGAGGTGATTGCCGCCGCTCAAGCCTATCCCTTTGGCGTTGAGCATAGGGTGGTGTGCGTGCGTGAGGCTCAGCAGATGAAGGGCGTCTCTGCGCTTGAAAATTACTTTAAGGCGATGGTGCCCTCTACGGTGCTGATCGTTTGTTACAAGCATGGGGTTATGGATAGGCGCACGAAGCTAACTGGCTTTTTTGAGAAGCACGGTTGTGTGTTCGACTCAAAGGCGCTTTATCTTTCCGAGGTTTCTGGCTTTGCGAAAAGCTATGCCGCAGATCGGGGAGTGAAGCTCGACACGGAAGCCGCTCAGGTGCTTGCCGACCTTTTAGGGGCGGATTTGAGCCGCTTGACGATGGAGATGAATAAATTGCTTATCGGCGCATCAGGCGGAACGGCACCAAAAATCATCACAAAAGACATGATTTTGGAGCATATTGGCATGCATCGCACATTTAATTCATTTGAGCTACAGGATGCCTTGGTTGAAAAAAACTTAACGAGAGCGTTGGAAATTGCGAAATATTTTTACAATAATAATAACCCCTTGCCACCTGTTATTGCTGCTTTGTTTCGCTTCTTCTCGCAATTGATGCTGGCTTATTATGCGCCCACTAAAAATGCGAGCGGCATAGCCTCATGGCTTGGTATTAAGGAGTGGCAAGCCGAGCGGGTGTTTATGCCCGCCATGAAGCGCTACACAGGTCGGAAGGTGATGAACATCATTGCAGAGCTGCGCCAGGTTGATGCGCAATCCAAGGGGATGGGGCTTGGTGCTGGTACGCGCGATGCTGATCTTTTGACCCCCTTGATCTATTATATCGTGAGCGACGAGATGATGTGATTTTGCTTATTTTTATAAAAACACACGGAGGAGCCCAGTGCTTATCTCCGTGTTTTTTTGTGCTCTTTTGCTGTGCGTTTGGAGTGGGGTGGAAGGGCGCGTTTTGCACTTTTGTTTGTAAAATGTAAATTTCTTTGTGCTTTGGTTTCTTTTCGTGTCCTCTTGGCTAAAATACAATGGGAATTGGCATGTTTAAGCCTTTGTTTGAGGGCGTAAGGGGAGGGTGTAAAATTTTTCTGTGCCAAAATCTGAAACAAGAATTTAGTACGTATGTTGTTGAAAATTAAGATTGTGAATTAAAATTTAGCTTTTGTGATTCTTTTAAAATCGTTGTTTTCGTCTTGACGCCCGATTAGGTTTTGTTCGTGAGAAAAATAGTGCTTCTTTTCGTGGTTTAGAGCCGAGTTAAATTTATTTAACATATAAAATTAAAAACCGCTTATATTGTTTTGTAAATGATTTAGAGATGTAGAAATGAAAATTAATTGCTAAATTTCGGTTTATTGATTTTATGTTTGATGCAGATGTGTAAATATTAACAAAGCAAAATAATCAAGGAATATAAATTTATTGATATGCAATTGTTTTTAAGATGTAATAAGTAGCACAAAATCAGTAAGATAGATGAAAATGTAAGATTGTTTATGTTTTTAAAATGCGAAAAAAGTGCGTTTTGAGCCTGGTTTTTGGCGTTATGTTTGTTGTGTGTGTGTTTATAATATGTTGTATATGAATAATATAGGTGTGATAGTTGAATTAAATAAATAAGTTTGTTTGATGCATAAGGCGGTTTTGGAGGGTGAATTTAGGTTTTGTTGGGGTGTTGATTTGGATTTTTGTGATATTTAAGTTTATAAATGTAAAATTGTGTTTTGCGTGTTGGTTTGTAAATATAAATTTATAAATGTTGTTGGTTTCATTTTTTTAATTTAATTTTGTAATTGTTTTAAAAAGTGCCATTTTTTGCCTATTTTGACCTAATTTTGGGCAAAATGCTACTTCGGGTGCTTTGCCCTATGTTTTGGTCAAGCTACTCGCGCTTGCTCCGGAATTTTGAATTTTGCGCTGTTTGGGTCATGTTATTAGTGGCTCATGGATGGCACTCAGTGATAAAGATAATCCTATACTATTTATATTAACTTATGAAAGATCGTATTAGAATGTTGATGCAAAAAGCTGGCATGACCCAAAAGGATTTTGCGAATTGCTTGCAAATATCCGAGGCATCGTTGTCCAGTATTTTTAATGGTCGAACAAATCCTACGAACACGCATGTGTGTGCCGTGCATAAAGCTTTTCCTGATGTCAATATTAATTGGTTGCTTTTCGGCGAGGGTGATATTTCTGAAGAATTTGCCGACGGTGCCGATGCGGAAAATGCCATTCTTAAACCCACGCCAAGTGCGCCCGGTTCGGTGTCTGAGGTTCGACCTGCGGAACCTGCCAAGCCAGTATTCGGCGTTAAAAACGAACCTTTGAGCGTGGAGCTCGCCATGCCAGTATCGGTGCTCGGAAGCGTGAGTAATGCGGTGATAGAAAGTGAGAAAAAATGCGACAAAACAAATCGTAAAGTGAAAGAGATTCGTATTTTTTACGATGATGGCACTTACGAGATTTTTATCCCTGCCGTTAAGTAAAAGGCCCGTTTTTGGGCAAAAATGGCGCGAAAATCTAAAATTATCGTTGCGTTTTGTAACAAAATATTACCTTTTGGGGGCGTTCGGATGGGGGTTCGTGCGCCCCTCATTATATATATATAGGCGCTTGGGGGCGATACACATGAGACTCATGCGCGGTGCGCATGAGCACGAGGAAAAGGAGAGGCTGGGGGGGAATTGCGAGGGGGCTTGAGCATGAGAAAGGGGGCGTTTCAGTTCGGTTTCTTTGCTTGATGCGTGCGGCTCAAAACTGATTATTTTTAAAATAAACCGATAAATATTTGAGTAATCAATCTAAAATCACTACTTTTGCGTGCGAAATATATTAAAACACAATAAACATTATGACAAAAAAGGTAAACACGGCAGAACAAACGCCTGCTGAAATGGCCGCGGTGGCTGGCAAAGCGTGGTTTGAAACAAACGCAAAGATGATTTTAGGTGTAGTAGTAGCAGTTTTGGTAATTGTTGCTGGTTATATTTACTACACAAAGTATTATATGGCACCTCGCGAAGATGCTGCTCAGGCGCAAAACACATTGGGGTTGAGCTATCTCGCACAGGGTGACTATGCTGCAGCTTTGGCGGGCGAAAACGACTTCTTGGGTTATGAGAAGATCGCTTCAGAGTATGCTGGTACAAAGGCTGCAAATTTGGCTAACTTGTATGCCGGTGTATGCTACGCTCAACAAAAGCAATATGCTCAGGCAATTAATTGCTTGGAAAGCTTTGATGTTCAAGGCGACCAATCAATCTCTGCTATGGCGCTCTATGCATTGGCAAACTGCTATGCTGCCGAAAATCAATTGGACAAGGCTATCAGCACATTCAAGGAAGCTGCAAGCGTGGCAAGCAACGAAGCCATCAGTCCTATGTGCTTGATCGAAGCTGCTAAGTTGTTGGAATCACAAGGCAACAATGCTGACGCGCTCAAGATTTACGAAAATATCAAGAAGGATTATCCTACGGCTAGCGTAGTTCGTCCTGCAGCTCAAAATGCTAACACTTTCACTTCTGAAATTGAAAAGTATATCGAAAGAGCAAGTAAGTAATTAAGCACATTTTTCATCACTTTTTTCTACGGTGGTGTGTGTGTGCCTCACGCAACGAGTAAACAAGCAGATTGGAGCTGATTTGAGCGAAAGCGCTCTTCTAATCTCTTTGTTTACTCGTTTTTCTTTTTTCTTTGAACTATAAATATTTCAAACATATATGTCAAGTTTTTCATACATGGAGAATGCTCAAGCGCTTGATCTTGATGCTTCTCAATACCGTTTTGGTATCGTAGTGACGGAGTGGAACAACCACATCACCGACGTGCTTTTAAAGGGTGCGGTTGATACGCTTATTAAATATGGTGTGGATGAGTCGGGCATTACCATTGAAAGAGTGCCAGGAAGTTTTGAGCTGATCTATGCTGGTTCGCAATTGGCTAAGCGTGGTTATTTGGATGCTGTGATCGTGATTGGATGCGTCATTAAGGGCGACACACCTCATTTCGATTACATCTGCCAAGGCACAACTCAGGGCATCGCTCATATCAATGCTACGGGCGATACGCCAATTATCTACGGTGTGCTTACGGTAAACAATGAGGAGCAAGCTTTGGAAAGAACAGGTGGCAAAATCGGCAACAAGGGCGAGGAATTTGCACTTTCAGCAATAAAAATGGCTGATTTCTCTTGGAAGTTACAAAATTAGTTGTAACTTTGCATCGCAATTCAGACAAAGAGTTGCGTTTGGGCAAATACCAGAGTGGCCAAATGGGGCAGACTGTAAATCTGCTGGCTTACGCCTTCGGTGGTTCGAATCCATCTTTGCCCACATTAAAAGGTTGAGAGTTAGATTTCGTATCTGACTCTCTTTTTTTTGTTTTCGTATGATTCATGTACTGCCGTGGCGTGGGCGGTATGTAGAGAACGTAAAACCGCCTCCCGTGGGCCGATTCGTTTTTGAGGTCGGCTTTTGGGGGCGGTTATTTGCGTTAATTCAGCGCCATTGTTGGGGTAGAGGTGCTATGCGCTTGCTTGCTCGCCTTCGTTTTCTTGCTCTGGCTTGTTCACGCATTGGAAGCTGATGAACTTCTTTGAGAGCTGGCGTTGCGTGTTTGCTGAAGGGGTGTAGCGAATGCGGATGCCTTCGAGCAATGAGGGTTCAAACTCCTCGGGCGTATCGGCACCTTTTGACACGATGCGCGGGTGGAACGAACCGAAATCGCCAAAGCGAATGCTATCGCCGTCCACGCCGTGGCGCAAGAGGGCTTCATCAAGGGCTGAGTGCACGGCCTTGATGTCGTGTGCGGTGAGCGTACACATGCCGCTGATTTCGTTTGCAATGTCACTGAGGCTCACGGGGTTTACAGGTTCGCCCTGAGCGTAAAACTTCTTTTCCTTCGTTTGAGGATTTTTGCGTCCGATAA
>JAZKYK010000012.1:0-97300 GCA_045612125.1 Alloprevotella sp.
TTCCCATCAGCTTGGTGAAGATGAACATGACATTCTGATAGTGGTTCTCCAGGTCCTTAATAATCTCATAAGGGGTGTCTGCCATGAGCGCTTTGAGGCGACGCATGAAGTCATCTACCCTACCTTGCCGCACTTCGCGAATGAAGTGTCCTATAAAGGATGGAGAATCAAAAGTTGAAATGGGGGTATATAGGGGCATCAAGAATTTTATAAACCCTTCTTCTACCTCCAAATTCGGGAAATCCAATGTATAAAGTTGTAACTCACGGTCATAATCTTTTATCGTGAGATAGCCACTTTGATATAGAACAGGTATTGGATTCTCTACTCCTAATTGAATATTGTCAAGAGTTGCATGGTCTGCCACATATCCTGAAAGTTCTTTCGGATTCATTTCCAAATTTTTCAACAATTCCACTAAATAAGTAGGTGTCCCTGTGCTGAACCAGTAACTGCCGTAGTTGCTGTTCTTCAGTGTATGGAGAAGGCTGAAAGGATTGTAAATACCTGGAACATTGTGGCTAAAGTGATATCCATCGTAACGGTGGCGCAGTGTTTCGTAAGCCGCCTCTTTCGTTTGATTGTTCTGCGCTGCAAGGACTTCTATCTCGCTATCAAAATAATGATGTAACTCGGTTTCGGTAATCCCACAAACATCATGGTAACGCGATTCCATGGAAATGTCCTCCAGATTGTTCAAGTCACTGAATACGCTTACTTTGCTGAACTTCGTTACGCCAGTGAGCATCACAAAACGCAAGTCGCCGTCAGCGCTTTTCAATGTACCGTAGAATGCCTTTAGAGCCGTGCGGAATTCCTTTTGCAGCGTTTCATTACCAATCGCTTGAAGCAGTGGTTTGTCGTACTCATCAATAAGTACCACGACATTGGTTCCTGTCTTTTGTTTCGCACTACGAATTAACTGTCGTAAACGTCCCTCCGGGCTATAGTCGATAGGTTCACTGTCGTATAGCCGTTCATATATCGTAAGCTGTTCATTGAGCAGGTCGTACAGATCTTGTAGTTTACTAAAGGGTTTGGCATTGAGGTCGAGATGCAGCACTGGGTGTTGCGTCCACTCTTTTTCTAAATCTGCCAGTGCCAATCCCTGAAACAATTCCTTGCGACCTTGAAAGTAGGCTCCTATCGTTGAGAGCAACAGACTCTTTCCAAAGCGACGTGGGCGACTGAGAAAGTAGTACTTACCTTCTGTCGCCAAACGATAGACGTGGGCTGTTTTATCTACATACACCCAATCGTCTTTCCTTATTTCTGCAAATTGCTGTATGCCTATGGGGTATTTCATGGTCGCTTGTGTTTATAGAGTTGAAAGTTGAGGGTTAAGAGAGGAGAGTACAGAGTACAGCTGCGAGAGTGGACGTTCGGTTAAGAGGTTAAGAGGATACTGCGTATCGTTCTGAGGAGCCGGGGGCTCGTTATGAGAGACCTGCGGTTATGAGAGAGGAGAGATGATTGCAACAAGACAGCGAGACAATGAGAGAACGAGATAGATAGAATACGGCGTACATGAGACCAATCTAGATTGTGAACACGCGTGTTCACAATCTCTGGCACGGGATATAATAAATAGGATTTTCTATAGTGAGATTCTCCGACTGGAATTTTCAGGGGAGGTAATTTTATTTTCTTGAGATGTAATTAAATTTTCCTTACTTGAAAATAAAATTCTCACGTCTGGTTGAAAAATTTAGGATTAATCGGTGAAATCGTAGGTTTCGCAATAGTGATCGAAACGTAGGTTTTCTTGGTAACCATGCTCACGGAAGAGCTGAAGTATCTTTTCTTGTTGCACAGGGAGGAGCAATCGTGTTCCTTTATTGTAACGGTAATAACCGCTTTGACTTCCTAAGCATTCTATCACTTTCTCGCGAAGGAATGATACGTCCTTCTTTCTCACATTGGAGAATAGTGTATTAAAACCATAAGCACCCTTAATCGGAGCATTTTCTTTAAACATGGAGCACTCTCCATTTGCCCGCAGTGTGCGTGGCAATACGGATAATGCATAGTGCTTCGTCTCTGGAAGTTGTGTGCCTGCCACGTAGCGTAAGCAGTAATTGGTGCGGGGGCAGGAGGCGTTGAAGCAGAGGGCAAAGGTGAGTGGAATTTTCATGGTTCTTTCATTCCGGTTTGGATATTTGGCTCCAGCGGATCACAGGGATTTAAGATAGAGTACAGAGAACAGATTACAGAGTACAGCTACCGTGCGGATTGTTTTTAGCTCCGGCGGATCACTCGGATTTAAGATTGAGTACAGAGTACAGAGTACAGCTGCCGTGCGGATCGTTTTTAGCTCCGGCGGATCACTCGGATCTGCGCAGATACTTATTTAGAACTCGGATTGCACGAATGTTATTAGAGTTGAAAGATGAGATATGAAGGTTGAAAGACTAAGGATGATAGACTGTTAATTGAGGTTAGAATAAATCAGAATGGGTGCCAGTTGATAGCATGACGAGGGTTAATTCTTCTTCATTCTTTTCCCAAACGATTAACCAATCGCCTTTTATATGAGCTTCCCATTTACCTTCATAATTGCCTGACAAAATGTGTGGCCTGTATTTAGATGGAAGAGTTCCTGTTTCAATAAGCAGATCAAGCACTTCTTTTAAAAGATGCATTGGGTAGCCTCGGCGTTTACACAACTCTACGTTCTTTTTAAAACGCTTTGTGATGGATACTTTGTATGTCATTACAAACCTAAGTCTTTAAACAATTCGTCTTTTGAATTATAGGTTGTTACACGGCCTTCTTCCATATCTTTAATGGCTTCCTCTAATCCTGTCTTACGTGTCTTTTGCTTACAGATGGTTACTCCATCAAGTTTTGATAGAATCTTTCGAAGACTGGGAAGAATGCTCTTGTCTTCTATATTTAATATTAATTGAGTCATATGGATAAATACGTTGAGAGAGGAGAGTTGAGAGAACAAAGTTTAGAGAACAGAGAACAGAGTACAGAGTACAGAGAACAGAGAACAGAGAACAGAGAACAGCTACCGTGCGGATTGTTTTTAGCTCCGGCGTATCATTTTAGATACTTGTGATTCTTGAGATACGTGGAGGATTGGTTCTGGCTGGGGAGAAAAATAAAAAAAATTCATCTCTTGACTTTGCCTGTATTTACTGGGAGTGCCAGATTTTTGAATTTTCTATCAGTGGCAAAAGGATTAAAGGACGTTTTGAAGCATTGTAACTTTGCTTTGTCAAATAACGATTGTATGAGGAGGAAAGATTTAGGTGTATAGTATTTTATCTTCTCATATGTGTTATGCCATCCTCTGTATGATATGAGTAACCTTTTTAAATGTATTATATTATGTTAAAGTATTCTGTTATCTCACGTAAGAACCCTATTACTAAGGAAAATCTTTATTATGCTAACCTCGCTCCGGTGAATCCTGCTGAATTGGATCAGTTGGCAGAAGATATCAGCAGCAGATGTACACTTACAGTCCATGACGTTAAAGCGGTGCTTTCCGCTCTTGAAGAATGTATCTTTAAAACATTGCGCAATGGACAAAGCACGCGCTTCGGCGATCTGGGTTCCTTCCATCTCACCCTTTCATCTTCAGGCGCAGCTAGTGAACAGGAATTTACTAAAGAGAATCTGCGTGGCGTGAAGGTTAGATTCACACCATCCTCTAAACTGCGCTACGAAATAAGCATGAACAATCCTCACGTTAAGTTCTATCGCCAAGATTAAAATAGATGAAGGACAACATCAATCCCTGCGGAAGAGGTCGCGTGTGTAAACTTTATCCTGCACATCATCTAAACATGCCTCATAACGATTCGCTACAATGGCATTGGCTTGTGATTTAAATGCCTGCAAATCATTGACCACCTTACTACCGAAGAATGTGCTGCCATCTTCAAGTGTGGGCTCATAGATAATAACACTGGCGCCCTTAGCCTTAATGCGCTTCATGATACCCTGGATGGCACTCTGACGGAAGTTGTCGGAGTTTGCTTTCATGGTGAGGCGGAAGATGCCAATGGTCGGGGGTGTTTGAGGGTTGAGAGAAGAACGTTGAGCGTTGAGAGAAGAGTTATATTGATTGTGTTCCGTATAATCATACCAACCTGCCATACGGAGGACCTGATCGGCAATAAAATCCTTACGGGTGCGGTTGCTCTCAACGATGGCTGACATCATGTTTTGGGGCACGTCTTGATAGTTGGCGAGCAATTGCTTGGTGTCCTTTGGGAGGCAATAGCCACCATAACCAAAAGAGGGGTTGTTGTAATGGGTACCAATGCGTGGATCAAGACCAATGCCCTGAATGATGGCTTGGGGGTCGAGACCTTTGACTTCCGCATAAGTATCAAGTTCATTGAAATAACTGACACGTAGGGCGAGATAGGTATTAGCAAAAAGCTTTACCGCCTCAGCCTCCTTCAGGCCCATGTATAAGGTTGGCACATCCTGCTTAATGGCTCCTTCCTGCAATAATGAAGCAAACGTACGTGCTGCCTCTTCTAAATGTTCTCCAATAATAGCACGCACCTCTTGATGGCCGTCACAAAATTCCTCAATCTTTTTGGGATACCCCACAATAATGCGCGATGGGTATAGATTATCATAAAGCGCCATGCTCTCACGCAGGAACTCAGGCGAGAACAAGATGCGTAGCTTATGCGTTGACTCCCAACCCTTTTCCTTGAAAATACGAGCATACTTGACATAAAGCGTACGACAATACCCTACGGGAATGGTGCTTTTAATGACCATCGTTGCTTCTGGATTAACCTCAAGCACAAGGTCTATGACATCCTCTATATGATGGGTATCGAAGAAATTCTTCTGTGGATCATAGTTCGTAGGCGCCGCAATAATCACAAACTCAGCATCGCGGTAGGCTGCACGTCCATCCAATGTCGCAGTTAAGTCGAGTTGCTTTTCAACGAAAAACTTCTTGACATACTCATCTTGAATGGGACTCTCACGGCGGTTGATTTTATCTACCTTTTCAGGAATCACATCTACTGCCGTCACGGTGTGATGCTGCGCTAACAACGTGGCCATTGAAAGACCCACATAGCCTGTACCTGCTACTGCTATTTTCATATTTGGAGTTTGATTATGAACGTTTTATGAGAACGGATAAAAATGGATTAGGAACAATGTTTGTTCGTTCAACATAGTGTCCATTGTTATCATGCTATCTTCTCACATAAAAGTTTTGAGAGCCTAAATCAAGGGAGGATAATGTAACCCATTTAATTGCTAATTATCCTCTTATCCACAAGTTCATCGAAGGGTGTTCTGTACTTTCTTCGATCTAAATTTCCTCGCCCGCAAACTTAACTTTGAATCCGAGAACAGTGGCAAAGATCATTTCAATATCTTTTATGAACGAGTAATGTTCATAATAATATTTATTTAGACGAACCTTGTCGGGATAAATAACATGATCATTATACCAGACGGCTAATTCCTGATCGGTCATTTGAGATACATTCTGAGGTAATGTGGCATTACCCATGGCCACTGCTCTACCAGCTTTAATATCTGCAACAAAACCAGCAATCATCTCATCTTCTAAACGATACTTGAGTGTTGCTGGTCCGGTAATTCCAGGACGGAGTTTTAGCACCTTACGGTCGTCACCTTGCAATTGATCAGCATATCCTGGCACATCAGGGCGAGGACCGACAAACGACATATTGCCAATCAACACATCCCAAAGTCCTGGTAATTCATCAATCTTATAATGGCGCAACTTTGCACCAAAGGGTGTTATGCGCGAATCGCCTGCCACCGACACAGAAGAGCCATTATGAGCCACCGTCATAGAACGGAACTTATGGCAATTGAAGAGTTTACCATTAAGTCCCACTCTCTTCTGCACGAAGAATGCAGGACCGCTAGGCATCTTAATCTTCACTAAAATTGCCGTTATCAAAATCACTGGCCATAAAAAACAAAGCCCGATGAAAGCTATCAAACGGTCAAAAACATATTTCAATATCATATTGTAGGGCTATTTATCATTTTCTCTTAAATCAATACTTCGGAAAATTCAATAGTCTGTTAAAAATTAGTCGTGCCTACAGCTTATAGATATAGGCAACAACCAGAGTTAACCAAAATTAGGGAATGACATTATTCCTTTGACATCACTAAAGCGTCGGCAAGGAATTCTTTTGACATTTTCAGTTCTTCATTCAATGATTGAGAAACTTTAGAATAATCCAAATCAGACACAGAGGTTATCGATTTACTTAAAGGCACAAAACGAGAAAGAAGACCGATCTTTGATAACAAAGACTCTGTGCGAAGGTCGGCATCATGACCTTGTCGTAAAGAATAAAAATTCTTTTGGAATTTCAATGAGAGCGCCATGCCATGGAATGATGTTGTAACAACACACTTGGCATTCTTTATATAAGATAAAAATTCTTGAGGACCAACTTCCATTCTAAAGCCTTTACCATAAAACTTCGGTGAAACTGTTCCTACAAGCTCTATTACCTCTGCATCTAATAGTTTTGCTACTTCTCGTGCCCTTTCTAATGTTTCTTGATTTCTTTTCACTTCATATACCAACACATAATCACGTTTTTCATTCAAAGAAGTACATAAATGCTCATATTCAATTACATCTGGCAAGAAAGAAGGATCAATTACAGTTTCAACAGGTTTATCAACGAGTGGTTGTAGGAGTTCCTTTAAAGAAGATTCTCGTACACTAACACTGTTTATTTTATCCAAACGAGTTTTTAAAAACGTCTTTTGCTCATCTGTCAACGATACGAACCGACTACTTGCGGCATAAGAAATTACCTTACACTTCGCATTGAAACCAAAGAACTCATCATCAAACTGACCACCTGTAATTTGAGGATTCCAAATTTGATCACTTCCTACTACAATTGCATCAAAATCAGAATAATCGTTCTGAGGAGAATACGATTGTAGATTGAATCTTTGCGTAATGAAATCCTCAAAAGCTTTATATCGCTTTTTCTGTACATTACCAATGAGGATATATTTAACTAATGTCTTAATATACGCAGAAAAACTCTTTGACTTTGACAAGGACAACTGAGGTAACTTATAGTGATCAAAATAATGAGGTCTATAATCAATGACATAAACCTCATGTCCTAAACGTTTCAAATATTGTTGTAATCCATAGCATTGAATAACAGCTCCATAATTATGAGCACAATGAAATGTGAGTATACCGATCTTCATTTTTTAAGAGACTTTACAAGTTTACGAACCATGAGATATAGAGTGATTAAGGCTTGTTTAACTTTGTATTTAAGACTTAAATCTCCATATTTTTTCGCGACATATTCAAAACCATATTTATCTAACTCATCCACAAATTTAGTTTGATTTCCTTGAATCACTATTGGTTTCATGAGTTGCGGTTGAAGACATTCTGTTGTATTGCTTTTTATGCTGTTAAGTCGTTTGTTGTTAACCTCATCAAATATTTGTTGCCCCTTCTCTGTATTTATAAGCAACAAACTAATCCCTTTATTGTCATTCCATTCACAGTGGTGTTTTTCCCACCCCCAAAAATCGCCAATGGTTAAATCTCCTGGGCGTTTTAAATTAGTAAACTTACAATTAGCACACGATTTTCTTACAGACAAATGATCATAGAAGAAAAAGAAACGAAATGTGGAACGTTTGATTTCCTTTTCTGATTTCTTCATTTTAAACGTTTCAAAATGAGAATGCCAACCGAATTTCTTATTTCTAAAATTGGTAGAGATAACTTCATCCTTATGTTTTTGTTCTATCCACTTAACGTACTCTTCCCAAACTTTAGGCGAGGGTACGGCATGACAGACCAAATCAATGGTTAGCAAGTTTTCGTGTAATTTATTGGGAATATAAGATTTCAAACCTGCAACTTGGCAAGGTGTACCTGTGAATACAATTTTTTCTCCTTGTTGCAAATTCTTTTTAAGGGCTCTGAATACGCCACGCAAATCACTTTGAGTATATTTAGAACCACGTAATTCTTGACATTCTTCGATTGTTGCAACACGTTTGTGAATAACATGCAAATTGTCATCATAACCCACTCCGTATATTACGTAGCCTTTTTCCAAAAGAGATTCTGCAAAAGCCCAAAAGGCAGCTCCACTTTGACTCTTTGACAGTTCAGCGATATCAGCGTGTCGAGCACCATAGACCTTAGGTTCTTCAAATGAATTATCTGGGATATACTCTCCTTGAAACTTGCAGACTTTTTGACACAACCCACAATCAACACATAGGTCATTATTAACCTTTGGATAAAGGAAACCTAATGCATCAGGTTCCATTTTGATCGCATTATGAGCACATATACTTTCACATGCGGTACATCCACAACAATCAGCAGGATTCTGAATATCAATTTTCATAAAAATATTAGCCTTTATGGAGTTTAGATTTCAACATTGTGGTCGCTTTATTCAAAATAAAATTCCTTTCATTGGCAGAACATCCTACTGTTAATGCAAATAATAAGATTGATGTCGCAGAAATTATTATTGTACCGAAACAACGCAACAAAGATGGTTCGACATAGATAACCAGCAATACAGGAGGCAATAACGATATTAATGACACAATGAGAATGCGTAATAATACCCGATTAAGAAAAGGTACTACAGGAAAACCTACCATATTTTTCAACATTAATAACCTAAAGAATAAACAACCAAATGCCACTAATATTGAAATAAGGAATGTATATTCAGGAGCTACACCTAATTTCAAAAGAACATACGACAACGGGAAGTTCAATAATTGAAATCCCCCAACAATAATTTGGTAATTGCGTATATTTCCAGTTGCCAACATTAAAGTAATCATGGTATATGAGATGGCTTCAGTCAAGCCATAGACCAATACCAATTGAACGAAAACGACTGAATACTCAGGTACAATCCCTAACCATAACTTCAATATCGCAGGCGCCTCCAATATAATCGGAAGCGACACTAAATACAGCAACATATAGGTTAATTTCGCACCTTGGAAAACCAATTTAAAAGAATATTCTTTATTACCTTCAGCAAAAGACTTTGTGATCTGTGGATTTAAAGCTGTTGTAAAACTACTTGAAAAAACTCGAACCGCTGAAAAGACCTGCATAGAAATGCCTCGTGCTGCATTTACTAAAGGACCACAAAAAATATTAAGCAAAATATCAACACCGTGATCACGTAAAATACCGGATCCTGCACCAATAAAATTCCATCCTGCAAAACTAAAGATTTCTTTTAATAATTGTTTTCTAAAAATCCAATGGAAAGTACATTCAGGAAAATGTTTCTTACAATATAGCCCATATATAAACCTCATCAAGGCAGAGGCAATACACATAAGAAGGGCATAAAATATTAAATTATCAATTGGCGAGACCACAACAAGAAAGGCGACCAAGAGCCTCAAAACCGCATCAATGATACTCATATATGCATAAGCACTCATGTGCTCATGCGCAATGATTGTTGCATTATATGGTACGCTAATCAAGTTTACAACAAAGGTTATGACTGAGAATTGGAAAACCCAATTAGCTGCAAACAAACGGTCGGAAGGGATGTCCAACTGAGTGTTTAAAAACCAAACACCAATAGTTTCTGATAAGACCAAAACAATTAGACCTATGGCCAATTGGATAATTACTGATGTGCAAAAAACATCGCTAACCTTAGAAACATTTCCTTTTCCCAACTCAAATGTAATGAAGCGGCTAATTGCAGCAGATAGAGAGTTGGATAAAATGGCAAACATGGTGATAAACCCACCTACTACGCTGTATATACCATAGTCCTCAACACCCAAGGCTTTCAAAATAACTCTTGACGTATATAGTGTCACCAACATCAATAATGCCATTCTCACGTATAACATCAAGGTATTTTTAGCAATGCGTTTATTGTTTGCTGAATTACTCATTATGCAGTAAATTTGAGTTCGTTCTAAAATGTAACTAATATCACCAGTAAACGTTGTATGTCGTCTTTATTAGATTAGAAACAACGTTACTGGTGAGGTTTTGGGAAAGTAGAGTTTCTATTGATGAATGATCATTTCACGTTCTTCAACCAAGTTTTGTTGATGACGTGCCAACACAAAAAAATAATCAGATAAACGATTGATATAAATCAATATGTTTTGATCAGGCTCTACATGATTTGCTTGAAAATAGGACACCATTCGACGTTCTGCTCTCCTGCACACTGTTCTACACACATGACACAAACTTGCAGCTTGTCCACCTCTTGGTAAAATAAAACAAGTTAATGGTTCTAATTGAGAATTTATAAGATCAATTTCATGTTCCAAACCTGAAATATCCTTTGATGTCACACCTGAGTCCTTGGCATTTTCATCAGCGAAATAGGCACCAACCAAAAATAAATCTCTTTGTATCTGTTCAAGATAAGGTACGAAGACACTTGACGATAATAAACCAACAAAAGCATTTAACTCATCGATTGTACCGATTGCTTCCATACGGATATCGTCTTTTAAAATCCTTGTACCTCTCGCTAAGGATGTTAATTGATCATCACCTGCCTTTGTATAGATGTTCATCGTTCCATATGATCTATAATGTAACGGTATCGATCTTCAGTTGAAATAATCTTGCCATCATCATCAACAACACTTATACCACCATTCTTAATAGCTGTTTTCCACATGGTAGCCTTAGGATATTTGTGTCCCTGATCCATAAGATAAGGCACAGCAAGGAAACCTTCTTTGAATACGGTATAGAAACCTTCTGGCGTATAAAGGTTTGGAATATTATCCTCTAAAAGTTTAATCGCAGAACGCGCCTCATACATTAACGCCTCATATCTCTCTTGCACATCCATATCATACTTCATATTAGGGACTACACCCATATATCTTGCCTTGCGATATTGATGTAAAGCTGCAAGCGTTATCTGAATACTCTCTTTAATAATCGGAGGAGTGGCTAATCGAACAGCTTCTGAATAATTCACAACATGAATAATTTCTGGACTATGTTCATTCTCAGGCTCTAAATCGTCCATCATACAAGTCACAGCTGCTAATTGAATCTTGGCTTCCTCTAAATCTGGTGCAAAATAATCAAGGCCTCCACGTGTTTGTAGGCTTACCTTAAATTTTGAGTCTTCTAACTCTCTAACCAATTTGATTAAACAACGTCCTTTTGCCAAATCTTGAATACCCCATGTGTATTTGGGGGTGTTAAGCATGTTTTGCAGGATCATGTGATTAGCCCCCATTTTCTTGATGGCCTTGGCAGCAAGAAAACCACTAACGATGTAAGAAACATCATCAGCACCACGAAAGGCAAAATGATGAGGAACATTGGGTTCAACGGGTTTGCCAGTCGTTACGATATAACGCACGGCCTCAAAATGTTCTCTAAGATTCTCAAGCAGAGTGTTCTTACCTCGACCATCCAACTGATTGAACCACCAGAAACTTAAGGCATGCCAACTGATGTTGAGTGAACGTTCGTGAATTACAGCCAAACCGGGAACATCCTTAGTGCCAGAATAGGTGCGAACAAGCATGGGTTTTGCATGCTCACGAACCACCTGGTACTCTATTTCGGAATTTATGGGCACTCCACCTCCGTTGGGCTTTCCTTCCCAATCTTCACCAAAATTTGACTGTGTTAACTGAGAACTACCTATTGAAAGGACATCCAACAATTTTGAATCAGCCAAATCCTTACACCAAGAATTATATTCCTTTAGCGCTTCTAATCGATTGGGATTATAAGGACCTGAATGCGTACGGATAATAGGAAGAGATTTTTTACTTCTTGCATATTCAAGACGTGCGATATAGGAATCATTATCTTGTCCACATTCCTTATAACCATAGTGGTCTTGAGCAGGTTCTAATTTCCAAGCTTCATTTTCAACCAACTTCTTAGCAAAATCCCAACGCATATCATCATAAGGATTATTGTTATTTAATGAAGCAGGCAATAGATCTTCTGGCACGCCATACATACGCAAAGACTGCACAGGCGATTCATTACCTGGAAATGTTAATACTTTCCCGTCTGTTTTTTGTTTTACCATCTCACAAGTATCCGGTAAACCTGCAAATGAAAGTTCTTTTACCACCCCACCCTGTTCAACAAACATATTATCACTCTTAAGTTGTTCATAAAGAGTCATAAGATAATCACATCCATCTTTAGGATCCATACGATAACTGAGTCCTACACGATTGATATTATTGGACAAGATCCAATGTTTCAATAAACTATAGTTGTTTACCTTGCGTAAATTTTCTACAGCCTCATTGATATCATCCTTTGCCATCACCACTTTATAGCCACAATCGCGAAGCAGATTGGCTATTGTATAGATACCCATTGTATGAACATCAACTAATGGTTTAATAAAACCAAAAACATCTATCGTATTAACTTTAGGCTTCATTTGTTATGTATTTTATGATTTCTTCTTTTGTCATTCCTTCAAGGCCAAGATTTTTAAGCGATCTGCCATCTGTGTGAAAATCCATCTCAAGAAGACTCTCTATAATGTGCATCATCGATTCTAACAATGGAGTGGGAACTCCTGCCACACGTCCTAATTCAATAATAGGAAGTACGCCCGTAGGTATATCTTCTGTAAGTTGGCGTGTAAAAATAGACCCAGGTGCTTTAATATCGTAGTAAGCTGGATTATTCTTCATACGCTCACACAGAGTGTCACCTGTGGTATCGTTGTAAGCGAATTTAATCCATTCTGTTACATTCAACAAATCTACACCGTAAGCTTTTCCCACTGCAATACGCTCTGCATCAAACTTTTCTATAAATCTGGCAACTTGATCGGTCATGTCTCGATAAAACCAAAATTCATCTTGCCTTTCTATCGTTGCTGCATTAAACAGACACACACAAGGATGAAACATCGCACCTATATTCTCAAAACTTGTTCTCAACACATTGTCGGTCTTGACAAAACAAGGATAAAACGGACGGATAACGTTTATAACATGATCTGTATCAGATGCTGGCAAAGCTGATATCAATACTTCGTCCTTGACACCGATAATATTTACGGTACCATTTTCTATGATTCTACAAGCATAAACCAAAGTCTGTGCTTCAGCTACGTAATAACGTTTGGTGCAACCTGCTTGTTTAAGCGCTTGATTAAAGACCAAAGCACCACAGGTTCTACCAGGATTAAGAATAATTATCTGTTCATCCTTAATATATGGAGCCATTTTTTCAGCAAGTTCTTGATGCGCATTGGCTATTGTGGTCACCATAATTACGTCAGAATCAAAAACCGCTTCACCTATCTCTGTTGTAAATAAATCAACCTTACCAAAACCTTGCAGCTGACCCTGTAGTTTTATACCGCCAAGTTGACGCAACTGCTCTATTTTGGAGATATTCCTATCATAAAGTGAAACTTGGATCCCTTTTGTTCCTAAATATCCAGCAATAGCTTGGCCACCATTACCAGCTCCTATCACAGAAATTTTCATTGTTTTAGATATTAAAGAGGTCATGTCGCATTATATCATTTCCATCAGCATCAAGTACCGCTAAATGTTCATTGGCATATTTAAGCTTATCAAGTACTTGACTCTCTGAATCACCAACAACCAGGAATCCTGCCACACGATCGCTACTCGTATCAGACTTTACTATTGTTGAAGGCGCCATTCTATAAGTAAAATAACTATAAATATCACCTGTCTTTTTCAATTCATCAAAGCCTTTTAATGAGACGTATTCGCCGGGCTTACAATATACGTAGCTCATAATCGCATTATTCCACTGCTTTGATGGCTGCACATGAGGTTTTTCGCCCATGACCATCTGTACATAAACTTTCATGATATCAATACCACTTAACACCTGAATCAAATGATATTTTGATCCTCCCCCCATACGTGCACTAAATTCAAGAACATTATAATCATCACCATTAACAATCATTTGAATAAGCAATGGTGTGTCTTTTAAATGCCATGCATCTACAATCTTTTGAGCAATCTCCAAGACCTTAGATTCGCTGTAAGATATGGGGGCTGGATAGTAGCTTTGTACAATAGTAAAACTCTTATTGTTTTCCTTAATTTTCTTAGAAGCGGTAACTGATAATAATTTTGCAATACCATTCTCAACATAGAAATCACACGACAATTCTTCGCCTGATTTAAACTCTTCGATAATTACATCGCCCGAAATTGAATATCTAAAGGCTTCTTCTAAAGATGCTTCAAGTTCTTCTGGAAGAAAAACTTTCTTTACCCCTTTTGAACCATTACTATCAACAGGTTTTACTACCAACGGATAGGTAAATGATGGTAATTCACCCTTCCACGATTTGTCAATGTAAATATGCTTAGCTGTAGGAATACCATTTTCAACCATCTTATCCTTCATAAAACGCTTATTGGTAAGATCGCGCACATCTTGTTCTGTCAAATAGGTTGGTTTTCCCAATTGTTCTGAAACATATGCCATTGTAGAAAGAGGCTGGTCGCCACAAGCAGTAAGAATATAATCTATCTTTTCATCCTGAGCCACTTGCAAGACAGCAGGTCGGTCCATTGTACTTACCTGAACAAATTTATCGGCATACGATATTGCTTTTACCTTATCACACATATCTGCTAAGATAATCTCAACGTCGCCATTAAAGTACCGACGAAGTTCTTCTATTAAAGCACACTGGTCATTTCCACCAGCCAAAACCAATATCTTTTTCATATTTTTCTCCTTAGTTATTTCCTGTAAAAGGACCTGTTGTTAATACAATATCTTTTGAACTTAAAACATTCTTAATCGTCATAAAAATGACCTTTATGTCTAACCACAAGGAACAGTGATCAACGTACCAAACATCTAATTTGAATTTCTCTGTCCAAGTAATATTGTTACGTCCATTAACCTGTGCCCATCCTGTAATTCCAGGACGAACCTCATGCCTTCTGCGTTGTTCCTCATTATACAAAGGGAGGTATTTGGGTAAAAGTGGCCTTGGACCGATCAACGCCATATCACCTTTTAAAACGTTGATCAACTGTGGTAACTCATCGATAGAAGTCTTTCGAATAAAAGCTCCAACCTTGGTCAATCGTTGAGCTTCGGGTAGGAGATATCCATTTTCGTCACGTTCATCAGTCATACTCTTAAATTTCATGACTTTGAATATCTTAGCCCCTTTTCCCGGACGTTCTTGATAGAAAATAGCACCCGCACCTTTATTAGCTTTTGTCAGCCAAAGATAAATTATTAAAAGGAATGGCCAAATAATCAAAAGAGCTATGAAAACAAGAGTAAAATCTATTACTCGCTTAAAACAGTCTTTATACATAATATTGCATTTTTATAGAAAAGTTCACTTATATAAATTGGAAGTTTGCAGTGTCTTAATATTTTACGTCATTAAGCAACGATACATCTAATGCAAATACATCATCGCATTATCCTTGGTATATACCTTAGCAGCCATTAGAGAGCGCTCAGACATTTCTTGCTTTTTTACAGTATTTTGTGATAACTCCAATATAAAGGAGGCTATTTCATTTACTTCACTCGCATTATAAACCACACCATTTTGATACTTATCAATTAAGTTGGCCATCTCTGAATTTTTTGGAGCTATACATAGTAAAGGAGCACCTACTGCTAACAAATTAAACGTCTTGCTCGGTACACTTGTCAATGCTGTTTCATCATTAAGTGTTATTACACCCAAATCTGCAGAGGCTAAAGAAAAAGGTAAAACTTTCAAAGGCTGATAAGTTAAAAATGTGCAGTTATCTAATTTTAGACGTTCAACGTCTTTCATCATGTCTTCTTTCTTTTTTCCCTCACCAATTAACAAGAAATGAATATGTTTGTTATATTTCAATTGTTCAGCAACTTTGATTAAAACATCAACATTGTGGGTATAACCCATATTTCCTGAATACATCACCACAAATTTATCCAAAAGGTGATGTTCCGCTACAAAAGAATTTTCATTTTTGTTAATGGGAGCAAAAGACTCTGATAGAGGCCACAGAGGCACGACCTTTATACGATCACGGTTAACATAATTCGTTAATTGTCTTGCCATGCCCTCACTCAAAGTATAGATGCATTGAGCTTTAAAAAATATTTTTTTATTCCATTTACTCCACAATTCATAGAACCAATGCCCAGGTTTTATACCTATATTTCTTAATGCATCTGGATAGGTGTCATAAACAATAACAGAAAACTTACGCTTCAAAATCAACGAACATAGGTAAGCAAAAGGAGGATTTGTTACATAGAGCACTTCATGTCGACGATAACAAAATAAGAGTAAAAAGAAAATCTGAATCGTCGATAAGATCCAAGTTGACAATCTATATAATGCGGACTTTTTGCTGTAAGCACAAATATGTCGCACGTGAATATTCGGATTCAATTTACGCTCAGAATCAGAAACCTTACCAGCAATTAAAACCACCTCGCTATATTGTGTGGCATATGCATTTGCTGTATCTATTGTTAAATGACCCGCAGATTGATTAATAATAACTATTTTATTGGGGGGGAATGTTTCCATTTCTATAATAGTTTTAAAGGCATATAAAACAAATTGCTGGAATACATTATGATGAAATAAAAATCAAATCGGATTTTAATATTTCCTTGAATTCTTTAGCAACACTTCAAAGTGCTTAATGCAAGCCAATGTTCTTGTTATGAAGAACGGAAAGTTATATTTAAATGGTGATTTAAAGTATATCTTCCAAAATAGGAATATTTTCTTTATCGTTAACCCTAAAATATAACCAAATGACAATTTTCTATGAGTTGCAGAACCTTCTCTTATTTTAATATAATAAATTGTATCTGCAGGGGCACACTTCATATCCTTTATGTTCTTAGATATTGCTGCGCAGAACAATGCATCTTCACTGATCTTCATGCCTGTGTTAAAGCGTTCATCACCTATAATTGTTCGATGAATTAACTTTAAATATGGTGGAGACAAGAATTGACGATAATTTGACAAACTAAATGGACTTTTACTTACTTTCTCATGGGCATGCGTCAAACGATTTGGTGAAAGCTCATCAACAGAAGTAGTAAAAGAATAAGAATTCGCACATCCAATACATGTAGGTGAACTGATGGCATATAAATTTTCTAAATAGTTTGGAGAGACCAAGTCGTCGTCATCCACAAATGTAATGTACTCACCTTGTGCTGAATTTATACCTATATTACGTGCATTAGACACCCCTGGTTGTTCGGTACAAATTAAATTCACATGCATACCATTCTTCTGTGATTGAAGGTATTGTTCTATCTCTGTTTTGTAGGGTTCCACACAACCATTTAAGATTAAAACAACTTCAAAATCCTCTTTAGGAAATGTCTGCGAAGCAAGTGAATTCAAACAGGACCAAAGATAATCTTGCGGCTTATATGTGGGAATTATGACCGAAATTTTCATACGTAATAGATATTAAGGAATTTGTTTTCAAGAAAAAAGAATAAACCCGAAATGCATTCAACTAAGAAAAAACATTACCATAATGGTCTATGATATTCTTCATTTGTTTATCAGTCATATTGGCGGTACAATTATCTGTGCACAATTTTTGATCATTATCAATGAAAACATTGAGAATATCTTTTTCTTTCTTTATGAGCACAATTTCCGTTTTATTTAATCTGATCATGGTGTTCATCCACAGATCATCTTCTATAGGACATAACTTAAGTGCCAATTCTAAATTAAGTACATCTTTATATAAACATGCCTTTACAGAAGGGTACAACACACCGCCTCCTGTTCCGAAAAAAATATCGTTACCAGAACAAGATTTTCGTATATGAGGCCACACTGAAGAAGACAGAACATTATTGTTATCATCCTTCTGAATCCTACGGGCATATCTACAAATAACAGCCCCTGGATTCTTTTGTGAAGCATTGTATAGAGATTCTATCATGGTAGATGGATAAAAAATATCATCATCTACGTTTATTATTATATCATTAGGAAACTCATTCATGATATAATAATATTTTTTATGTGATCGGATATCACCCGACACAAAGACTATTTTTAATATACCCTCTGCATATTTCAATAAAGACTCGGGTAAGTCTGATTCACGATTTGGGAATTGTTCTTCTGATAGATATAAATAAATCTGTTCAGGAAGTATTGTTTGCCTTAAGAGGGATTCTATAGTCAAATAAAGCGCATTAATACGACGTGGAAAAGACGTTAAAGAAACAACCATTCCTTTTTTAATTCGTTCAAGCTCTATGGGTTTTGACTGCTTTAAAAGAAATGGCAAGACTTTATTAGCTGTTTTTCTTGTAAGGAAGCGTCCCAAAGAATTAAATTTTGTAGCTTCTAATACAGAAATTGGATTATGAAACAAAGAATATAAATCATTAAAAAAATCAATCGCATTCATCGGTATATTCCTCTTCAAAAGATTTGTTTGTAAAATAGATAAGCGAAGCAAATGCTGCAAAGACCCAATAACACAATAAATAGTTACTATCAATAATAGCGTATAATGGTAGTGGTATCAAAGCGATCAATAGTAAGGTCTTAACACTCTTATCCGTTTCTTGAAAACATTTCTTATACAAATTCAAAATAAAAAAAGTAAAACAGAAAAATATAAACAGACCGAATTCTAATAACACTTCCAAGAACATATTGTGAGGTACTGTAATACCAGATGTAAATTTTGCCATTCCAGCATTAATTCCTCCAATACCTGTACCCAGTCCCAGAGTGTCCATGAATGTTCGAATAACAACCTCCCATATAGCGAATCTTGATGCATCTTCAACCAAACCGCTGTCGGAAGAACGTGCTATTATGGCTAACAAAAACATATCAGCATATTGTATAAAAACATAAACTCCACCACCAATCAAGAGTAATAGCATTAAGGTTTTAAAATAGCTTCGAGGTTGTCTGTAAATAAATATAGCAAACATAACCACAAGAGCTAGTAATCCACCTCGAGATGCATTACACAATACGCAGAAGAATGCCAAAAGAATCACTATAAAAGGAAAGAGATTCTTCAAGGAAATTTGAGTTAGATTGACAACACGATAAAAAATAAATGGTAATGCGAAACACAAGTAGGTCACGTAAGTATTGTAGTTATAAAAAGCTACAGCAGCAAAACGTTGTTTGATAACTTCGCCATCTGCGTGAACAGCTCTTTCAGAGTCAAATGCAGAAAGTTGCAAGTGATGGTCTGTAAAAATTTCCCATAAAGCCACAACCAAGGTTAGCATTACTGAATACATCCAACCTTTAGAAATACTATCGGCAGGATTAACCGCTAACTTGGCAAAAATCAATATTTCAAAGAAAAATAAAAAATGGATAGCAAAATAAATCAATTGTTTCATTCCTTCTGCTATATCAGGCGTCCATAATAGAGAAAGCACACTGTAACCCATAAGGAATATAAAAAAGACCCAATAGTTATTAAGTCCTTCATGACGTAAATTGAAATTGGCTAAAAGTGTTGGCAGAAACAATATCGTCAGAACACGACAAAGTTGAAGAGAACCACCCAAATTACCAAATGCCATTGAAGCCAACAACAATATAATCATAATGTCAAACCTATTACGGGTCTCAACATCATAGTATGAGTCTAATTGATTTTGAATTTCCATTTGATATAATAGATTGAATAGTTAAAACCATTTCTTAATCTAAACAAATCTCTTGAGAAACAGTTTTATGCGGTAGGTCAGTGGAAGGCGATAGAGTTTTTTGATGCGCTGATGGAAGGTTTTGCCTTTCATCGCAAAGAATTGAGCCCGTGATTGGGGTTGAGGAAAAGAGTGGGCGTAGGCGCGGTTGTATCGCGTGAAGTCCTCAAGCGATGTTTCATAAAGGGTTACACCGATGGAATTAAGGAGTTGCTTACCTTGATCAGTATTAACGATTAGGGCAGAGACGCCTTTATTGTCGTCAAGGTCGGGAAGGATGTGCTCTATACCCCAAAGGTCGGCAAGGGTGATGTCGCTTCCACTCTTACCTGATTTTGCAGGACAGTCGTGACAACTGGGGCGTAAATAGAGGTCTGCTGAGAAACCGCACATATAGGCATTTTTGTTGGACCTGTAACTACACGTAAGGAGCTTATGGGGATACATGAGCGATTGAAGTGTCAGGACAAAGCTATGGAAACGCCATCCCGAGCGTTTATCGCGGAATGAAAGATCTTTGATAACAAACCCATGCTCATGCGCAAGCAAGTCGGCCTGCACTATGGCAGGAATTAAAGCGGAATCCGTGATTTCGTTACTATGAATCTCTTTTGAAGCTTTTTTCTTAATTTCTTCATTTAAATACCAACGAAATACACCTGGAGAGGGAACGCCATGACATACGAAGTCAATGGTCAGTAAATTATCATAGGGCTTACGCAGGAACAATTTAAGGGCTGCAATCTGACAAGGTGTCCCTGAATAGAGCACTTGACGACCTTGCTTTAAAAATTGTTCGACTTGTTGAAAAGTTTGCCCCACCCTACTCTGCACATATTTACTGCCTTGAAATGCGAAGAGTCCTTCTTTGGTTTCCGTATAGGCATGGACCGCTTCAAAATGATGATTCCACTTCACACCGAATACGACACCACCGACTTTAATGATTTGCTCTGCCAAAGGAATGAAGAGTCCTCCAGAACTGCTGGCGTAGCGAACCGCTTCATTCGGATTTATCGCAGCATAGACGTTTTGTGGTGTACGCGATTCTGATTGATGAATAACAGGACAGACACGTTCACAAAGACCGCAATCGATGCATGAAGCAGGATTGATCTTTGGATAATGAAATCCTTCCTCATCTTCAATTAATGTGATGCATTGCTTGGGACAACGTTGCACACAAGCGGAACAACCGCAACAGTCTTTTTTGTTTTGTAAGCTGATGGTCATAACTTAACATCGGATATAGTCTATACTCGAGAAGTTTTACCTTTAAGTTTCACGTTTACAACTTGCATTATTTTTGTCAACGGATAACACGGATGACACGGCTCTAGTCCTAGAATATTTTAACGGATAACTAAGGAATACACGGAATTTCACTCACTACGTTCGCCCATCCGGTTTGATTATACTAAATCCACATTGACAAAACAAACAACTCAATATCACCTTTTATCTAATAAATATTCGCCGCAACTCTTTTGATTTGTAATTCTATTTGACCAAAGTTAATTAAAAGTCCGACTTTAATGCCCGTTGCTTTAAGATAATTAATCAACTGTGCTTCAAAGACTTTATCATAATTAGAGACGGCCTTTAGTTCAAGTATCACCCTTTCATCAATAATAAAATCAGCTTTATATTCACAAAGTAAAGGTTTACCATGAAAAAAAACGGGCAGAGACTTTTCTCGTTCGAAAGGAATATTTTGTTCTTTGAAAACAATAGATACGGCTTCTTGATAGACTTTTTCAAGAAATCCACAGCCTAACTCATTATGTACGTCATAACACGCCTTGATTATTTTGCCTGTTAAATCTTCATACAACATAAAAAGTATCATTTAAACCATGTATCCCATACTTTAGGTAGATGCTAAAAGCATAGCGGATGATTAATCCTTAGAGTACAAATCCGTTTCTCTCTTATTTCAAAAACATAAATTAAAGGACAAGAACAGTATTTTCCGTATCATCCGTTGATAAGAAACTCTACTTTTTTCGCTCTGCGTCGTACTTTTCGAATTGTGAATTCTTAGAGATGAATTCTGGTACTGCACGCTTCATGAGGCGTACCATATCGGGAATTTGAACGGCGCGACTAAGCTTTTCAAGTTCTTCAATACATTCAAGGGCATCAGCATAATCGTATTCACGTACCTTCGCGATGCGGATGCGATCGTGGTTCGTTGGAATGGTATTTTCATTATTTGAAAGCACCTCTTCGTAAAGTTTTTCACCCGGACGAAGACCTGTGTATTCAATATTAATATCCTTACCTTCAACCAATCCAGCGAGGCTGATCATGCGACGTGCGAGGTCGGCAATCTTAACACTTTCGCCCATATCGAAGACAAAGATCTGATTGCCATCGGTCATCGTAGCAGCTTCCATAACGAGGCGACAAGCTTCGGGAATCGTCATGAAGAAGCGTGTAATTTCTGGGTGTGTTACAGTAATGGGGCCTCCCTTTGAAATTTGTTCGCGGAAACGAGGAATCACACTACCATTTGAACCAAGTACATTGCCAAAACGAGTGGTGACAAACTTTGTCTTGATATTCTCCTGAACAGACTTCAAACCAAGACTTTGCACGTATATTTCTGCCAAACGCTTGGTACATCCCATGATATTGGTGGGGTTCACCGCCTTGTCGGTTGAAATCATAACCATCTGTTCTACACCGTACTGAATACATTTATCGGCCACATAACGTGATCCAACGGCATTGACCAAAACGGCCTCACAAGGATTTTCCTCCATCAAAGGCACGTGCTTATACGCTGCAGCGTGGAACACAACCTGAGGACGATAATTACGGAAAGCGAAATCCAAACGACGCTCAATGCGGACGTCACCAATAACGGGTACGAAATTGAGGTTTGGATAGGTTTCTTCGAGTTCCAATCGGATGTTGTGCATGGGCGTTTCTGCATTATCATAAAGCACCAATTGCTTCACGCCAAACGTGGCTAACTGACGCACCAACTCTGAACCTATAGAACCTGCAGCACCGGTTACCATAACCACCTTATCGCGGAAGTTTGCGATAATCTCATCCATTGAGATCTTGATTTCTGGACGTCCGAGAAGGTCTTCGATCTTAATCTCACGTACGCCACCAACTTTCTTCTCTGCATTTTGACCAACTTCATTCAATGGCGGAGAGATTAAAGCCTTTATACCATTTTCTGAAAGATACTTCAAAAGACGTTGATTTTCCTGGCGTGCAGATTCGCTGGAAGCAAAAATAACAGCGTTGACATTGTAAGTGTTGAACACATACGCCATATCCTCTTCGTTCTCGAAATAATAGCACTTCCAACCAGAAATACGCGCACCACTCATTTGACGACCATACTTCAACAACCCAACAATTTTATAGGTTGATGAATTATGGAAGCGCATAGCCACCGACAGACTCTTTTCAATAGGACCGTAAACGAGAACACGCATTTGCTTGCGTTCAGTCTTTATCTTTTTTGATGCCAAGTTGAAGACGACAACCATTGACACGCGCAATAGAATGAGCAAGATAAAGCTGATAAAGAAATCGCAGAAAAGAATATAAGAAATAAACTTTAACGAATAGTCAACTGGATAAATATACAGAAAACTACCTAAAACAACTTCCTTACCTAAACACGCCCCAAAGAATCGACCAACGTCGTTTAACGATGAATGGCGAATAACGGCATGATGCGTACGGAACATTGCGAAGAAAATTCCGGAACCTACAGAAGCGGCAAGCAACCATCCAAACACCAATAAAGTTGTATCGACATCACGACCAGAAAAATACTGCAAGAAGTGCATAGAAGAGAGTGACGCGAACAAAGACACCGCTAAATCAATCACAATAATGATACGTGAACTCAGATAACGACCATTTCTAATTTTCTTTACAAAGTCAATCATAATATTTGGTATTTTTTTATTTCTGAACTATCGGCTAAACATTCTCTGGCGTATTTTTTCATCAAAACACAATACACCCTTGATGCATAAAGACACGAAAACGCAGCCGTATTCGATTGTGTAACATTACATTAATTAAAGACAACTCTCCCTACCCCATCCAACGTATGCTATTGTATTTCAATTAATTATAACACCACCGTAGGGGAAACCTTGAGTCTATTTTACTTGAAATAAACTTATGCATAATCGCATAAGTGCGTAATTTGCAGTTTATTCCAACCACAAATTTAAGTTTTTTTATCTATATAGACAAAGGATAATTCAAAATAATTATTAGGGGGGGTAAATGGATATTCCTCACAAAAGAAAGACTCGACGAACAACGAACACTTGACGATAAAAGACGAAAAACAATCGACAGAGAGGGCACATGAAAACCACATGCACAGAGAAAGCAATAAAATGAGTCGGATGGGTGTGAAGTCTGGTCGAATATTTTATAGGATTCACCTTGAATTATGCAACAGAAAAACAATCAACTTCACTTTTAATTTTGATTATTAAAGTTTCGTCAGTACACAATTTTTCGGAGGTATAAAGAGCGGAGAGTGCTTTGGTGTCTTGCCTTGCTGGGCCGCAAAAGCTTTGCTATAGAGGCTATAGAAATGTATTGAACGAGAGTTATTAATATTCCAAGAAAATAACACTAGGATACGCTAATTATTTTTTTGAACACGAATCCCCAGCAAAAGCGGAGACACCTTCAGCGTTATATCAGGCTGGGCAGTAGATCATAAAGGATAAAGGCAATAAGCATTGAAGGAACTATAGAGATTATAGAAGTTATAAAGATTGATGGGACGACGGGCCGACACGGGGATCGGCCCCTACATCTCTAAACCCTAAGCCCTAAACTCTCGCTAATGCTTAGTTCTACCTGAGAACATGCGAAAGACGGGCAACAAACCGCAGTTTGTTGCCCGTCTTTATAGATTCATATTTGAATAAGCTATTACTTGATACCCAACTTCTTAGCAATCTTCTTGGGAAGTGCATCCTTGTGGATAACAATGTTCATGGTCTTGTAAGCTACGAAAGCCTTAGTTGCGTAGAACTTACCCTTGTAAGGACCATATTCGCCCCATGAGTTCTTCACCATGAAGTATTCCTTACCATTTTGATCCTTTGCAAGACCGTAGATCTGCATACCGTGGTCGTCAGTTGTTTCCCAGTTGTCGTATGCTACCTGGCGCATTTCTTGAGTAATGGTCATTTCGTCGTCACCACCAGAGATTGTTGCACCCTTGAAGTTATCGCCAGTCCAACGCGCAGCGTCTGAGCCTGTCTTGTCATTACCCTTACCGTTAGAAGGTACTTCAGCAACGCCCTTACGTGCGTTGAAACCCTTTTCGCTAACGTCAGAACCCCAAGCAAAGGTATAACCGTTGCGCACAGCTTCATCCATTACTTGCATGAATTCGTCGAGAGGAAGGTTGTAGCTTTCAGCCCAACGCCAGTTGTCTTGAATTTCAAGAACAAACTTTGAATAGAAAGGATGGTGTGTGTAGCTTGTGAGCGACACATAATCATCAGGATTCAAACCGAGTTCAGCAGCGTAAGACTTAGGTGTGAACTTCTTACCATCCACTTCAAACTCTGTGGGGAGTGCACCGAAGTAGTTGGTGTAGATTGCGTTCAAATCCTTGCGCCAAACGGGATTGATTTTCTTGAGCTTACCCTTTGCGAGTGCTTCAACATAAGCTGTAGTTACAGCATCAAGCTGGTTGGCATTGAAGAGTGAATCACCATAAGGAGTACCAGGTGCGGGCATTGCAGATTGAGGTACGAGACCGTAGTTCTTCAAGCAATAGATTGCATCATAGAAAGAACCACCTTGTGAGAAAGAAGCATCGCCATGCGTACGAATAGCCTTGTCTGCACGATCCATGTAAGTGTTGTAAACAAGGAAAGATTCGCAAAGATCCACTTCACCCTTACCCAAACGAAGGATTTCTGATTCAAAGAAGGCAAATGCAGAATATGACCAGCAAGTACCACTTTGATTTTGGTCCTTAATTGGCGTAATTGCATTTTCCTTAATCACTTCGTACACAACAGAATCCTTCTTCTCCTGTGCAAACGCTTCACCACCCATTGCCAAAGCAGCGAGTGCAATTGTTAAAATTTTCTTCATTTTTAATTATTTAAGTTGTTAAGATTTATTTGATTATGTAAGCTCAGAGGCCACAAGAACTAAAGTCCGGCAGGAACTATGAATTTTGTTTTGCCAGGAATTCTTCCACCTCTGCCGTGTGGTAAGGAATACGATCTTCACCGAGGAAGCGACAACCATCGGCAGTTATCAACACATCGTCTTCAATGCGGATACCGCCAAAATCCTTATACGTTTCAATAACGTCAAAGTTAAGGAAGTCCTTGTTGATACCTTCTTTTCTCCAAAGATCAATCAAATCTGGGATGAAGTAGATACCGGGTTCGTCGGTCACTACAAAACCTTCTTCCAAACGACGTCCGAAGCGCAAGCTTGCTGTACCGAATTGAGTGCTTGGACGGGTTTCGGCATCATAACCCACGTAGATCTGACCGAGACCTTCCATATCATGCACATCCATACCCATCATGTGGCCTAAGCCATGAGGCAGGAACAAAGCATGAGCACCCGCCTGAACGGCATCTTCTGTATTGCCCTTCATCAGGCCAAGCGCCTTCAAGCGTTCCGTCATCAAGCGACACACATCCATGTGCACATCGTAGTAACGCACACCAGGACGGCAGTGCGTCAATGCTAAGTCGTGGCAATCCACAACGATATCGTAAATATCCTTTTGGCGTTGTGTAAACTTACCTGAGATAGGCGTTGTACGGGTGTGATCGGAACAATAATGATTAACCGTTTCAGCACCAGCATCAACAAGAAGCAAACGGCCCGATTCCAAAGCGCGACCCGAAGGGTAACCATGAAGCACCTCGCCATGCATAGACACGATGCTTTGGAACGAACATCCAAAACCGTGTGAAGCGGCAATACCTTCAATAACACCTGCGATTTCGCGTTCCGTCACACCAGGCTTCGCCATAGACATTGCAGCCGTGTGCATCAAATAACCGATGTGGCTGGCACGTTCCATTTCTGCGATTTCTTCTGCCGACTTCTTCGAGCGAAGCTGCACCACAGCATTTATCAACGTAAGCGAAGCCTCAGCCTTTTGCTTTGAAGGATGAATGCCTGTAAGGTCCATCAACTGAATCATCGTATCGTGGCGATAAGGAGGAAGGAAATGCACTTGACGTCCCTTTTCCATAGCCGTCTTTATAAGATCTGCCAACTGAGCCATGGGCGCCGTTTCAGCAACGCCCACCAGCTGGGCCATCTCAACCACAGAGGTCACACTACCATACCAAACGATATCATCAATATCAATTTCATCACCGAAAAGAATTTCACGTTCATTGTCGCAGTCAATCACACCCACCAAACCATCACGATGCTGGCCATAAAAGTACAGAAAACTGCTATCCTGACGAAACTTATAAGCATTGGCTGGATAGTTGAGGGGTGAATCATTATTCCCCAAAAACACGATTAAGCCTTCCTTAACCAAAGAACGAAGCGCATGACGGCGCTCTACGTATGTTTGTTTTGAAAAAAGCATAAGTAAAATTCTTTTTAGTTTGAATTGCAAAAATACACCTTTAATTTCAAATTTGACGTAACTTTGTAGCGAATTATAAAAAATTGTAACAAAACTTAACAAAATAAGCGATGCAAGTAAAGAACCAAACAAAAGGATATTCAAAGAGCACGTTCACAAAACGTGACGTTCTGCAACAAGCAGGTTTGGTACTTGAAGGGGGTGGCACGCGCGGTGTATTCACGGCTGGTGTTTTGGATTATCTCCTGGACGCTCAAATCTATTTTCCCTATGCGGTAGGTGTTTCGGCAGGAGCCTGCCATGGGCTTTCATACATGAGCCGACAACGCGAACGTGCCCGCAAATCCACCTTGGATATTATGTACACGCACCCTTACGTTGGACTTCGTTTTTGGCGTAAGCAACGTAGCCTTTTAGATTTAGACTTGCTCTACAACGTGCTGCCCAAGAAGATTTACCCCTATGATTACGAGACGTATTTCAACAACCCTGCCACCTACGAGATTGTGACCACGAACTGCATAACGGGCGAACCGAATTACATGACGGATAAAGAAAGCGAAGACCGAATTTTAACCTTGGCGCGCGCCACAAGCAGTTTGCCCTTTATCTGTCCGATGTGCGAGGTAGATGGAATTCCCATGCTCGACGGAGGCATTAGCGACAGCATTCCCCTTCAACGAGCCATAGACATGGGCCACACTTTCAACGTTGTGGTACTGACGCGCAACAAGGGTTATCGTTCAAACTCTTCATTCTACAAACGCACAGCCTTTGCTTATAAAAAATATCCTGCCCTACGCCGCACGCTTGAGCGACGCCGAGAAATGTACAACGAGCAAATTACATTTGTGGAAGAGCAAGAAAGGTTGGGACGCGCTTTAGTAATCCGCCCCGAACGTCCTTTAGAAGTGGGGCGCCTGTGTTCTGACCCAGAGAAAATGATGCGTCTTTACAAAGAAGGCTACGAAGTGGCGAAACGCACCTTTGAGCAGTTTCTTGCTGAAGCATAACACGGTTTTACATGATTCTGCATATTTTCAATCCCTCACATGAAGAGGCTTTGGGATTTGGCTCGCCATACTACGTACCCACAAAAGCCGCGCAACGATTAACGGTTGAACGTTGCACCCTACCCCTACTGTGGGCTAAGCCTGGCGATGCCATCCTTATTCCCAATGAATATCTGCGCACCGAAACAACCATTAACCACGTCACCCTATTGTACAAGCGTGAGTTCACCCCTAAGATCATTGAGCGCATTACAGAAATAAAGCCTTGGGGTTGGAATGCTTATTTACGCCACGCGCTCAGACGCATGGGATTTAAGGACCACCTACTCCCTACCGATCAATATTTAAACGATCTTCGCACTTTAAGTAGTCGGGAAACAGCTGTAAAGGTTTTAAAACAGCTTCAGGACAGACACTACCTATTTGAAGGCGAATCCCAATGGTGCACCAATGAGGAAGACGCCTGGAGCGCCATCAAACAATATGGCATAGCAATGGCTAAATCACCTTGGTCAAGCAGTGGCAGAGGTGTATTCAGGGTTGAAGCCGAAAACAATGTATTTCCAGCACATGAACGCATTGCCAATATCATCAAACAATACGGAGGCATCAGCATTGAGCGGCATTATCAACGTCTTGTGGATTTTGCAATTGAATACAACGTTACGACTGAAGGTGAGGTTCAATATATTGGCATTTCAATTTTCAAGACCTCTGTGGGTGGCAATTACATTGAGAACATACAAGGTAGCCAGGATGAGCTACACGCCCTACTGAACACCCACATCGCACAGTCCGCATTAGAAGATACCATAAGCATTGTGGGAAACACCCTTCAACAATACATCCGTGGTACCTACAAGGGACCATTGGGCGTGGACATGATGGTGATTCAAACCAACACTGGAGTCAGAATTCATCCGTGTGTAGAAATCAACTTCAGAAACACCATGGGCCACGTGGCGATATTCAGAGAACAGCGGAAATGCCTACGCTAAGCGCCATAAAACATGAGACAAGTCAGTTAATGCTAAACGACACGATAAAACAAAAGCAGAACACAACGGAATAGACCTATTGTGTTCTGCTTTTGTTTTATCGTATTGTGGTTATTTTGCTTTTGCCATATCTTCGCTCTGAGATACGAGTTGTTTACCGCCCGACACCCTAAATTCTGTGGGTGACATACCGAAGTGTATGCGCACGTATTTACCGAAAAAGCTGGCGTTAGGGAATTTTAAAGCAAATACTATTTCCTTCACCGACAAATCGGTGTACAACAAATAATAACGCACATCGCGCACAATGTAATCCGTAATCCACTGAAGTGCAGTTCTGCCAGTAACCTTCTTACAGACCTCTGAGAGGTGCTTGGCCGTGATGCACAATTCAGAAGCGTAATATTCAATAAAACGAGGACGTGGCGCGTTCTGCTCTAAAAGGTTCAAAAAGCGCATCACGATTTTCTCACTCTGTCCTACCTTCTGCTCCACCTCTTGCTTGTCGGCAATCGGCTTTTCCAATAATTCGCACAACGTGCATTTAATGAGCATGCGCAGTACTTCGCGCATGGTTGGCGTAATGGGAGGAGTCATCTTTGAACGACATAAATCCGAATACAACGATAAATTATATTTTTGATTTTCGTTGAGATGAATCACAATATAGTTATTCTCAAATTGCGACACAGCAGAAACCAAAAGACTATTAATGGGCACACTTTCCAAAATCAAACGACGTGATGCCAAGAAACAATAACCTTTGTAGTCTTTCTTTTCAAAATGGGCAGGTACAAAGCGAGCGTCTTTACAAATCAACACATCACCCTTCTGCAACATAATCGGGGTTTGATTGATTTCACCAGTCAGAACACCTTCCTTGACAAAAACAAAAAGAACATCCGAGACCTTGATTTGTTTATGAGGATTATAACGATCTATTAGCTCTGAATCAGAATAATCTGAGAGCACAATTAAATCATCATCCAATGGTCCGAACCCGACTCCTGAATTCAACAAATTCTCTATAGTGACATCTTTTTCCATATGTAAATAGCATTTTCTGTCTTTCTCAAAGTGATCAATATAAAATAAACAGCCTCTTGAGCAAATTTATAGAACCTATCAAAAAATGATCTGCTTTACTTTTTAATCTTTATTTCTGATTCAAATATCCTTGTCCTATTGCTGGGGCAACACCCTTCGGGGTGCATCAATGGGTTTCAAGTGAGGCAAGGAGTAGCGCTGTGCGCCGACCGCCGCAATTTACACAGAGCGGAGACACCTGCGGCGTCTTGCCTTGCGGACTGCGGTTGTGCGATAAAAGCTATAGATGCTATAGGAGCTATAGATGCTATAAAAATTATAGAGACTATAGAAGCTATAGGAATGAATGAACGATGAGCCGAAACGGGGATTGCCCCTTACAACGCTCATCTCTCAACTTTGCAAACAGCCAACCGCACGGCAGTTGTAGTCAATGCTCTGTGCTCTATCTTATCCTTTTCTAATCGCTAACGCGATGCAAAGTTAAAACTATTTTCTTTATTTTAGTTTTATTTAAGTCCCGAAAAGTTGTCCTTTTTTACAGAACCAGGAAAAGAGTTGAGAGATGAGAGTTGAGAGTTGAGAGATGCCATCCTAAAGGTGTAGGGGCCGATCTCCGTGTCGGCCCGTCGACCAATCAATGTACCTATCTCATATGCAATTGATTAGTTCAAACGCAACACATAGCGTCTGCGCTCGGTATGGATTAAATTTAAGGGAGCGTGCCACTGATTGATTTTGGCACGCTCCCTTATATTGTTCACTGCGGATATTCATTAGAGCAGACTCCATGCTACGGTGAGTCCTGACATCACGATTGACACCATACTCATTAACTTAATCAAAATATTAAGTGAAGGACCAGATGTATCCTTAAAGGGATCGCCTACGGTATCGCCTACAACTGTAGCCTTATGCGTTTCGCTACCCTTGCCGCCGAAATTACCTTCTTCAACGTATTTCTTGGCATTATCCCATGCACCGCCTGAGTTGGCCATGAACACAGCCAAAACAAAGCCTGAACTTAAACTACCAATAAGCAAACCCAATACGCCTGAAACACCCATGATTAAACCGGTAATGATGGGCACAGAGATGGCAATGAGTGAGGGCACAATCATTTCATGTTGTGCAGCACGTGTTGAAATCATCACGCAACGACCGTAGTCGGGTTCTGCTTCGCCCGTAAGAATACCCTTGATCGTTTTAAACTGTCGGCGCACTTCCTCAACCATCTTACTTGCTGCTCGACCTACTGCATTCATGGTCAAACCGCAGAAGAGGAACGAAGTCATTGCACCAATAAACATACCAGCCAACACCTTGGGATTCATGAGCGTGACATCGTAGTAATACATAAAGTCGGTGAATGTAGCCTTACTTATTTCAATACTCTTATCACCAAATTCAAGTGTATGCGTACCGATACGTTCCAAACCAATACGTACTTCTTCCACATACGATGCTAAGAGTGCCAAACCTGTAAGCGCAGCCGAGCCAATGGCAAATCCCTTACCTGTAGCTGCAGTAGTGTTGCCCAATGAGTCGAGCGCATCGGTACGTTTACGAACCGCTTCGCCAAGTCCACTCATTTCTGCATTACCACCAGCATTATCGGCAATAGGCCCATAAGCGTCTGTAGCCAAGGTAATACCCAATGTTGAGAGCATACCTACCGAAGCTGTACCAATACCATAAAGCCCCATTGAGATGTTGTTGAAATCGCCACCTGTAGCTAATAAGTAAGAAGCGATGATACCTACCACCACTGCGATAACGGGGATTGCGGTAGAAAGCATGCCCAAACCAATACCAGAGATGATCACCGTTGCAGGACCAGTCAAACCACTTTCTGAAACCTTCTGTGTGGGTTTATATGATTGCGACGTGTAATATTCTGTGGCTTGCCCAATGGTAATACCAACAGCCAAACCAACAGCAACAGTGCAACCCATTTGCCACCAGTTATCAAGACCAAGGATCCACAAAATCAAGAATGATGCGGCAACAATCAAAGCAGAACTAAGGTTTGTACCTGCCGCTAAAGCGCCAAGCAAATCCTTCATCTTGGCGTTTTCATTGGTGCGCACAGCAAAAATACCAACCAATGAAAGCAAGATACCAACGGCTGCAATCAACATCGGAGCGATAACGGCCTTATATTGCATGACTACATCGCCCGAGAGCATGTAAGCGGCAGCTCCCAACGATGCTGTGGCAAGGATTGAACCACAATAACTTTCATAAAGGTCGGCACCCATACCTGCAACGTCACCCACGTTGTCGCCTACGTTATCGGCAATCGTTGCGGGATTTCGTGGGTCATCTTCAGGAATATTGGCTTCCACCTTACCAACGATGTCGGCACCAACATCGGCTGCCTTGGTGTAAATACCACCACCCACACGGGCAAAAAGCGCTTGCGTAGAAGCACCCATACCAAAGGTAAGCATGGTTGTGGTAATGATGCAAAGTTTCGTTGTGGGACTTTCACCATCTGGAATCAAAGCATCAAGAAGGAGGTACCAAAACGAAATATCAAGCAAACCTAAGCCAACCACAACAAGGCCCATAACAGCACCACTACGGAAGGCGATGCGCAAACCGCCATTCAATGAAGTACGTGCGGCATTGGCAGTACGCGCTGAAGCGGCAGTAGCGGTTTTCATTCCTAAGAAACCTGCAAGACCCGAGAAGAAACCACCAGTCAGGAATGCCACGGGCACCCATGCGTTTTGCACTTCAAAACCATAGGCCATAACGCCAAATAAAAGGGCTAAGCACACAAATACAATAGATACAACCTTGTACTGTTGTTTCAAATAAGACATGGCACCAGAACGAACCGCAGCTGCAATATACGCCATACGGTCAGTTCCCTCTGATGTTTTAAGCATTTCACGGTAAAAATACCATGCAAATCCAAGCGCCAAGATTGACGACACAGGAACAAGCCAAAATAATGTTGACTCCATAATAGTAAAAGTATTTAAGATGAGTAAAAATTGTTTGCAGATGAAGAGGTCTTATTGCCATATTTCCCAGGCCGCGAGGGCTTGGCGGTGGAGCATTTCAAGACCATTCTTTACCACAGCACCCTGTGCCGCACTGCGTTTCATAAACAGGGTTTCTTCTGGGTTATAGACTAAATCGTAGCAAATATGCTTATGGGTTAATAGCTCGTAAGGAATGTTTGGTGCAGCATCAACCTTAGGGAACATACCCAGGGGGGAGCAATTCACGACCAACAGGTGCGTCTGCATCACTTCGGGCGTAAGGTCCTCATAGGCGATCACACCATCCTTGGCGGTGCGACTCACTAAGGTTGAAGAGATGCCCAATTGGCGCAAGCCATGTACAATTGCTTTGGAGGCTCCTCCAGTGCCCAGCACCAATGCTTTTTGATGATCACTGCTCAATAAAGGGGATAAGGATTGACAAAAACCAATAATATCGGAGTTATACCCCTCAAGATGAACTTCACCATGTTCATTGCGCACCACGCGCACCACATTAACAGCTCCAATGCGTTGTGCTTCCTCACTCATGACATCAAGATAAGGTATGATGGCTTGCTTATAAGGAATGGTGACATTAAAGCCACATAATTCCTGGTGCGTCTGGCAAAGGGTTTTGATTTCTTCAATACTGGGTAAATCAAAGTTATGATAAACAGCATCAATCCCTTCTGCATTGAACTTGTCCGTAAAAAATGCGGCTGAAAAGCTATGTCCCAAGGGATGGCCCACTAATCCATATTCTTTAGTCATAAAGTGCGTTTTTAAGGCTTTTGCGCGGTGTACAGCGTACTGATACCACCTGTGAAGCGTTTGAATTTTACGTCGGCAAACCCTGCATTACTCAAGATGTTTTGCATGTGTTCGCCTTGTGGGAAAGCCTCCATCGTGGCAGGGAGATAGGTATAGGCTTGTTTGTCGCGAGAGATTAAACGACCGATGGTAGGCATCCACACGCGTGAGTAAAAACTGAAGAGTTGTTTCATCGGGGCTTTCTGGGGTGTGGTTAATTCAATAATCACGAGGCGTCCACCAGGTTTAAGCACGCGCAACATCTCCTTTAAGCCAAGGTCCAAATCCTCAAAATTACGGATACCATATGCCACGGTAATGGCGTCGAAAGTATTGTCAGCAAAGCTTAGGTTCATGCAGTCCTCCTTGCAGAACGTAATGTTACGAGCATACTCACAACGCAAAGCCTTCTCTCGCGCCACGCTGAGCATACCTTCCGAGAGGTCAGCACCAACAATTTCACGCGGTTTTAGGATTCTGGCAGCCATCAACGCAAAGTCCCCCGTTCCTGTGGCAATGTCCAGCAATTTTTGAGGGGCATAGGGTTTTAAACTGTTAAGCGCTGCTTTGCGCCAAAACTTATCAATATTTAAGGAAAGTGCGTGATTCAGAAAGTCATAGGAGTGGGCAATGTTATCAAACATTTGTTCCACTTGTTTACCCTTAGCTCCATGTGGGTCATAGGGTTTTATCGTTTCTTGTTTGTAAGCCATTTATTCAGGTTATAAGGGTTAAGTGCCATAAGGTTTTGGGGATTACATTCGGTGGCAAGGTCTTTAAAGTCGCGCTTGCTGAAGATTCAAACGTTTTTGGGAAAATATGCCGCATGGTAGTATTCCCATCTCATCTTTAGAACGGCAAATGTAGTCGGGAGGCTCTTTCGTACAGAGCCGCAGAGGCACCACAGCAGATAATCTCACGCAAATTTAACTATTTTCAATAAAACTTTATATTTTTGCAACACGAAAATAGCAATGAATTAGTTATGAAGACAACTTTTTTGGTTATTGGCAAGACTATAGACAAACATCTGACGGCTTTGATCGATGAATACACACAACGTGTGAAGCATTACCAACCGTTTGACATTGAAGTGATTCCTGAATTAAAAAACACGAAAGCGCTTTCTATCGAACAGCAAAAAGCGAACGAAGCCGAATTACTAAAAAAAAGCATCAAGGACGGTGATTACGTGGTATTGCTGGATGAGGGCGGTCGCGAATTCCGGAGCATTGAATTTGCGTCGTATTTGCAGCTAAAGCAATCAATACCTGCACGGCGTTTAGTGTTTGTGGTTGGTGGTCCCTATGGTTTTGCGCCAGAAATCTATGCCTTGGCACGCGAAAAGATCTCTTTATCAAAAATGACCTTCTCCCACCAGATGGTGCGTCTGTTTTTCGTAGAACAGTATTATCGTGCCATGACCATTCTTAAAGGGCAACCCTATCATCATGAATAGCGAGACTGTCATTCGGAAGATAATTAACGTTATCAGTGCGTGGTTCTGCGGTGTGGTAATTATGTCGGCACAAATCCCCTACCGCATCATGCAATACAACGTTGAAAATCTTTTCGACACGCTGAACCATGAAGTGTTTCTTGACGACGACTTCACTCCGTCAGGCACCAATCAATGGTATGGTAAACGATATTGGTACAAACAAGGTCGATTGGCACGCGTGATCGCAGCGGCGGGGGGAACAACGCCCGTGGACATCATCGGCATGGTGGAGGTGGAAAACGATTCCGTTATGCATGATTTATTGCGACGCACTTCATTGGCACGCCTCGGTTATGAGTACCACATCACGAAAGGTGATGATGAACGTGGAATCCAGGTTGCCCTACTCTACCAACCGCCTCGGTTTGCCCCATTCCGAAAGGTAGATATTCCGATAAAACCATTACCAGGATTTTCGCCAACACGCCATATTCTACTCGTTGAGGGACGCTTACCAAGTGCTGACACCTTAAGTATTTTTGTGTGCCACTTCCCGAGCAAACGTGGCGGTGCCGCTCAAACGGAACCTTACCGCATACATGTAGCACAACACGTCAGGCAAGCCGTTGACAGCATCTATGCTTGTCGGCCCAATGCCATGATTGTGGTTATGGGCGATTTCAATGCCGACCCAACAAGACCCTGCCTTAAAGATGGACTGCGCGTGTGTCAGGCAGAGGAAATCCCAAAGCTGTTTCATTTTATTGAAGCCCAAGAGTTACACACCAGAAACAAAGACATTGAAGGGACGTACTTTTTTCAAGGGGAATGGGAACTAATTGACCATATCTTTGTGTCGGGCAATATGATGAGCAAGGCACCACTGCGCGTCAAGGAAAAGGGTTGGCATATTTTAGATATCCCTTTCTTATTGGAAAAACGAAAGGCGAAAGGGTTTAAAGACATGATTCCGAAACGCACGTACAAAGGTCCGCATTACAATGGTGGTGTAAGCGACCACCTGCCTATCGTATTGCATTTAGAACTTCATATCGAAAAGACTAAACCCTTGCAGTCTGACGGAGAATAAGAACAAACAAATAATGAGCGAGCGGCTGTCCTAACTTCATCATTTTTATTACTATTAAACAGCGAAGAGTGGGAATCAACAAGTTAGACACTCTAAATAGGTGATTCTTAGTGACGCAAACCTATTTTCTAGAATTTGAGAATTAGAGAATTTCTTATCTATTGATACATGCACAGCGGAGCCTATTCCCTTATTATTCGCCAAGGTTCATCAAAACGTCTCTAATTCAAGATTAAAAAAACATTACGACGTCTGCTTCCTTATTTTTTCTAGAAATTGAGACGCTTGACGAAGTCAGAACTAAACCCTTGCCGTCTGACGGAAAGGACCAATAAACAAAAAAATGAGCGAGCGGCTGTGTCTGACTGACACAGCCGCTCGCTCATTTACACATTTAGAAGATTACCTTCTTACCATTAACGATATAAATACCCTTTGCTGCCTTCTGAACACGACGTCCGGTGATGTCGTAGATTACAGATTTAGAAGCATCGTTAGTTAATGTACCGTTGATTGAAGTTGTACCATTGTCGCCACCGAAGCTAATGCTCAATGCTTGTGCAGCATTTGCACCTGGCACCTTCAAATATGCCTTGTGGTTATATACCTTAAAGGCATCATCCTTACGGTAGAAGCCAAAAGCTTCATCTTCTTTAGCAAGAACATAGCTCGTGTAATCTTCTTCAAGAGCCACTTCCTTAAATTCCGCCGCACCGGCATAACCACGGAGCATGTTGCCAGTAGTTTCTGTTGCGCCATCTTCAGCCGTGTAGAAGAAGTCGTATTTCTCGTTAGCTGCTCCACGGAGCACAACACCTGTCTTGGCAGGAATAATGTCATCTTCAATCATAGTCATCGTGAGTACACCTTCATTTGGTTCTTCGGTTGCTACGTAAGCAGTTACACCCTCTGGAATGGTTGTTGCCGCATTTGCGTAGAACGTACCGACACCCTGTTCGCTGATGGTGCTTTCTACCTTCGCCTTAGTAGCTGCGGTTGAAGCGATGGGTTTGAAGGGAGTTTCTTCGGTAAACTTGTAAGCACCGTTACTTGCCCAATCGAGCGAGAAGCGTACGAAGCGCATGACGAATGCGTTTGAAACACCGTTTTCTTCGTAGTAAACGCCAAGCGTTCCGTCAGGAAGCACCACCGTTGCGCTATAGCAAGAACCGCGAGGACAAATCGTCTTGGGAGCGCCAAATGTTTCGCCTTCGTCCGTAGAAAGAGCGATGCTCACGTTTTCACGACTGCCACTGTTGGGAAGTGTTTGGAGCGCAATGTTCCAAGGATTGCCTTCGAGGGTAGAACACCAAACCATGTATTCACCATCACAAGCGTTGCCTGAGATACCAGTGTTGAAGCGTGTCTGCGAAGGATATTGCCATGTTGCACCGTCGTTAGAAGTTACATTATGATAGTTGTAACCACTTGCACGTACACTGATAGCGAGGTCGCCATTGTTGCGTTCCAAAGACTTAGGTTCGTCGGCACCAGCAGTACCGCTTGTGCCACTTACGTACCAGTTTTTACCGCCGTCCTTACTCATGAAGAAGTAGAAATGCTGGCTATTGTCCGCTTGGCGATTGACGAAGTTGGAAACGAGTGTACCATCACGCTTCTGGAGTGCAGCACCTGAACCAGAGAAACCGCTCTTCCAAGTCTTCGTGTCGGGATTATCACAGTTAGCACCAAAGAGGGCATCGGTGTGGTCAACGGGAGCGTCCCAAGTAACACCACCGTCGTGGCTCGTAATAGTCTTCCAACGGGGAGGTTCTTGCGCAGTTCCTTGGAAGAAACCATGTCCATAAGTTCCGGCGCTGGTTACGATACCAATAATATCACCATTGTCGCGATTCGTTACGATAGAAGCATCGCCGTGACCGTAGTTGCCCCCTGTTTCAGCAGTACCCGCTACAGTTACGGGGTCGCTCCATGTCTTACCCATATCGTCAGAATATTGTGCTACCACGTAGCAGTGGTTGGGAAGGTCGCCCTGATTTTGCTTACGGTCGTCGGTAAGTACTACGAGGCGCTTACCGTCCTTCGTTGCTGTAATGGCAGGGATGCGATAGTGAAGCGAACCCTTATCCATGGGCATGAGTACAGCACCTTCAGAGAGGAAGATGGTCACGCTGTGCTTAGGATTACCGTTGTTTTCTGCAATTTCTGCACCATCTACCGTGTAAGAAGTAATACTTGCATCCACGAGGTTACCTTCCTTCGCTGTTTCTGCGATGTCATAGGTAATCCAGAGGTAGTAAGTGCCAGGCGCCATGTCCTTAGTGCCGGTGATAGTAAACGTACCATCTTCAGCCAATTGTACAGTCTGACCGAACTGAACGCCATTTTCTTCGCGCCAAGTCATCTTCTGAGCCGCATCCACAAAGAGTTCGCGGTCGTTTGTAGCAAAGTAAGCCTTCACATTTGTGATGTCTGCCTTGTCCGTTCCAACAAAAGCACCCTTCACGCCTTGGAAGTTTACCGTGCCTTCAAGCCCCGTCACGCGAATCGTAGAGCGAATAATCGCTTGGTCCACGTTGCCGATACCTGTACTTACCTTACCTTGCTGTACTACGGTGCTTGCCACATTAGCGTTGGCATTCGTCACGTCAACTTCTATAAATTTCCACAGAGAAGCATTACCAGCATCCGCGCCCCAACGTACAATGACCTTGTTGTCGTCTTGAGCGTGGAGTTCTGTTCCATTATCCTTAATCACGAAGTAATCGTATGCCTCATTAATATTATAGATATAGTTGGGTTCGCTAACTACACCGAATGTCGTACTATTACCAGTTCCGCTACCTGCTGTTCCGAAGTATTCTCCATTATAGTTCTTAATCGCGATTTTACCATCCTTTTCCCAGAAACTCCAAACGTGAGTAGGCTTAAAGTCTTTGTCGCCAAAGCGCAACTTTTGGGCTTCGCTATCGTAGTACATTACCTTGCCAGCACAGTAACTCTGTGTTGAAGCACTTGTGATATAATACCAATATTCATTATTTTCAGTACTGATGGTAGGAAGTACCGCCACATCTCGTTTTACCTTTACGACAAAGTTAGAGAGCACTACGCCCTTGCTGTTAGGACCTTTGAGGTCAAAGTAAAGTGAATTCAGATACTGCTTTTTAGCACTAACGGTCTTAGGAGTGGTTGATGTCGTATAAACGTCGCCATTATCCATTACGATTTCTTGAGCGTTATCGTGACCATTGTTGGCAAATGTGAAACTGTATTCGTAAATCACATAACCCGCAGGCGCCGTAAGGGTATAGCGACAACTACTTCCGCCCGTCATCAACTGCACATTGTTTTCCGACCAATTCATGTTGTTGGGACCGCAACCAAACTGCAATTGAGGTTCTTCGTTGCTCTTCCACACATGATTCCATGAAGCATTTTCTTCATCATTGTCGCGGAAGAGACTACCATTAGTCTTGTCGATGGTGTAAGTAATCTCATAGGGAATTTCTTCCTCTTCATCATCGCCGCCACCAACAATTTCGGGATTTATAACGTTTACAATGAAGTTTGTCAACTTCACTGGTTCATTAGAACCTGCGAGCGTAAATTGTGTGAACTGCACATTGTTGAGATCAGCAACAGTAAGCGTCTTTGCATCAGCTGCTACAGCGTATTGCTGTCCGCCTACAGTAATCGTCTTATTACCTGTACCTGAATTACCAAAGGCATAATCAAAAGAATAACCAGTGATTACGTAAGGAGCGGGAACGGTAATCGTGTAAGTAGCAGAACCAGCAGTACCAGAATGCAACTGCAAGTAACCACCATTGATATTCATATTGTTCGCTCCGCAACTCAAGGTCAAAGCAACAGGATTTCCTGAAGTAGCAGTATAGTTCCACTGCTTGGCATAGTTACCGCTCGTTGCAAATGCACCTGTGCTTTCTTTGATTTCAAGTGCGTAGGTTCCGTTGTCAGCTTCTTTGTAGCGAATCACCAACTTTGTAATCAAGATTCCTTTATCACCATCTGTGCCTTCGCCAACCTTCAAGGTAATACATGAGGTAGAGAGTCCTGAAGCGCTCACGGTCTGCTCAGTGTCGCTTTGAGGTGCACTTGTGGCAGTACCTTCTGCTGTGGTATAAGTAAAGGTACCTCCAGTGAAAGACCACACTTGTTTTGTTGTGAGTTCGTAGCCTACTATCTGGTAATCTTCGGGCAACGAAATATTGTAAGTATAACCCGTCTGAAGCCAAGGCTGATTGCTTGACCAACCAATATTGTTAGCAGTTTCGTTGGTACTTTCAATAGTCACAGCTGGAGTTGTGCCGGTTACAAGTTTACCATACCAATTGTCACTTGATGCTGTATGTTTAGTGTAGGTAGAAGCACCATTCTTTAATTGTTCAGATGTCAGTGTCAAAGTCAACAAAGAGGGATCGGGAATCTCGTCGGGTTCGCCCTCTACGAGAGTAATCATATACTGCCCACCAGCATCACCTCTATCAGCACCGCTCTGTCCTGAACTCCAATTGAACACCTTGAAACTGTGGTCGCCTGTAGTTTGGTTAAGTTGTACCGTACCGCTACTAATGATGAAGAGTCCGGGTGTATTGGCATAGCTCAAAGTCCAACCGTTGGCGGGTTGAGTTGCAGAAGTTGTAATCTGGTTGTTGTATGCCGCTGTGGGCGCAAGATAAGAGTTGTCGTTACGGTTAATGATGTCCACCTTGCCATCCTGGCGTGCCACGAACTTCCACATACCTGTAGCATAGTTGTGCTTATCATTACCCGTTACTCCTGCACCTGCGCCGTTGCTTGTAAGGTATTTATTACTGCGGTTAGGTGTATAAAGTTGATACCATACTTCATTGCCCTGTGTACTGTTAGTAGGCATAGAAAGGGCGCCGTTGAGAATCGTATTGAGTTCTCCTGCGAATGTAGTTACTTCATCTTGTGTGATGTTCGTCTTTTCTAAAAGCGTATTGGCTTCAGCTACCTTTGTGTCAAACGCTGCCATTGCAGTTGCATTATACTGACCGGCAACATCACCACGCTGTGCAACGAGACCGCGCGCAATAACTTGCGTCAACTGATTGCGGAGGCCTGCCTGGGCATAGCGTGCCTCGGCGGTGGCATCGTCGATGACGGTGTAAACATCATCATGGAAGTCATCATCCAGAGCATCCTTCAGCAAGTTTGCTATCTTGACATAAGCCAGACCACCTATATAGTCGTTGGAGAAGATGTACTTCGAGTCCATTTCTCCATTATTTAATAACTGCTTGCCAGTTTCAACGAATCGGAGGTTCGCATACTTCATTGGGAAACCTGCCATGTACCCATTCAACTCCTGAATGCGTTTATTGTGGCTTTCATTGTTTCTGAAGCAGAGGGTCAGCAGATAAACGATTGAATTTGGAGATTTCTGTAGAATCTTGTCCACCAGGTCCTTGTAGTTTGCCTTCACGGTTTCCATATCGGTGGAACCTGTGCAGTCGCCAGTACCTGTGTACAGGAGGATAGCCTTGGGACTCTCCTTTGTTACGCCCTCTACTTCGGCAAATGTAGCATCCACAATCTTGCTTGTTGTAGCGATATCGCCACTATTGCCCCATCCAGTGCCGCGGTTCTTCACGTTGGGGTTGCCAAGCAGTTCCTGCCACTCACCGTTCTTGATGAACGAATCGCCAAATATGAGCACGTCGTTCTTGCTGATTGGCAGTGCACTGAAGTATGTGGCACGCATGCCATTAGCACCACCCAGTCCGCCATTGTTCTGAACGTCCAGTGTGTTCTCGGGATAAACACATGATACGGTATAATTCTCTCCTTCCTGCAGATACTGGCAAATCTCCTTTGCCCACGCCTGATAAGCACCGGCAGTGAGATGGAGGTAGTCGTAGCTCCAAGCGCCGCCGTCGGCTATGCCCGCAAGTTTGTCGTAGAGGTCGATGTAAGTAACGCCTTCCGTAGCGTCTGCATACGCCTTTGTGAGTTCGTTTGCCTTGAGCCAAGTTGCCTCTACACGGTTGCCCGTACGGTTCTTCAAGATGCTGTAGAGATAAATCTTCGTCTGAGGCGAGCGTGCGTGGATGCGCTGAACGATGCTCTTTACATAAGCAAGCACCTGCTCGGGACTGAAGTTCAAACCGCCCGATGTAGCGATATCGTTTGTGCCGATCATCATAAACACCTTCTTGGGTTTGCCGTTGATGTACGACTCAAGGTTATCGCTCTGCTCCGTAGAGTAAGTTCCCGAGTTACCTCGGTTTACGATGGGTAGATAATCGCCGTTAGACGTAACGAAAACTTCGGGCCAACAGTGCATATCGGTAATACTATTGCCGATAAACACGATATTGTCGCTTGTTACGTTCAATACCTTAAACGAATCATAACGATGATTGCGGAAAGGTCCATCGGCAAGGACCGTTGATACTGCGCATAGCAGCGCAACGATGAATGTCGAAATTTTTTTCATGTGTTTTATTTAAAAATTAATAAATTTTCAAGCCATTAAATACCTTGTTTTTATGGCACTTTTACCTTGCAAATCTACAAAAAAAAAAAAAAAAATAGCAAAATTTTAGCCAATAAAGAACGTTGTTTAAGATTCATTAAGTGATATGTAAAAATTAGTTGCATAAGCTTGATTATCCCCAAACTGACGCATAAAAAAAAGACGTTGTGCCATAATGCGCAAAACAGCCGCGTAGCTTATCGATTGAAAGTTTGGCCATGCACTTTATCCCCCCTTAATCTCTGCGTCCTGCATTTTACACTTTTTCATACAGCCTAAGCGGGTGTGCCGAAATTTTGCATTTCGACACACCCGCTTATAAATTAGTCAGCAACACCTTCGTGCCATTAACCTAAGTAAGCCGCAACATTCTTTTCGATGCGTGCTGCAAGATCAGCATTTTCTTCCTTCACGAAAGTTTCACCAGTGATGTGTTCGTAAAGTTCAATGTAACGATCTGAAATGCTTTGCACGATAGCTGGTGTCATTTCGGGCACTTGCTGTCCTTCCTTACCCTGGAAACCATTATCCATAAGCCATTCACGAACGAATTCCTTAGACAATTGCTTTTGGGGTTCACCTGCTTCAAAACGTGCTTCATAGCCTTCAGCATAGAAATAACGTGAAGAGTCGGGCGTATGAATTTCGTCCATCAAGTAGATTTCGCCATTATGCTTACCGAACTCATACTTCGTATCCACCAAAATCAAGCCACGTTCAGCTGCGATTTCAGTACCTCTTTGAAAAAGTGCGAGCGTATATTTTTCAAGCAAAGCATATTCTTCAGGTGTAGCCAAACCCTTTGCTAAAATCTCTTCCTTTGAAATATCTGCGTCATGCTCACCAATTTCCGCCTTGGTTGTGGGGGTGATGATGGGTGTTGGGAATTTTTGATTTTCCTTCATTCCTTCGGGAAGGCGCACACCACAGATTTCGCGAACTCCGCTCTTGTATGCACGCCATGCTGAACCACAAAGATAACCACGCACGATCATTTCAATCGCAAAACCTTCACACATAACACCTACGGTAACCATGGGGTCGGGCGTAGCGAGTTTCCAGTTGGGACAAATATCTGTGGTAGCATCAAGGAACTTTGCCGCAATTTGATTAAGCATCTGTCCCTTATAAGGAATACCTTCAGGAAGCACAACGTCGAACGCTGAAATACGGTCGGTTGCAACCATAACGAGCTTATCGCCTAAGTTATACACATCGCGCACCTTACCGTGATACACACTTTTCTGACCTTTGAAATTAAATTCTGTTTGTGTTAAAGCACTCATAACAATTATGTATTAATTAAGTTTTATTCATTAAACACCCAATTACCCTTGCTCTGATGACTTCTGTAAAGCTGCCGCCTTTTCATAAGCCTCTACGATACGGGTCACTAATTTATGACGCACGATATCGCCCTTATTCATCTCAATGAAAGCGATACCGGGAATATCTTTTAAAATCCGCTGTGCTTCAATAAGCCCCGACTTCTGAGATGGTGGTAAATCAATTTGCGTGCGGTCGCCCGTTACAATCATCTTTGTGTTCCACCCCATACGTGTGAGGAACATCTTAATCTGTGCCGTACTGGTGTTTTGGGCTTCGTCTAAAATCACCACAGCATCATTAAGCGTACGCCCGCGCATAAATGCCAAGGGGGCGATTTGAATGACATTTGTTTCCATATACTCCTGAAGCTTTGCGGCGGGAATCATTTCCTGCAAAGCATCGTAGAGCGGTTGAAGATAAGGATCAATTTTATCTTTCATATCTCCAGGCAAAAACCCAAGTTTCTCGCCTGCCTCAACAGCAGGGCGACTCAAGATAATTTTCTTGACCGTTTTGTTTTTCAGCGCTCGCACTGCGAGTGCTATGGCGGTGTAGGTTTTACCAGAGCCAGCAGGACCAACAGCAAAAAGCATATCGTGCTTATCGTAAGCCTCAACCAAACGACGCTGATTTTCAGAACGCGCCGTAATGGGCTTTCCACCGGTACTGTACACGATTACCCCTTCTTGATGTTGCTTTTGCGTTGTGCCTTTACGCACAATTTCAAGAATATCCTCGTCCGAGAGTTGGTTGTACTTCACGCAGTGTTGTTCAAGTTGGCGGAATATATCTTCAAAGTCAGCCATATCCGCTTCACTGCACATCACCTTCACAACGTTGTCGCGCGCCACTATCCTTAATTTAGGACAGAGCGCCTTAAGCATACGCAAATTTGCATTATTCGCCCCATAAAAAACAATGGGGTCTGCTTCTTCTATTATAAAATGTTTTTCAATCACAATGCAAAATTAAACAATCCTTTGATTATTTTTAGTAATTTTGCAAACAAATATTACAATGAATTATGCCACAGCCCAATAACGCATCAAAACTACATTTCATAATAGCCTTTCTGCTCATTGTAGGTGCGCTTTACATCGTTAAATGCACTAATCCCAACCTCAATGAATCTAAAGCCGACTTAGTTCAAACAGAATTCGATTTAGTCACGACTAAAGCCGACTTAGAATCAAGCAATAAGGATGCAGAAAAAAACGAACCCCAAACAACCGACAATAACCCCATAACCACAGAAACAAAGCCAAAGAACAACAATGCCACGCAGGAAACAATAAAGGAAAAGGAAGAGAAACCGGCAAACACAGGCTCCACTACAAAACAGAAACTCCTCATTACCTCAAACCACCTACAGAAAATGCCGTACCACATTTCGAAGCAATGCCAAAAGGTGGATGAAATATTTCTTAAAGAGCGCAATAAATTGCAGCTCACAGATAAATCAGGAAACAAGATACGCAACCGCATCGTGAGCGTAAAGAGTTACAACAAATGCTTCAACGACTTAAACGATGTGCAACTCGAAACGGCAAAAGCCATTGGCATTAGAAGCATCGAGGACAGAAAAGCGGCATCTGAGAGTATTGAGCAATTGGTGTACGTAGGCGACAATCCTTACTACGACGTTAAACCACTCACCCACTCCATCCCTTACCTCGTGCCCCGAGCTGCAATATGCTTGGAAGAAATTGCACGCGCATTCATCGACTCCTGCGCCACAAAGGGCATGCCGATGCACAAACTCATACTCACATCCGTACTACGTACCGAGAAAGACGTGCGCCGACTTAGACGCATCAATCTAAATGCCTCAGAAAACAGTTGTCATCAATACGGCACAACGTTTGATATTAGCTACAACCATTTCGTGCCAATCGATGAAGCACAAACCACCAACACCATCAAACTCAAACAAATCTTGGCTGAAGTTTTGGAAGACCAACGCGAAATGGGCACATGCTACGTGAAATACGAACACTTGCGCAGTGCCTGCTTTCACATCACAGCAAGATGATGGCATTCATTGGATCACCTACATACCACGCACGATTATTTACCAAAGAACAAATTAAAGCCGACGAACACAGCGGCACACAGAAAGAGAGGACGTCCCAATTCAAAAGAAATGGAACGTCCTCTCTTTGTATATAGACTCTATAAAAGAGACCTATAGGTCGTATTTTTCGAGTTTTGTATTTCTGGAATTTGAGACACATGGATGAAATAAAACAGTAGAGGTGTATCAAAATGCAATTACATTTTAACACACCTCTTACTTAAAAGCTTTTGGTTATCAATTTAGTTGATAAATAATTCGGTAAAGAAAGTTCACCGCTTAGTAACATCACTTACCTGTAATCTCCTTGATATTCTTACGCAACTCTTCGCGTAGGATAAACCATGTAGCAGCTGCGAAGCCAGCCATAAAGGTGAATACAAACAACATTTTAGCCTTGCTCGGACCTGACTTGCGATTAGGAATAACTGCAGGTTCAAGAATAGTGAATACAGGCTTTGCTTCTTGCTCCTTAATACGTGCACCTTCAAGTTGTGTTGCCACTTGAGAGTAAACCTGGAATGCTAAATTCATTTCCTGCTGCAAGCGTTCTTGCTCAGCCCTTGCACTCTGTAAAATAATCTTCTTGTTGGCATCAACATACTGGGCATAGGCCTGTTGCGTTTTGTGATAGTCAGCCTTGCGTTGCTCAAAAATAACACTTAAGTTCTCTACATCTTGACTCGCTTTTGAAGTGCGATAGTTAGTCATATACTTCTTAAGATTATCGAGCACAGCTTGAACGACAGCATGAACCACAAGGGGATCTTGCATTTCAAGTTCAACTTCTGTCTTTCCGCTTTTCTTATCTACATTAACAAAAATGTTTTTTGCAAAGAACTTCACAACCTCGCGTTCATCCTTATTGAGGTTGATGACATTACGCTCAACAACGGCTTCAGTTTCCTCTTGTGGAGAAAACAAAGAAACGCACCATCCTAAGAGTTCAAAAGGCGCTTGTATAACAGCACTCCACCAGGGCTTTTTCTGATATTCGAGCATGTAGTCAATCAGTGTGGTGTGAATCACACTATCGCCACGTTCAAATTCAACAGGAAGGTCAAAGAGCTCCACAATAAAAGGTGTGGAATGCACCACATCGGGATACATTTCAAAGCTAATCGCATCAACACTGTTATTCAAAGTAACCCCCATCATTGAAGCGATACTACTTACGCCTGACCCTGTTTTCTGTTCTGTTTCGGGCGAAAGCATTGCTCCTGCCTTATAGGTATTAGGAAGGCTAAAACCAACAACAAGACCTATGATTGCACCAATACCACAACATTTGAGGATTGGCTTGCGATGTGCCCATAGTTTGGCAACATACTCCATGATGTTGACCGTTTTGACCTGTGGACGAGAAGGCATATTATTTTGTTCTTTCATACACACTTACTTAATAATGTTATACAACGTACCGAACATTGTGGCCAAAGAAGCTGATGTGGTAGCAATACTCAACATGTTTTGCAAAGAATTGCCGTCTTTTTGACGCTTTTCAGGGACAATAATCTCACAACCTGGTTCTATAACATCCTTGCTATTCTTGCTTGCCTTAGCAATGGTACCATTCATATACACAATGTAAGCGCGACTTTTCTTAGCTTTAAAGCCATAGCCTCCAGCTTGCTCAACGAAATCCTTAACAGTCATCTTTGAGCTATAAGCAATGGTATTGGGGTGCAAGACGCATCCTGAAATCTTAACTGTATTGACTTGTTCTGGAATAAGCAGGACGTCGCCCTCACGGAGTAAGATATCGGCATCAGAACCAGGATTCTTCAAAGCTTCCTCAAGGTTAATACCAACAAAGTAAGAATCGGCTGCATTGAGTTTCTCATCGCTGATGGAGTCGGCTGCATTTTCCAATGTAGCCAACGCTTCCTTAAAACGTTTTTTCTCCTCTTGAGTCATTTTACGTGAAAGGCTTGCACCCTTAACATAAGCCCATGAAGAAGGGCCTCCGGCTAACTTCACAACATCTGAAAGACGTGTATTCTTATGTCTCATGGCATAGTCGCCAGGGAAAAGCACTTCACCATTCACCTTAACATGCGTTTGCGGGCTGTAGCTTGGACTTCTGCGCACATACACCTGGTCGTAAGGTTGAAGCACGAAGCCCTGAGTTCCCTTAAGTTCAAACAAATCACCAATTTCGAATGTGAAGGTCTTGCTTAATGAATCTGTTTCAACGGTACTGTTTGGATTCTTGATACGACGGCTCACGTCAACCTTTGCTGTTGATGCTGATTCAAGGAGTCCGCCTGCCTGCAAGATAAGGTCCTCAATGGTCGTGTTATCTGCAAAACGATACATACCGGGCTTAGAGATCTCGCCCACAATCGTTACAAAGCCATGTTCTTTAATTTCATTCACGTTGGGAATGGTCAAAACATCTTCCTTCTTAAGTTCAATATCAGCCACAGAACCATTTAAGATACCCTTAAGGTCAACCTGAATCAATTCAAAAGTATAGTCTTCCTTTTCACGATGCAAAAGTGCTCTATTCAAAAAGGCATCGCCACGCAAACCATCGGCAACTGCAATCAATTTCTTAACCGTGTTGGTGCTTTCATTCAACTCATAAACACCAGGACGATAAACAGCACCCTTTACTTCAAGACGATTTTCATAACGCTCAATGATTGTACCCACACTAACCTTGTCGCCATCGTTCATCACAAATGAGGCAAAATCCGCATTATTAACCGTAAACACTTGCATTTCACGGCCATTTCGACGTTCAATATTTACATTTGCGGTATAAGCATCACCCTTAAATCCGCCAGCATACTCAACGAGTTGACTAAACTTTTCGCCTGCCTTCAACTCATACTTCATGGGGCGCTTCACGTTACCATCGATTGAAACGATAGACTCATAAGGAGGAACGAGAACAACGTCGCCATCTTGCAACACAACATTATCGGCAGGTTTACCATTAATAATGAAATCATAAACGTCAACATCCAAAATCTTCTTGCCATGGCGCACCAATGCGACATTACGCACGCTACCAAGGTTATTAAAACCACCAGCACGATACAAGGCATGATATACATTGGATAATGAAGACAATGAATAGGTACCTGGAGCAACCACCTCACCCATAACGTTTACCATAATGGTACGAATAGAACCCAAGGTAAGCTTAATCTCCGACTTTGCATTGTCGCCATCAACCGAATAGATACGGCTTAATTGACTGCGCATGTAATTGTCGGCTTCCTTAACGGTCATGCCACTCAAATAAACGATGCCAATATCTTCAACATTGATAAAACCATCGGGAGTAATGGTTTGACGAATAGTGGCTTGATTCGTACCCCAGATGTCGATAATCACTTCGTCGCCAGGGCCTAATTTATAATCCTTAGGCGTAGCGATCTGGTCGCTGGGAGCAAAGGTCAAAGACTTAAGTGAAAAGACATTGCGCCCAAACACCTTTGAGGCATTAGCACTGGGACTTTCTACGTCAGTGGCTTTTTCATTTAATTCTTCAGACACCTGAACAGCATGATCTCTTTTGGTCACATCTTGAGGCTTATCAATCTTAACTTGCTTGGACTCCTCCATCTTTCTCTTGATGCGTTCAGCCTGCTCTTTAGTGACACCCTTAAGCGCCAAATCCTTGATAATTTGATCTTGTGATTTTCCACTTGAAAGAGCTGATTCCACATGACTGATAACGGCATCATCCGACATCTGCGCCCTTGCGGGAACTACAAAAGCTACCATTGCAATCAAGGCAACAAGTAAGCATACATGTTTTTTCATCTTTAAAAATATTGTAGTTGATTATTAAATATTCACAACATATGCAACACCCCATAAGGGCATAAATACACACGATACTTCGCAAAGTTATAAAAATGTTTTCTTACCACCAAAAATATAAATTGGCTTTTCTAAACAGAACATCTGTTTTCAAAACATTTTTTACCAAAAAGCAACGAATATCGCAGACAACACACAATAAATGCAAAAGAAGAGTGGCAAGAACAACCAAGACTAAGGTTGCTCTCGCTCACTCTTCTAAACATTGCCCCGCGAACAAGCAAGACCGTTATTTCACTTCTATCACGAAACTAAATGCTTGGTCTGCATAAGGAATGAGATACTTACTTAGAGGCCATGCGCCCCATGAATCTATACACCCCAACCCCATTTGTCGGTCGGCAATATGAACCACGGTGTAAGGACGTGGCACGAGATCGCCTGAATGCGTATGGGTTGCCTCTTTACGCATACCTGCATCCAGATCTTCTGTAAGGAAATTCAAGGCACTACATTCTAAAGGTTTTGTACCATAGAACGATAATCCCTTGCCCGCCACATTAGTTACGTTCCAAAGACGGATATCAGTTTTATTTCCGCTTTCCTGAGGACGCACATAACCCCAATATTGATCGGCTACGGCTTCAGTGTAAAGGCCAATAAATTGCGAATCCTTACGGTCGGCATAGTTTTCAATCGGTCCGCGACCGTAATAATTCAGGCGAACATAATCTTGAGGCATCACCAACTGCATACCATAACGAGGTAAGAAGGGTTTATGCTTTGCTTTTGGATCAACCGTTAAGGATTGATTCACAATCAACTTTCCTGCCGTTGTCAAGGTGTAAGTCATCGTCAGCGTTGAGGCCACCTGAGGCATCTCATATACGGCTGTCACTTGCTGATCCGGACCGACAGCTTGGCAAGCAAATGATTTAAGTCGCATTTCGGGATTTTTCCACACACCAAGACGACGTTGAAGTTCTGCGCCATAATCATTATCCGTTGGTGCACGCCAGAAATCAGGCTTCACAGAAAATCCCTTTTCAAGCATCGGTTGACCCAAATAATCAATAAAGTCAATCCAGCCTGTGGATTTATTGAACGTCACGTCAAGACCTGAGGCCGATAAGGTCAAACATGCCAACTGCTCTTGTTTACTTACCGACGCACCTTGACCTTCTGCTGTTAAGCATTGATCGACACTGGGGAAGATGTATGGCTGAATCAAGAATTGCTGACGCGCTATCGCATAACCCGTTGACAGTAACGGCGATGCCACTTTTTCAAAGTACGCCACATTCAAGGTCACCTCCCCTTTCGTTTTGAGGTGTTTATAACCCTTGAGTGCCACCATAGTGCGTTGTTGAGGAGCCACGTTTAAATCATAGTTGGTGCCACTGGCCACACGTTTACCATTATCAAACAGTTCCCACACGAGATATACGTTAGCGAGATCCACGAAGAAGTTTTCATTGTAAATCTCAACTGTACCCATTGTAGTATCCATCAAGGATGTCCATATATTTTGATGATAGTAGCGCACTTCTGAGGCATGGGGATTAGGTTTTCTATCAGGACGTATCAAACCGTTGCAATTGAAGTTATGGTCGGTTGCAGGATAGCGTCCGAAATCTCCACCGTACGCAAAGATATAATTGCCAGCATCACTCTTTACGCGCAGGGCTTGATCAACGAAATCCCATATAAATCCACCTTGATAATTGGGATATTTACGGATTAATGCCCAATACTCGGCAAACCCGCCCATTGAATTACCCATCGCATGGGCATATTCACATTGTATGAGCGGTCGGTCGTTGTTTTTCTGACAATAGCTTTCAGCCCAACCATAATTCGCATACATGGGGCAATAGATATCTGTGGCACGTTCAAGACCAGCACGTTCATATTGCACAGGGCGCTTGGTGTCGTAAGCCTTAATCCAATCGTAAGCTTTTTCGAAATTCACACCATAGCCACCTTCATTACCCAAACTCCAAGTCACAATTGAGGGGTGATTTTTAAAGATAAGCACATTGCTTTGATTGCGTTCCACATGGGTCTGTTCATACAAAGGCACACGCGCTAAAGTTTTTTCGCCATACCCCATTCCATGACTTTCAACATTAGCTTCAGCCACCACATAAAGGCCATATTCATCACACAGTTCATACCAACGTGGGTCATCGGGATAGTGGCATGTGCGCACAGCATTGATATTGTGTTCCTTCATGATTTTTATATCTTCAATCATGCGTTCAACGCTGACCACATATCCCCCATCAGGATCAATCTCGTGTCGGTTGGCACCTTTAATCAAAACGGCTTGTCCATTCACAAGGAATTGTCCATTTTTAATTTCAACATTTCTGAAACCAACCTTTTGACGTATAGACTCAATGGTTTTACCATCTTTATCAACCAAGGTCACAGAGAGCGTATAAAGATTGGGCGTTTCAGCCGTCCATGGCTGAACATGAGGTACGACAAAGTTAAACTTTTGTTCGTCAGCTGAAGAAACCTGAGTTGAGTTTGAGGCAACAACCTGTCCGCAGGCATCAGTCAAAGCCATTTTCAATTGCTTACCTTTACCATTTTCCAAATTCAAAGCAACATAAAGGTCGCCCGTTGTGAAGTTTTCAATCAAATCGGCTTCGATGCGCACATCATTAAAATGGGTTTGTGGGCGCGCATAAAGATAAACCTCGCGGGCGATACCCGTTAAGCGCCAGAAATCCTGATCTTCGAAATACGAACCATCACACCAACGCATCACTTGCATGGCGATCAAGTTTTTCTCACCTGGCTTTAAATATCGGGTCAAGTTAAACTCTGCTGCCACCTTACTGTCTTCGGCATACCCAACTTCCTTGCCATTGACCCAAACGGTGATGTTTGATGTAGCTGATCCGACATGCAAGAATATCTCATGACCCTTCCAATCAGCAGGTACCTCTATCACTTTGCGATAAGACCCTGTGTAATTGTTTTTCTCTTCGACATAGGGTGGATTATTCTCAAACTGAGTGGCCCATGCATACCCTATATTTTTATAGATTGCATCGCCATAACCATGGAGTTCGAAAAGACCAGGCACAGGAAAGTCTTCCCAAAGTGAATCATCAAAGTCGAGTTCCTGAAAATGACGTGGACGAAGATTGTGGTGCGGAACAAACTTAAACTTCCACATGCCTTCGAGAGAATAGTAACGGCTGGACTTCGTTTTATCGCCAAAATCAGCCAAATCTTCTGATTCATAAGCAAAGAAAGGTGAGCGTGGTGCTTCGCAATGCACACGATTAACCAAAGGGTTTAACCAACGCTCTTCTTGGTTCTGCGCATCTCCTCCTAATGGAAGCGCACAAAACAAAGCCAAAGACAGTTTTTTAAGCATAACTTAAGGTTTTATGGTTTATAAGGTAGGTTTTTAAATTAGTTGTTTTATTGTTTATGAATGTTTTGTGACAAATAAGACAAAATCTCGGACTCATCATCAGGATGAAACCAACGTATGGACTCATCTTTCTTAAACCACGTGAGTTGCTTCTTAGCGTAAACGCGCGTATTCTTACGCAGACGTTCAAGGGCAAAATCCAGGGGCCATTCTCCGTCAATGTATTTTAAGATTTCCTTCACCCCTACGGTATTCAATGAATTTTCTTGACGGTAAGGTAGCACACGTTTAACCTCTTCGACAGCACCTTGATCCACCATTTGAGTTACTCTTTGGTTGATACGTTGAAAAAGTTCCTCACGTTCGCGGTTAAGACCAATCTTGATAACATTAAAGGGACGTTGCTTATCTTTCCTGACGCGCAACGAGGTGTAGGTTGTGCCCGCAACAGCACAAATCTCTAAGGCATGAATGACGCGTTTATAATTTTGAAGGTCGCAGATCTGATAATACTCTGGATCAACAGACTTAAGTTCTTCTTGTAACGCTTGCAAGCCTTTTTCTTCATAGCGCTTGTAGTAGTAAGATCGCGTTGCATCATCTACGGTTGGGATATCATCAATACCATTGCACACGGCATCAATGTACATCATTGATCCGCCAGAAAGCAATGCCACGTCAGAGGTCTTAAAATAGTCATCCAAGAAAGCCATAACTTCTTCCTCATAACGCGCCGCACTATAGTAGTCGGTCAATCCTAAAGTACCCACGAAATAATGGGGCACGAGCGACATTTCCTGGAGTGTTGGCGCAGCTGTAATGATGGGGATATCCCGATACAATTGCCGAGAATCGGCATTGATCACTGGACATCCGAAATATTGTGCCAAACGAAGGGTTAATGCTGTTTTACCAACAGCAGTAGGGCCTAATACAACAATTAGCGTTTTTTGCATCCTCAATATAAATTAATCGGGCAGGAACACGGGGACATTCCCATCTTCCTACCCGATTTTATTCGTAATTATTAGTACGTACTGTATAAGATACTGGAACAACCTTAAGCGAAGTTCCTCCACTAATATCAATACGGATTACCATCAGAGATTTCAAAACCTTCAAGATCCAATTCATCATCATTGAACAGGCCTCCTTCTCCCGAATACATAAAATCATCATCATCGTCATCACCACCACTAAATCCTTTATTGGCCTTGGCAACAATGGCATCAGCAAATGGATCGTCAAAATCTTGCAACTGCTGGGGTGCTTCGCCCTTCGAACGAATGATTTCTGGTTCATCAAGATGCTCACCAGGAATAAGTTCCTTAACATCCAAGAAGAAAGAACGTTCTGCAAAGGGGTCAAAAACAAACTCAAAGTGCTGACCTTTGTCTTCTATAAAGTCGCAAAGCGGTGTCTTGGCCATAAGATAGACATCAGTATCTATATCATCGTTACCCATATCTTCACGCGTGATTTGCTCATGGCGTTCCCATTCATCATCACACACAAAGAATTCAGTCATTTGATCGTCGGGATAATTACATGATTTCAAAATCACCTTGCAGAGGTCAAGAAAACTTGAATCACTATCAATTTTGATTTCACGCACGAATCCATCAACTTCGTCGCAAATATATTTAATTCTGTATAACATAAGAGATCATTATATCTGTTAATCAAGAGTTATGAGCCATTACTTAATGACGCCTCTTGATGATGCTTCAAAGAAACGAATGATGTATTCAACCTCAGGGCAAGCAGGCACTTCTTCACGCACTTGCTGCAAGCGTGCTTTCATTAAACCTGTACCACCGTAGATAATGCGGTAAGCATTATGGATGTTATCAATCACCTCGGGCGCAAAACCACGACGACGTAAGCCAACGATATTCAAACCACAATACGCCACAGGTTCACGGCCTGCGATAACGAAGGGGGGAATATCCTGAGAGGTACGTGTACCGCCACCGACCATAACATAACTACCGATGCGGCAGAATTGATGAACAAGCACTGTTGAACTTAATATCGCGAAGTCATCAATTTCCACCTCACCAGCAAGCTTTGTGGCATTGCCAATGATACAGAAATTCTTGATAATTACATCGTGGCCGACGTGCATTCCTTCCATGAGGAGGTTATTGTTGCCGACAACAGTCTTACCCTTCGCTGCTGTTCCGCGATTGATGGTTACATTCTCGCGAATCGTGTTGTTATCACCGATTTCTGCAGTCGTTTCTTCACCAACGAACTTCAAATCTTGTGGTATAGCACCAATAACTGCACCAGGGAATATCGTGTTGCCATGACCCATACGCGTTCCGTAGAGTAAAGTCACACCATTCATCAGTTTATTATTGTTGCCGATAACTACATTCTTATCGATGTAGCAAAAAGGACCTATTTCACAGTTCTCGCCGATAACTGCTTCGGGATGAACAAATGCTAATGGACTAATCATGTTTAGGGTTGGAGGATAGAGCGTTTCTCTATTACCACTCCGAGATTAATTGTTAATAATATTTAGGTGGGTTCTATTCTTTCATTTTACAGGAGATTCGTAGTTTAACCATTAGACGGACAAAAAAGAACCCTATAAAAACGATTTGAAAGCAAAAGATATCAAGTACGCACCTTATCTAAAAAAATGGTGGGACGAATTAATGAAAACTCTGTTTGAAGAATTAAGAGGCCACACCTTTAGTTTTGTTTACTCTTGCTTAACGATTTGTGCGGTAAAGGTAGCTTCCATAACACAATTGTCACCCACAAAGGCAAAGCCACGCATTGAGGCAATACCTCGACGTATTGGGGTCATAAGGCGCACATGGAAAAGCAACGTATCGCCAGGCACCACCTTACTGCGGAACTTCACATCGTCGATGCGTAGGAAATAAGTGCTGTACTTTTCAGGTTCTTCAAGATCACTCATCACCAAAAGGCCACCACATTGTGCAAGGGCTTCAATCTGCAACACACCTGGCATAACAGGTTCACCTGGGAAGTGGCCTTGGAAGAATTCTTCGTTGGCGGTTACATTCTTAACACCTACAATATACTTCTTGGTCTTTTCAATCACCTTATCCACCAACTGCATGGGATAACGGTGAGGGAGTAAACGACGGATAGCATTATTATCGAGAATTGCAGGCTTATTGGGGTTATAAGAAGGTGCCTGAACCTCGTTTTGCTTAATTTCCTTACGCAATTGTCGCGCGAACTTATTGTTGATGGTGTGACCTGGGCGAGTCGCAATAATACGTCCCTTAATCGGACGACCGATCAACGCAAGGTCACCAATAATATCAAGCAACTTATGACGAGCAGGCTCGTTGGGCCATACTAAAGGACGTGTTTGAAGGTAACCCAACTGTGAAGCATCACGATGCTCCACATTCAAGGAGTCTGCCATTCTATCTAAATCCTCTTGCGACATCTGTCTTTCATAGATCACAATCGCATTTTGAAGGTCACCACCCTTGATCAATCCTGCAGCAAGAAGAGGTTGAATTTCACGAACGAAAACAAATGTACGGGCTGAGGCCACTTCGTCTTCAAACTTCGACATATCATCAAGCGTAGCAAACTGACTGCTCAAGAACTGTGAGTCAAAAGAGATCATCGAAGTAATGGAGAACTGTTCATCGGGCAATAACGTGATTTGCGAACCAGTGGCTGGATCATTAAACTCAACCTTGCGCTTAATCACATAATAATCCTTCTCAGCTTCTTGTTCTACGATACCTACGCGTTTGATGCTTTGTACATAGTAGTAAGAGCTACCATCAAGAATAGGGAATTCAGGACCATCCACCTGAATCAAACAGTTGTCAATACCAAAAGCATAAAGAGCGGCCATACCATGCTCTATCGTTGAACAACGCACTTCGCCTTTTGCAACAACCGTTCCACGACTGGTATCAACCACATTCTCTGCAACAGCATCGATAATGGGTTGGCCTTCAAGATCAACACGTTGAATCTTATAGCCATGGCCTTCAGGCGCGGGATTAAAGGTTACGGTCAATTTTAAACCTGTATGTAGCCCAATACTAGAAAGAGAAAAACTCTCTTTAAGTGTTTTTTGCTTTGACATAATATCACATGTAAATTAAGGAACTAAACACACATTCTGATTACACTATAATTTGTCGCACTAAAGCATGTTACATTTAAGGATTGTCAGACTCACGCTCCGCGTTGTTGACACGTCCCAAGATATACATAGCCCGACTTACTTAGAAAGTTGTGCTTTTAGCTCTTCTATTTGTTTCTTTAAATCATTAAGTTCTGTGTACATTTCAGGCAAACGCTTGAAAACAACACTTGAACGCATAAAATCCTTTGCATTGATTGCTGGCGAGCCCTGAATCGTAGTACCGGGTTTCTTAACGCTACCTGCAATGCCGGCTTGAGCGCCACACATCGTGCGATCGGCAACCGTGATATGACCTGCCATACCAACCTGCCCACCAAACATACACCACTCTCCTATTTTGGTGCTTCCTGCAACACCCACCTGTGCCGACATCACGGTGTGACTACCAACTTCTACATTGTGGGCAATCTGAACCATGTTATCAAGCTTCACGCCCTTGCGCACATAAGTACTACCCATCGTAGAACGGTCAACACAAGCATTGGCGCCGATTTCCACATCATCTTCGATCGTTACGATACCAATTTGGGGTATTTTCTCATACCCTTGAGCCGAAGGTGCAAAGCCAAAGCCATCAGCACCGATAACGCAACCCGAATGAAGAATCACGCGATTACCAACCACACAGCCGTGATAGATACTCACATTGGGGTATAAAATACAATCGTCGCCCACCTGAGCGCGTTCTTCAACGACGACATGAGGATAAAGTTGTGTGCCTTGACCAATAACAGCACCATCGCCAACGTAAGCAAATGGACCGATATAGCAGTTCTCACCAATTGTTGCACTTTCTGAGACAAAAGCCAAGGGATGCACGCCACTGCGCTTACCTTTAAACTGTTCGTAAAGATTTAATAACTTGGCTATCGCTTCATAGGCATTGGGCACACGCACCAACGTTGCGGTGTACGTCTTATCGGAATCTGCCACAAAATCTTGGTTAACCAAAACCACACTTGACTTGGTTTCATAAAGATAATGGGCATATTTAGGATTTGCCAGGAAAGATATTGCACCTTCCATACCTTCTTCAATCTTAGCAAAAGTTTTGACGGTCGCATTTGGATTTCCGTCAACAGTACCTTGAAGGTACTCAGCAATTTGTTTCGCTGAAAACTCCATTGTTTCTCGCATTTTTAATGAACTAAACACGCTGCTTAGCTCTTATGATTGTACAATTATACGCAAATATCGCAATTTCTACGCAAACTAAAAACATTGTTTATAACTTTTTTTAATCTTTCGTCATAAATAAGGATATTCACAGGAATTATCAAGTCAAAAAAACATATAAAACACCAACAAATCTGTACGAAAAAAAATAATCAACGGGTAACAAGAAGAAAACGGAGGTAAACCATTTCGGTTCACCTCCGTTTTTAACTTTAATATTTTGGATTTGGTAAGTACCAATTGTCTTGGTTGAGCAGGATGTTATAAAGGGCATTGTCCTTTTCATCAATTTCACCATCTTCAACAGGAGCATAAGGAGCCTTGTTTACAGAGCGGTTTGCAATCATCCAAGCGAACCATTCAGTACCATCAAAGCCTGCATTGTTCTTGTGACGTGCATGACGTGTGAGGTCAAAGAAACGATAACCTTCGAATGCCAATTCAAGTGCCATTTCGTCAGCAATCAGTGTTTCTACAGCTTCAATTTCCCAATTGTTAGCTGGCTTTGGTTCAACCATCACAGAGTCAACAATCACGACAAGCGTATCTGTATAAGCAGGTTCTTCAGGTGTTGTCACAACGCGACCATTCTTCTTAGCATAAGGTACAGGTTCATACATACCTAAACGATCAAGAATAGCTTGCTTACGAGTACCTACAACCTTGTTGTAAACATAAACTGTGTCAGTTGATTCAAACTTACCACAACCTAAAGCATGGATACCAATATTTCTCCAATCTGTTTCAGAGAAATCGAGGTAAGGCTTAGTTTGCGCGCGGAGCAATTCATCAGGTGAGATATTGATGGTATTAGCTTCCATGTGTGTTGTATCAGGTGTGAATGTACCACGGCAATTCAACACAAGTGCACCTTCGTCATTGACTGACTTAGAAAGTGTATCTAATTCGATGCTGTAATTGAATTCAGGGAATTTATTGTATGTAATACCATCACGAATGATTGCGAATGCATAACCTGGGAAACCAGCACGGTTGATGGCTTCAGCGAAACGCAACCAAACTTGCTTGAGGCGGTAAACGGGCACTTCATAAATAAATGAGAACTGACCATTTACATAGTATTCACCAGCCTTAGAGATACCACGTTCAGCAGGACCGAACTTTTGGATGAACTGAACAACACCGTCATCAGCAGTTTCGTACTTGGGCACAGTACCATAGAAACGAGCATCACCCACTTCATAGTACTTCGTCTTAGAAACAGTACCTTCTTCTTCAAGGCCCATATTCATATCCAAAGTGAGGTAGAGCTGTGACTTATTCAAAGCTTCATAGCGCTTAGAGTGACCAATCTGACGTTTCTTGGCATTAGGAGTGATGTTAATTTCACCACTTGTTGCAACAGTCTCACCTGATGCACTTGTAGAGTTTGAAGAGGAAACTTCAAAACCACAGAGCATAGGGATCTGTGTCAATACCTTACCGAAGCTGTAGTTTGATGCAGAAGGAATGGCAACAACAGTTTCTGAATTGCTGGCATAAGATGTAAGCGAATTATACCAAAGATCGGGGGCTGGATGGATGATAGGATCTTGACCATCAAATTCAACGATATTGTAAATTGCAGCCGCTGCTTGAGTAATGCGTCCGCGTGCATTTTCTTCCAACCAGGTGTAGTAATACATTGCAGCCTTTTCATAGTCTGCTAATGAACGACCACGAAGCAAATAAAGATCTGCCAAAACGAGGTCAGAAGGGAAAAGCATCAACTTATGTGGAATGTCAACACCACTCTTACCAGTCTTGAAACTGCCGTAGTTAGGCAAACCATAAATCTTTTCAAATTCAGCAGCCTTCAACAAAGATTCTTCCATCAAATCGAGAAGATTTTCGGGAGTTGCCCAACCTTCTTCTGGATTCGTTTCCCATCCTGTATTGGCATTATCAACAGGCTTGGTGATGAAAGGCACCTTACCGTACAACTGAACCAACTGCATGTAAACCCATGCGCGAATCATGTGTACCTGTGCAATTTCCTTACGCATGAAGTAAACATTGTTCTTCACTGCGTTTGAATCGGCAGCTGCAAGATAGAAGTTACATTGGTTGATCACCTTATAGTACGCTGAACGGTTGAGAAGAGTTGATTCTCCATCCTTGAGCGAAGCATCATAACGAGCAATACGAGCAAGAGAGTCAGAGCTATACATGGTTGTATCAGCCAAGTCGGCACGTAATTCAGAAAGAAGTACGTTTTGCTCTACCATGTCCTGCACATTGCGCATAATACCGAGATAGAAATTCACCGTATCGGTGCCGTTAAAATTTTCGGCATAACGGTCCATTTCGGGTGTCAACATATCTTCGCATGAAGTGGTAAACATACCAAAACCTGCAAGGAAGACAAAGAGACTAACTATTGATTTTTTCATTGTAGTAGTTATTTAATGGTGAGCGGTGGAGTCGAACTATTAACAAGAATAGTTCGACTTCATACCGCGAATACCGTGTATGTCCGATTACAAATTAACTGTGATACCGAGATTGAAGTTACGTCCAGCAGAGAGGTAGCCAGCATCAATACCTTGATAGAGCACACCATTACCAGCAGTCACTTCGGGATCATTGCCTGTGTATTCAGATACTGTAAACACATTGTTTGCTTCACCCCATACAGAAAGGCCCTGGAGCCAGCTGAGGTTAAGAGGAAGCTTGTATGTGAGACGTACCTTCTTCAACTTGAGGTAAGAACCATCTTCGATCCAACGATCAGAGAAACGTTCGTTATTCACCCATTGGTCGTTTTCAGGCGACATAACACGGGGAACGTCAGTTACCTGACCTTCTGTACGCCAACGGTTGCAAACTGCAGTAGTTTGGTTCCAGATGTTGTTAGAAGATTCAAGTTGTGAACGTTGATAGTTGAACACGTCATTACCTACAGAGTACTTGAAGTTAACATCAAGCTTGAAGTTCTTGTAAGAGAAGTTGGTATAAAGGTTACCAAAGAAATCAGGGTTAGGATCACCAATAACAACCATATCGGCTTCGCTAATCCAACCGTCGCCATTGATATCTTCGAAACGAACATCACCGGCCTTGAATGTGCGGTAAGGTTGTTGTAAAAGACCTGTAGGATAACGGAGGTAGCCATACTTACCTGCTTGAGAAGCTTCTTCGTTAGAAGCGAACACGCCTGCAGTCTTGTATCCGTAGAATACGCCAGCTGCCTGACCTACTGCAGTAAGTACGTTGTTTGTGCCATAGACGTTAGAAGTGTAACCATTGATCACCTTCATTGAAGCTTCGTCCTTTGTACCATCTGCATTGAGTGCATAAGTCTTGATTTGGTTTGAAGCAGGAAGTTCTTCGATTTCATTGGTGTACTTACCAATTGAAGCGCCTACTTGCCAACGGAAATCCTTCAAATTAAGAAGAACAACGTTTGCATTAACGTTAAAGCCCTTATTGCTCAATTCACCATCATTACCCCACATCATTGACACACCAGTAATATCACTTACTGACTTACGAGTCAAGAGGTTTGATGTTGTTGAAAGATAGTACTCAGCACCAAGAGCGAGGCGATTATTGAAGAGGTTGATCTGTGCACCAACATTGAACTTGCGGTTTGTTTCCCACTGAATAGTAGGATTTTGGATGTTTGACAATACAAGTGCTGTAGCCTTATCCAAGAACTTGATGTTTTGGAAATAAGTGCGACTTGCATAGTAGTCAACATTGTCATTACCGCTTTCTTCGTAACCTGCGTTGATCTTCAAGAAATCAATCATAGGAACTTTGAACCAAGGCTCTGCTGAAACAACCCACGCTGCTTGTACGCTTGGGAAGAGACCCCAGTTTACACCACCGAGCTTAATGCCTTCAACAGTTTCCTTACCGAAGCGGCTTGAGCTTTCCATGGTTGTACCCAAACGGAAGAAGTACTTATTTTGGATGTTGTAGTTCAAATCCACATAGTAAGCAAGGTTCATCCAGTTGTCGTTTGTACCTCCATAGTCCTTATACTGCAATGAGTAAGCCATGTTAGGCATCTTATCGTTGTCGTTGTTATAACCAGTAATATAGCTATCGCCAAACGAATAAGAAGACATACGGAAACCACCAAGCATATCAAATGAGTGCTTACCATATTGACGCTTCCAACGTACTTGGAAATCGTTGAACAATGTTGTTTCCTTACCGAACTGAGTACGGATAACACTCTTCACACCACCAAGACCTTCAACGTCCTTTGTAGGCGTACCTGAATTGGGCAAATAATACTTTTCGTTGCTGCGAGTAAGGATATAGCTGAAACGGTCGCTAATCGTCCAGTACTTGCCGATTTGGTACTTAGGTGCAACGTTGATATTAAATTGTGTTTGTTCCTGGAAGTTCTTGTTGTCGCCAGCACCATTGAGAAGAATCCAATAGGGGTTAGCTAAACCTTCGAAACCATAATCCTTTGCAAACAACAATGCATTGCCATCTTCGTCATAGTTTTTACCAGCATATACATTATCAGCCTGACCAAGAACCAACTTTTGGAGGTCGTTGTCATACTTAACAAAGTATGCGAATGGACTCAAAAATGGGTTTTGAATAGCACCTAAAATATTAGGAGAGCTGATATTACGTTTTGTATAGTCTTCACCCCAACCATTGTCGCGGAGGTTGTAGCTATTCTTAGCGTAAGCAATGTCAAGTGCTGTTGTAAAGTTACGGAACATTTCAATATCTGTATTGAAGCGGATGTTCAAACGATTGAAATCGTTCTTCTTAGCGGTTGCATCGCTCATGGTGTAACCTAATGAAAGGTTATACATAGCAACGTCGTCACCACCTTCTACACTAACCTTGTAGTTCTGAGTATAAGAATCTTCATAAAGATCCTTTTGCCAGTCAGAATTGTTGTGGTACATATCGTAGTAGAGATATGTTGGGTCTTCATTCCAGAAGCCATTAACCTGAGTAGAAAGGTTCTTAGCATTAGGTGTTGTTCCCAAGAACTCTGTCACATAGTTACGGTATTGATCCGCATTCATTACCTTGAATTGGTCAGGTGTTTGTTCAAAACCACCATAGGCGCGAACCTTGATACGTGTAGCCATGCTCTTACCACGACGTGTAGTAATCTTAATAACGCCATTAGCACCCTTAGCACCGTAAAGAGCAGTACCGTTTGTAATCACTTCAATGTTTTCAACATCTTCGGGATCGATAAGGTTAAAAACGTTATTGTAGAAACCATCGTGAAGCGTTCCGCGGTCGTATTGCATATCCCACATCACACCGTCAACAACAACAAGGGGTTGTGCGTTGATGTTCAATGAATTCAAACCGTTGATGAACAATGCAGCACCTTGTGCAGGTAAACCACCACGATTGATAGAACGTACACTTGAAGCCAAATGATTTTCAAGTTCGTTTTCAATGGTCAATTCGCTGGTTTCATCAAGTTTATATTCATTTACTGCAGTAACGTCAACGTTGTTTTTGTAAAGATTCTTTACAATGCCGCTGTAAAGGAATGCATCTTGACCTGTTGAATTCTTTATGGCAATGTGTGTGCCATTGTATTCTTCAACAGCCACATACAATGTTGTAACGAAAGTAGGAACCTTGATGGTATATTGACCCTTTTCATCGGTCATAGCTGTGTACATGCGGTTATTAAGCGCTTGAACACGTACACCAGACATGGGTTCACGAGTAGCAGCATCGTACACTGTACCCGAAACTTCCATCATCTCGTACTTTTGAGCCTCTTGCTTTGCCTTTGTTTGAGCACTTGCGGGAGATTGGGCTGAAAGTACACAAGTTCCTGACAACATCAAGACACCTACGCTTAAACGTAGAGCACCTTGGAGGAAATTAAAATATTTCTTATTCATTTCTGTTCAGAATTTATTCGTTTGTACTTTCTTCTCTGTAAGGCTCAACAATAATTTTATAGATATTCAAAGCGTGGCACTTTGGAGCGGTAGCACTACCAACGTTAAGTGCACTAACACCGATCTTCAAACGTGGGAATGATTGAATACCATCGGGCAAACCTGCATAAGTGTGTTTCAATTCAAACTTGTCGAAGAGCACTACCTTTTGTACAGAGTCTGTTGGAATAGAAATATTCTTTGCACTTGCAAGTTGATTACCAGCCTTCGAGAGGTCATCATGGATAGAAACGTCGATCTTGATAACTTCATCATAGGGCTTACCAGCCTTATTCACGAGGAACATTTCTTGCAAATACTTGCTTGCTGCTGTAGGAACCAAGATTGCAGAAATCTTATACGTACCGCTATAGAGCGCAGGAAGACGTAAATCTACGCTGAAAGGCTTACCAGCATTTGTTGTCACGTAACGGCGAACATTATCAATATCCTTCAAACCTGCGATGAGGCTATCGTTACGTGTTGCTTCAGAAAGTTGCATATCTTCAGAAGAACAAGTAGTCAAAGCTGTTGATTGGAAACCTGTTTCTTCACGTTCGATAAATGAATATGCAGGATCGATTTGATATTCATTAACGGGGAAGATAATACCGTTTGAAGCAATGAATGGCTCTACGGCTTCTGTTGAACCTGCAACTGATGTAAATGCAGGATTTACGCCACCCTTGTTCGAATTGTAAAGCACTGTACGTGTCGTAAAGATTACAGAGTCGTTAGTGGTTACATACTCAATAATATCATCCACATTGCGGGTAGAATTGATTTGTTCACCCATTGCAGAAGGACTCATAAAGAAGTTTGCAAAGAACAACTTTTCAGCATTAGTCTTAGCTAAAGAGTCTTTTTCGGCCTGTGTAAACTGTTGAGAGAAGTCCCAATTACCCTTGATGTTTGACCAGCTATAGTTGTAGTTATCCTTGAACACGAAAAGTTTCTTGAGTTTTTCAATTGCAGCTTCGTAAGCTTCATTTGTAGGATAGATTGCAACATACAAAGAGTCTTCGTTCTTGATGTCAGCAAATGCATTCTGCAACAAAATGTTTTGATTTGAGTAAACAGAATCCACATATTCCATCTTACCATCATTATTCATCGCACCAGGCGTAGAGAGGTTAGGATCGAACTGTGTGATATCATACAATGAATCGCTAAGCACAGCATACAATGCAGAGAAGCGCGCATCGTTTTCGAGGTAGTCAAACAAGTTGAACTTGTAAGCAACAGGTGCTTCCAAGCAGTGAAGCGTACCATTTGAACAAGCAACTGAAGGATTGTTTGCATCATAGTTTACACCATCAAAAGCACGTTCTGTGGGGTTATAACGCACAAGCTTAGCGTTTAACAATCTCACTTCTTGCGCTTCGTAACCAGCTTCAAAACTGAAGCGTGCGATGTGTTGGCGAATGTATTGGTCAGCAAACTTATATTCTGCCGCTGTAGCCTTAATAGGATCTTCAGCATACATTTGCTTGATGGCTTCCAACTTAGTTCTCCATTCTGCACCGAATGTACCATTGATTGGTGCCCATACGGTAAGGGCTTGAGGTGAATTCAAATATTCAGCATAAGTCATCTTTACAACGCCAGAATCCTTAACCACATCCATCTTATCGCGATAGAATGTTGTGTTTTCGAGGATATAAGCAAAGTCAGAAAGATTCTCGTTGTTCTGAATATTCTGCCACAAAGTTTTGCCCTCAGCTTCTGAATTTACCACTATATCGAAGTGGTCGTCCGAACAAGCTGCAAAACCTACTGCTGCGAAAATGCTGAGTAAGCCACCTTTGAGCCAGTTTTTATATGAATTATTCATACGATTTGAAATATTTTATTCAGATTTTAGATTAAGTGATGAAATAGGGCCTTGGTAGAGCCTCAGCCCTATTTCAAATCTATTGTTTACCAAACGTCTTCAGCTTCAGCACCTGCGTACACTTCTTTTGGTACGATTTCGATATAGTCAATCTGGAGCTGTGAGTCGAGTTTGTTCAACGCTGACTTATAACGCAAGTAGTAACTCTTGTTGGGTTCCAAACGTTGTGTTGTTACAATACGACGGATGTGACCGTTGTAAGAACGCGACATTCTTGTACCTTGGCCATCAGTCCAACCAAAGTGCTTAGGACCCTTCATGTAACCTTGGTTACGTAAGTTCTTGTCGTTTTCAATATTTGTAGCTTCATCTTCAACATCATCCACCCAAGGTGCTGCAATGTTACTTGCAGAAGGTGTTTGACGCATGTCGTAAGGCAAACCAGCAGGTTGCAAACGATTCATATCTTCACCAAAGTACATCTGACACATACCACGGAGGTTGTTGTGTGACACACCTAAGCGAATTTCGTATTCATTTGCGATGGGCACGGGAGGAATACGGAAGGTTACGTCGTAAAGACCAGAAACCATCATTTCATCACCTTGCAAGTTACACCATCCACTGTGACCTCTTGGTGAAGAAGCACAGAACAAATAAAGCACGTGTGCACCAGAAGTTTGAATGGGGAGGTTTTCGAAGTAATTTGCAGTAAACTGTGAATAAGCACCCAAACGGAGGTTATTAGAACTTAATTCGTGAATAATCGTTGCAAAGTCAATACGCATACGTTCTTGACCCATCAAACGACGTTCTGCATCACCGAACAACAAGAGATCTTCAATAGGATAGATATAACCATTGGCAGAGCTTACGTTTTGGCTTTCAAGGATCTTAACGCCTTCACCACCAGCCTTAGCACTGAGTTGTTCATAAGTACCAGTCATACCATCATCGTAATTTGCAAAACGATTGATGTAAAGAGGATTGTTTAATCTTGAACCGACAGGACCACGGCTACCTAATTGAATAATCTTAAGAGGTTCGCGTTGTTCAATCTGAGTACCAATGGGGTGAATGGTTGTGTAATAATCCCAAGCGTCTGTAGGAAGGTCCTTAATTTGAGGATTCTTGGGGTCTGGACCATACTTGTATTGATATTCTGTAAAGTGAACGACGAGCTTACCAGGAGCATACTTACCATCGATGAAGTGATACTTAACGAACTTATGCAAAGGATTGTTGAAACTTGTCAAGTCTGTAAGATCCTGAGAACCATAAGCTGTTGTAATTCGAGAGATATTCAACAAACCAGAGAGGACATCTTCCCAGTTTGTGATATTGCCTTCGTCATCGAGTTGTACTTCAGGTACACCATACTTGTAGAAAATTTCATCCTTTTCAACAAAGCCAGTGTAAGCCAAATAACGCTTCAAAGGAGCTTCGAAAGAACCTACGTTTGTCAAATCGTAAGTTTCAGGAAGTTCGAGTTGTTCATATTCCTTATCACGTTCTTGATTCATCCATGCCCAAATACCTGTTTCACGGAGCAAACGACCCATAATCTTCATATTGTCTTGCTTTTGAATTACATCAAAGATCAAGTCAGAAGTAGGTGCGATAACATCCGCAACGACGTGCATCCAACCGTTAGATGCTTCGAGGTCAGTAATGATGACGCGTGATGTCTTTTCAATGTTGTAATAAACAGGGTAATAAGCATAAACTGTATCACCATTGGCATCCAATTGTGGCAACTGAGTCAGTTCGTCATAAACGACACGTTGAACAGTATCAATATCACCTGTTACTTCGGCACATGAGAGAAGACGGTCATAAAGGTTTGAAAGGTTGAATGTAGCAGCAGTAGGGAATTCTGTTGATTGGTAACCTTCTTGATCACCATTATCAATCACACAGCTGTATGCTAAAAGTTCAGCCTGTTCGTCAGTCAATTCATCTACACTGGTCACAGGATCTTTCAATGACGCGAGATAGTTTTGCATCGCCACATTATCGGGTACGAATACGGTATAGTTACCACGAGCCGACAAAACGCTATAAATAGAAGATGCATCTTGCTTATTTCCCAAACGTACACGCTTGAAAAGGTCACGAGCCATAGAAAGACTTGGATCAGAATCCACGATGTCTGACAACGTTTTTTCCGTCTTGATAGCAAAGTTTGAGCTATCAATTTCTTCTTCACAACTGCTCACACCAAATGCTGCAACAGACAAACAAGCGACTGCGGCAAATTTGGCCAAACTTTTGTGAATGAATTTATTCGTTTTCATATTTGTCTAATTGTTGTTTGAAGGGGCGGGAGGTATAAATATTAATATACCTCACCACCTAAATATTACTTACTATAACGTTCCCAAACAGGATTTTGAATCAAATATCCACCATTTCCAACACCGCTAATCTTCATTTCGTCAATGTAAATAGGATTGTAGAAAGACCAGAGTGATTTCAAACGGTTAGAAACAAGAGTAGTCGCATTTAAATGTTCTTTCAAAACAGCGCTTGTAGAATTTTCCCATTCAGCTTGACGAACCAAATCGTACCAGCGCTTACCTTCACAAGTAAATTCGCGTTGACGTTCGTTGTAAACCAAGTTCAACAAATCAACACAAGTCTTACCTTGGTGGTAGTTAGCCTTTAAACGATCAGACTTGTTTTCTGCATTGGGTTCTTTATCAGGATTCTTAAGCGTAGGGTTATTGCGCTTGAAGATTGTATTAATACAGTCGAAAGCTTCCATAACCACCTTTGAAGCACCTGAAATCGTATCACGACTTTCAGAAACAGTACCTGAGTAACGACGCGCAACAGCTTCAGCCTTGAGTAAAAGCATATCAGATACGCGATAAACAGGCCAGTTCGCATTTTGACTACTTGAACTGCGGTATTCAAAAACACCACCTTCTGTCAAATCATCATATTCGTTGAAAACAACGGTTTGAAGAACGTTCTTGTGCAAGTTGTAAACACCAGTTTCATTGTTAGGTCTATATTCGATGGTTTGCAAAAGACGAAGGTCTGTTTTACCGAAACCACGAGTAGGATCGCACTCAGTAGCAGAGTTATAGAGGTTAGAACCAGCAACCAAAGCACTTGGTGTGAGGTTTCCACCACCTTTTGAAGAAGCAACATAACTACCTAACGTTGAGTTCTGATTGTTAGTACCATCGTATTGCCATTCTAAAATAGACTCGTACTTAGAGTTCTTCCTACCGAAAATTTCTGCATAAACTTCATCGTTCATGCTTGAAATACGTTGTGTAGTCAAATAATCGAGGAAGTCGAGGTGATCCTTAGCCACTTCACCCAAAGATACATTTGTATTACCTACATTATCGGCATCATACTCACGTTTAATATCGTCAAGAACAGCTTGAGTGTATTCCATGACCTTATCCAAAGCTGTATTCTTCTTGGCATCGGCATTTGCAATACTATCACCCTTAGCGTTAGAGTTGTTCAACATACAAGCTTGCCACATGTACAAGTCAGCGAGCAAAGCCTTGATACTACGCTTAGTAAAGCGACCCTTGTTATCTACGGTATTACCATAGTTTTCAGCGGCCTTATCTACTGTGCTTTCCAACTGTACGATCAATGTATCAATGATATTAACACCCTTTTCCTGTGGAAGGTGCGCACGCATCGCTTCAGCATCTGTAGAGATTGACTTTTCAACATAAGGCACGTTACGATAAGCACGAACCAAGTGGAAATAGTAAACTGCACGAAGTGCTAACATTTCAGCCTTGATTGGATTCCAGTCAGAGTTGCTGAAACTGGGGTCACGACCATCTTGCGCCATTAATTCGCCATATTCCAACACCTTATTACAATAGTTGATACCTTTGTAAAAAGGAGCCCAGTCAAAGTTATTGTCGGTTGGTTGTAAAATACCATCCTTAATACGCATCAACGAGGTGTTACTCAAGTCATTGAGTTTCATGTTGTCAGAACGCACTTCGCCCCAAAGCATTGCGCGGTTCATAACATCACCACTTATCATTTGCTTATATGCAGCAGCTCGAACGTTGTCCAAGTCATTCTTGTCATTCCAGAAATCTTCTTCAGTAATCTGGTCTGTTGGCATGATTGTGAGATAGTCTTCACAAGATGTCATACCCGCAGTAAGAATAAAACCTCCTGCAAGAAGCAATTTTGAGAAAATATTTCTGATTTTCATTGCTATATTTTTTTTGTGTGTTGTAAGAAGAATAAACAAAACCAAACGGTTTAATATTCTACTTACACGGTAAAATCTTAGAAGCCTAAATTCAAGCTAAATGTTACGTAACGTGAACGTGGCGTAGTGTTGCTGTCGGTACATGGATTGTAACCACTTGCTGAATGTTCAGGGTCAATACCTGAGTACTTAGTAATGAAGAACAAGTTGTTAGCAGAGAATGAGAGCATTAACTTGCTCAAACCATACTTCTTGAGCGATTTTGCATCAAAATCATAACTCATACGTACTGAGTTCAAACGCAAGAAATCACCATCTTCAACATAACGGTCACTAACCAAAGCATTGTAAGATTCACCAGCCGATGCATTCATCGCACGAGGGATCAACGTTTGGTCGCCATTCTTACGCCAACGGTGTGCCACAGAAGCACATTGGTTCTTATTGGTACGCATGTCTTCTTGTGAAAGACGTGCCATGTTAATGATCTTGTTACCAATACGGTAGTTGAAGTTTGCTGTGAAACGGAAGCGACCATAAGAAGCATTGAAACCGAAACCACCATTGATCTTAGGATTAGAACCGCCAAGATAAACGATATCGAGTTCGTCAATATTACCGTCATGGTTGATATCTTCGTAAATCACGTCACCACCTTGGAATTGGTAATTAACACCACCATAGTTGAAGTACATAGGAAGTGGATTACCACGCTTGTCGTAAATGACATTACCATTAACGTCACGAGCAACGGGAGCTGTAAGACCTGTAGCTGCTGCTGTATTCTTTGAACCATCTGCCTTATAATATTGGTTCTTTGAATCATCAAGGAAGTAACCGCTGTGGTCGTAGTCGTATGCATAAACACCCTTATAACGGAAACCATAGATACCACCTAATGCGTGACCTACTTGTACGCGTCTTAAGACTTCATGGTTTTGGTAAGTGTAGTCAGGGTTGTTTGTTGCGAGCACGTTAGCATCCATTTCTGTAACTGTATTGATATTTTGTGCGAAGTTCACGTAGAAGTTCATCGCAAACTTGCCAACCTTGAATACGTCACGAGTACGGATGTAAAGTTCCCAACCTTCGTTTTCCATTGAACCAATGTTTGCATTTTCCAATGAGCTGAAACCAGTTGTTGAAGGAATACGAACACCAGAGTTCAAGAGGTCTGTTGTCTTCTTGTTATAAATGTTCAAGTCTAACTTGAAGAGACCATCAAAGAGGTGGAGGTCAACACCTAAGTTCCATGAATTTGTCTTTTCCCAACGAATTTCAGTAAGACGAAGGTTTTGAGGTACAATCGCTTGAACACCGTTGTAAGAACCTGATGCCGCATACTTATTATAGATTACACCTTCTCCAAACCAAGCGTTACCTGTGATACCCCAACCTGGACGGAGTGAAAGCATGTTAACTACACCACGGAGAGGTTCGAAGAATTCTTCGTCAGAAACATTCCAACGACCAGAAACACCGGGGAAGAAACCCCACTTCTTACCAGCACCGAACTTAGTCATACCGTCAGCACGGAGTGTACCTGTGATACTGTACTTAGATCCATAAGAATAGTGCGCTGTAGCAATACCTGCCATAGTGTGACCCTTTGAAGTTCCAGATCCTGCAGAAGTTAAGTAACCAGGAACAGTTGGGTCAGTGATACCACCATTAATACCTGTAGAACTTAAGTTTTGGCTTGAACCTTCAGTTGAACCCATTTCACCACGAAGCATTGCTTGGAAAGAATGCTTATCGTTGTAGAAGAAAGGCTTGAACAACAATGAGTGACGTGTTGTAAAGTTCAAGTGCTTAGATTCTCCATTACTTGTCTTGTCGATACCATCTTGCCATGTTAAAGAAGTAAGGCTGTGAGGATAAAATGAAGAATTAGACTGTGTTGAAGCAGCCAAATAAACTTCACCGGTATAGTTCAACTGAGTTGCTTCGTCATCCTTACCTAACAATTTATACTCGATAGAGAATTGAGGTGTGATGTCGTAAGAAGAAGTCTTGCTCCAAGCACGATGTGCAGTTGCAACAGGGTTACCATTATTAACCATATCGCTAAGGTAGTAAGACGACTTGTTTGAACCGTTGGCAACTAAACCCGTAGAACCAGAAGCAGGAGGCATGATGTAATAGTCATCGGTTTGATAGTAGTAACCATTTTCACCATTTTCGCCTGCACGGTATTCGTTTCTATAAACGGCCATGTTAGGCATAGCGTTATAAGCTTGGCCTAAGATACCACTACCATAGTTTTGCAAGTTGTTCGTATAAGTCAAAGAGAAGTTAGAAGAGAACTTAATGCGGTCTGACACAAAATAGTCAAGTGCAAGACGTGTAGTGAAACGATCTAACTTTTGCTTGATGATTGAACCTGTTTCTGTATCGTAGTTACCAGACACACGGAAGTTTGCCTTTTCACCACCACCAGATACGTTCACACCAAAGCTATGCTTTTGACCAACCTGTGTTACTTCCTTAACCCAATCGGTATTCTTGTTGTAGTTACCATAATAAGCTGGGTGGCTTTGGAGGTAAGAGATTTCAACAATACCAGATGCAACGTCACTTTGCTTAGGATTGAAGTAAGCTTCCTTCAACATCATGGTGTAACCATCACCATCGAGCATCTTGTAACCATCAGACTGCCATGTGAGGTTGAATTGATAGTTGAAGTTAACCTTTGTTTTACCACGAGCACCACGACGAGTCTTAATTTCGATAACACCATTAGAACCGCGTGCACCCCAAATGGCACTTGCCGATGCGTCCTTCAAAACTTCAATACTTTGAATATCTTCTGGATTGACACGAAGCAAGTTAGCAAACTTTTGTTCGTCCATATCATTGGCATCAAAATCTTCGGCGTTGTAGTCTTCGAGGATGTAACCATCGACTACGATAAGAGGTTCTGAAGAGCCATTGATTGAAGTCACACCACGCAAACGCATTGATGTACCAGCACCCAAGTTACCAGAATTGGCAACGATATCCAAACCTGCGATTTGACCTTGGAGCGCTTCACCTGCTGTGGTGAACGAAAGACCTGCCATTTCGTCCATATCCAAAGACTGACGAGCTACAGAAATTTCTCTTTCAGGAATAGCCAAACCGTTAGATTTAATTCTACGAGATTCTGAAACAACTGCTTCCTTAAGCATTGAATTGTCCTCCAACTCAATCTTGAAAGAAGTTGTTGTGCTTAGGGGCAATTTCTTAGTTGTATAACCAATATAAGATACCTGCAAGGTATTGGCAGGGTTCTTAATGGTTAATGAGAAGTTACCACTTGCGTCGGTTTGAGTTGCAGAAACCACACGGTTTGACTTGTCCAACTCAACGACATTCGCCATAATAACGGGACCATCGAGCTTACTCCATACATGACCCGAAATTCTCTTCTGTGCCACTAAAGCTGTAAAGCAAAAGCACAATGCGAGTGTTAAGAGATACTTTATGTGATTCATAATATTAGTTGTTATCTGAGTCTGTATTTAGCAACATAAGCCTTCAATGCTTCAGTATCTTCAGGTACTGAATAGTTCCAGAAGTCGAAACGACCAACAGGCATTGGGTTACCTGATTCATCAACGAATCCTTCGTAATCTTCAGGAGCATTGAAGTTAAGATAATTATCTACTTGATGGAGAACAACAAATGAAGAGTTCTTCACATAACGTGCAGCTGTAGCCTGTCCATTATAGTTGATATCTCGAGCAAGAATATTTCTCTTTGTTTCATCGTCAACCACGTTGATAGTTTTTCCGAATCTATCTACAAGCGAAAGCGCTGAAGGTGATTGAGTTACCTTGATAGGAAGGTAAGAATTTGTAACATTATCGACACATGAAGTCTGATAATCACCTGCTTCAGAAACGTTATCAACGAAGAGTGAGTGGTCTTGGAAGTGGTACTTCACGAAGTTAACCAAAGCAGTAACCATGGCTTGTGCCTTAATTGTATCTTCGGCTTCCATACCAATAGGATTGCCTTCTTCGTCAAGCTTAGTCTTTGATTCTACCCATGCTTCAATTTCTTCCCATGTCATCAAACCATTATCACGAGCCTCTTGTACCTTTTCATTGTTGGGCACATAGATGGTGTAATTATAGTTACTGAAGAAACGAACGATAGATTCACCACTTGCAGGACAGTAAGTTGTAGGTGCAGAATCAGGGTTGTCGTTAGCACGTACAAACACGTGGTACTTCAACTTTTCAAGGTCTCGTTCTGTTTTTGTTTCACCAACCATAAAACCGATTGAAGTCAACAAACCTTCTGTCACACCGTTAGGATCGGCAAGTGTATAGAATGATGAGAATGGATTGTTTTCAGCAGGATAAGTCAAAACGTTGCACACTGAACGCATTGTTGGTTGGATAGGACGGTCAATGATATAAGTCATACCATTACCATAACCATTGCTTGTTTGTGTCTTATCGAAACCTTCCAATACTGTTGCGTAGTGGTCGTTTTCAGGTTTGTCGTCAGATTGGAGCATCAATTGGAAACCACCTTGAATTTCCATACCTGTACCGCGATTGTTAGCATCCCACTGACCAGCCTTCTTAATGTAAACAGGAGCTGCATTACGGCTGAGGTAGTAGCTTCTTTGTCCGCGAACACCTTCGTCATCGTCGTGAACAAGGATGTGTTGGTCCATCATTTCAACAAGGAGCGTACGCTTTGCAGGACCATAACCTGTAGCAAGCGCGTCGGTAGTACTTGCAGAAGTTGCACCACTCTTTGTCTTGTCGCCACCCTTACCACCAATTTCTTCAGGGATTGACTGACCCTTTTCTTCATCATACTGATAACCTACAGCCTTGATAGGGAACTTAGAGTCCTTAACGGTTGCATCATATTCAAAACGCCAGTAGTAACGTTTCTTCACTGTACCATCACGCTTACCATAGGGCAATACCGCATAACCTGCAGGGTCAACGTAACCATAACTATTCAAACCTTCATCGATGGGCACGAAGAAAGAGAATTTACTTTGCATCGCCTTCAAGTAAGTAGAGAAGTATTGCTTCAAAGGAGCTTGTGCATAGTCATTACCCTGGATAAAGTTATCGTCGGCTTGCGCAACAGTACGAACAACTTGAGTATTTTCAGCGATCAACGCAGGTGCAATAACAGATGCGAAGTCAGCAGGAGCATCTACAGAATTAATCAAGTAAACCACACCATTGTTTGCGAGCAAACAAGTATCGATGTGTTGCTTGTATTCTTCTTCTGTATTATATTGCATGAACATTTGGTCCTGTGCGTCGTTCACAATTGTAAGATACTTACTGGGCACTGATTCATTGAAAGAGTCCTTCATCAAGTTTTGGATCAAAGAACCCATCAAGTGAATAGGAATATTATAGAGGTTTGTCAACAGATTTTCTTCTGTATTTTCAAGCACACCATAACGCTTGATAAAGTCAACACCACCACCTTGAGTAAAGTAGTGCACCATAGCCTCATCAGTAGGTACGAACATAGCCGCCATATCTTCTTCCTTTGGTGTGGTTGAAGACACGGAGTATGCGTTCCATCCTGGGTCGAATGGCAAATATACAGGGTTCACGAATTTACCCTTATCAGGTGTTTCAGTAATCTTTGAGTTACCTTGTGAGCGGTTAGAGATATAACGCTTTTCATAAACAGAGTCAGCAGGAATATCAAACAACGCCTTGTACTGTTCTGTTAATTGTGCGTTATAATAAGGAGCCGAGAAGCGGTCGAGCATAGCGCTGAAATAGTTTGTCTTACCATTTGAGCGAATAACTTCCGCCATATTGCTTGGTGCAATCAACACTCGATCAAGGACATGCATATAACCGTTCAAGCAAACTACGTCTGCCTCAACGACTCTTGCACCATAAATATAACTACGGCTACCTTCGTCAGCAGACCAAGGCTGACCAATAATCTTTGATACGTCGCCACGAGTAATGCTCTTAAGAATCATCTGACCTTCAAGGAAGTGAGTCATCATAGGCACAGTAGCGTCCAAAGCCATGTACACGTCCTGACCTTGGTTACGCAAGCTCGCGTACCAGTCAACATCAACTGGAGATTGTGTCTTTGGCAATGCTTCAGGACGCCATACAGGCACTGAGTCAACCGCAGAAGCAGAAGTACCTTGACGCAAGCAAAGGTTCTTACCACCATTTTCGGTATTTGCCAACATTTCCATTACATACGCATTATTCAACATTGAGTTGTTGAGCAATACACTCTTTTGCTTGTAGGTCAAGTCTTCATAAGACTTAACGCCCCAAGGATTGTTCCTGTAAAACTCTGCCCATGCGGAGTCATTCGCAACAAACATTGTCTTACTACCTGTCTTAGAAAGCACCTCAGCATAATTGAGGTCGTCGACAAGCCTAACTACATTCGTGTAATTACCTCTACGTACCAATTCGTGATAAAGACTTTGACCCAAAAAGCTTGGAGCATTATCCTCCAAATCCTTCAAGTGGAAGTCATCATCCGAACAAGAAGTAATGCCGACTGTTGAAAGCAGCGCTGCACCAAGCAACGCCTTTCCCATTTTGTTAAAATGGTTTTTCATACGCATCAATCTAATAAATTTATGTTGTTTTAGAATTTTTTCAACATCTCACACCTTGTTGACACAAGTACACACTATGTGGGATTGTGGCAAAATTACTAGTTTTTTGTCAAATAACCTTGACATTTACCCACTTTTTAATAAAAAAAGACGTTTTTTTGGTTTTAACATACGTTTAAATGTTAAAAACCTTTTTTGACACATTTATTTTACTATAAATGGCATTTTCTCCTAAAATATTTAACATTTCGGGTTTTATACGTAAATAGTATTTAACACATTGTCAAAAATTATTCACACTAAAGCCATGTTTAAAATTAAATCTCAAATAGTTATAAATAATTCACAAATCAACACGACCTATTACGATTTTCAAGAAAACAGACAAGCCGAATTTCTCCTTGAAAAATAACACACACAAGAAGGCTGTAATCAAGAATAACGAGAACCGCGATTTTCCACGCACTAAGACATCTATAGGTGGGCGAAAAACGAAACTAAAACGAAGCACGTCGCTCCAGATTCTTCGCGCCACTTTCCTTACCTTGATAAGACGAACGCATGCGCAACTTTTTCTTAACCAACTCTACGAACTGATAATTCTTAAGCCCCCAATTGGGCGCCAGCAACAATTCTGCAGGCGATTGCGATGTAAAACGCTCTACGGCGATGCGCGTTGTTAAATGCTCTAAGAAATCAACCACCAACGAGGCGTATTCATCCGCAGAAAACAAGGTAAAGTCTTTAGGGCTTTCTTGATATTCTCGTGCCATACGCGTTCCCCGAACAATTTGCAACTGATGCAACTTTATGGTATCCAGCGGCAATTGAGAAATCACCGAAGCCGAACGCACAATATCATCCCAGGACTCTCCTGGCAAACCCAATATAAAATGAGCCCCAACTGGCAAACCTATTTTTGCTGTGCGATGAATGGTATCTACGGCTTGTTCAAAAGTATGCCCACGATTAATCCTCAACAAGGTTTCATTGCTCACACTCTCTACGCCATATTCTACCAAAACAAAACAGCGGGCAGACAAATCCTTTAAATAACGGAGCAACTCATCCGACACACAATCTGGACGCGTCCCAACAACCAAACCTACCACCCCATCAACAGCCAGAGCCTCCTCGTACTTCGCCTTAAGTACTTCAAGCTGTTCATAGGTATTGGTATATGCCTGAAAGTAAGCCAAGAACTTCATGTCAGGATATTTACGAGCAAAGAATTGCTTACCTTCTTCTATTTGCTGGGTGATGGTTTTATGGGTTTCACAATAATCCGGATTAAATGTTTGGTTGTTGCAATATGTACAACCGCCCCACCCTACGGTCCCATCTCTGTTCGGACAAGTAAAACCTGCATTCACCGAAATTTTCTGAACTTTAAAATCAAAAAACTTTTTCAGGAAGTGCGAGAAATCTGTATATAAATATGTCGTCTCCATGTCGCATTAGAATATCCATCATTAAGCAAATTTAGTATTTTTTTAGGTTTAACACCATTCCTCATTAGATTTATTTGTAGCAAGAATTAATTTCTAAACATTAACTAATATAATCCAATTTATTTTCATAACTTTGTAAAATGTAATGTGTATTAATTAAATTTTAAATTATTCACTGTTAATTAACTAATATCATTCAATCATGAAAAGGTTTTACAAATTTTCATTACTTGTTTGCCTCTCGCTCTTCGCGTTTCTCGGAGCAAACGCAGAAATCAACCCCAAACCTTTTGTCATTCCCGAACTGACACAATGGGAAGGTGCTGAAGGCATGTTTACGCCTTCTGGTCGTTTAGTGGTTAAGGGCAATAACAAAGCAGCTATCCAAGTAGCCAACGCTTTCATTGCAGACTACAAAGCCATCACAGGAAAAGAGCTCACCTTAGCAAAGGGCAAGGAAAAAGCTGGCGACTTTGTTTTGGAACTCAACAAAAAGAACCAAAGTTTAGGTGCTGAAGGTTATCAATTAAACATTCAGGACAAAGCAACAATCACAGCTGCAACAACACAAGGTTTATTTTGGGGCACACGCACCATTTTGCAAATTTCAGAACAAAGCGCAGAGGCCACATTACCCAAAGGCTCAAGCGTTGACATCCCTGAATATGCCATGCGTGGTTTCATGATTGACGTTGGCCGTAAGTTCATCCCCATGGACTACCTTCGCAATTTGGTTAAGATCATGGCTTATTATAAGATGAACACCCTTCAAGTTCACTTAAACGATAATGGCTTCCGCCAATTCTTCGGCAACGACTGGAACAAAACACAAGCTGCGTTCCGCCTTGAATGCGACACCTACCCTGGTCTCACTGCAAAGGATGGTTCATACAGCAAGCAAGAATTTATCGATATGCAAATCCTTGCAGAACAAAACTTCGTTGAAGTAATTCCAGAAATCGACGTTCCAGCTCACTCTTTGGCGTTCACACACTACAAGCCCGAGATTGCCTCAAAGGAATACGGCATGGACCACCTTGATCTCTTCAAGACTGAGACCTATCAATTCGTAGATGGTTTATTCAAGGAATACCTTGAAGGCAAGAACCCAGTATTCAGAGGTCCTCGCGTACACATTGGAACCGACGAATATTCAAACGCCAAGAAAGAAGTGGTTGAAGCGTTCCGCAAGTTTACAGACCACTACATTAAATACGTTGAAAGCTTCGGTAAGCAAGCCATGGTTTGGGGCGCGCTCACACACGCCAATGGCGAAACACCTGTAAAGGCAGAGAATGTTATCATGAACTGCTGGTACAATGGTTATGCCAACCCCACAGAAATGAAAAAGCAAGGCTATAAGCTTGTGAGCATTCCTGATGGTGCCGTATATATCGTTCCTGCAGCTGGTTATTACTACGACTACCTCAATTGCAACTACCTCTATAACAACTGGACCCCAGCTTCTATCGGCAATCAAAAGTTTGACGAAAAAGACCCAGCAATCCTTGGCGGTATGTTCGCTGTTTGGAACGACCATGTCAACGGTATCTCAACTAAGGACATCCACCACCGTGTTTTCCCCGCACTCCAAACACTCGCAGTAAAGTGCTGGACAGGCCAACACACCAAGCTCCCCTACGAAACATTCGACACCAAGCGTTTGCTACTTTCAGAAGCACCTGAAGTTAACGAACTCGCGCTTTATGGCACCGAAAAGAAGGTTGTGCTTAAGATGGACGAAGTTTTGCCCGAAAGCAAACTCGCTATTCCTGAAATCGGCTACAACTACACCGTAAGCTTCGATGTTACAGGAAAGGCAGAAGAACGAGGCACTGTATTGTTCCGTTCAAAGAATGCCATTGTTTATATCTCTGATCCCAAGACAGGACGACTTGGTTTCTGGCGAGATGGTTTCTTGGCACAATTCAACTACCACGTTCCACAAAATCAAAAGGTAAACATTGCTATTCAAGGTGACAACAAGAAGACTGTGCTTTATGTAGATGGCAAGTATAAGGAAACGCTCGATGCCAAGATCATCTACGCATTTAAGCCCCAAAATCAAGTACAAGTGATGTACAATGCCGAAGGCAGTGCAGAGCCTATCATGTATGAACCAGGCGACAAGATGTTCTTGCAACGCACCCTTGTATTCCCACTTGAACAAGCTGGTGCTTACAAGAGCAAGATTACCAATCTTGTAGTTCGCAACTATTGGTTGCATCAATAACAGAATAAAGAAGAGGCGTACCATGACGGACACGCCTCTTCTCTTTTTATTTTGGACGATAACTCACCTAAGTGCCATAACAAAAATAATCTGCTTCACTTTTTATTCTATTTACGTCACTAAAGCGAAACATCGCCATCTACCTTAACTCTATCACAACCCGTCGATTATACGACTTGGGAGATAAATCATCCACGCCACCACCTACTTTCATGGTAATGCGCTCTCGTGGCACACCATTTTTAACGAGTTCATCAACAATGACCTGCGCCCGTTTCTTTGATAATTGTTCGTTATACACAGACGATCCCGTTTGACTATCGGCATAGCCCGTCACAACAAATTGTTGTTGAAGCTTCTTGGCTTGTTCTACTAAAGCACGAAGATTATACAATTCTTTCGTTGACTCAGGATTAGCCGTATCAAAAACAAAGAACACAGAGGTGGGCGGCGTGACGCAATTCGTTTTTTCAACAACCTGAGTGATGGGTTTCACCGATTGGTGAGAGGCCTGCGCTGCCTGCATTTTTGAAATTTCACGGCGCAACTCATGGTTTGCGTGCCGCTCATTCATCAGCATATGATCCATTTCCTCCAGCTCTTCTTGATTCATGGCTACAATTTGCGCCAATTCCTTAGAGTCGTTACGCCAAGCACGATTCTTGCTAATCTGACAGGTCACACCAACCGTAACACTTGCGATACGATCCCAACGATCCATAGTCAATAAACTACTATTAATATGCCCTGCTTCGCCTAAGAAATCTGAACTCGCCAAGAGCAATTTCATGTCTGCAAACAAAGACCAGCGGTCGGTTAATTTCACGTCATTGTGCAAACCGAAATGAATGCCTACATCATTATTATTTGTGTCCAAGTTTCTAAGATACCCCATTCCTGCGTAGGGCGACAAAGTCCAGACTCGCTGCTCATTATAGCCCCAAATCATATTCGTTAAATTAAGCATCACATCTTCATGGATATACATATAGTTTTCTGCCGAATGAAATCCATGTGTTGCTGAACGTACATTCCTTGCCCAACCATAATCAAAACCGGTGCGTAAGGCAATGTCAGGTGTAAACCATTTACCGATGGCCAGAAACGCCCCCATACCACCGCGTTTATGCGAGAAGGGACTCATGCTAACTCCGAGTTCCTGAGTGGTATAACTGGCAGTATAACTGCCACCCAACGAAACAAACCAATTGCTTGTAAAGCCATTCGTTGTGACGCTTTTCAACGATTCATTAGAATAATCCTGTGCCACACCAATCAAAGGAATCATGGCAAAGATCGTGAAGAGTAATTTTGTTTTCATAGTGTTTAGAATTAGTTTAGTTTTGTGTGTTCATAAGCGATAATACAGCGCGGTAAATTCCACGCAAAGGGTTAAGATGAATCATGATAAAACGGCATCATAAGCGCAAACCATTTAAAGTGTGAAACAATTCGTAAACCATCAATGACGAAGCAAAAGTATGGGTTTGTATGAACGACAAAAAAAATTATGCATTAAATAGTCTAAACAAAAGATAAGAATCATTGAAGATTCCAAATAAATGTAACCACAAGCAACTTGCCGGCGAGTTTTAAGAAAAATAAATGAAATTATCGCCGTTTGACAAACATATTTCACCCCCCAAAAAACAATAGAGACTGAATCCCAGAGGAAATTCAGTCTCTATATTTTTGTTCCTATACAAAGAAAATTAATTAAAAAGTGATGCACCTTATTCTTTTCTCATCATTAAAGATCTTTGGATTTCAACAGAACCCATCTAAATCTTTTGCCACAATGACAATTCGGGATATGGCGCAACAACATGAATGGGCTGTTTAGACACGGGATGAATGAAAGCCACTTCACGAGCATGCAAACAAATACTGCCATCGGGGTTTGAACGCGGTGCTCCATATTTCAAATCACCTTTAATAGGCGCAACAGCAGTAGCCAATTGACAACGAATCTGATGATGACGCCCTGTGTGAAGATCAACCTTAAGCAAAGCATAACGATCGCCCATTCTCAACACTTCGTAATCCAACGAAGCATGCTTACTACCTGCCACTTCATGCTTATAAGCAAAAGCTTTGTTGCTTTTTTCATTTCGCGTTAAATAATGCGACAAGTTAACTTTTTCGCCAACGGGCGGCATTTGCGACACCTTAGGCAAAATGGCATGATACGTTTTATGAACATCACCCTTGCGAAACATTTCATTCAGTCGCGTCAGCGCTTTACTGGTGCGTGCAAAAACCACAACACCGCTTACCGGACGATCCAAACGATGCACCACACCCAGAAAGACCTCACCCGGCTTATTGTATTTCTCTTTGATATACGCTTTTACAGTGTCACACAACGTCACGTCACCGGTCTTATCGCCTTGAACAATTTCCCCGCTGTCTTTATTGACTATTATAATGTGATTATCTTCGTAAAGAGGAGTCATTAGAATTAATTTTGAGTTGTTTTTCACTATTGATTCCGAAGCTTGAAGTGCACCTCATGAACCTTTTGCAAAGGTAATAAAAAACGAGCAATGAGAAGTGAGCCCATTTGCCGCTTTTCACTAAAAAATCAATAAAGGAGTTTGAATCATAAAAAATTCAAACTCCTTTATTGATTTTTAGTAATATGTAAAGAATTACATGTTCATGCCACCATCAACCTGGATAACCTGGCCTGAAACATAGCTTGAGAGATCTGAAGCGAGGAAGGTTGCAACATTAGCGATATCTTCTACCTGACCACCACGACGAAGAGGTATCTTTTGGCACCAGTCCTTGCGAACTTCTTCAGGAAGAGCTGCAGTCATAGCTGTTTCGATAAAGCCAGGAGCAATGGCATTTGCGCGGATGCCACGTGAACCTAATTCCTGAGCAACACTCTTAGCCAAGGCAATCATACCTGCCTTTGAAGCAGCATAGTTACTTTGACCTGCATTGCCATGAACGCCGACTACAGAAGCCATATTAATGATATTACCACTACGTTGGCGCATCATAATTGGTGTACATGCGTGGATAAAGTTAAATGCAGACTTAAGGTTTACATTGATAACAGCATCCCATTGAGCTTCGCTCATACGCATCATTAAACCATCCTTAGTGATCCCTGCATTGTTAACAAGAATATCAATTTGTCCAAATTCTTCCTTTACCGCGTTAACCACTTCTTCAGTTTGTGCGAAGTCGGCTGCATTACTTGCATAAGCCACACATTTAACACCTAAAGCAGCGATTTCAGCTTCTGTTTGCTTACCATTTTCGTCAATAACGAGGTCAGTAAACGCTACATTTGCACCTTCTTGCGCAAACTTAATGGCGATGGATTTACCAATACCACGAGCGGCACCTGTGACAAGTGCAGTTTTGCCAGTTAAAAGTCCCATGTGATTTAAATTTTATTGAATAAATAATTAAGTTGTATTTCTTATCAATGCTCAGTGTTGTAGAAAAAACTCTGCTTCGCTTATAAATCCTTATTTATTTTGCAGTTTCAAACTTGCTTAGCGACAGAGGCTATAGTGGCTTTAGATGCTATTGGAGCTATAGAATTGGATTAGGGGTATCTCTAAACTCTCAACTTTCATCTCTTTTACAGCACCCCCAAAAAAAGTTATAAGCGTTGATTTTATTTTTTACCTCCTTTGAGCAATACACGAGATAGAATATTCGTAACAATTTTTTGGCTCTCCATATCTCCTAATCCTTCCCCTATTCTGTCATAGATATAAGGCACTTCAAGCCCCTTTATGCTGTACAAGATAATATCAGCCATAAGCGGCAAACTTTCCACTTCGAAATCACCGCGTTCAACACCCTCCTCAAGCATGTGCAAAATAACACCCTTTTCTTCCACATCAAGTTTGCGTCGTACACGCTCAACCAACCATATATTTCTAAAGAACTCTGCCCTCAATGAGCCATTGCGCGAAACCGTTTCTTTCATCATGGCCAAATGCGTATAGACCAACGTCAAAATTTTTTCAATGGGTGTCAAAGGTTGTTTACACAAATCGTCCATACGTTCAGACATACGCTCAAGTTCCGTACTGATAACCGCCTCATAGATCTCTTCCTTATTCTTAAAATACGTATAGAGCGTGCGTCGGCCTTTACCAGAGGCTAAGGCGATGTCGTTCATCGTTGTGGCATCAAAACCTTGGCGCGCAAAGATTTCGCGTGCACAATCCACCAACAATTGTCTGGTTTTATAAATAGACATATAGGGTTAATCCTTTAATAATTAATATTCGAAAACACCAACACTATACCCACCACGCCATAAAAGCTTTCATGAGATGCGGAGGAGATTTGTTGAATAAACCTATGGTTCTCTTCGTATATGCTTAAACTCACGTTTGCGCACATCAGTTATTTATGTGCAAAGTTACAAGTTTTCCAAAAGAAACCTTCTATTATTTGACATTTTTTATCAATAAAGCGACACGAAAGATGAACATCAAAGGGTCATTAAGAAAAAAATAGGCATTATTTCCTAAAAGCGGAAATAATGCCTATTTTATTCAATCTAGCATTATGCTTGTGGCAATACGCTAACTACGCTGCGATCACGTTGACCACGCTTGAAAGTTACAACACCATCAGTGAGTGCATAAAGTGTGTGGTCGCTACCCATACCTACGTTCTTACCTGGATAGTGCACTGTACCACGTTGGCGTACGATAATGTTACCTGCGATGCAAGTCTGACCACCCCAGATCTTAACACCTAATCTTTGTGAAGCTGATTCACGGCCGTTCTTAGAACTACCAACACCTTTTTTATGTGCCATTTTCTTCTAAAATTTTAAGGGTTAAGCAATTACGTTTTTGATTGTCAATTCTGTGTATTGGTGGCGGAAACCATTGAGCTTACGATAGCCCTTGCGACGCTTCTTGTGGAAAACGAGCACCTTATCACCCTTTACGAGTGGAGATACTACTTCGCATACTACCTTTGCACCTTCTACAACAGGAGCACCAATTGTCACTTGGCCATCGTTGTCTACCAACAATACCTTTTCAAATTCAACAGCTTGTCCGCTTTCTGCGTTCTGGATATGGTTTACGAAAAGCTTCTTGCCTTCTTCAACCTTAAACTGCTGACCGTTAATCTCTACGATTGCGTACATTATTAATTATATGTTTAAACGGATTTTTCCAGGAGGCGTAGTTCTTCTGAACTCGCTTGTTTTGCCCCGTTGGACTCTAAATCGGCTGCAAAATTACAATTTTATTTTGCTTCAAGCAAAGTTTCTTGCACTTTTTTTAGTTTTTCAGCACTGCTTATTGCGTTTTTGGACGTTTCATAATTCAAAGACACAGGCTGAATCATCGACTCGTTGCCATAGGCATCAACCGCTGTAACAGCATAGGAGTGATACAAATAACTCAAAAACGGAGGCACATATTCATATGTCGTGGTCTTCAGCTTATGCGCCAGTAATTTCACGCCACCATCCGAACCAACACGATACACGTTGTAGTATATTGGCGTTTCATCCTGTACCACATCCCAATTGAGGGTTATAGCATACTCTGTTCTTGCAAGATTAAATTGAGGCGATTGTGGCGGGATGCTATCTGCCCAGATCAAAGCAGGCGTAAAGGCTGGTGCCGCATAACATTCCTCTTTCACCCAATCATAAAGTCCCTTTTCATTATCCAGCAGAAATTTGGCCCGAAAGAACGCATGACCTCCCAAACCTAACCAACGCGACACATTCATTTGTCTTTGCACAACCGACAAATCCCATCCGCGCAATTTAGGATTCAAGAAATAAATACCCAAGCCGGGCACCACGGGGTGACCATAACTGTTTTCTTGCCAATCGGCTGCAAAGGGATAGAAATGTACACCATCAAAATACATCATTGGAAACAAGGCATCCATGGTGTGCGTGCGCAACCATTGCTGTGCATCTTGCGCCACGGCGGTTCGAGCGTTCCAACCATAGCTACTTTGACGATTCAAATCATCGTGCTTCCCAATGGGTGCACATGTCAATCTCACCCAGGGGCGTATTTGCTTGATCGCGCGATGAATTGCCTCCACACAGCGCGTCACATTATCACGGCGCCACGCCAAGCGATTTTGCCCTTTCCCATATTTTTTATAAGTTACATGATCATTAAAGCGAATCTCCCTTTCGGGATAACGAATATAATCCAAATGAATGCCGTCAACATCATAATTGGTCACGATTTCAGCACAGATCTGCGCCAAATAATCTGCAGTTCCAGGCACTCCTGGATCCATCATCCAAAGGTCACCACAACGCTTGCATAGATCCGGGCGTTTCTTCGACAATGCCTGTTTTCCTAAAGCTCGAGCCGTAGGTACTTTACAGATCGGGAAAGCCACAACCCAAGCATGGCATTCCAACCCACGCTTATGGCATTCCTCTACTGCGAATGCTAAAGGGTCGTACAATGGTGCTTTGCCTGGCACGCCTGTAAATGCCTCATCCCAAGGTTCGTACGCTGAGGGATAAGCAGTCGTTGAACGCATTCGAGCTTGCACAAAAACCGTATTTAGATTAGCCGCAACAAACTTATCCAGCATATCACACAATTCAGCCTTCTGCTGTTCAGCCGCCTCTGCGGTTTTGGCAGGAGCACTGGGCCAATCCAAATTCAAATACGTCGTGAGCCACACGGCACGATACTCTCGAGCCACAGGCTGTGCCTCTACAACAAGCACATTCAGCAGTATAAATATAACAAAAATAAATTTTCTAAACATATATTACTTCATAAAGAACAAAACATTATGGCTGGGTATTCATGAGCTTTCCAACCATCATGCGGTCAGCTTGTGCTGCTTCAAGCTTCCCTAATTTTTCATAACATGCGGCACGCTGCATATAAGCCTCAGCCGACTTTGGCTCCACGGTTAACACCGCCGTCAAATCATCCAATGCGGCTTCATAACGTTTTATTTCCATAAAGAAATTCGCTCTTAACAACAACGCATCAATATTCTTTGGATGACTTTGCAGGTGCAAATTCAAGCGATTTAACGCCTCTTGAGGTTGGCCATCGTTATAGAACGACAAAGCCAGCATGATGGGTGCATTAAGATTGTCCGGATTCAGAAGCACCACACGCTCAAGATCCTTACGTGCTTCCTTATTTTGGCGCATACCCATCAAGGCCGTAGCACGAATAAAATACAAACGTTCCATGGGAAGGGCGTTGTATTCACGACTCAACAAATAATCACAATCCACCTGTGCCTCTTGATAGTAATGCATTTGCACGTTGACCGCAGCACGTGCAATTCTAACCTGATGCATCTCGGGATGTTCTTTCAATATTTTTGAATACAACATACTGGCTTCTTTAAGTTCACCGCGTGCCTCACAAATCTCAGCCAAGTGTTTCCGCACAATATAGTTTCCTGGCGCATCAGGGCGCAAAGCCAATGCTTCTTGAAAAAAAGTCTGCGCCTGCGTCAAAGAATCAACATACAAAGCGTTAAAAGCGCGCGTCAAGCAATCCACATACTTCAACGAATCCTCCTTTAAAACTTCTGCCTGTATGCGTCGGTCGTAGTCGCGCAATGTTTTGTTGCGCACCTGCCCACCCTGATCCATATCTATCACAGTTTGAGCGGGGAGCACACCGACAAAACACACGACCGATACCATCGTGATCAATATTGGTTTATAAATCAATGTCATCATGATATTTCATTTATGGCGTTGCATACAAGGCTTTGGGTAAATCAAAATAGATTTCAAACGCATTTTTCCAAATCCCTTCTAACACCGCATAGCCATTTTGCATAACATAAGGTGTGTCGTGCCCATTGCGATATATGGGCAGAGTCTTTGACGTCCACTCACCCTCTGGCAGTTGTAAAAACACTTTAAAATGCGCCCCCGTTTTTGGTTTAACACGCGAAAAGCGTAATTTAACACGATTATCATAAGGCGCAAGGGTGACGATATCCAATTGATAATCATAATCTGGAGTATGAACAAAGAGCGATGAATTGGGATAGAAATTAACGTATAAATCATTACCTTGCGTAGCCACAACCATGCTCATGGCATTATAGAAAGCTTGAGCAGCAACATATCGTTCAACCGACTCAGCAGAACGCTTCACACAACTTTGTAGCGGGAAATACACCAAATATTCTATATCGCGAGCATATCGCGCATCGGCCGTATGTTGCAACAACTGTGCGGCAGTATATAATTGCTCAGAGGCTTGATACACCGCCATCGCTTGCGTGGTATCAACAGGTTCACGCGATGACCATGCTTTAAACACTTGTGCTGTTGGTTCTGGCAAAATTGTTTTATCAACAAACGACTTCATGAGCGTACCTAAATCCAAAGAAACTTGTCGAAAGTTCAAGGCACCCTGGTCCCACATCACAACACTATCAGCTTCAATATACTGCAACTGAGCATAACTGTTAAACGAGCAAAGAAACACCAAAACAGCAAGTAAATACTTCATTCCTAATCAAATATTTTGCGACATAGAAAAAAAAGAGGACTCAGCTCCGTCCTAAGAAAATGAAAGCCAAACGACAACAATTCATGCTATTCTCCTTCATCCTAAAACCAAATATCAAATCAAACGACTACTTAAGATTGAAGCTGATTATTATTTTCCACGTCATCTTTAAGATTTTAGCTCACAAAATTAGCAATAAAAAACTGTATTTCTGAATTTTTACTTTTAATAAATCTTAAGCGCCACAAAACCCAGAAAAAGAATAAGGAGTGTGCAATCTTTGTCATTACACACTCCTTCTTGTATTTTGGACAAGTTTTTAGATTAAAATTCAATTTCCCCCAACTTAATTTCACCTTCGTTGTAGGCTTCTGCTTGAGGTTGCGCTTCTGCTTGTTCTGCTTGATTATAGCGCGCCAATCGAGTTGGAACAGGTTGGTTTTTAATTGCGAAATCTGCTGCTTCAGAGAAAGCTTCCATGAATCTTTCTAAATCTTCACGATAAAGAAAAATCTTATGCTTTTCAAACACTGGACGCACTTCTTCAGTGCCATCCTTCACGCGCTTACTTTCTGTTATTGACAAATAATATTCATCGTGGCGATCACGCTTTACGTCAACATAATAAATACGCTTGCCAGCTTTTACTGATTTACTAAAAAGAATTTCGCTTTCGTTCTTGTCGTTAGAGTGTTCAAACTGTTTCATCTTGATATAAATTGTAGGTAAAGACTACCTTAAAAAATAATAATCAAAAAAATCGAGGTTAATATTGTTATTGCTTGAATTTGCAAAATCATCGGCGAAATTGCAACGTTTTTTCTAAACTGCCAAATACAGTTGCAATATTTTGCTAAAAAAAATTACATATTTTTATAATTCACCGTCTGATAACGATATTTTAAAACATCAAAGCCTTTTGATTCGGTATAATTGTGTAAATTTGCATAGTTGTATTTTTTATAATAAAAACAAAGATGATTAATAGAGAATTAATCAGAGTTAAGGTGGTGCAAATGGTTTATGCCCATCTGCAAGACCCTGAGAAAACATTACATGCCACCCAGTCTGAATTTTCTACAAGTTTAGAACGAACTTATGACTTATACCACTACATTCTCACTTTACTTGTAGAAGTGAGACGTATGGCAGAACGAAAAGAGGAAGCAAGATTGGCACATACGCAACGCTTAGGTTTGCCTTTTGACAACAACACTCCGGATGCATTAATAGCCAACAACCCTTTATTGTTGCAATTGGAATCCAACAAAGCTTTACAACATTTCTGCGAGCACCTCAAAAAGCCATGGAACGATGAAGATATTGTTGTCAAGAACATTTACAATGCATTCATTGAACATGACATTTTCAAAAAGCATGTAGAAAAGCCTACGCACACGTATAACGACCAAAATGAGGTGATTCGTCGCCTATATAAGAACATTATTCTCAATAGTGAGGTATTGGATGAATCCATTGAAGAAAACGGCATCTATTGGAACGACGATAAAATAAACATTGACCCATTCGTGCTCAAGACATTAAATCTGTTCACAGCCGATGCCACACCCGAAATGGAGCTATTACCCGACTTCGCCGACGACCGCGACCGCGAGTTTGCCAACAAGTTGCTTACTCAAGCCATTCAGCGCAGCGAAGAACTACAAGCTTACATCAAACAACAAGCCAAGGGTTGGGATTTTGAACGATTGGCCTTGATGGACATCGTCATTATCCAAACGGCATTAGCAGAAATTCTCACATTCAACGACATCCCTGTTGGGGTTAGCATCAACGAATATGTAGAAATCGCAAAAGCCTATAGTGCGCCACGCAGTGCTGGCTTCATCAATGGCATGCTTGACGCCATCGTTAAGCGCTTAAAGCAGGAAGGTGTCCTCTTAAAAGCCATTAAAAGAAACTAAGATTGGGGTAAGGTTTACGAATTGCGCTCTTCCGTAACATCGTGCACAGAAACTATCATCAAGAACTTATTTATAAACTATCTAAAAAATTATAATTTATGTTGCAAATTTCACTCATGCAAGCTGCCCAAGGTGGTGGTTGGTCAATGATTATCATGTTGGTAGCTATGTTTGCTATCATGTACTTCTTTATGATTCGTCCTCAGCAAAAGAAGCAAAAGGAAATGCAGAATTTCCGCAATTCTCTTTCAGTTGGTCAGGAAGTAGTAACGATTGGTGGCATTTATGGCACTGTTCGCGAACTCGACTTGATGAACAACAAGGTTATCATTGAAATTGCCAACGGTGTAAAAATCAAAGTTCACAAGGATGGAATCAACCCCATCACTGAGCAAGTTGGACAAAACAAGTAAACCGATTTATAGTGGGGATGTGTTGACGCAGTTAACCATCCCCTTCTTCTTTTAGTGACATAAAAAGAAGGCACTTAAAATCTAAATACCATGATGCAAATTTTAGCATATTTACAAAAGAAGATAGCAACCATCATAAGTTTTCTAAAAGGAAAAACATTCACCCAATACATGTTTTTCCTTGCATTATCGACCGCATTTTGGTTTTTTGAATTTTCTAAAGAAACCAGAACGTTTGAATTTAAAGTGCCTTTAAAATTAACAAACGTTCCTGAAAACGTGGTGATCACAACAGAATTACCACCCTACGTCACGCTGAATCTTAAAGCAACAAATAGCGATTTTATTTATTACCGCTATTTTCAAACAACACCGCCGACAAACATAGATTTTGAAACGTACGCCAACCCCAATTTCAGAGCCATACTTCCCAAAGAAGATATCATCCGAAGCATTAAAAGAAATTTCAACAACACAGAAATTCTATCACTCAGTCCCGACACTTTAGAGTATTACTACAATTTCGGAAGCAAAAAGGAAGTACCCATTCGCTTTGAGGGAAAAATAACAACGCCCGACGGATACTATGTCAGCGCAAGTAAGATATCACCCGCCTACACCACCGTATATGCGGCTGACATTTTACTGGACACGCTTACCGTAGCGCTAACCGAACCACTCTTTCTCAATCATGTGGAGCAGAGTCAGAACGTTTCAGTCAACCTACAAAGCCAAAAAGGAATCAAATTTGTGCCCGATACGGCCAACATCAGCTTCACCATCGACCGTTTGATTGAAAAGACCCTGTCATTACCCATCGAAACCATAAACACCAACGACTCAATAAAATTAAGAACGTTCCCCACCAAAATCAACATTACATTCTTAGTGGGCACGAAGAACTACAAACAGATTAGTGAAGACGACTTCAAATTGGTTGTAGATGCCTCAACGCTTGCAACACATGCCAACAACAAATGTAAAATTGAATTGCAAGAACACCCCAAGGAAGTATTCCGCATTAGGCTGAGTCAACAAGAAGTAGAATACCTCATAGAAGAAACATTATGATCTACGCCATTACTGGAGGCATCGGCTCCGGAAAAACATATTACTGCAAACAATTGGAAGCGAAAGGCGCACCTGTGTTTTATTGCGACATCGAGGCCAAGCGCATCATTAGAACAGACCGTGAGGTAAAAGAAAAATTAATGGCCTTAGTGGGCAAAGAGGTTTATGATGCACAAGGAGGGTTGCAAAAATCTGTTCTTGCAGCCTACATCTGCCAAGGCAAAGCATTTGCGCAACAAGTTGATGATATTGTGCATCCTAAAGTAGCAGATGCGTTCAAGGCATGGACCCACGAACAATTACAACAGCACACCGATGTTTATATGGAATGTGCATTACTCTTTGAAACGGGATTTGAGCAATTCGTTGACGAGGTTATCTTAGTGACTGCACATTTGGAAACACGCATTCAAAGGATTATGAATCGCGATCAGGTGAGTCGTGAAAAAGCATTGGCATGGATCGCCTTGCAAATGCCTGAAGAAGAAAAAGAACGCAGAGCGCACCACATCATCAGAAATGACTAACCCCATGTCCACAAAGCACACAAAACCAATGATCAATATGAAAAGATTTTTTCATTGTCTTTTACTTCTAACATTTGCCTTACACGCTGTAGCGCAAAAAGACGTTCAAGAACCCTCTGTCGTTGAACGACTCCTGAATTTAGAAAAGAAAACGGATTTGCTTAACATCAAACTGAACATGCATGGTAGCTATAATTCTCCCTTTGGCTATGAAGAGCGCGGCATGGGCGAATCGGCTTTTCAGATGGAACAATTGCGACTCGACATTCAGGGACGTATCAACAGCAAACTCTACTACCGTTGGCGCCAACGCTTAAACCGCCCCAATCAAGGAGCGGGTTCTATTGACAACATGCCAGCTTCAATTGACTTCGCGGCAATAGGCATCAACTTATCCGACCGATGGCATTTATTCATGGGTAAGCAGGGCGTGCTTTATGGTGGCATTGAGTACGACCTAAACCCGATTGATATTATTGAATATTCCGACATGAGCGACTGCATCACAGCCTTCATGACGGGGGTTAATATCGGTTACAAACTCAACCAAAACCATGAAATCAATTTCCAGATTGTTGACAGCAGAAATTGTTCATTAGAGGAGAAGTATGGCGCTAACCTCAAGAAATCAAAATTACCCTTCATTTATACCCTGAATTGGAATGGCTGCCTATGGGGCGGTGCATTAAAAACACGCTGGTCAACCTCCTACGCATCGCAAGCCAAAGATAATTACATGGCTTACATCGCATTAGGCAACCAAATTCGTTTTTCTGAAAAGGTTGACATGTATGTTGATTTCATGCATTCATACGAAAAATTGGACGACAAGGGTATCATGACTCAAATTGTGGGCCAAAGCAATGGGCACGCCACTTCGGGCGTGGTCTATTCCTCGGCAGTGGCTAAAATAAACTATCGCTTCATGCCACGTTGGAACATTTTTGCCAAAGGAATGATTGAAACGGCAGGTTTTGCTAAAACCACACAAGAGCACCAAAACGGGACCTACCGCGCTTCTTATGGTTACATTGGTGGCATAGAATACTACCCCGTAGAAAAATCCGATTTCCGCTTCTATGGTGCGTTTGTGGGCAGAACCTTTAATTATAAGGATTGTGCAAGGGTTTATGGTTGTTCAAACAACAATACGCAACGCATACAACTCGGATTAATCTACCAACTACCCATATTTTAAAAACAAAATCTTACATTTAGTGACATAAAAAGAATAAGGTGCACCACTTTTCAATTGATTTTTCACATATAGTAACGCTAAAAAAGTGAAGCACATTATTTTTTCATGGCACGATCAATAATAACGACTAAACAATAAAACAGATGATTGTTTCTCCTTCTCTCCTGGCTGCAGATTTTGCAAATTTGCAACGCGACATTGAAATGCTCAACAACAGCGCATGTGATTGGTTTCACTTGGATGTGATGGACGGCGTGTTCGTCCCCAATATCTCATTTGGTTTCCCCGTGATGGAAGCGATGGCCAAGCATGCACAAAAACCCTTGGATGTTCATCTCATGATCGTTCAGCCCGAAAAGTTTGTTAAAGAAGTTAAAGCTTTGGGGGCTAAAATCATGAACGTGCATTATGAAGCTTGTACGCACCTTCACCGCGTGGTGCAACAAATCAAGGCTGAAGGCATGATGGCTGGGGTAACCCTCAACCCCCACACCCCTGTAAGCGTTTTGGAAGACATTATCGTTGATTTAGATTTAGTGATGCTTATGTCGGTAAATCCTGGATTTGGCGGACAAAAATTTATTGAGCACAGCGTAGAGAAAGTACGTCGCCTCAAAGAATTAATCGTTCGCACAGGTTCGCATGCCATCATTGAAGTGGACGGCGGTGTAAACCAAGAAACAGGAAAACTTCTCGCAGAAGCAGGATGTGACGCCGTTGTGGCAGGTAGCGCTGTGTTCCGTGCTGCAGATCCTCAAGCAGAAATTCTTGCGCTCAAGAACCTAAACGACACCACATGTTGCTAAGCCTCTGTGCATAGTAAAAACATATAGACACAACCCAAATATCATGCTGCAACCCATACTGTCCGCTAAAGAGTTATTACAACTCATGGACCTGTTAAAACAATGCAACAATATATTTATTTGTGGACATAGGAGTCCTGATGGCGATGCTATAGGATCGGCATTAGGTTGGGCTGACTATCTTAAGTATTTAGGAAAAAAGGTATTTATTGCCATGCCTAACCCGTGCCCTGACTTTTTACGCTGGATGCCTGGTTCTCAAAATGTTGTATTTTACTCAGAAAATCCAGAAGAAGTTAACAAACAGATCAAGAAAGCCGACCTTATTTGCTTTTTAGACATGAACGACTCCAAACGCTTGCAAGAGATGCAAAGCTGCGTGGACCAAGCCAAAGCTAAAAAGCTTATTATCGACCACCACCTCAACCCCAATGAAGAAGGTATTGCCTTAACCATATCACGCCACACCATTTCAAGTACATCAGAATTGGTGCTACGCATCATTTACCAGTTGGGTGGTTTTGAACATCTTACACGTTCGGCAGCCGCTTGCATCTACACGGGGATGATGACAGACACAGGGGCATTCACTTACAACTCAAATGACCCTGAGCTCTACAATTGCATCAGCCTCTTACTGACAAAACGCATTGACAAAGACCGCATTTACAGAAATGTGCACAACACATTTAGCGAACATCGTTTGCGATTACAAGGCTACATTCTATGTGAGAAAACGCAATTTTTTGAAGGACACCGAGCGGCAATCTTTAGCATGACCCGCGAGGAAATGAAAAAGTTCCACTATATTCGCGGCGACATGGAAGGCGTGGTCAACATGCCCTTACAAGTCAAAGGCATGCGCCTCAGCATATCCTTGAGAGAAGACACCGAGAAAGATGTGATTCGCGTTAGCCTTAGATCTGTTGACGATTTCCCATGCAACAAAATGGCAGAAGAGTTTTTTAATGGCGGCGGCCACTTAAATGCTTCGGGTGGAGAACTCCCCTTCCCTATGGAAGAGGCGATCAACACGGCAAAGAAAGCGATTGAAGCCTATAAGGATTTACTTTACAAGTAGAGCATGGAGTATAGAGAACAACTGCCATGCGGCTTGCAAGACGGCGGAAGAGTCAATACACTGTTGAGGAGACACCCCACTGGGACGTCTCACGAATAATGCTGCGGTTGTAGTTTTATCTCTCAACTCTAAGCCCTCGTTAGTACGTTGATTGAGACGGGCCGACACGGTGATCGGCCCCTACATGCCGAATGGATTCTCTCTCAACTCTCAACTTTCTCCCCCGAAGGGTGTGCCCTAACAAGAGGACAAGGTTCTCTCAACTCTCATCTCTAAACTCTAAACTCTCTCAAATCCCATAACACATTTAACATTTAGCTTTGATCCTTTCGGCATTTTCTTGAAAAGGGCGAAAAATCAAAATGAAAGTAAAAGGATCAAAAAAGTTTCATTTTGTAAAGTTTTTGAAAAAGGCGTTGATCCTTTCGGGTTTTGGCACGGTTTCTGAAATTTGGA
>JAZKYK010000013.1:0-4603 GCA_045612125.1 Alloprevotella sp.
TTGAGGAAATTGCCGAGATGATGCACCTTACGGAAGCCGCCGTGCGCATGAAGTTATCAAGAGCGCGCAAAAGAATACGCACCGTTTACCAAGAACAAAACAAAAAGGAAGGAGGCAGTCATGACTACTGATAAGACATACTGGAAATCCCTTGAGGAACGCTATTTTGAAGGGCTAACCACGAAGGAAGAAGAGCGCCTTCTGCGACAATTTCTCACGACAGAGATGGCGCAAACGGAAGATTTCGAAGAGCTCCGCGCCGTTATGGGATTTCTCGCCATGGGTAAGGCGGAGCGCAAGCAGAAACAGATTCCCCTTTGGCGCAGTCCCAAGGTGATGCGATGGAGTGTGGCAGCCTGCTTCTTACTTCTTGCCGGCATCGGAGGGTATCACCTAATGCCCCGCACCACATACGTTGCATACGTCGATGGGCGCCGAACAACAGACAAAATGGAAGTTCTTGCGCAAATGCACGGAGTTATGGCTGACATCAATGCCGACACGCCCACCAGCACCATGGAGGCAAGCATGAGCGACTTACTCAACACACTGAACACTGAAGAATAATTTTTGACCATGAAACGCATACTTTTACTCTCCGCCCTCTGCCTCGCCCTCATGTCGGCAACGGCGCAAAAGGGGCTTAACATAGCCATCTACTTTTCAGAACCCTATCTGGAAATGGAGGGACTTTCGCACGTTCATATTGAAGGTAACGACCTCGTTCCGTATAATCTTTCCCTGTTTCGGAGTCTTCGCCTCACGCCTGAAAGTACGCCTGACATATCAAGGAAACTCATGGAAGAGCGGGTTATGGAAGACGGGAAACATGCCACAAAGAAAGAGGTGGTTATGATAGGCGGCAGACTTTATTACGGATTCTACGTGTTGCCACCCAAAGATGAGAAGACCAATCGCTATATCTTCTTCCGCAATAACTGCCTAAAGCCCGAGGCTAAACCTCAAGAAATCATGCTTGTCTATATTGAGGGGAAGGCTTCGCCCACTGAACTTAAAAAGATATTCAAATAAAAAACTCAAAAACTCATATTATGAAACGCAGATTACTTTTCGTGGCAACCGCTTTACTCACTGCCACTACAACTTTTGCCACCGAACAAAGCGACACACTCGTTGTCAAATTTCCCTCGGAAGTGACCGTCATCAACAACGACAGCTGTTGCGTCATTAAAATACAAGGTAAAAACGGAGACCCCGCAGGTTTTTCTTACCGACAGGTGATTCCGCTCACTAAGGATACTCCCACGCTCATCAATGAAAGCAATACGGAGTGGAACTTCAAAATGCCGTTCATCAGCACTTCTAAAAAGGAAAGCACGCAGGGAAATGTTACCATTTCCAGCGCGGCAAAATCACACGTCAAGAAGCACCGATGGGAAAATGCGGCTCCACAGTTGAGTATAAATCTTGGATGTTTGGGTGTCGGTTATGTATCCAGTCTTAACACACCTTCGGGCATGCACACAGAAATGTTTGACTCGTATGAGTTCTTAGGTCCCCGCTTAATGTTTATGTACCAGCCGCGCATGAGCCGCTTCTCTTACGGATTCGGGGTGGGTACGAACTGGAAGAATTTCCGCATGACGGATGAGGTGCGCTTTGACCGCGAACCCAATGGCAACACCGTTTTAACGGGTTATCCCGAGGGCGTACACATAGGTTTTTCACGCGCAAAGGTGTTCAGTTGGACCGTACCCTTTGAGGTGAAATATTATATGACGGATAAAATCAGCCTCAGCGCTTCAAGCATCGTGAATTTCAACACCTATGCTTCGCTAAAGACACGTTACACCACTCCCGAGGGACAGGGCGTGAAGGAACTGGATACGCACCTCCACCAAAATCCCGTAACGGTGGACTTCATGGGACATTTGAAGTACGGCGCCTTGGGTTTATACGTAAAGTATAGTCCTTGCAACGTCTTTGAGAGCGGAAAGGGTCCGAATTTCCAATCTTGGTCAACGGGTATCACCTTCGGTTGGTAACAAAAGAACATATTTGCCTATAAGCCATTCTTCATGATAATTCAGACAAGGGGCGTGTCGGTTTTGACACGTCCCTTTTTTCAACGCCACATCGTTATAAAGCATTTTTTGGGGGTCACGTAAACCATGTTTTTTCGTCAGTTTTGACAATTGCAACAAACAACGTAAGGCTGTTTAAAGAAAAACAAAGCGATAAATAAACTTATTCAAAAAAAATCAAAAGGTTATTGAAAATGTTTTGCTAAGAAATCAATGGAATTTCGTATCTTTGCGAAGCAATACAATAAGAATCAATAACAAATAAAATAGAACTCTCATGTCTGCAACAAAGAAAATCAAAACCGCATTGGTTTCTGTGTTTCACAAAGATGGTTTGGATGAACTCTTAACCGCTTTGCACAACGACGGCGTGCAATTCCTTTCAACAGGTGGTACTCGCGAATTTATTGAAAGCCTTGGTTTCCCATGCCAAAAGGTTGAAGATGTTACTTCATATCCCTCTATTTTAGGTGGTCGTGTGAAGACCCTTCACCCCAAGATTTTCGGTGGTATCCTCGGACGTCGCGCTCTTGAAGGCGACCAGCAACAAATGGCGCAATACGAAATTCCCGAAATCGACCTCGTTATTGTTGACCTCTATCCTTTTGAGCAAACCGTAGCAAGCGGTGCTTCTGAAGCCGACATTATCGAAAAGATCGACATAGGCGGTATCTCATTGATTCGCGCTGGTGCAAAGAACTTTAACGATGTTGTTATCGTGCCTTCAAAGGCTGAATACCAACCTTTGCTTGATATCGTAAAGGAAAACGGTGCTCAAACAACACTCGAACAACGCCGTTGGTTTGCTACTCAAGCTTTTGGCGTAAGCAGCCACTACGACACAGCCATTCAAACTTATTTCAAGGGATAAACATAACTCTCCTTGATAGGGTGATGCATGAAAGGGAAAAACTTCAACCTTTAATGCACCGCATGTTTTACAAATAGGGCATGTGCCAACATCCACAAATGTTGCGCTTCACCCTAATTTGCGAAACCTTCTTTGGATTGGGCGTTAAGCGTTGTGAACAAACACACCCTCGAGGTTTTTGTTTTTCATAACCTTTAACGCTCAATTCTATATTTTTTCAACTTATAGATTCAGGAAAACAGGTACGAAAAAATGCATCCAAAGCCTGCAGGCCGCATGGCCATAAAAGACCGCTGCATAAACGCTTAATCTATTAATGTTGAACACTTGCGAATTTCATTTTTTTATTCAAACGACAATGAGCTTTTTCTCAAAATATCTCCAAAACTTCTTTTCTCTGAAGCAAGAAATTGCGATTGACTTGGGAACGGCCAATACCATTATCATTTGCAACGATGAAATTATTGTTAATGAACCCTCGGTAGTGGCATTAGATCGCAACAAAGGCACAATGGTCGCTGTGGGTGGCGACGCCAAAAAAATGTATGAGAAGTCGCACGATCAAACTCGCGTTATTCGTCCGCTTCGTGATGGTGTTATTGCCGACTTCACCGCCTGCGAACAAATGATGCGTGGTCTCATCAAGAAGATGTACAAGGGCAAGCGTTTATTCTCGCCTTCATTGCGCATGGTGATTGGTGTGCCCTCTGGATCAACAGAAGTTGAACTCCGTTCTGTGCGCGACTCAGCCGAACACGCTGGTGGCCGCGATATATTCTTGCTTTACGAACCTATGGCTGCTGCCATTGGTGTGGGTATTGACGTCAATGCCCCTGAAGGCAATATGATTGTTGACATAGGTGGCGGTACTACTGAAATTGCGGTACTTTCATTAGGCGGTTTGGTTTCAAACAGCTCAATTAAAATGGCAGGCGACGACTTCATTGCAGATATTCAGGAGTACATGAGCCGCCAGCACAATGTGCGCGTAGGCGAAAGAATGGCTGAACGCATCCTAATCGCTGTAGGTGCAGCATTAACCGACCTCCCCGCAGAACTCTGTCCTGAAGACTTCGTGGTTTACGGTCCTAACCGTATCACCGCCATGCCAATGGAAATACCTGTGTGCTACCAGGAAATTGCACACTGCCTTGAAAAGTCAATCGCACGTATTGAGCAGGCCGTAATCAGTGCCCTTGAACACACGCCCCCCGAATTGTATGCCGACATTGTTAAGAATGGTATTTGGTTGACCGGTGGTGGCGCTTTATTGCGAGGTCTTGACAAGCGTTTGACCGCAAAAATCAATATTCCATTCCACGTAGCAAAGGATCCCTTGCTCTGTGTAGCACGCGGTACTGGTATCGCTTTAAAGAATGTAGAAAATTACACATTCTTGATGAGATAAGCAATGTGTATAAACTAAGAGCAAGGATGAATAGCCCCTTAACGGCATTTTCATCCTTGCCATTCTTTTACATAAAAGTATAGAGTTTAGAGTTGAGAGTTTAGAGTTTAGAGATGAGAGAAGAGGCTTCGCCTCGTTAAGAGGGACCTAAAGGTCCGTTAAGAGGTTAAGAGGAGCCTTTGGCTCGTTAAGAAGATGAGAGATGAGAGGTAGGGGCCGATCCCCGTGTCGGCCCGTCGTCAATCAACTCACGAATCGTGCCAAGCCGTGTCGGCCCGT
>JAZKYK010000014.1:0-84116 GCA_045612125.1 Alloprevotella sp.
CTCGAACTTGGCAACATCGAAGTTGTCTATCAACACATCGGGGAGGATGGCACGCAATAATTTAATATGTTCCATATCGCAAAGATACTAATTTATTCTTGATTGCCGAGCTTCCACCAACCGGGTAAATCCGCTGACCCCCGATCACCGTGTCGGCCCGTCGTCATCCCTCGCACTAATCGCATTATAGAGAGTTTAGAGAGGAGGGTTGAGGGTTGAGAGATGGGTTTCAAAAAAGGTTGCACGCCCATTTGAAACGTGCAACCTGAATGATCTGAATAACTTTAAAGGTACTAACGACCATGAAAGGACGCTCCCCTCTCCCACCCGACAGCCCCCATTTAGAACGGAGGCGCATCGGGTAAATCATTGACTGACGGCGCGTCGAAAGGAGATTCATTGGTGGTTAGAGAAAGTCCTAATTCTTCGCCTGGCAATGGGATATGTACATCATCGTTAGGATTTTGGAAACGAGCAAAATGACCCTTAAACGTAAGTAAGACATCGCCTACAGCACCATTTCTGTGCTTTGCAATGATAATCTCCGCCATACCACGTAAGTCACGGCCATTCTCGTCGGCATAAATGCGGTAGTATTCAGGGCGGTGGATAAAGCATACCATATCGGCGTCCTGCTCAATCGCACCCGATTCACGCAAGTCGCTTAGTTGAGGGCGCTTATTCTGACCTTCACGACCTTCCACACCACGATTCAACTGCGACAATGCCAAAATTGGGATGTTCAATTCCTTCGCCAAACCCTTGAGCGATCTTGAAATCGTTGACACTTCTTCCTGACGGCTGCCATAACTCATGCCTGAGGCATTCATCAATTGCAAGTAGTCGATCATGATAAGCTGAACGCCATGTTCACGCACAAGGCGACGTGCTTTTGTTCGCAATTCAAAGACCGACAATGAGGGTGTGTCGTCAACAAAAATTGGTTTTCCCTGCAACAATCGTACGCGATTGTCCAATCTTTGCCATTCATCGGGAGTTAATTGTCCACTCTTAATCTTTTCGGCATGAATTTCTGTTACGTTGACAATCAAACGATTCACCAATTGAATGTTTGACATTTCAAGCGAGAAAAAAGCGACTGGTATTTGTTGATCTACAGCGATATTCTTGGCCATACTCAAGGCGAATGCCGTCTTACCCATAGCTGGACGTGCTGCAAGAATTACCAAATCGGATTTTTGCCAACCCGACGTTATTTTGTCTAACTCATGAAATCCAGAGGGGATACCTGAAAGACCGTCGCTACATGACGCTGCCTTCTGAAGCATATCATAGGCATCTTTAATAACTGGGTCGATTTGAGTATAATCCTTTTTAAGGTTCTGTTGTGAAATCTTAAACAACTTACCTTCAGCCTCTTGCATCAGCTCATCAATATCGTAGGTGACATCAAATGCTTTTTGCTGTATGTCGCCGGTATAGGAAATCAACGTGCGGGCAAGGTGCTTTTGCGCAATAATACGCGCATGATACACGATATGTGCAGCAGAAGTGACCATACCCGACAATTGAGTCACATAAACAGGACCACCAACGAGGTCTAATTTACCCATTTTACCCAACTCTTCTGTTACGGTGAGGATATCCATGGGTTTTTGCTCAAGATTAAGCGTTCGTATGGCTTCAAAAATATACTGGTGGCGAGGTTCATAAAAACTCTCGGCCGTAAGGATTTCCGACACCATGGAGTAAGCATCCTTTTCAATAAGCAACGCTCCCAATACGGTTTTTTCCAGTTCAAGCGCTTGTGGTTGCAAATGGCCATAAGGCACATTTGTATTGTTTTCTGCAGAGTTACGACGCTGCGTATTTGTTTTTGCCATAATACAATCGTTCTATATATCGTTATTGTAAAAGAAACTAATCTTCAGTTTCTTCTTTGATTAGTTCATAACATCCCAAATCGGGTTTGTCGAGTTCGCGAACCACACCTAAACGATCCAAAGGATATGTGGATTGGGTGAAGGGCGCATACGCAGCATCAACAGCCTTGGACTTTGGCGACAATCCGAAGGTGTAGATCAGGGAGTCATTGCTGAAGGGGGGATAAAAGTTGTCTTGTTTGGCGGGAGATTCGTCCTTACCATCATCCCACAAACAATTAACGAATGCTTCATGCTCCACGTAGGGCGTATTGAGCAAACAATAAGAAAAACTATAATTAAAGGGCGTGTCGGTGTAGCGATCGGATGAAACGCCCATAATCTCGTCGTCTGAAGATCCGGTGATAATGCTGTTAGTGAAATTCAAAGCATGCAAAGGACAACGGAGATCATTGTTGACATTGGTGAAATACAAGGCTGTGCCATGCAATGCAAAGGGATAGAATTGTGCTAAAGTGGCATGTGTAAATTCATGGCGCCCACCGATAATCGTGACGCAGTTTCCTCCACAATTGCTGATTTGTGAGTTTCCAACACGCGTATTGACATTAATGAAGCACAGGCCGTCCTGGCTGTTGTTATGAATGATTGAATTTTCAATCAAGATCTTTTCCTCTTCGGTATTGGAACTGTCGCACAACACGGCTGTCCTGGCGCTATGCAAGTCAACATGATGCAACTCGTTGCCATACGACGAGGTGGTGAAATGAAGGCCTTGCCATTGTCCTGAAACTCGGTCGTAGGGCTGATTTTTAAACATATCGTCGAAACGATCGCCTCGGAACACGACTTGATTCAAAGAAGTGCCGTTGGCGATAAGGCGACCTCTGATTTCAAAAACCGCATTGGATTGGAACAACATCACAACACCGGGGTCTAAGGTTAGCGTAACGTCGGGCATCACGCACAGCGTATCCTTAACATGATAAGGGCGATTGGCGCTGAGTACGGTATCCGCATCAACGAACCAACGCGTGATGGGATTTACGGACTGTGATTTGACCAAAAGTTGAACGCGCTGCTCTACCCCATCATTTAAAACAAAAATAAGCTGATCTTTGATTTCTACGGGTTCGGCATTCTCCGTTGTTGGCGCAAAGGCATCAACAAAAATACAAAGGCTATCCTTTGAGCGTATTTCGACATCATGCGCTTCAGCCTGAGACACACTCATCCCGTCAATATTGATTCGGAACACCGAAGAGTCGTTCATCAATAAACGTACACGGGGGATGATAATATTCTTGTCGTCTTCATTATAAATCCATAAGGTTTGGGTGAATGAAGGCGAACCTGATATAACGGTATTGAAATTGATGGTGTCTTCAGAAAAAGACAAACAAGCGCGTTCTGACCACACAAACTCCTCATCCTCAATACATGAGACGATGGGAATAAAGACAGAAAACAAAAATAATATTTTAAAGAGATTCTTCATAGTACATTGAGGCATTAAAGCTACCTGGAGCGAATCTCAGGCAGGGGATACAAAATTAATAAAAAAAAACAATAAAAGTTGCAAAACGGAATGTCATAGAAAAAAAGAGCGTAAAAGCACTTATAATTTCTATAAAAATGTTTTGCAACCTTTATTGCTTAATGTTGTAGATGTTGTAATGGAGCCTGACGTCGATGCGTGGTCTTCAACTCTGTGCCTTTACGCTTGGGGCGCCAATGAAATAAATCATTTTTATTTAAGGGTCGAATATAATCGAACCATTCAAAATTCTCCAGTTCATTGTATTCTTTTGGAGCCATGCCTAAAGCATAAAAGTGGCCTTGAGCTGCAGGCGTCCATAAATTATCCAACTTACGCTGAGACATAAACATCTTTAGCTTGCTGGTTTCAATATAGACTTGATATAAAACCACACTATCTTTTTCAAGCGGATAGAAAATGACTCTCACATTACCATGGACTTGATTTTCAGCTATTTCACCATTCTTGAAATACGATCTCATTTCATGGCCACTAATTTGATTATAGCAAGTAGAATCAACATGCTCAACCATCAAAGCTTGGCGACACACGTAAATACTATCTATGGTTGAGTCATTGAAATGAACATTGAATTGCTCGCCTAAAACCTGACGATTACCGCTCCACACAATGGGGTCTTTATGCAATGTCATTAATTTCAGCTTTGAATCAAAGTCCAGACTATCGCAAACGGCTTGGAGGTCATTTCTAAACATGCGCACATGATAAAAGGCACGAATATTGCGCCACACAGAATCGGTGTTGATGTGTTCTGTAAATAGCTTAAGCGTGTCGGCATGAATGAACAGCGTGTCGGTACCTGATGAATAATCCAAAACCAAAGCGGAATCTCGACACAAAGCTTCGCCTGTTAGTTCATTATACCAAACGTAATGACCTTGAAGAATGTTTTTATTAACACTGTCCTTATAATGGATATTGCCAAAACCATGCATATCCCCCTTTAACTTATCATACAGAAGGGTGTCGCCTATCATTCTTTTACCATCGCTGAGAATAACCGAACGATTGTACAGACGCGCATACTCATCTTGGGTGTTGTAATAACCATTTTGGGTGTTTATAACGCTATTTCCGCTTTTAATGACTGAAGTCCCTTTAACATGCGCCCATTTTGTAACCGTGTTATAATTGAGCGTATCGCTTTGAACATTAAATTGGGGATTACTCAAGTCCACATGATACAAGAAGTTGGCCTCTTTTGTCGCAACAAGATACTCGCCCCATTCGGAAGTTAATACATTCTCATTATCAACCAACTTACCGCCAGCGAAGAAATAGCCCACACTATCCACACGGTCGTAGTTCAAACTATCCGTAAAGAGCTGTTGCGTGTGGTGGGTTAAAACAACGTTATGACGCATTTGTGCCAATAAAGACTCACCATCATAATAAAGGGAATCACCCGTAAGCGTGAGGGTATCGCCTTGATTCATAATGACATTGCCCATGGCTTCGAAAGAGTTGGTTTTGATATAATAAACCGCACTGTCGCAGTCCATAATCATACCTTTATGACTGAAACGCACATGTCCACTCAAACGGTGAGCCCCAGGGTAAAGGAAATCATTATAATCCCAATTATCAGCATGTTCAAGAACAACCTTCTCTGGATTATCCTGCTCTTGGTTCATCAAGGGCGCAACGGCAACAATATTATTAGCGGTTAACGCCTGTGAACAAAATGCCAGAAGAAGAAGAAACGCGACAGTAAGGACTCTATTGAATATGATCAACAAATTACTTTTTAACATATTGATTTTACTTCAACCAATCGGGATATTGGAAATTACAATTTCGCCATTCTGGATTAATTCTAATATACGTTGACTTTTGTTTGTTTTTGATCCACGTATTTAATTTCTCGCTTCTGCGCTTATCCAAAACGAGTTCCTTTAGAACCTGGAAGTCGTCGGTAATCGTGGCACGATGGGCTTCAACTCTTGATTTCAGCTTAATAATGGCACAAACCTGCTGACCGCGTGTATTGGTATAAATAAATGCTTTTGAAACGTCGCCCACATTCATATCGGCTACTTTCTTTGCAATTTCAGCGGGTAAATCCTTCATGAGAAACTTTGAAGTGATGGATTCATTTTCAGGACTGAAATTAACCATCAAACCATTGTTCTTTCTCGTATCTTTATCGTCGGAAAGTGCAATGGCAGCATCTTCAAAGGTAAACTTATTGTCTTTAATATCGGCTGCAATTGAATCCAAACGCGAAAGCTCGGCTTGGAATACTGAATCGGCAATTTCAGGCTTTAACAAAATGTGACGAACATTGATTTTATCGCCCTGTTTATCAATTAACTGAATAATGTGAAAACCAAATTCTGTTTTAACAATCTTCGATACCTTTTTAGGGTCATTCAATGCAAAGGCTACGTTTGAGAATTCTGGCACAAATTGATTGCGGCCACTATAGCCACATTCGCCCCCTACTCGAGCGGTTAGCACATCCTGTGAATAAATCTTTGCAAGCGTTGAAAACTCCGTTTCTCCTTCGTTCACTCTTCGTGCAAATTCACGCAAACGGCTTTCTATATTCTCAACTTCCTGGCGAGTGGGCTGAGGATGAGTCGTTACGATCTGAACTTCTACCTGAGTAGGGATTAAGGGCACCGAATCTTGTGGTAATTCGTTGTAATGCGCTCTGACTTCAGCAGGGGTCACCTTTAAATCTCTGGTTAACCCTGATTGAACCTGACGCACCATCTCTTGTTCGCGCATCGTACGAGCTAACTTTTCTTTGATCTGTGGTATCGGCAGGCTAAAATATTTTTCTACATTTTCGCGAGAGCCGAGATTCTGAACAAAGAAATCGATTCTTTCGTTGACCTTCTTCAATACTTGCGACTCGCTGACTTCAACTGAGTCGATCGCAGCTTGATGCAAGAACAACTTTTGAATGGCCAATTGTTCGGGGATGGTACAGTAGGGATCTTCAATCACCTTGCCATCAGCCTGGGCTTGTAATCTTGCTTCTTCAACGTCCGACAAGAGAATGGGGTCGTCACCAACAACCCAAATAACCTCATCAACGACATTTGACTGCGTCCAAACATTACAAACGCCTAAAAAGAAGAATATTAAACTATATAAATACTTAAACATAAATCACTTAAAGATTTTTGCTACACCATAATTGATACGGCATGAGTTTCTTTCTAAAAAGAAGCGTCATGATGATTTATTCAATATCGCTGATGGTTTTCAAAACATCATCAAAGATAACAAATTCGTATTTGCCTCTTAATTTCTCAACCCATTTGTTTTCTTCATCACGGGTGCAATCTGCTACAACGAGCGACTTAACATCGATGTAAGTGGTGGGTTGTTTTTTCTTTTTACCCAACACATCACTCACCTTAAACTTATTAAATGGCTTTATTTCCTTGCCCTTAAACACCAAATAATCAATGTAACTATTCTCACCTTTTTTACACAGATAAGGACCTTGAACTACGCAAACAATGCTATCCTTGTTGATCGTTTCGCGAATGACTTTTTTCCAATCTTCATGAAGGTGCTTCTTCAAGATTTTCTTGGCATTCTTGATTGTTTTTTTGTCATAAGCATGAAGTACAAAACCGTCAAAACGAGGTTCATCCCACTTGTAAACCTTTTTGTTTGCAGCAAAATAAGCTTCAAGAAGTGATGTGTTATTCTCTACAACATCCCACACGTCTTTCTTTGAAACTTCATACAAAAGAAGACCATCGTAATATTCATTAACGAGATAGCGCAACTCGGGGTTTTCGGCAGCATGCTTGTTCAAAACATTTTTAAGTACATCTTCGCGAGTCAATTTACCTTCAGACTCAGCAATTAACTTACTGATATTTTGTTCGGCAGAGGCTTCTTCAATACCTTGTTGCTTCAAAGAGGCGATAATTCTTTCACGTACCTGAGCATAAGGCTCCAGTGGATTGACATCATTCAAATAAATGATATGTACACCCACAGGAGACATGAACGGCTTTGAAATTTCGCCTTTCTTCAAGCTGTAAGCCACCTCTTCAAATTCTTTGATCGTACTTCCAGGACCAATCCAAGGTAATTTACCACCATTCTTTGCTGAACCGGGATCTTGGCTGTATTGCTTCGCCAACTCGGCGAAATCAGCACCACTTAAAAGAAGTTGATGAATAGAATCGGCTTTTGATTTTGCTTTTTCAACATCTTCAGTTGATGCATCCTGACGCACGCGCAACAATATATGAGAGGGCAACAACATGGGTTTGCCTGCCAATTGAGCTTGCATTCTTTGATATTGTTGCTTGGCAATGTTTTCAATAAAAACAGTATCGACCAACAGAGGAACGATTTGCAAATCGCGATATTGCCAATATTCCTTCAAAAATGCCGATGTTGTATCAATGCCCTGAGCTTCAGCCTCAGCAACCTTCAATTTATAATTGACATACATCTGAGCATAGTCTGCGACTGTGGTTTTTTCAACAGCACCAACCGTCGTGTTGTTCTTTTGATAAGAATAGACAAACTCACCACGAGTAATGTCCTTGCCATTCACGCGCATAACGATATCATCATCATTATGTTGAGCCAGGGCAAGAGGCAGGTATGATGTCAACAAAAGAAACAGTAAACAAAATCTTTTCATGCTAAACAAACTTAAGTAGTTTAAGGTAGGTTCTAAATTTAGACTTGCTAAATATTTTAGAACCTACCTTAGAGTAAAAACAATTAATTTTCGCTTCGTGAATAATTAGGAGCTTCGCTTGTAATGGTAATGTCGTGTGGGTGGCTTTCTAACACACCTGCATTTGTGATGCGTGTGAAACGAGCTTTCCACAAATCCTTAATGGTCGCTGCGCCACAATAGCCCATACCCGAACGCAAACCGCCGACAAGTTGATAAATAACTTCCTGTACAGTGCCCTTATAAGGAACGCGACCAGCGATACCTTCTGGCACAAGCTTCTTTGCTTCAGTTACCGCACCTTGGAAATATCTATCCTTAGAACCATTTTCCATTGCTTCCAAAGAACCCATACCGCGATATGCCTTGAACTTACGTCCGTTGAAGATGATTGTGTCGCCTGGAGATTCTTCACAACCAGCAACCAAAGAACCAATCATCACACAATAACCACCGGCAGCAATTGCTTTAACAATATCGCCTGAATAACGAAGACCACCGTCAGCAATCAAAGGTACTCCGGTACCTTCCAATGCCTTTGCCACATCGTAAACGGCAGATAACTGAGGAACCCCTACACCAGCAACAACGCGAGTGGTACAAATTGAACCAGGACCGATACCAACCTTAACGCCATCAGCACCAGCTTCAACCAAAGCCTTAGCTGCTTCGCCTGTTGCCACATTACCAACAACGATATCAACATCCTTAAAGCGTTCCTTTGCAATACGCAAACGATCAATAACGCCCTTTGAATGGCCATGTGCTGTGTCAATGATAATAGCATCGACACCGGCATTAACGAGGGCCTCCATACGGTCTAAAGTATCGGCAGTTACACCAACACCTGCTGCAACGCGCAAACGACCCTTTGCATCCTTACAAGCCATAGGCTTATCCTTCGCCTTTTGAATGTCCTTGTAAGTAATCAAACCTATCAAACGGTTGTCCTTATCAACAACAGGCAACTTTTCAATCTTATTTTCTTGTAAGATTAAGCTTGCAGCTTGCCAATCCGTGTATTGCGTAGTTGTCACCAAATTTTCAGAAGTCATGACCTGATCGATGAGCTTATCCATATCGCGCTCGAAACGGAGGTCGCGGTTAGTCACGATACCGACCAAATGCATTTCATCGTCAACAACAGGAATACCACCAATATGATATTCGCGCATCATGTTAAGGGCATCTTTCACTGTTGAACCACGCTTGATAGTTACAGGATCGTATATCATACCATTTTCGGCTCTTTTTACAATAGCCACCTGACGTGCTTGTTCCTCAATGGACATATTCTTGTGAATAACACCAATACCACCTTCACGAGCAATAGCGATTGCCATTTTAGCCTCTGTAACGGTGTCCATCGCTGCAGTCACAAAAGGAATCTTCAACTCGATGTTTCTTGAAAATTTAGTACTAAGATCTGCCATATAAGGCAACACTTCAGAATAAGAAGGAACAAGAAGGACATCATCGAAAGTAAGTCCATCCATGACAATGCGGTCTGCGATAAAGTTTGAAGCCATAATGATATTATGATATTATGATACAAAATTAAAGTATTCTACTTTCAGAATTTCTGCAAAATTACAATTTTTCTTGAAAGAAACGTTCTTTAAAGAAACAAAATAACATATACAAATGGTTTAATTTCGTAATATTTGAAATATTAATAATTTTGATTAATTTTGCAGTTTGTGTTTTTATACCCCATTTATCAGTTATCGTTATGACGTTAGACATCCTTGTTTGCTCTCTCAACAAAGGCATTGTTAGAGTACCTTCTCTGCTCCTGGAGCAGAAAGAAAATGTAAATTACATCATTTCATACCAATATACAGACGAACGATTCCTGGAACTTATTCCAGACAGTTTGAAGGAAAGAAGTGATGTTGCCCTTCATATATACAAGGGGCAAGGATTGTCGGCTAATCGTAACTTGGCGATGGACAAAGCAAAAGCCGACTTGGTTATATTTGCAGATGACGACGCCAGATTTACGGAAGACTCATTCAACATCGCTATAAACACTTTTGAACAGAATCCTGATATTGATGTGGCTTTCTTTAAGGCCAGCACTTACACCGGACGTCCACTAAAGGAATATCCCACTGAAGAACGTGAAGTGACAGCCATCCCCACCGACTACTCTATTTCTACACTCGAGATGGTGGTTAAGAGGAGCAAGGTTCAAAGCGTAGTGCGCTTTGACGAGCGTTTTGGGTTAGGCACAAAATTTCTGACCTGTGGCGAAGAAGACGTGTGGTTGATTGATGCCTTACAACTCAATTTAAAGATGAGATACTTCCCCGTCGTTTTAGTACAAACCAGCACACTCTTGAAGAAATCGCTCGTATATGTTGATGCGGGGGTTCAGCGCAGTAAGGGTGCATTAATGTACTACATGTATGGACACAGCGCCTGGATTAGATGCTTCAAATTTGCCGTTTCGGCAGCATCAAAAGGTCTTTGCCATTTCGTACCGATGTTTAAACATTTATCGGAAGGCATTGTGTACATGAGACGCACAGAAAGATAAGGCATGACTGAACAAACCTTAATAACCATAATGATTTGCACATACGGAGAAAGGATTCAAAACGTGCCGTATGTATTGCTGCCTCCAAGACCAGATATCGTCTATGCCATCTCATGGCAATGCGGGGATTTTGATCAGAATATTATTCCAAGAGATTTATGCAGGGATGATGTGGTGGTCGAAGCATTTAAAGACAGGGGTTTGTCGAACAATCGCAATCATGCACTATCGATGGTTAAAACACCCTATGCGATTATTGCAGACGACGATTTAAGGTATGACAACACAGAACTCAATGAGGTTATTGACACCATAAAACAAAATCCTGATGTTGACATCTTTTGCTTCAGAGCTAAGTCCAAGCAAGGGATTTGGGTAAAAGATTATCCACAGCAAAGATATAATTACAAGCAACAACCTAAAGGCGCTTATATATCCTCATGGGAGATTGTGGTGAAGAAAACCAAGGATTTGCCTCAATTTGACCCCCATTATGGTATTGGCGCTCCCCTTTTAGGCTGTGGTGAAGAAGAAATATTCATTATTGATGCAGCAAAGAAAGGTTTGGGCATTGAGTACTTCCCCATATGCCTGACAAGACTCTGCGACACAAATACGACCGGACAGTTGTTTCACATTGAAGCATCAGTGCAAAGAGCAAAGGGGGCGGTGTTATTCAGAAGATATGGTTTGCTCCTGGCCATTTTAAAAGCAATAAAGACATCGGTTGTGTTTTGCGAAACCAACAAAACACGCATTTTAAAAGAGATGATAAAGGGTATTTACTATGGATGGAAATATTCAATTTAGTGTTGTGATTCCCTTTCGCAACCGACAACGATTTTTACCATCGTTAGTATTATCTATTGAGCAGATCGCGGATGAATCATTAGAAATAATCTTCGTTGACAATCATTCTACCGACCATTCCAGAACTTATTTAGACCATTACATCCAACAGTACACTGGACCTCATCAATACAAAATCGTTGATGAAAACAGAATTGGCGCTTCGGTAGCTCGAAACACAGGGGCAAGCCATGCCAATGGCGAATACATTTATTTCTTTGACAGCGATGATGAATTGTCGCCAGCATTCTTTAAAGAAGTAAAAAAAGCACTTCCTGCCGACATCATTGCTGCGCCAACATGTTTATATTTCAACGATGGAACGCATAAGGTAAGAGATGTGGATTATTCCGCCAAGCCTGAAATGCAAATCCTTTTAGGCATGTTGTCCACACAAAGCATGGTTATCAAAAAAGCGTTTTTTGAAGCCACTGGCGGATGGAACGTACAGTTTAAAAGATGGAATGATTACGAATTAGGCACACGATTACTTTTGAATAAACCGATAGTGAAATGGTTAAAACAACCTTTTCATAAAATCAATGTACATAACGACAGCATTACCGGAGCAAACTTTTCGTCCGACATCGAAACACTTACATCAGTTTTAGAACACATTCGAAACCTCATAAGCCTATCAGACGAAAGCAAGAGAAACAAACAAAAATGCGTGGACGCACTTTTTGGGAAATACGAAATTCTTAGGTTGCAATTGATCAGAGAGGGCAATCTGGAATTGGCGCATTCACTCAAAATCACGACAAATACGCTACAACTCTCAAAAGGATTGAGAAGGTTAAAACCCATTCTGTTTTTCCTAACAGAACACCACATTCCCCTATCATGGAGAATCGTTGAACGATATCTTAAAATAACTCAATAAAATCATTTCGCCATAAAACGAATAAGACTCATATTCCAATGGTTGGTAGGCACTTTGATTGGTGTCTACCTTTGTGCATTATTCGTATTTAACATCAGCGATATTCGCAAAAACATCGTTGCTTACATTGAAGCGCAACTCGCAAGCACGCTAAACACAGAAATTTCGATAGCAGACATTGAGTTTAGCCTTTTCAACAGAATTGCCATTAAAGATCTGAAAATCTACGATCAAGACCATGAGCTTGCTCTTACGTCTAAATACTTATCGGCAAAAATAAAACTGGTTGAATTAATCAAGGGGAATATTTCATTCAGCACGATCTTGCTGATGGACACAAACATCAACATCTATAAAGAAACCCAGGAAGCACCCTTAAATATTCAATTTATATTAGACGCACTTCAAACAGACGAGAATACAAGCGAGAAAGAAACGCGCCTGGGGATCGGGTCATTAATTATAACCCGTGCAAACATGGCGTATCACCATCGATGGACCGAACAAACACCAGAGCGTTTTAATCAAAACCACATTTCAATAAAAGATCTTAATACCAATATCAGCATAAAAACCATTCAGAGCGACAGCATCAATGTCCGGTTAAGAAACTTATCGGCAAAAGAGCAGTCGGGCTTTGAAATCAAAGCACTTTCTTTCAACTTAACCGGCAATCAGCAAAGATTTGAAATATCAAACCTAAACATTAATTTGCCCAACACGCTCATAACATCGGCAAAAGCCTTAGCGTTGGAAGGTGATATCTTCAATCCGTCGAACTCATTAAATGATTATCGTTGTAAAGGGCAACTAACGATCAATAAGATACATACCAACGACTTTATCGTCTTTGACGAGCACATCAACAACTTAAACATCGGCATGAGCGGTAAAATCACGTTTCATACCGATGGTAATGGTGCGTATTCAGACATCCTGCTCAAAGAACAGGATTTTGATTCTTCTCTTAAATTACAGGTCAGCGCTTACCTCGCCAACAATAAAATTGAGAGCGTTGATTTAAATCTTAAACAAGCCTTAATCAACGAAAAATTCACAGAACGCCTAACGCAAAATTTATTCCAGGATCATTCCACTAAAGATTTGGTTGGTATCCTCAATCAAATCGGACAATTAAAGTCGCAAGCCCATGTTCAAGCCAATATAATCCAAAAAACGCTTATTGGCAACGTGAACTGCAGTTCGCCCACATTAGGCGAAATTGAGCTTCATGTAGCATATAATCACGACACCCTCTCAACGACATTAAAAACCCAAAACACAGAGGTTGCCGACTTATTGAAACAGGATTTCTTACCGAAACACGTCACTTTATCAGGACACGCCCAAATGCTTTGCAAGGATACAACGCACACAGATATCATTGCAAACATGAAAATCGTTGAAGCCCAACTTCACGATGAGTTGTTAAAAGACATCGACCTGTCCTGTTCACTTAAACAGAACAAGATCTCAGCCAAATTATTGAGCGACAATCCAGCTTTAACCACTGAATTGCAATCCGCTTTAACCCTAACGAAGGATGGATTCAAAGACTTATCGTTTGAAGCAAACATTGATACGCTATCGCTTGAGAAGTTAGGCATTACCGACTCCATATGGCATGGACTTTGGCGTGGCAATGTAACTGTCGTGGCGCCGAAATGGAGCAAAAACGAAAAACATTTGCATATAAAGATTGACTCATTAAATATAAATCGAGAATCACCTTACTTTTTGAGTCAATTTGATCTAAAAGCCGAGCTTAATGACGCAGAGCACAGTTTCATCAATTTAAAAAGCGACTTTCTGGACATTGATGCACATGGCGCCATCAGCAGTCAAACCATCTTAAGCTCTTTGAAGAACACGCTCGCATCGCATATCTCATTATGGGACAATGAGGATGTGCACTCAAGCGATAAAGCCAACGTCAGAATTAAGGTAAAAAACAATAATTTCTTTACCGACGTGCTTTATGTGCCCTTAAAGATAAAAGAGAATTTAGAGATTGAAGCCACGTTGAACACGGAAAGTAAATTGGCAAACTTTACAGCCTATGCCGATGAGGTCAATTACGATGGTTTGCAAATCGTCAATCCCAGATTTTATTTCTATTCAGACTCCAACAATGCCTACACCCTGTTTAAGGGTAAGAAAGAGATTATGGGCGAGGATATCCTGCTGGAAATGAGCGCCACCTTAAGAGCCGACAGTTTAACCACAGAACTCAATTGGGACGACCAAAACAATAAAAGTTTTAATGGGAATTTGCGCCTGAACAGCGTTTTTCAGACCACAGAACACAACAAGCATAATATTAAAACCCATTTCTCGCCAACATTCTTTACCCTCAACGACACCACGTGGAATGTTAGTGCCGGACGCATTGAAATATCCGACGCGCACACCATCATAGATAGCCTGATACTTAAAACAGTGCCCCAAAACAGCGTTAGCAACACAAGCCTCAGTGCCGCAGCAGCGGCAAAAAATCGTCAGCAAAGCCTGATTATTGGCGGTACTTTCTCAAAGACGCAACACGACAGCATAAACATTAAATTATCGCATGTTGACATTAGTGATATCTTAGACTTTGTTAACTTTGATGATGTTTTGTTTGACGGCAGCGCATCTGGAAATGTCGTTTTAAAATTGGGTGAAAACCAACCATTTTTAAATGCCTACTTAAATGTAGAGGGTTTTCAATTCAACCATGCATTGATGGGAAACGCTGAAATCAATGGTCAGTGGATGAATACGAACGACGACATCCTGCTCAACGCAGAAATGACCCAAAACAATGAGATATTAACAAAGGTCGACGGATTTATATCGCCGGCACAAAAAGGGCTGAATTTAAATATTCATGCCTACAAAACAAATTTATATTTCCTAAACACTTGGGTTACAGGTATTGCCAACGATATACACGGATGGGCTAAGGGCTATTGTAACCTATTTGGTCCTTTTAAGAAACTGGACTTCAAGGGTGATATCAATGCGAATGTCAGCACCTATATTCCGTCAAACGGTGTTAAATACACCATCAATGATGCCGAGATAGGCATACAACCGGGCTTCTTTATGCTCAAAAACAGTTCGATAGCCGACGATCATGGCGGCAAAGGCACGATAACGGCTTCCTTATCGCACGAACATCTCAAAAAATTCAATTACGCCTTAAAACTAACGAGCGACGATCTGCTCCTTTATGACCGCCCCTCGTCGGCCGAGATGCCCTTCTCGGCTCAGGCTTATGCTTCAGGCACCACCATCTTGCAGGGCGGGCCCAAGCAATTAAATTTGAATATCGATGTCACCCCGCGCAAGGAATCAATCATTGTGTATTCGGCCTTACCTGAGAATCTAAACAATTCAACGAACAACGTTGGATACATCAAATTCAGAAACAGGCATGAAGTGAAGGATACGACCAGCACCCAGAAAACAACCAACAAAACGCAACAAAACTCAGCACTTGATTTTAACTTAAAACTCAAAATAAACACGAATAACAATCTCAAGTTAAGAGTTTTAATGAGCGAAGTTGATAGTATAGAAATGCGCGGACATGGTATTCTTAATGCAGACTATAACAGCAACACCTTTAATCTAAGAGGTATTTACAACATTGATGATGGGGAATACAAAATGAACATCTACAATGTTGCCAAAAGGAAATTTGCCTTGCAATCGGGAAGTACGATTAATTTTAACGGCAATACAGATAATGCCGCATTGGATTTGAAAGCAGTCTATAAACTTCAAACGGCGTCGCTTTCCGACTTAAACATTGGCGATAACTTCAGCGACCGAAGCACGCCAGTAGATTGCATTCTCAACATCACCGGCACGCCTAACAATCCCCTGGTGAATTTTGACTTAGATTTACCTACAAAGAACGAAGATGAGAAGAGAATGGTAAGAAGTTTAATCTCAACTCAAGAAAATTTAAACATTCAAATCTTCTCGCTTTTGGTGGCAGGCAGATTCTATACCAACGACTACACCCAGGTGGCAACAGAAACGGATAATCAAAATCAAACGACAGTGATGGCCAATTCATTCCTGTCGTCAACACTAAGTACGGAAATCAACGAAATGCTAACCAACCTGCTGGGTGCCAAAAACTGGAATTTTGGGACGAATCTGTCAACCGGCACTTCGGGTTGGAGCGACATGGAAGTTAAGGGTTTGGTCAGTGCAAACCTTTTCAACAACAGAGTACAATTCGATGGCAATTTTGGTTATCAGGAACGAAAATACAATGTCACCAACAACGATAATTTTGTGGGCGACTTTAATCTGCGCTGTAAATTAACCCCCTCGGGCGCATGGGGCGTAAAGTTTTACAGTAAGAGCAACGAACGCTACTTCACGAAATCAACGTTGACAACCCAGGGCGTAGGTCTTGAATTTAAGAAAGACTTTAAAAAGTTCATTGATTTATTTAAAAGAAACAACAAATAATTACGAACAAATGAATTATATTAAAACTGACATAGAAGGGGTTTATATTCTTGAACCAAAGGTATTTAAGGACGATCGTGGCTACTTCACAGAAACCTATCGAAAATCCGACTTCGACCAAAATATTGGTCACGACACCAACTTCATCCAGGACAACCAATCCAAATCCAGCCAAGGTGTTTTGCGCGGGTTACATTACCAAAAAGGTGAATTCTCACAAGCAAAACTGGTTAGAGTCATTAAGGGTGCGGTAGTCGATGTGGCTGTTGATTTACGTCAAGATTCTAAAACCTTCGGTCGGCATATCATGGTGGAGCTCTCGGCCCAGAACATGCGCCAGTTGTTCGTGCCCCGAGGATTCGCCCATGGTTTTCAAGTGTTGTCGGAAGAAGCCGAATTTATTTACAAGGTAGATAACCACTATGCGCCACAAGCAGAATGCACGATCGCCTATAACGACCCTGCCTTGAATATAGAATGGCCCATCAAAGATTGCGTGATTTTGTCGGACAAAGATTTAAATCATGCCGTTGCCTTTGCAGATGCCGAAAAATTCTAAATCACTTGTTCAAACGAAACAACACCCAGAGATTTACATTTTATGAAAAATATACGCAACTTTTGTATCATCGCACACATCGACCACGGCAAGAGCACCCTGGCCGACCGATTATTAGAGTTCACAAAGACGATCAATGTCACTGAAGGGCAAATGCTTGATGATATGGACCTTGAAAAGGAAAGAGGGATCACCATCAAGAGCCATGCCATTCAGATGGAATATGAATTAAACGGCGAAGTCTATAAATTGAATCTTATCGACACCCCGGGCCACGTTGACTTTTCATACGAGGTGAGCAGAAGCATTGCCGCTTGCGAGGGCTGTCTGTTAATCGTCGACTCCACCCAGGGCGTACAAGCCCAAACCATTTCCAATCTTTACATGGCCATTGAGCACGATCTGGAAATCATACCTGTGCTCAATAAGTGCGACATGCCCAACTCTATGCCTGAAGAAGTATCGGACGAAATCGTTGAGTTGTTAGGATGCAAGGAAGAAGAAATTATTAGAGCTTCCGGCAAAACAGGGCAAGGTGTGGAAGAAATACTCAGGGCTGTAATTGAAAGAATACCAGCCCCTAAAGGCGACCCCAATGCACCACTGCAAGCCCTGATCTTTGACTCGGTCTTTAATTCATTTCGAGGCATCATTGCTTACTACAAGATTGTGAACGGTAGCATTCATAAGGGCGAAGACGTACTGTTTGTAAACACGAAAAAACAATACGACGCCGACGAGATTGGTGTGTTGAAAATGGATTTGTCGCCCCGACAAACGTTGAGTTGCGGCGATGTGGGCTACATCGTTTCGGGTATCAAAACAGCCACCGAAGTCAAGGTGGGCGACACCATCACCTCGGCCAGCAATCCCTCGCCCACAGCCATTGAGGGGTTTGAGGAAGTAAAGCCCATGGTCTTTGCGGGCATCTACCCCATTGAAACAGAGGACTTTGAAATGCTGCGCGCCTCATTAGAGAAACTGCAGCTCAATGACGCATCGCTTACATTCACCCCCGAATCGTCGGTAGCGCTTGGATTTGGTTTCCGCTGTGGTTTCCTCGGCATGTTGCACATGGAGATTGTACAAGAGCGATTGGACCGAGAGTTCAACATGAATGTCATTACCACAGTGCCCAACGTGTCGTACAAGATCTTCGACAAACATGGCAACATGAAAGAAGTGCACAACCCCGCGGGCATGTCCGATGTTCTGGAAATCGAGCATATTGAAGAACCTTATATCAGAGCCTCGATCATTACGCGAACCGACTACATTGGCAATATCATGACCTTGTGTCTTTCGAAGCGTGGCGAACTGATCAAGCAGGAATACGTCAGCGGCAATCGCGTGGAATTGCATTACGATATGCCTTTAGCAGAAATCGTCATTGACTTTTACGACAAGCTCAAGTCTATTTCAAAAGGATATGCTTCATTCGACTACCATCCCATAGGGTTCCGTCCGTCACGATTGGTGAAGCTCGATATTCTGCTCAATGGCGAGCCCGTCGACGCTTTATCCACACTCACCCACGTTGACAACTCCGTTTATTTTGGTCGTCGCATGTGCGAGAAGTTAAAGGAACTCCTTCCGCGTCAGCAATTCGACATTGCCATTCAAGCGGCAATCGGTGCAAAAATCATTGCCCGCGAAACGGTTAAGCAGTTGCGCAAAGACGTAACCGCAAAGTGCTACGGGGGCGACGTGTCCAGAAAGCGTAAATTGCTTGAAAAACAAAAACGCGGAAAGAAGCGAATGAAAGAAATCGGCAACGTACAAGTACCACAAAAGGCATTCTTGGCTGTGCTGAAGTTGGATTAGCCGAATTAACAATCGTCAGGAAAAGGTGGATATTTTAGCGCAAGATATTAAGTACATGAAAGGCGTGGGGCCACATAAGGCTGATTTATTCAAGAAACATTTGAAAATCACAAGCCTGCGCGACCTCCTTTACAATTTTCCTTTTAGATACATTGACCGAACTGAAATCCTTACCATTAACAGGTTGGTTGATGGCATGGACTATGTTCAGTTGCGAGGCAAGATTGTTGATTTCGACGCGCCTCAGGGCGAAGGCACAAAACGCAGAATACGCGCTATTTTCACCGACGGCACTGGCTACCTCGACCTCGTTTGGTTTAACGGCATCAAATACGTTACCGACAATTACAAAATCGGGCAGGACATGCTTATCCTGGGCAAACCCACTTTCTTCAACGGGCGCCCAAACATCGTGCATCCCGAAATCGAAACCGTCAACGAGCAAAAGGGTATAAGAAAAGCCATGTACCCCAGGTACCACATGTCTGAAAAACTCGAAGGACGCATCACTCAACGTTTCTTATCCGAACTGGTGCAAAGCGCATTGCATCTCGTTGAAACGAAAATCCAGGAATCGTTGCCCAGCGACATCATCGAAAAGCATCAATTTATCGACCTCTACACCGCCCTGAGGGCCATGCATTTTCCCTGCAACTCGAAGGAATTAGCTAAGGCACGAAGCAGATTGAAGTTCGAGGAATTGTTTTACCTGCAGTTGGAAATCCTCAGATACGCAAAATTACGCCAAAAAACCGGAGGGTTTTACTTCCCTAAAATAGCCAACAACTTCCATCAATTCTACAATCAACTACCCTTTAATCTGACTGAAGCGCAAAAAAGGGTCGTCAAAGAAATACGAGCCGATTTTACGACCGGCAAGCAGATGAATCGCCTGGTGCAAGGCGATGTCGGTTCAGGTAAAACCTTGGTGGCACTGCTTAGCGCTTTGATTGCCGTGGACAATGGCTTTCAGGCGTGCCTCATGGCGCCTACTGAAATTCTGGCCGAGCAACATGTCAATACGTTTAAGGCCTTCCTCAAGGATTTGCCCGTAAATGTCGAGCTGCTCACGTCATCGGTTAAGGGAAAGCAGCGCAAGACCATTCTGGAAGATTTAGAGCGAGGCAAAATCCAAATCATCGTAGGCACTCATGCCTTAATAGAACCCACGGTTAAGTTTCAGAACCTGGGATTCTGCGTGATCGACGAGCAACATCGATTTGGTGTTAAGCAACGGGCTGCGATGTGGGAAAAGAACGCCACCCCACCCCACATCCTGGTGATGACCGCCACGCCGATTCCCCGCACGCTTGCCATGACGCTTTATGGCGATCTGGACGTTTCGGTCATCGACGAACTGCCGCCCGGCCGAAAGCCCATACAAACCAAACACTACTATTTAAACAAAAGCAACAATCTCGTTCAGGGCATTAATCACGAACTGCAAGCCGGACGCCAAATCTACGTGGTGTATCCGCTCATTGAAGAAAATGAGAAATCCGACCTGCTGGACCTGCAACAAGGCTACGAGAACCTTTGCAAGGAATTTCCGCAGTATCGTGTCGGAAAAATTCACGGCAAACTTAAGCCTGCGGAGAAGGAAGTAGAGATGAATAAATTTGTAAAGGGCGAAACGCAGATCCTTGTTGCTACCACTGTGATCGAGGTTGGCGTTAATGTGCCCAATGCCACAGTGATGGTTATTCAACACGCCGAACGCTTCGGGCTCGCTCAGCTCCATCAGTTGCGCGGACGTGTGGGGCGCGGTTCTTCCCACAGCTATTGCATTCTGCTCACACCATTTGAATTATCTGCCCACACGCGCCGACGCATGGAGATTATGGTTGAAACAAACGATGGGTTTATCATTGCTGAAGAGGACCTAAAACTACGCGGACCAGGCGACCTGGAAGGAACGGCACAAAGCGGATTGCCTATCGACCTTAAGATCAGCAACCTTACGCGCGACGCCGACATCATGACGCTTGCTCGCGAAACCGCTCAAAGCATCCTGAAAGCCGACCCCGACGAAACGCTCCCCATGTACGACGTGTGCCGTAAGCAATTAAAACTGCTGAAAAAACAATGGCAGGATTTCTCCGAAATTTCATAGAGGACTTTTTGAGAGATGAGAGTTTAGAGAAGTTAGAGGCTTTGCCTCTTTCGGCCGGTAAACATTCTGAGGCGTAACGGCCTGAAAGGCCAATAAGCCCATAGCCCAGGGCAGCGCCCTGGGTTGGTTAACAGCGTGGAGTTGCGCCCTACAAGGGCAAAAGCCTTATTATTTATGGTTTACACTCAAACAAGATGCCGGAGGTATCTCCTCTCTGTGACATGTGACACGTCACACACATTTTATCTCAACTCTCATCTTCCCCCCCTCAAGAGGCAAAGCCTCTAACCCCTCTAAACTCTAAACTTTTAAAAATTACTCTAAACTCTCAACTTTAAAACCCCTCTAAACTCTCAATCCCAAATTGCTTTACATTCACATACCCTTTTGTAAACAGCGATGTGTTTACTGTGATTTCTACTCAACGATCTACGACAGCGAGGTGAGTCAACTGTATGCAGAAGCATTATGTGCAGAACTGAAGACCTACAAAACCGCGACCAGCACCCCCCTGCAAAGCATATATATAGGTGGAGGAACGCCTTCGATACTCAAGCAGGAGGTTTGGGCTAAAATATTGAGTTGCTTACACGAGTGTTTTCAATTAGCCAACACCACCGAATTTACTGTAGAAATGAATCCCGACGACGTCTGCCCCACGTTGATCGACACATTCATCTGCGCAGGCGTAAACCGAATCAGTTTAGGCGTACAAACGTTCAACAACGAAACCTTAAGCCTGTTAAACCGGCGGCACACGGCGCAGCAAGCCATCGCCGCCATTAACCTGATCCACACGAAAGGCCTGCACAATATAAGCATCGACCTCATTTACGGCTTGCCCTATCAATCGCTCGAAGATTGGAAAAATGACTTAAAAACAGCATGCCGCCTGCCCATTAAGCACCTCTCGGCCTACAACCTCATGTACGAACCTGGCACAAAACTCAGCGCGATGAAAGAAACGGGCGCCGTCAGCGAAGCGCCAGATGAGCTTATCGAGCAAATGTACTTGACGCTGTGCCACACGCTGGCTCACGAGGGATTCTCACATTACGAAATCTCAAATTTCGCAAAACCCCATTATGAGTCCAAGCATAATTCCGGATATTGGAACGCCACGCCCTACATAGGCGTAGGGGCAGGAGCACATTCCTTCAACGGCGTCGATCGGTTTTACAACCGCCCCAACGTCCAGGCCTACATCCGCCATGCGGGTCGTCCGCCCCGAGAAACCGAACCCTTAACGCCCCAGCAGCGCATCAACGAATACGTCTTCACGCGCCTGCGCACCTCGACAGGAATCGACCTCGCGCACTTCGCCAACCGATTTGGCGAATCCGAAACCCGCCGCATTCTCAGCATCGCAGAACCATTCATCAGCCGAAAGCAAATGCTAATCGCCAACAATCATCTCTCCATCAGCGAGCAGGCCATCCTTGTTTCCGATGATATCATGAGCGAATTCATGAGCGTCTAAGCCCAAAGCGCCCCCCAGCCTGCACAGTCCGCATGGCATCCCCCCTGAATGGGCAAAAGCACTGCACACACACGCAAACAACAACATTAACTCATAAATACTCAAATTAATTTATGTACAGATCACATCATTGTGGCGAACTACGCCTCTCTCACGTTGGCACCCAGGTCACACTTTCCGGATGGGTGCAACGAATCCGAAAAATGGGTGGAATGACATTCATTGACCTACGCGACCGCTATGGCATCACCCAGCTCGTGTTTAACGAAGAACACGACCCCGCGCTGTGCGAACAAGCCAACAAGCTGGGCCGTGAATACGTACTGCAGGTTGTCGGAACAGTGAGCGAACGCTTTGCAAAAAACAACGCCCTCCCCACGGGCGACATTGAAATCAACGTTTCGCAACTCACCATCCTCAACGCATCGCTCACCCCCCCATTCACCATCGAAGCCAATACCGACGGGGGCGACGATATCCGCATGAAGTACCGATACCTCGACCTGCGCCGCGACGTCGTCAGAGCAAACCTCGAACTGCGCCATAAGTTCTGCATCGCCGTGCGCAATTTCCTCGATGGCCAAGGCTTTCTTGAAGTCGAAACACCCGTGCTCGTGGGCTCAACACCCGAAGGCGCACGCGACTTCATTGTGCCCTCGCGCATGAACCCCGGACAGTTCTACGCACTGCCCCAAAGTCCGCAAACGCTCAAGCAGCTCCTTATGGTTGCTGGCTTCGACCGTTATTTCCAAATCGTGAAGTGCTTCCGCGACGAGGACCTCCGTGCCGACCGCCAACCAGAATTCACGCAAATCGACTGCGAAATGTCGTTCGTTGAGCAGGACGATGTTATCAACATGTTCGAAGCCCTTACCAAGCACCTTTTCAAGGAAGTTCGGGGCGTTGACTTAGGCACCGAGCCATTCCTCCGCCTGCCATGGGCTGAAGCCATGAAGCGCTTCGGATCCGACAAGCCCGACATGCGCTTCGGCATGGAGTTCGTCGAACTCATGCCCACGCTTAAAGCCACAGGCACGTTTGCCGTGTTCAACGATGCCGAATACATCGGCGGCATCTGCGCACCCGGTTGCGCCAACTACACGCGCAAGCAAATTGACGAACTCACAAACTTCGTCAAGAGCCAGCAAATCGGAGCCAAGGGCCTCGTTTATGCCAGAGTCGAAGCTGACGGCACCGTGAAAAGCTCAGTCGATAAATTCTACACTCAAGACGTGCTTCAACAAATGCGCCAGGCCATGAACGCCAATCCAGGCGACCTCATCCTCATCCTCAGCGGCGACGACGCTATGCGCACGCGTAAGCAACTTTGCGAGCTCCGCCTGCTCATGGGCGACCGCCTCGGCTTGCGCAAGAAAGACGAATTCGCACTGCTCTGGGTGGTCGACTTCCCCATGTTCGAATGGAATGCCGACACGCAACGCTACGTGGCCATGCACCACCCCTTCACCGCGCCCAAGCCCGCCGACATTCCTCTGCTCGACACCGACCCCTCGGCCGTCTGCGCCAATGCCTACGACATGGTGTGCAATGGCGTTGAAGTGGGCGGAGGCTCCATCCGAATCCACGACGCGCAGCTGCAAGCCAAGATCTTCCAAACCCTCGGCTTCACCCCCGAGCGTGCGCAAGAGCAGTTTGGCTTCCTCATGAACGCGTTTAAATACGGTGCGCCCCCTCATGGCGGACTCGCCTACGGCCTCGACCGCTTCGTCAGCCTCTTCGCTGGGCTTGACAGCATCCGCGACTGCATCGCCTTCCCAAAGAACAACGCCGGTCGCGACGTCATGCTCGACGCCCCCTCATTTGTCGATCAGGCGCAGCTCGATGAGCTCCAACTCAGCATTTGTCCCAAAGAAGCATAAAAAAGCAAACAACAACCCAAATAGTGAGAGAGGGCGTGCCCAATAGGCGGACACGTCCTCTCTTTTTCATTTAATATAAGCAAACGACATTGTGCCATCCACATACACCTCAAAAAACCATTAATTCGTATTGGTTATTCAGGTGTTTTTATTAATTTTGCGGAATATTTTTAGGAACACACTATTTCAAGAATTTATCAAGTTAAAACACATAAATATTATGAAATTTCAAGAACGTCAAGGTTTAAACTTGTTTGAAATCAACAAGCAAGTGCTCGCGCAATGGGATGAGCAGGACCTTTTTCATAAATCTATGTCGGAACGTGAGGGTGCACCTGAATTCGTGTTTTTCGAAGGACCTCCTTCTGCCAATGGACATCCAGGTATTCACCACGTCATGGCGCGTACGATCAAGGATGTGTTCTGCCGCTTTAAAACCATGCAAGGGTTCCAGGTGAAGCGAAAGGCGGGATGGGACACGCATGGCTTGCCTGTAGAATTGGGCGTAGAGAAAGAATTGGGGATTACCAAGGAAGATATTGGCAAGAGCATTAGTATTGAGGAATACAATGCGCAATGCCGTCGCAACGTGATGATGTTCACCCAAGAATGGGCAGACCTAAGTCACCTTATGGGTTATTGGGTTGACATGGAAAATCCATACATCACTTATGAAAATGGATATATCGAATCGCTTTGGTGGCTCCTAAAGCAATTATACAATAAAGGCCTTTTATACAAAGGTTACACCATTCAACCCTATTCGCCTGGCGCTGGAACAGGTCTGTCAAGTCATGAGTTGAACCAACCAGGATGCTACCGCGACGTGAAGGACACGACAGTTACGGCGCAGTTTGAAATCACAGATGCGCCTGAAGCGTGGAAGAAGCATGGCAAACCAGTGTTCTTGGCTTGGACAACAACGCCTTGGACATTGCCATCAAACACCGCGCTTTGTGTGGGACCAAACATTGACTATGCAGTAGTTGAAACATTTAATCCTTACACAGGCGAACCTGTGACAACTGTTATTGCCAAGGCACGAGTTAATGCATACATGAAAGCGGAAGGCGCGGAAGCAGACATGGCGGCGTATGCCCAAGGCGATAAGGTTGTGCCTTACAGAATCATTGAAGAACTCAAGGGTCATGAACTTGTAGGTTTGCATTACAACCAACTCATGCCATGGGTGAAGCCTCTTGAAAAGACTGGAGAATTGGCAGCTGACTTCGTTAACCAATATGCAGAAGCGCATCCTGAATTGTGCTTTACCGTGGGACAAGATCAATTTGTTGAACTTCATGAGTTAGCGTTCCGCGTGATACCTGGCGATTATGTAACAACTGAAGATGGTACGGGCATTGTGCATATCGCACCGACCTTTGGTGCTGACGACGCCAAGGTGGCTCGCGATGCTCAAATTCCCTCGTTGTTTATGATTAACTCCAAGGGGGAAACGCGCCCCATGGTGGACCTTACGGGTAGATTTTACGTTCTGGAAGATTTGGCAGAAGCGTTTAAAGCTGCATGCGTGAGCGAAGCTTACAACAACCATGCTGGCAACTACGTAAAAAATGCATTTGCACCAGAATTCAACATTGACGGTAAATATGATGCTGCTGCAGCGGAAAAGGCAGAGGATTTGAATATCGTGCTCTGCATGGAGATGAAGCAGGAAGGCGTTGCTTTCAAGATTGAAAAACACGTGCACAACTATCCACACTGCTGGCGCACAGACAAGCCTGTCCTTTACTACCCTCTTGACTCATGGTTTATTCGCTCAAGTTCTGTTAAGGAGCGAATGATGGAGCTAAACAAGACAATTCTATGGAAACCTGAATCAACGGGAACGGGAAGATTCGGAAAGTGGCTTGAAAACCTCAATGACTGGAACTTGAGTCGCTCGCGCTATTGGGGAACACCACTTCCAATTTGGCGTAATGCAGAAACACGCGAGGAGATTTGCATCGGTTCTGTAGAAGAATTATACAATGAAATAGAAAAGGCGGTTGCCAAAGGCGTTATGAGCGAAAATCCCTTGAAAGCCAAAGGATTCGTGCCAGGCAATTATGACAAGGCGAATTATGAACTTATTGATTTGCACCGTCCTTATGTGGATAACATTAAATTAGTGAGCGACAAAGGCAATGTTTTGACTAGAGAATTGGATTTGATTGACGTTTGGTTTGATTCAGGCGCTATGCCTTATGCTCAAATCCACTATCCTTTTGAAAATAAAGAAGCCCTTGACAAGCGCACATGCTACCCCGCTGATTTCATCGCTGAGGGCGTTGACCAAACACGTGGCTGGTTCTACACGCTCCATGCCATTGCAACAATGGTGTTTGACAGCGTGGCGTTCAAAGCAGTGATTTCAAATGGGTTAGTGCTTGACAAATTTGGTCAAAAGATGTCGAAACGCCTTGGAAATGGTATTGACCCCTTTGAATGCATAGAGGAATTTGGTTCGGACGCTGTGCGTTGGTATATGATTACCAACTCTGCGCCTTGGGACAACCTTAAATTTGACAAGGACGGCGTAAAGGAAGTAACTCGCAGTTTCTTTGCAAAATTATTCCAAAGTTACTCTTTCTTCGCAATGTATGCCAATGTAGATGGATTTGACCCTCAAACTGCACAAGTGGCAATAAACGAACGTCCTGAAATTGACCGCTGGATTCTTTCTGAATTGCAGACCCTGATTAAGAACGTGAAGGAGGCATACGAAGAATACGAACCCACACGCGCTGGACGTATGATTGAAACATTTGTGGCAGATAACTTATCAAATTGGTATGTGCGTCTGAACAGAAAACGATTCTGGGCTGGAGAAATGAATACAGACAAGCTTTCGGCTTATCAAACTTTGTACGAATGCTTGCTGACGACGAGCAAACTCATGGCCCCCATCGCGCCATACTATGCAGACCGCTTATACAGGGACTTGACAGAAGGCGTTGAACAAAAGGCTGAAAGTGTGCACCTTGATTTATTCCCCATTGCCAATGAAAGCATGATCTGCAAAACGTTGGAAGAACAAATGGGTCTTGCACAAAAAATTACGTCAATGGCGCTTTCATTGCGTAAGAAAGAACGAATCATCGTACGCCAACCCTTGCAATGCATTTCAATACCATTGACCGATGCTCAGATGAAAACAAACATCGAGGCGGTGAAACAGTTGATTCTTGATGAAATTAACGTTAAGGAACTGGTGTTTGTTGAAGGAGATATGCTTGAAAAGAAAGTCAAATGCAACTTCCGCGTCATGGGTAAGAAATTTGGAAAGTTGATGAAAGCCGTTGCTAACGCATGCGAAAATCTGAGCAAACAAGAAATAGCTGCATTAGAACAAGGCGAAGTAAACATTGACATTGAAGGACAAACAGTTACCATAGAACGCGCCAACGTAGACATCATTTCTGAAGATATGCCTGGCTGGACTGTAATTAATGAAGGTAACCTTACCGTAGCTCTTGACCTCACAATAACAGAAGCGCTGAAGCAAGAAGGCGTGGCTAGAGAAATCATTAAACGTATCCAAAATATCAGAAAAGAAAGTGGCTATGAAATCACAGATCGGATCCGTATTGTGATAGCGCCAAATGCAGAACTTCAAGCGGCGGTGGAAACTTACAAAAATTACATCTGTACGCAAGTGTTAGCTGAGAATATTGATTTTAGCGAAAACAATGGTCAAGTCATTGATTTTGAAGACTATCAAGTTAATGTGACTGTTGAAAAATTATAGTCAGCACAAGTAAAGTTTAGGAGACTAAGTTTTTTCGATTGAAAGACTTTCTCCTAAACTTATAAAAAGTAAATCTTGTAAAAAATTGACTAACCAAAATATAAATCTTTAAATAAGAAAATCATGGAAAAGCCAAGATATTCAGACGAAGAACTTCAGGAGTTTCGTGAAATCATTGAGAAAAAAATCGCACTGGCACGACGCGACTACGACGACATGATGGATTCGATAAACAACCCTCATGGCAACGACGTTGTCGACACCATGCCCACCTACAAGGCGCTTGAAGAAGGAAGTTTGTCGCTTTCGAAAGAGGATCTCACGATGATGGCGCAACGTCAATTGAAGTTTATTAACGGACTTGAAGCGGCCCTTGTGCGCATTGAAAACAAAACTTACGGCGTTTGCCGCGTAACGGGCAAGCTCATCCCGAAAGAACGACTCAGAGCAGTGCCCCACGCAACGCTTTCTATAGAAGCGAAGCAACAACAGAATATGTAGGTCAATATAAATTAGGATTCAGAAATTTAGATTACAAGGATAAAAGTAAAGACACACTTTTAGAAAACGCACATCTTCATTTCTGATTCCTAATTTATGGTTTATACGACGTAGTTGCTGAATCCCAGAATAAGCGCTGCCTACGTCAACACGAATTTCTCGAATACACATTTTTTTGCTCACGAAAGTGAGCCCATGCGGCTCGGTGTCCCCATGCGTTAAGTGCCTACGGCCAGAAAGGCCAATAAGCCCATAGCCCAGGCTGACGCCCTGGGTTGGTTAACAACGTGGAGTTGCGCCAAACAAAGACAAAAGTCTTATTATTCAGCAACTTACACTACTAAGAAAGTGCTCATAATTATAAAAAGAGCACAGAGTACAGAGTACAACAATCGTGCGGTGAACCCATGCGGCACGGCAAGATGCCAAAGGTATCTCCGCTCTGTGACATGTGACACGTCACACACTTTTTATCTCAACTCTCATCTCCCCCTCAAGAGGCGAAGCCTCTAACCCCTCTAAACTCTTAACTCTCAACTCCCTTATATTTTTATTATTTTTTTATATGAAACGTTTTGTATGGCCATCTTTAATCGCATTACTGATTATTATTGTTGATCAAATCACTAAAATTTGGGTTAAAACCTCAATGTGCTTATACGAAAAGGTGGACATTACATCATGGTTTCAAATCTGCTTTACCGAAAACAAAGGTATGGCATTTGGCATGAGCTTCGTCGGTACCATGTTTTTAGCGGTGTTCAGAATAATTGCCATCGCCTGTTTCGTGTATTATTTTTATAAAGCAGCAAAAAATCCGCAGAAACCCATGGGCTTTCTAATAACCATAGCAAGCATCCTGGCTGGGGCCATAGGGAATTTAATCGACAACCTCTTTTACGGCATGGTGTTTACAGAAAGCCAGCCCGCGGGGTATGCATGCGCTGCACCCGCGCAATTCGTGGAATGGGGAGCTGGATATGGCGAAATCCTCGCAGGCAAAGTCGTGGATATGTTTTATTTCCCATTATTCACCTGGCCCGAATTCATTCCGCTTATTGGGGGCGACATCTTCTTTGGCGCTATTTTCAACGTGGCTGATGCGGCGATATCCGTGGGTGCGGTTGTCTTTATCTTATGCTATCATAAGCAATTAGCGATGCCTGCCAAACATGAAACATCAAACATTTAATCGCAAACATTTAATCATGCTCAACCTTCATCACATCACATCAAAAACGATGCGTTATCTTTTTTATACGATCCCGGCATGCTGCATCATCGGCATGCTTGCGTGTACGCCTAAACATGAAGGAACACAGGTGATTGGTAAAAAGATGATGACGAATATCCTGTACGATTACCACGTGGCGCAAACGCTTGCCACGCAATCGGGCGACAGCGTGGATTTTAAAATCCGACTCTATACGCAAGCTGTATTCAAAAAATACAACATCACCGAAGAAGAATTTGATAATTCATTGCGCTATTACCACAGAAACGTGCACTTACTCAACGACATCTATCAGCCCTTAGCCAACAGGCTCAACGAAACGGTTGGAAAATCGAAGGAAACACAATACACCACCGAGGGCGACACGGCAAACATATGGTCGGGTAAGGATTTCTATATCATCAACGCAACAGGCCAAAAATACATCACCCTTGAACTCCCTGAAGATACATTATTGCAAGAAGGCGATAAAATGGAATGGAGCTTTAACACAAATTGGCTCAGTAAAGACGGACCAAGATTGGCCACAGCAATCTTCTCAATTGCCTACGATGGCGACACCGTGACCACAACGCATAAAAACGTTAGTGCTACCGGACCGCAGCAATTAACATTGAGAATCATTGACCAGAAAATGAAATCAATGCACGTGCAAATCATGCAACATGCTGATTGGACTACAACCACAAAACTCCTCTTAATCTCTAATATTAAGTTGGTACGCTACCACAACACGACCGGCGAAGCCAACACGAAGCGGCGCAACAAAGAAAGAAAAGCCAACGAATCAACAGCCCAAAACGACAACAACAACGACACGATAAAGAAGGAACCCTTGAAATTTCATTTTGGAAACACGAAACAATGAAAAGAATAGCAATATCTAAATTGATTTTAAGAAACGGAGACGTACTCAAAAATCAAGTCGTTGAAATCGATGAAACAACCAACGAAGTCGTAAATTATTATCCCCTGACCGAAGAATTGCCAAGCACGGAGTGGCACGACATGACCTATAAAATCTAAGTAAAATGATAACAGTAAAAGATTCTCAGTTAAGAAAGGCCGCACACGAAGGAATCGATGCATTCCTGGGCCTCATCATCGAAGCCATAAAAGAAAAAAGCCAGCACGAAATAAATGCCGACACGCTGAGCCTGCTCAATGGCAATCAAATCACATTATGGGCTTACGACATCCTTCGGGACGAAGTGATGAATGGCGGATTTATTCAACTCATTTACAATGGCTACGGACCATTCATCTTTGACAATCCCTTTGCAAAGGCAATGCGACTTTGGGGATTAAAGGACCTCTCCAAACTGGTGTATAAAGCCAAGGAATTATACGATGAGCATAAAGGCGCGTTAACACAAGAATACTCTGACGAAGAGTTTATGGCGCTTTTTGAACAATATCCGCAATTTGATGATTTAGACGATAGTTTCATTGAAAATGAAGAAGAATACACTGAGCGCATTGCACGCTACGTTGACGAGCACCTGAATGATTTTATAAGCATAGAAAATGATTGACAACATCATCGTTAATTCTTAACCAATTGAAATCAAAATGGGAAAAAAGAATATCAAACCAAAAACAAACATAAACATAAAGAACCGAAGGGGGGAATACGACTATACGATTATTGATAAATACACCGCAGGCATCGTACTGACTGGAACTGAGATCAAAAGCATCAGGTTGGGAAAAGCCGGACTCGTTGACACATTCTGCTATATCCACAACAAGGAAATTTGGGTCAAGAACATGTACATCGCTGAATATGAATGGGGAAGCTACAATAATCACACAACCCGACGCGACAGAAAATTATTGCTGAATAAAAAAGAAATTGAAAATTTAGCAGGCGAAACAAAATCACCTGGCTTTACAATTATTCCGCTTAGATTATTTATTGATGAAAACGGAAGAGCAAAACTTGTTATTGGATTGTGTAAAGGTAAAAAGGAATACGACAAACGGCAAAACATCAAAGAAAAGGAAGACAAGCGAGAGATGAACCGAATCATTAAAAACAAAATGTTATAGCATCGCTTGATCACGAAAAATACAAGCCATTCAGCCTTTGCATCACCATCACATTCAGTGAAGTAACCGTAAAATAATAAGTTGGGACAGTTTTAATTGTATTCATTCTTAAAAATATAAAAATCACCTTGAAACTAATCGTTGTACGCAATAATTATCCATTGACATCGTTAAATAATAACGAGATTTCAATCTATACACTTCCTGATACGGCTATCATAAAGGACAACAAGCCCTTTTTTATTCCTGACTTTGCCAATCCATGCACCATCGAAGGGCATTTAATTGTCAGAATCTGTAGATTAGGGCGATCAATTTCTGAAAGATTTGCGCACAGATATTATGACGCTATTAGCGTAGGAGCGACCTTCAAAGCCGAAAATTTATTAACCGAATACATAGAAAAAGGGCAACCATGGGATTTAGCAGTAGGATTTGATGGAGCAGCACCTGTAGGAAAATTCATGCCTTTATACGAAGAAATCACTCATAACAATGATTCAACCGACGATTTAGGCGTAAACACCCACTTTAAACCCTTATCGCAAAACATATCGTTTACAATCAAGAAAAACAACGAAACCATCTTTGAATCGAGGGCAAAAGATCAAATCAACCACATCGACAAAATCATCGCCCACATAAGCAAGCACTACACCCTCCGACAAGGCGACATCATTTTCACCGGATGTCCAGCAAAAGGCGTGAGCGTGAATGTAAACGACCATATAGAGGGATTCATCAACCAACAAAAAGTACTCCGATTTAACATTAAATAACCCCCTCAGCGCTCACCTCTTAACTTTTAATTCGAACACGAATCTCAAGAATCTTGCTCACTACAGTGAGCGCATGCGTCTATGTGTTTTCATGCGTTCAGTGTCTACAGCCTAAAGGGCCAATAAGCCCTAGCCCAGGCAGGCGCCCTGGGGTGTAAATCGTGCAGAGTTGCGCCCTGCAAGGGCAAAAGCCTTATTATTCAAGAATTTACCCCACCCAATAGATAGGTACTAATATTGCAAAAAACAATGTGTACGGGCCGACGAAAGATACCCGAAAGTGTCACCGCTCTGTGACATGTGACACGTCACACACTTTTTATATCAACTCTTATCTCTCCCCCTCAAGAGGCGAAGCCTCTAAAGTCTCTCTACTCTAAACTCTCACCTTTCATCTCTCAACTTTAAAAAACCTCTCACCCCTCAACACCCGCCCCCATAAACCAATATATGAAATTCATCTTATTATTCATTGCAGTTTTCTTTAATTTCATCATAACTCAGGCTCAACATTTTACAGAATTAAATGTTGAGGATTTTCCGTTGCGTCAAGATTTACCCATATTTACGCAACATCACAAATTGGGAATGAATGAAAATGAAGACAATTATGAAGTAAGAATAGAGTTTCCAGAATTTACCCCATTAACCCATCAAGAACAAAAAATCCTGAAAACGCTCAACATACAGTTGCCTGAGCAAATTTCATATTCAGTAGCGTATGGGATAGAAAGAAAACAATTAGTGGCTGACGTGAGCGTCCTCCCATTTCTGTACCATCAAGGCAAGCCTGTAAGACTCTCTTCTTTCCTCATTAAATTTCATAAGAAGGCGAGCCATAGCGAAATCAACAGAACGAAAGGAAGAGGCGAACAAAATTCAAGATACGCCAATAACTCAGTATTAGCAACAGGCAAATGGGTAAAGATCAAAGTAAAGCAAGAGGGCATTTATGAATTGGATCAGCAATTAATTCAGTCGTGGGGATTTAAAAATATTAAAAACATCAAAATTTATGGTTATGGGGGGCTTATTCAGCCGCAGATTATAAGTTATGATGGCAACACCGCCCCAATCGACGACCTAAGCCAGTTAAATGCCTACCGATCTGAAAATAAAATTCTTTTCTTTGCTGAAGGCACAACGAGATACACCTGGCAAGCCAATCGCAAACGTTGGGAACATGAGAAAAATCCATATTCCAATGCCTCGTATTATTTTATTACAGAAAGCGAAGAGACAGCCACAATGCCGGTTTTAGAAGCACATGGCGAAGGGGAAATAACAAGCAGCATCTCCTACCCCATCGTTTACGACGAAGATGCTTACGCATGGTACGAAGGTGGACGACAATTCCACGACGCATACGACTTTGCCAATGGCAACAGTAAAACATTCACGCTTCCTACCCCATCGGCAAATTCAGAACCAGCCACGGTCTTTTATGCTTTTTCGGCAAGCAATAAAACCGCCTCAACACAAGTAGAGGTGGTGTATGAAAACAATTTGATTGACCGATTTTCAATTCGCAAAACAAACGAAAACGAAAGCGCGATTGAAGTCAAAAAAACAAATACGATCAACAAAATTCAACCTGAAACACAGATAAAATTTCAAACAACAAAGGGTCATCATGCCCGCTTGAACTATATCTTAGTTGCCTATCAACGAGAACTTTCGGCGGCCGAAGCCCCCTTCTCGTTCGTCGTTTCGCCCACACACAATTCACCAGCAACGCTGAAAATCAGTAATGCGAACAAGGACACGCAACTGTGGCATATCTCGCCAAAGAATAACACGATTTCGCAAGTCGCATCCAAATTGGAAGGCACTGATCTTTATGCAAACATAGAAAACCCAAAAGACAGATACGTTATTGTAAACACAAATCAAAAATACCCCAAACCTGAATTGGCAGAATATGTGGATAATCAAAACTTACATGCAGACCATAATTTTGATATGATTATCGTTACCCCTGCCAGTGGGATTTTTGACGAACAAGCAAAAAGACTTGCTGAGGCACACCAAAACAGAAGCCTGCCGCTTAAAGTTAAGATCGTTAAGCAAAACCACATCTTTAATGAATTTAGCTCAGGAACGCCTGATGCAACAGCCATAAGGAGATATGTAAAGATGCTTTACGACAAGGCGACGTCAGCTAAGGAAATGCCTCAATATTTATTGCTTTTTGGCGATTGTTCTTTTGACAACCGAATGATAACCGAACATTGGAAGAACAAGTCAACAGCTGATTATCTGTTGTCGTACGAAGATAACGATAATTATGCAACCTCACAAACCACGTCGATAGGCGATCTAATGTCGTATCCTTCCGACGATTATTTCGGACTCCTTGACGACGGTGAGGGCGCTTCGCTAAAAACTGAAAAGGTCGACGTGGCTATCGGCCGTTTTGTATGCAACACCGTTCAAAATGCAACCATTTTAGTGGATAAAACCATTAATTACTTAGAAAACAAAAATGCAGGAAACTGGAAGAATAAAGTAGTCATTATTGGTGATTCGAAAGACAAAAACATGCATATGGAAGATGCCGAAAAAATAGCATCGGCCACCGAAAAATGGTCTGAAAATCACATCAATTTGAAACGAATCTATCCCGATTTATACGACATCCAAACAACAGGCATTGGTTATCGATTTCCTAAAGCTAATGAAATTCTAAAGGAAGAGATCAAAAAAGGGGCGTTAATCTTTAATTATAGCGGACATGGAAGTCCTGCGCAGATTTCACATGCCTTTATACTTGAAACCAAAGATTGGGAATCTTTAGAATCGGAAGCATTACCATTATGGATCTTAGCCTCATGCGAAATATTACCTTACGACCAAAACACATCGGACTTTGCACGTCATGCTTTGTTTTCATCAAAAGGGGGTGCTGTAGCATTCATGTGTGCTTCAAGAGCGGTGTATGCTTCTGAAAACAACAAGCTAAACGAAGCATATACAAAATATTTATTGGCATCCAATAATAATGGCACACTGAACAGCATCGGAGAAGCATTAAGACGCGCTAAAAACGAATTAATCACTGAAGGTAAAGACCGAAGTATTAATAAATTAAAATACATCTTAGCAGGCGATCCTGCATTGCCTTTGATGGTGCCACACGAACGCATAGAGCTTGATTCCATCAATAATCATATCATTGACGAGAATAGCAACATCCAACTAAAAGCGGGTTCTATTGCAACTTTTTCTGGGCATATCAACGACGGGTTCAATGGTAAAATAACAGTCACTTTATACGATAAAAAAGAACAATTCGTCTGTAAGAACAATGAAGGCAAGGCTTCTGCCCCCTTTAAATACCAAGAACGGAGCAAAATAATTTTTGAAGGCACCGACTCCGTCGTCAATGGCGCATTTTCATTTAAAATCCCTATCCCAAAGGATATCAGTTATTCATCAGAGAAAGGACGTGTTTCTTTTTATGCGATAAGCAATGATAACCAAAGAGAGGCTAAAGGATATCATGAAGGCTTCCATTTCAACGGAACCGAGATTGCTTCAAACGACACCGACAGTGTTGGCCCAACAGCCTTTATCTATTTAAACACACCTGATTTTCCTAATGGAGGCATCACGGACAGCAACCCTACATTTGTTGCCCTCTTAAATGACGCTTCAGGTATTAATGCCACTGGCATAAGCTTAGGGCACGACATTGAATTGAATATCGACAACGATATCACAAACACATTTGTGCTCAATGATTACTTCACCTACGACTTTGGTACCTTTCAGCAGGGAACAGTCGTATATAACCTTAAAGATTTGACAGATGGCAAACATCTATTGACCTTCAAGGTGTGGGACTTAAACAATAATGCCACAATCAGCACCCTAAACTTTACGGTAAATGCTTCATTAGCAAACCATCATAAACTTTACGCATCAATAAACCCTGCCAGCAATTACACGCAGTTTATTGCACAAGTAAAGGATGAACATTTGGGTGGCATCGCTAAATTTGAAGTTTATAATCTACTTGGTCAACTTGTTTGGACATCAACGAAAAACATTGAATCAACAAAAGTGTCGCAAACATGGCATCTGAATAATCAAAGTCTCTGCCCAATTCCTAAAGGTGTGTACCTTTACAGGCTAATCATTGAGTCGGAAAACGGAACAGAGAATTACGATGCTCAAAGAATAATCGTGATTTAAAAACAAAAAATCTAAATGAGTAGTATAAAATACAACACAATGATGATCTTCATGACAATAGCATTGCCTACCTTTGCCGACGAAGATATAAAGGACCAGTTCAATCCAATAATGACAGCGGTCACGTCGCAAAGCATAGCTGCAGATGCACGATCTGCAGCTATGGGCGACATCGGTGCCGCAACCGATCCCGACATTAACTCACAAGCATGGAACCCCGCAAAATATCCTTTTACCATCGCTCGATCTGGATTATCCTTGAACTACACCCCATGGTTAAGACAGCTCACCAACGACATCGCTTTGCTTAATGCTGTGGGTTATGTTAGAATCGGTGACTACCAAGCGGTTTCTGCATCATTAAGATATTTCTCCTTAGGCGAGGTTATTGCTGGCGACATGACGGTAAAACCCTATGAAATGGGGTTAGACGTAGCCTACTCACGTATGCTTTCTGAAACATTCTCGGCGGCAGTCGCATTAAGATATATGTACTCTGACCTCTCAGGACATTATGATGACAACGTCAAACCGGGGTCAGCCTTTGCCGCCGACATCTCATTATACAATCAAAGCTATCTCATGATTAGCCAACGTGAATGTCAATTGGGTTTAGGACTTAACATTTCAAATATTGGTTCTAAAATCAGCTTTGGCGACGACTACAGCTATTTCATTCCAACCAATCTGCGCTTGGGAGCTTCTATCATGGTGCCCCTAAACGAATACAACCGTATTAGTTTCTCGGCTGATATCAACAAACTATTGGTGCCATCAATGCCGCTCAAAAAGGAAAATGAAGAAGATGTCGATTATCAGGAACGCCTGAGAAAAGATTATTATGACGTATCCTCCATTTCTGGGATATTTAAAAGTTTTGGAGATAGCGAACGCGGATTTAAAGGCGAGCTCGAAGAGATTCAATGGAGCATTGGCGCTGAATATAATTACAATGATAAGTTTTTTATTCGTGGCGGATACCACCACGAAAGCGAAATGCAGGGCAATCGCAAATATTACACCTTAGGGGCAGGATTTAAAATGAATGTGCTTAGCGTAGATGCTGGTTATGTTATTGCCACAGAAGCTTCTAATCCTTTGGATCAAACCATGCGTATCAGCCTGTCGTTTGAAATGGATGGATTAAAGGAACTCTTTGGCACATTCTAATGTCGAATGCTCAAATTGAAACCGACGGGATCTTTCTTGAAAAGCCACAAAAACGTCAATAAATACTATACCTCATAATCCTTCATTCCGCAGATTTGCGAAATGAAGGGTTTCACGTTATAATCACCAAAAAAAATAACAGCAAACAACTATGATTAGAATTGGAATGGGTTTTGATGTCCATAAATTAGTCAACAACAGAGAGCTTTGGTTAGGAGGTATTTTAATTCCCCACACACAAGGACTTTTGGGCCATAGCGATGCTGATGTACTTATCCACGCCATATGCGATGCTCTTTTAGGGGCTGCAAATATGAGAGACATTGGCTACCACTTCCCCGACACCGGCGAAGAATTTCATAATATCGACAGCAAAATCTTATTGCGAAAAACAACCGACCTCATCCGGGAAAAGGGATATTCTATTAATAACGTTGATGCCACGATATGTGCTGAACGCCCTAAAATCAATCCGCATGTCGAGAAAATGAAAGCAGTTTTGGCACCACTCATGGATATAGACATAGATTGCATCAGCATTAAAGCCACAACTACTGAAAAATTAGGATTTACAGGAAGGGAAGAAGGCATGTCGGCTTATGCAGTTGTTTTAATAGAAAAATAAATTGTAAAAACTTATCACATTAGTGTACGCTGCACGCTACACACCTTATAACTCGCATTACACACCAATGTCACTACCCTTACTTAAAGATCTTGTCTTGTTGGATACGCCTTTTGCAGATCTTATGAATAAACGTATTTACAACGTATTGCTTATTGCAACAAAATACGATGCGTTTATGCTTGAAGACGACGGACGTATTGACGAACAAATCTTCAACGAATATACAGCGCTTAGTTTGCGCTACCCGCCACGATTCACGCAAGTAACAACTAAGGAAGAGGCGTTAGCCATACTTAACGACCGTCAATTTCAATTGATTATCGTGATGCCAAACATGGACAATCGCGATATATTTGCTGATGCAAAAGAAATTAAAAATAAACACTCAGAAATTCCTATCGTCGTTTTAACGCCGTTTTCGAAAGAGGTTTCAAAGCGTTTTCAAAAGGAAGATTTATCGGGTATCGACTATGTGTTTTCATGGTTAGGTAATGCAGAGTTGTTGCTGGCCATTATCAAATTAATTGAAGATAAATGGAATGCCCCTAATGATGTTGCATCGGTGGGTGTGCAAATCATTTTATTGGTTGAAGACTCCGTTAGATTCTATTCTTCCGCCTTGCCTCATTTGTACCGGTTCGTACTGGAACAAAGTATGGAATTTTCAAAAGAGGCACTTAATGATCACCTCAAAACCCTGCGTATGCGCGGACGCCCCAAAATAATGTTGGCTCGCACATACGAAGAAGCAATGGAGATTTACCGAAACTATGCCGACAATATATTGGGAGTCGTCTCTGATATGAGCTTCATGCGCAACGGGGCAAAGGACAATCAGGCGGGGTTCAGACTGGCGTCTTTCATAAAAAAGAACGACCCTCATATCCCGATTATATTGGAAAGTAGCGAAGTGAGCAACAGATGCTTTGCACAAGAATTGCGCACTTCATTCATTCCTAAAAATTCGAAGTCCTATCCACAGGATTTACGAAAGGAAATCATGAAGAACTTTGGCTTTGGAGATTTTGTCATACTGAACCCTGAAACTGGCGAAGAAGTTATGAGAATTAAAAATTTGAAGGAACTTCAGGATAAATTGTATGATATCCCAAAATCAAGCTTACGCTATCATCTGTCACACAACCACTTCTCGCGCTTTTTCTACTCAAGAGCCATGTTTCCCCCCGCACAAATCTTGAAAAAAATCGATGTCCTGGATTATGAAATTATGGAGAATGCCAGATCATTGATTGCTGAGCTCATTGCGTCCTACAGAAAAATGAAAAATGAAGGAGTCGTTGCTATTTATCAGAAGGACAGATTTGATGAATATGCCAATTTTGTGAGAATTGGTAACGGTTCCTTAGGAGGAAAAGGTAGAGGTTTGGCTTTTATGGGCTCGATGGTTAAACGCTATCCTAAATTTACAACCGATATTTTTTCTGTGAATATTCCAAAAACAGTAGTGATTGCTACAGATATTTTTGATGATTTCATGGAAACGAACAATCTCTATCCGATTGCACTTTCCGATGCGTCCGATGAAGAAATTTTACAAGCCTTTGAAGCCGCACATCTGCCACAGGCCTTAATCGACGATTTGGCTACATTGTATCGCGTCATCCATGGTCCGATGGCGATACGTTCGTCGTCGCTCTTGGAAGACTCTCACTATCAGCCGTTTGCCGGAATCTATTCCACATATATGATTCCTCACGCTCATACCGAGGACGAAGCGCTGGCGTTAATTCAGAAAGCCATCAAGGGCGTTTATGCCTCTGTGTTTTACAAGGACTCTAAGGCCTACTTGACCGCAACTCAGAATTTGATTGATCAAGAAAAAATGGCAATCGTGATTCAGGAAGTTGTGGGAAGCCAACATGGCGAGTGGATTGACGACTCTGGACATCAGCGCGCATCTTGTTTTTACCCCATCTTGTCGGGGGTGGCTCGTTCGCTAAACTTCTACCCCATTGGCAACGAACGAGCTGAGGACGGTATTGCCTCTTTAGCCTTAGGACTCGGTAAATACATCGTCGATGGAGGGGTCACCCTCAGAGTGTCACCAAAACATCCGAACCATGTTCTGCAAATGAGCGAAACCGAGATGGCTCTCAGAGAAACCCAAACAAGATTTTACGCCCTGGATTTAACAAACGAACCCGACGTTTTTTCATCCGACGACGCCTTTAATTTAAAACGTTTGTCTTTAAAAGATGCCGACAAACATGGCACGCTTAAATACATTGCCTCCACTTACGACCCCTTTGATTGTATCATCAGAGATAGCTACTACCCTGAAGGCAGAAAGATCATTTCGTTCGCATCCATCCTGCAGCATGAGATGTTCCCGCTCGCTTCCATTATCTCCTCATTGTTGGATATTGGCGTAAAGGAAATGGGGCGCCCTGTTGAAATAGAATTTGCAATGGACATCAAGCAGCCCTCAACCACAAACACAAAACCACATGCCGAGTTCTATCTACTCCAAATCCGACCAATAGTTGATAGCAAAGAGATTGTGGAAGAGGATTTAAGCCTTATACCACAGGATGAAACCATTATAACCACCAACGTAGCCCTCGGAAATGGAATTATCAACGATGTATCTGACGTCGTTTACGTAAAATCCAGCAATTTCAATGCGTCGCACAATGATTTAATTGCCCGAGAAATTGAACACGTCAATAAGCTGATGTCGCAACAGGACAGGGGGTACGTCCTTGTCGGACCAGGACGTTGGGGCAGTTCCGATTCTTGGTTGGGCATTCCGGTTAAGTGGCCTCATATCAGTGCAGCAAGATTGATCGTTGAATGTGGTTTGGAGAATTATCGCATCGACCCCTCTCAGGGCACGCACTTCTTCCAAAACCTCACGTCGTTTGGAGTCGGTTACTTTACCATCAACCCCTATAAAAACGATGGCTATTTTGACGAGCAATGGCTCAACGAACAACCAGCTGAATTTGAAACAGAACACATCCGCCACGTCAAGCTCAATCATCCCATCGTGATAAAAATGGACGGAAGAAACTCCTTGGGCGTGGTGATGAAATAATTTATTTTTATTGCAAGCGCATTTCAAAAAGATATGAACGACACTTATTTTACCGTCACAGGTAATGGAACAGGAATATATACTGAAAAAAGGAGCAAATTCCTTGCATTTTCTTTTCATGTAGATACGGAGGACGATGTCAAGCAAATCGTATCTGAAATGAAAAAGAAATATTTTGATGCTCGGCACGTTTGTTATGCCTACACATTGGGCTATAAAAGTGAGCGCACAAGGAGCAACGACGATGGCGAACCCTCAGGCACAGCGGGGCTCCCGATCTTAAGACAGTTATTCTCAAACAACCTCACGTTCACACTTGTCGTTGTCGTTCGATACTATGGCGGCATCAACTTAGGTACCGGTCCCCTGGCTGTGGCATACAAAATTGCAGCAGCCGAGGCTCTCGCATCTTCTGAAATAACAGAAAAATACGTAGAAACCAACGTGCAGATTGAAGCACCCTACACAGAGCAGGACAGAGCCATGAGATGCTTGAAGGAAACAGAAGCGCAAATCACGAATAGAGAATACACCGAATCGTCGATTATACTAAGCGCCCGCCTGCGCCAATCTAAAACAGACGCACTCCAACAATTAATCCACAACCCCAATATTTTTACGCAAATTAAAATTAAATGGGAAGAATCAGGCGAAACCAAATAAATTGCCCAAATAATCACAACATGTGAAATATTCTCTCTAAATTTGCGAAACCAACGATTTAAACTCAAAAATTAACATAATATGAAAAAATCATTGCAACGCCTCACGATTGCACTTTTAATGGCGACCGCCGTATTCACATCGTGCAACACCCGCGAAAAGGTCATTTATTTTCAGGATTTAAATCCCGTCGCGCAAACCACTCAAATTGAAGAAATCAAGTTTATGCCTGGCGACAAACTCTCTATCGTCATCACCAGTTGCTTAACGCCCGAAGCTGCAGCTAATTTCAACCTACCGATCATCACAACCAATGCCGTTTCCGGAGCTTCATACTCGTCTAACCAAATCGCCTACTACACCGTGGGCAGCGATGGCAACATTCAAATGCCGGGCATTGGTTCTATCCTTGTGAAGGGAAAAACACGCACACAGGTAACCGACGAAATCCAATCAGAATTGCGCAAGGGCTTATTAAACGATGCTGTCGTCACTGTTAGCTCAGCCAATCAATACGTCACGATCTTAGGTGAAATCAAAAACCCAGGCAGATACGCCATCAATCGCGACAACTTAACACTGCTGGAAGCCTTAGGCATGGCAGGCGATTTAACGATACAGGCCAACAGAAGTCGTGTTTTGGTGATGCGACAGGAAGGAAACGAAATGAAAAACTATTACATCGACTTACGTTCAAAGGATGTCTTCGTTTCGCCCGTCTATAACCTTAAACAAAACGACGTGATCTACGTTGAACCTAATGCCGTTAAAAGCAATCAATATGTCAACAACGCCAACAGCATAAGGCAAGTATCTACATGGCTCTCTCTGCTGTCATTCATCACCACAACGCTTATTGTTATTAAGGAATGGTAAAAGCGGCTTAGTCTGTAAACATAAAAGAAGGTGTGTCAAGAATTACCTTGACACACCTTCTTGCGTTGTTGCATTATGGCTTATCTTATCAAACAACTTCATATATTTTTTAGCGACTACATCTGCACCAAAATTAGAGAGTACTGTATTTTCTAAAACACTCTTTGATATCTTAGACGCTAAAGCCCATTTGATGCCATCTGCAAAATCGTCGGCTGAAGGATATTGTGCTAAATAGCCAGTTTGCTGATGGCTGATAATATCTCGTTGACCACCGTTGTCAAAAGAAACGGGCACGCAACCAGCTAACATGCCTTCAATCAGTGTGCCACCAAAGGATTCATAATGCGAGGTTGACAGAACCACATCAACATGATGCATTACGGCGAATACTTCATTCGGATTTAATGGACCTGTAAAGGTATAATCGTTGGGTATTTTTGCAAGCCAGCTCTCGTCTCTTAAACTCCCAATAAGCAGTAGGTGGATATTTGTTTGATATTTTCTTTTAAAAATATTTAATGCTGCAATCAGAAGTGGAAGTCCCTTGATGGGATCATCAAGGCGCGCGGCAGCTATGGCCAGGATCTGGCTTTGCGTTTGTCGGATCTTTTCGATGTCTTGCAATATTTGATTTAAACCTTCGTGTTTAGGTTCTTGATAAGCTGACAAGGAAATTGAATTTGGAATAACCGAAACGGGGTGTTGGCTCAACAAGTTACTTTGCCTGCATTTTTCTTTAATCCAATTGCTAACGGCTACGAAATGTAAATTTTCGTACCGATAAAGCTGACTTTTTGATAACCACACACGATGCGACAAATCATTGTACTTGTTTGACTTAAGCAGTGGGCAGTGGCCACAATCTTGCGTGTATCGATTGCAATCGTAAGCATGATGACAGATGCCTGTCAAACACCACATATCATGAAGATTCCATATCGTGGGTTTTCCTAACTCCAGAATACGTTTGACGCCACGCAACGACAGTGCGCCCTGGTTCATCCAATTTAAAATGATATAATCGGCTTCTTTAATCCAGGGATGTTCAGAGATATCTCTGCCATAATGGGCGGTATCAACATGAAATAACGTTTTGCGCGAAAAGCCGTTGCGTATAAAAATCTCAAATCGTTCTAACAGGAAATTAAGCTTGTCCTGAAAATAATTGGCATAGCTCATGACTGAACGATCAGCAGAAAGCTTTTCAACAACAAGCATTTTAGCATCCACGCCGTTATTTCTTAAGGCAACCATTAATCTAAAAGTAAAAACAGCGGCGCCACCTCTTAAATCGCTACGACTTATTAATACGACTTTCATTAAATTTACTTTTATTACACTTGAGGGATATTAAGAAAAGGGCCGATATATAACACGTATATGACCAGCCCTTTCTTTTATAAAATTATGTATTAGATATCATATGAATTAAAACTACTATATATAACAGAGAGTTCAACGCCACGATCTCCACCTTCTAACTTTACACTATGCAGTCCTAATTCATTTTTAAGTTTTACTAAGGTTTGAGTTGAACCTGTCCAAGATTCAGTTGTAGTGTATACACCTTTTACGGGTAACACAACAAGCTTGTTCCACTCGGCATGATTAGCTTCCCAAACTTTATATTTCTGATTTCTTATTTCCTCTGAATCTGTAATTTGTACGCCAGCACCTAAATCGCGTTCGTCTTTAATACGCTTAATCAACTGGCTTATATCATTAAATGTATATGCCTTTAATTGTTGATTATAGGAAGAAACATACGCATCGCTTCCTATTAGTTTTGAATTCTCAAAAAAGGAGAATTGCTCTGACTTACGAATAAGCAGAAGCATTGGTGGTGGTGTTAGGCTAAACGCATTGGTCGCATTTTGAGGCACGCATCTTAATGTGAAAGATGCTGAATTGATCGTATCTAAATAATGACCGCCAGCGACAATATCTGAAAGTGGCAATGTTAATTCTGTACACAAGCTTGATGGCGACTTAACGTAAGCGTAAGGCAAGGTTTCATCTAACATTGAATCTGGAATTTTATTCTCCACTCTGGTGTTTTGCAGGACTTCTTCTGTAGCAGCCATACGTTGCATGCCATCTACAATCGTATCACGTCCGGCCTCATTAACTGTTTTGTAACTGAAATAGACATTTAATGTTGTAATTACAGTTTCAACCATACTACCAACGCCACCAACTATCTTAAAATAAAATCCAGGGCAAACATGATTTATAAATTGGTAAGAGTTTTTAAAATATTCAGGGCTTTCATAATATTTATTAACAAGGAATTCACCATATTGCTTTGAAAGCTGAACACGTATGCTTCTATAATAAGAAGAGCCATCTGTTTCATTCGTGGGGCGCGTTAAATCTTTTACAGCATAAGTCAAGGATATTTTCTCACTAGAATTTTGATTGACGTATGCTTCTGGATTAATATTGGTATAATAATTAATCCCTTCCTTCATGACATTATTCGTATCTAACTCATGAACTAAAAGTTTCATGGAAGTCAATGAATCGCCATAGAAATCATCGAAATAAATGCGAATGTCACACGAATCGACAATCAATGTACCATCCTTCAATAATGACTTATTGGGCAGTTGAAACTTTTCTTGAATGTGAAATTGTGCTAAAAAATCACATGTAGTTTTTGCTCGTGTTTCGGGATCTACGACACAACCCAAATAACAAGTACTGGTGTTTGCTAAAACAGAATCAACCTTGAGTGTTCTTGTTGGCATAGTAAAGGTTTCTGTACTTGTTGATATATTGTCATGGTCGGGCATAATCTCTGTGCCCAACTCATCGGTTGTATCATCGCATGAGTATAGCAAAACGCACCACACACATGCTACAAACATGGCCAATAGGTTAACTACTGTTCTCACGATATTACTGTTATTAAATTCCTGATAAAGCAAGGAATCAATTATACTTGATCTTAAAAATCTTATTCTACCGTTAATCTGTTGTAAGCAGCATTATAAATCTCCCCTAAATCATCAGATTCCTTTCGTAATGTAACAGGGATGCCTTTTTCTTTGGCAAATGCGATCAAATCGGCATGTTTTTCCTCATTGCTCACAATGATTTCATCAGAGAAAAACGCTGCTATGCGATTTAAAATATTGGGATGGTTAAAGTCTAAACCTAAACTATCTAAAAAGTCTTCATCAACAGAACGTAATGATAAACATTGTTTTATATTGCTTGGAGCTGGAAGCGATAAATTTTCACTATAGGCATCAAAAACAACTTTTGTATTGACAAATGGGGCATCATCAGCAAAAGCTTTTTTAATAAACATGGGCGCAATAGCTCCCATCCAACCTTGACAATGGATGACATCTGGGGTCCAACGTAACTTTTTTACAGTTTCCAAAACACCGCGCGCATAAAAAATTGCGCGCTCGATATTATCAGGGCATTCTTCACCATTTACATTACATAGCATTTGGCGTTTATAAAAGAAATCATCATTATCAATAAAGTAAACCTGCATACGAGCTGCTTGAATACTCGCAACCTTGATCACTAACGGATGATCCGTATCGTCTATAACAATATTCATACCCGAAAGACGTATCACTTCATGTAATTGGTTTCTACGTGCATTGATGATACCCCAGCAAGGCATAAATGTACGAATTTCGTTACCTAACTCTTGAATTGCTTGTGGAAGTTTTCTTCCTACAATTGACATTTCACTTTCAGGTACATAAGGTGTGATTTCTTGTGTAATGAATAAAACCTTTTTAGAATTGGCCATTTGCGTATAGTTAAGTCTAAATAATTCATATGGGGTGAAAAAAAATATCACCATTTTGATGCAAATTTACAAAAAATATATCGCATTTTTATCTATTGATATGCTTTTAAAGGCAATCAAGGGGTCTTTTTAATCTTTTTTGACAAAAAAACAGCACATTTTTCACTTTTTGAAATGAAAAAACGAATATTTTCTTGCGCATGATTACATTTTTATATAACTTCGCCACGACCTTAATATTCCCTTAAATAAAACCATGTATCAACTAAAGATTGCCCCAAGCATCACTAATCGTGAAGGCGAGGCATTAGAGCGATATCTACAAGATATTGGACGCGTTGAAATGATTTCACCCGAAGAAGAGGTTGAACTCTCGATGCGCATACAACGTGGCGACCAAGTGGCATTGGCTAGATTAGTCAAAGCCAACTTGCGTTTTGTCGTTAGTGTAGCTAAACAATACCAAAGCAAGGGTTTAGCACTCGTTGACATCATCAACGAGGGAAACGTTGGACTAATCAAAGCAGCGCAGAAATTTGACCCCACAAGAGGGTTTAAATTTATTTCTTACGCTGTTTGGTGGATTCGACAAAGCATTCTACAGGCCATCACCGACAAGAGCCGACTTGTTAGATTGCCGAGTAACCAGGAAACATTGGTAAGCAAAGTGAAAAAGTTCAGAAATTCATTTATGCAAAAAAACCTCAGAGACCCTGAAGTTGACGAAATTGCCAGTGCATTAGGTATTGAAGAAGAAAAGGTTATGAATATCCTGGAAACTTCGGTACGTCCGGTCAGTGTTGACGCACCTTTAGCTGATAGCGACGACACATCTCTAATAGATGTTATCATGAGCGGAAGTGGATCGATTGCAACCGACAAAAATTTAGAAACAGAGTCATTAAGCAATCAATTGTGCTTAATTCTTTCACAATTGCCGCCACGTGAAGAACAAATTCTAAGAATGGCTTTTGGCATTGGCCAACCAGAGGGCTCGCTCGAAGAAATTGCAACAAAGGTAGGACTATCAAAAGAAAGAGTAAGACAATTAAGAGAGAAGGCCATAAAAACACTTCAGGCTCCTCAAGCCAAAGAGTTACTCAGAACGTATATTTAGATAAAGAAAAAATACATTTATCAACACAAAACAAATTTAAACTTACAATGATTCTTCCTATATATACCTACGGACAGCCGGTGCTGAGAAAATCATGTGAAGACATTGATCCACAAACGTATCCCGAACTCAAAACCCTGATTGAAAACATGTATGAAACCATGAAAAAATCAGAGGGGGTGGGATTAGCGGCACCTCAAATAGGCAAAGCTATTCGACTTGTGGTTATTGGGCTTGACGATCTTAAAGAGAGCTATCCTGAATATGAGGGATTTTTACACGCTTTTATCAATCCTCACATTATTGAATATGACGAAAACGAAGTTTCTTCAATGGAGGAAGGTTGCCTTTCGCTACCAGGTATTCATGAACCGGTAAAACGGCCAACAAGAATACGCGTTCAATGGATTGATGAAAATTTAATTCAACACGATGAATGGCTTGAAGGATTTCTTGCTCGAGTCATGCAACATGAGGTTGACCATCTTGAAGGAAAACTGTTCACAGATCGCATAGCTCCGTTACGTAAGCAAATGGTAAAAAACAAAATCAACGCCATCATCAAAGGTAAAGTAAATTGCAATTACAGAATTAAATAAAACAAATGCGAGGGTGTGTCGAGCAGAAGACACACCCTCGCCTATTTATAAACAGATAAGTAATACCCCAACATGTCGCGTCTTATGTCAACAGAGCTCATTCATTTTGATTAATGTCCGGCAAGCAACTCTAACTTTCCCAATATTAAGTCATTTGAAACGTACAGACCTTGTTTTTTGTAAGATATTTTTATAAGACTGACATAATTTAAGGGTTCACTTTATGTCAACTTTTCAATTGTTCTGCTAATTGATGAGCCGTGAGTCTAGCGATTTTTCCGTTTTCAGTATATGGAATATTTTCTATTTTGAAATAATATTTTGGTAATGCAATTCCTTTTAACACGGTTTTACAAATATGTTTAACCTCGTCTTCTGTTAATGATAAAGCATAAAGTAAAGTAAGAGCTTGACCATATTTCTCATCAAAAACATAGGTCAAAACACAATTCTTTTCTAAAACTGTTTTTTCCAAAACAGATTCAAGTTCTTCGATTTGCAATTTCACACCCCCTGAATTTACGACATTATCAACCCTACCCTTTACAACAAAGCCACCATCTTCTGAAAATTCAACCACGTCGTTAGTAACCAAATAATCATTAAAAGTCAATTCATCACGCACAACTAAACACCCCAACTCAGTTTGCGACACCTCAACGCCGGGAAGAGTATAAAAAAATCTTTGGGCACACGCGCCGCTTATCAGTCTTAATGCTATATGAGACAGTGTTTCTGTCATGCCATATGTAGCATATATTTTATTATCAAAACTTCTTAAACTATACTCTACAGCAGAAGGTATTGCACCACCGCCTACCAATACATGAGAAATTTGAGATAATTTTCTCCGACTATCCAAATCTGACAAAATCTCATGAAGTTGATGCGGTGTAATTGCCAACAATACGCTGCCTTTTATATTTAAATGCTCTATTTGCTTTAAAGGATTTGCGCATGGATTTAATATCAGCAAATTCAAATGCCGCTCTAAACTTCTCACCACCATCATTTTAGCAGCTATATATTTTAAAGGTAAACATAAGACAGCTGTATCTCCCGATTTCAATCCAAGCACATCGTTAGTGCGTTTAGCGCTGTTTAACATCGCATGTTTACTAACTAAAATCTCTTTTGGGACACCAGTTGATCCCGAGGTTTTAACCACCACATGAGATGCATTTTTATTTGTAAAATCTTCAATAAAATGATGCACTTCTAATTCAAATGCGCTAGCTTTATCTAAATGCATGAATTCTTTTTTTAGAAAGTTCTTTAACAAAGAAAGAAGCGGATGAATCAAAAATAAAACTTTGACACATCCGCTTTTTTATTACAAGTTAAATCTCAACGATATAATTTGATTTTAGATCTTTGATTTAAACTTATATTTTTGATTAAACCAAAGCATCTAAATTTTGCTGGTTGTAAATTTGCTTTCCTTCGGGTGTATAGATATACTTGATACGTTCGGCATAAGCCTTCTCAATCTTACCACGCACCATTTTCATTGTACTATTTATCATCTGATTTTGCTCAGTAAATGGTTCTGACAAAACTGCAAATGTTGCTGGTAGCCAGCGTTCAGGGAAAAGGGTCTCAAATTCACCACCTTTCTTAAACAACGCAATCTGCTTTTCTATTTCTTTGATTGCTGCTTTACGACCTTCTTCCGTTTGTAACGACAAGCCTTGATGGGCAATATGTTTTTGCAACCTTTCTTTATTGGGTACGACAAGTGCTGTTGTATATGCAGATTGATTGTTATACAACATAACCTGATCAATACATGAAGCATGCTCAACTAACGCTTCTTCTATACCTTCTGGACTGTATTTTTCACCATCACTACCAATCAGCAAGCTCTTAAAACGACCTTTAACATAGAGCAAATTCTCTGCAGACATATATCCCAAATCGCCAGTATAAAGATAACCATTTCTTAAAGTTTCTGATGTTGAAACGGGATTTTTCCAATAACCTGCCATCACATTTTCTCCCTTCACAACGATTTCGCCCATTTCTCCAGTAGGCAAATCCTTACCATCTGCATCCACAATTCTCACTTCAATAGGCTTAACCAATTTACCACTTGATCCAAAACGATAAAGTTCAGGTCCGTTTGAAGAAATAACTGGAGTAGCTTCTGACAAACCATAGCCTTGATACATAGGCATACCTATTGCCATATAGAATTTTTGTAAATCCTTATCAAGGAGCGCACCACCACCGATAAAGAATCTCATTTCACCACCAAAATTTTCTCTAACTTTTGAAAATAAGATCTTATCAAACAATGCAACAAATGGTTTTAACACATATCTCCAACCCTTAAAGTCTAAACTTGAATCTCCATTATACAATTGTGCAGTTGCCAATGCCAACTTGAAGAGTCGCATTGTATTTTTACCCTTTGCTCGAATTCCGTTCTCTATATTCTTTTTAAATGTCTTCGCTAAGGCTGGCACAGAAAGAATAAAATGTGGTTTTACTTCCTTGATATTTAAAGGAATATTCTTTAACGTTTCCAGTGGTGTTCTTCCAACTTGAACTGTTGCTGCAGTAGCACCAACCGACATCATAATATAGAAGCCCACAACATGAGCGAAACAGTGATCTAAAGGCAAAATAATCAATGTCCTCCAGGTTTGGTCAATATCAACCAACGTCAATGATTGTTCTACGTTTGCCGTATAATTTCTGTGTGTCAACACCACACCTTTGGGATCTGCAGTTGTACCAGATGTATAAGTAATGGTTGCATAATCATCATTCTTCAATGAATATGCAACTTTCAAGAACTCTTCCAATGAATGTTCTTTCAAGAACTGATCGCCTTTTGAAAATACATCACCGATATAAATCTCACGCTCTTCCAGGTTTTCAACTTGATCAAAAACAATGATATACTTTACCTCTGTAAGTGATGCTTTTATCGAACGTATTTTTTTCAATTGCGTACCTGAAACCATGATATACTTAACATCGCCATGCTGCAAACGGAATAAAAGGTCGCTACTTTCTTCAAGCTTTATTGAGAGGGGCACATTGATTGCGCCTGCATAAAACATTGCCAATTCACCTATCACCCACAAGTTACGGCCTTCTGAAAGTAAAGCCATAGTATCGCCCTTTTGCACGCCTAACGACTGCAAGCCAGCACCTAAACGATACACGTATTGTTGAACTTGCTTATAAGTTGTTGGTTCAAATTTTTTGTTTGTTTTTTCAAGCAAAAACGTATTATCAGAATAACGTTTTACAGATTCCTCAAAAAGGTCTACGATAGTTTTTTTAATCATAAATTATGGTTTTGCGTAAAATAAAGAATCAGAATAAATTAACATGATTCCTTGTTTAAGCTTTTAACTTATTGTTTTTAAAATTTTTGCAAAATTACGAAAAAATCATGCAGAAATGCGCATTCTTTATACTGAATGTGCAATAACTTTGAAATTCACATTCGGTTTTACACTTTAGAGTTAGCAAAATCAATAAAAATATATTAATTTTGTAAAATGTATAATTAAGCATGTCATATATTCATTGGATATGATATGCAAAAGCATACAAATTTGAAGTAACACGAAAGATTTAAAAATTATAAATAGCATAAACCTATATGTATAATAAGATTATTGAAGTATTCCGTTCATCCTTGATGTCAGGAGTTTGTGTCGGAATTGCAGGATTTGGATATTTAGCAACCCGCGACATTGTGGGCAGTATCCTATTTGCCTTTGGTTTACTCTCTGTTGTTAATTACCGCCTTCGTTTATATACCGGCACAGCTGGTTTTATAAAAAAAGGTGAGATTCGCTTACTTTGCCTGATATTGATTGGCAATATCTTCGGATGCCTTCTGGTTGCCTTGTTAGCTCGTTTATCTCCACTAAACCTTCAAGAGTCTGCACAATCCATACTTGAATCTAGGCTTGCTGTAGGACCCTTCAAAGGAAGCATCTTAGCTATTGGCTGTGGTTTTATAATGACAACAGCAGTCACCTTTGCACGTCGTGGCAACAATTTACCAATGCTATTTGGGGTACCCCTCTTTATTACATGTGGTTTCCCTCACTGTGTCGCAGATGCTTTTTATTATCTCACGGTACCTATTGATTTCTGGCAAAACAATTTCATTGATATCCTCACTTTTTACATCAGCATTGTAATAGGTAATTTTGTTGGTTGCAACTTTTATCGCATAATCATGGGGGCTAACGCTTCGCCATTGTAATAGGAATCATCATGCAATAGCATTACGAGAAATCTTCATAATCAAGTAGGAGGTAAACGCAAACATTGGTGTTTACCTCCTACTTCATTTTTCAAATCTCCCACACCACTTTAGCTCAACTGCTGCAACTTCACTCCTCTCGTCTTATACTCAACAAGATTGTTGTAAACTATTCTCCTCAGCAATTCAATGCTCTTTTGTTTTTTCACATAACTAAATCCCGTTTAATTTCAACTAAACCCTGTTGAATCTCAACTATCTGCCGTTTAATTTTCTAAAACCACGTTTAATCTAACGTGCCCCTAAACTTGCTTTTTTTTCTAACTCTTCATATGAATTCTATTGAGATAATCGTTTAAGTTTGCCCACTCGGCGCTCTATTTCGGATTTTTCGCAAGTTTGTTTCTATTCCTTTTTAACTTTATAAACCTAAATAATAAACCAAGAAATAATACTGCCCATGCAGTCTTTTCGTGATTTTCGGACATAATAGATAGAAATGTTATGTTTACGATGGAGAGAATTCGACTTATAGAACGGTGCAGACAGGGCGATGCAGATGCGCTCGGAGAATTGTACAAGGCATATGCCCAGAAAAAACTTTCAGTTGTCTGTTGTCCATCATATCTATAACAATCACTAGGAGAATTATTTCACTCATACCGTTATAGTATACACAATTTACACTAAAAAGTGATGCAATTAATTTGTGTATATTACTATAGCTTTTAAAAAAAATTACAGTCCGCTATAAGATAATTAACTTCTAGCGGACTGTAAAATTTGAGATGCAGTTATAAATTATTAAAGATGCCCTCTACCCTAAAATAGGGTAAGATTAACGTCAATTAAAAAACATAGGGAGTGCAAACGCACTCCCTATATATAAAAAGGCTGTAGCGATGATGTGATGAAACTCCGAGATAAACAAGATTTGAGTACTCCACTATCTTTGTAATCCGACCCTACATAAATGCATATCGGCACGCCATCGAACAGTTTCGTTAAAACTCGGTTTCAAAAATAAAGTGATGAGAATCCCAATCTAACCGATACAGCCATTATTTCTCTTCTTTGATGCAAATATACGGACTATTTCTATAATCTTCCAAATAAAAAAGTATTTATTTTTCAAGAAAAGAAGCAATATTTCCATATAAATTTACACTAAAACCAATTGTATGCATTAGACATTAGTCATCTGCGCAACCTCATCATTAACCTTCTTTGCAAAATCAGCAACCGACATTACACCTTGATCGCCTTCACCCTGTTTACGTACAGCAACCAATCCTTCTGCCGCTTCTTTTTCGCCAACAATTAACAGATAAGGAATATGCTTCATTTCATTATCACGGATCTTACGACCTATTTTTTCATTACGATCGTCAACTATAGCACGTACATCAGCTGCTTCTAACAAGGTTCTCACTTCTTCTGCATAGTCATTAAACTTTTCTGAGATAGGAAGAATAGCAACTTGATCTGGTGTCAACCAAAGAGGGAAATGACCTGCTGTATGTTCAATGAGCACGGCTGTGAAGCGTTCCATTGATCCAAATGGGGCACGGTGAATCATCACAGGACGATGCTTAAGGTTATCCGAACCTGTATATTCCAATTGGAAACGTTCAGGCAAATTATAATCAACCTGAATTGTACCTAACTGCCAACGACGTCCAAGAGCATCCTTTACCATAAAGTCAAGTTTAGGACCATAGAATGCAGCTTCACCATATTCAATCACAGCGGGAAGGCCCTTTTCCTGACAAGCTTCAATAATAGCTGATTCAGCTCGTTCCCAATTCTCTTCTGAACCGATATATTTCTCACGATTTACTTTGTCACGAAGTGAAATTTGAGCTTCAAATTTTTCAAACTTCAATGCCTTGAAAATAATCATGATTATATCCATCACGCGGAGGAACTCATCTTTAACTTGATCAGGACGACAGAAAATGTGAGCGTCATCTTGAGTAAAGCCTCTTACACGAGTCAAACCATGCAATTCACCACTTTGTTCATAGCGATAAACTGTACCAAACTCAGCCATACGAATAGGTAAATCCTTGTAAGAACGAGGCTTCCATGCATAAATAGCGCAGTGGTGAGGGCAGTTCATTGGTTTCAAGATATACTCTTCACCCTCTTCTGGTGTGTGGATTGGTTGGAAAGAATCCTTACCATATTTTGCATAATGGCCCGACGTCACATAAAGACTCTTAGAACCTATATGAGGGGTCATTACTTGCTGATAACCAAACTTCTTCTGAATCTTCTTTAAAAAATCTTCAAGACGTAAACGAAGTGCTGTTCCTTTGGGCATCCACATTGGTAAGCCCTTACCTACTAAATCAGAGAACATAAACAACTCCATTTCTTTACCAATCTTACGATGGTCACGACGTTTCGCCTCTTCTAACAACAAAAGATATTCGTCAAGCATTTTCTTTTTGGGGAAAGAAACGCCATAGACGCGAGTCATCTGTGGACGTTTTTCATCACCACGCCAATAAGCAGAACTTACACTCATGACCTTGAATGCCTTAATAGGAGCAGTCATCATCAAGTGAGGACCACGACACAAGTCTGTATAAGCACCCTGAGTGTAGGTTGTAATCTTACCATCCTCAAGTTCTTCAATTAATTCATTCTTATACGTTTGTCCTCTTTCTGCAAAAAACTTTAAGGCATCTGCTTTAGATATATCTTCACGAACAAGTGCTTCTTTCTTTAGCACAAGTTCTTGCATTTTCTTTTCAATCTTTATAAAATCTTCCTCACGAATAGAAACGCCCTGAGGAGGCATTACATCGTAATAAAAACCATTTTCAATGGCTGGACCAATACCAAACTGAGTGCCAGGCCATATTTCACCGATAGCCTCAGCCATCAAATGGGCAGAAGTATGCCAAAAGGCATGTTTACCTTCTGCATCATCCCATTTATAAAGATTTATAGTTGAATCTTGCTCTATAGGACGATTCAACTCAACAGTTTCTCCATTAACGCCGCAAGCCAACACGTCTTGTGCTAAACGACTAGAGATACTTTCTGCTATTTGTAAGCCAGTAACGCCATTTTCATATTCACGAACGCTACCATCAGGAAAGGTTATTTTTATCATAAAATTCGTTTTATTCTTAATTGCGTTGCAAAAGTACAAGATTTTAAGTGATGAGCAAAATAAAAAAATGTCTTTGTGCAACAATTCACCAAAGTTTGATAAGTTAGATTACGATTTAACTTATAAAATGTGGCTCTATAATATTGGGAATTCTTGAACTATATGTTGTTCTATATGTTCTAAAGTCACTCTTATTTGATACTTTTTATGCAAATACTCTGCCAAATGTTGCGCGGCATACACACTCCTGTGTTGTCCCCCTGTGCATCCAAAAGAAAACATCAAATCAGTAAAACCTCTTTCCAAATACGTCGCAACATGAGCATCTGCCAAACTATAAATATGCGTTAAGAAATTCAAGATCGCACCATCTTTTTCAAGAAAATCAACAACGGGTTGATCAAGTCCAGTTAAAGTTTTATATGGTTCGTACTTTCCTGGATTATGAATTGATCTGCAATCAAATACGTATCCGCCACCATTACCACTTTCATCATGCGGAACCCCAGTTTTCTTATAGGAAAAACTAAAAACTCTTACATGCAAATTCGAAACATCGCCAATACAAACCTTTCCTGTTTCAGATTGAGATTCCGTAACATTGTTATCCAACAACCTATTAACAAGTTTTTGCAACACAAGTTCCAAATACTCATATTTTTTAATAAATCCTTTTTTAAGTAAAATTTCCAGGTTTTTAATGGCTTTAGGAATAGAATTTAAAAAGTAGGGTTTCTTTTCAAAATATCCTCTTAAACCATAAGCTCCGAGAACTTGAATTGTACGGAAAAGAACAAAGAAGTTCAATTGTTCCTTAAATAGACGCTCATCAAGTTTAGCATACTTATTCATCTCGCTGACATAGATCTCTATCATCTCTTTTCTGAAATCTTCACTGTACTCTGCTGAGGCTTGCCAGAGTAAAGACACCAAATCATAATGCGGAGGACCAATCATACCACCTTGAAAATCTATGAAATAAGGCTCACCTTCATGAATCATAATATTTCTGGCTTGGAAGTCGCGATATAGGAACGTTGTTTGATTCATGCTCGGAATAGATGTGAGCATACGCGCAAAATCACGAAAGTCATGCTCCAGCAGGACTTCATCAAACGAAATATCGTTTGGTTTTAGGAAGCAATATTTAAAGTAATTCAAATCAAACATTATTGACTCTTCATCAAAAAAACGAGGCGACAATAATTTATTGACATCTAACTGTTCTGCTCCTTTAATTTGCAAATGCGCTAATTTTTGAATTACTTTAACAAACAATTGCTTAAAGACTGCTTCATCCGTATTGTTATTTCTGACATCACTCAATAAATCATAAAGAGATGTTCGCCCCAAATCCTCAATCAGATAAGAACACGTCGCTTCATTCTCTGTAATAATTTTAGGCACGTTTATACCCGCTTTTCTAAAATGTTTTGCCAAATAAACAAACGTTTGGTTTTCTTGTAATGAAGTTCCAACAACACCGATTAAAGTTTCGCCTTTTGCATTTGTAATTCTATAATATAATCTATTACTACCCGCCTTAGGCAAAGCTGCTATGTGGGATGGCTCTACACCATATGTTTTTTTGTATAAATCAACAATAGTTTGCATAATCAGTACCCTTTTGTATCAATCAAAGTATCATAAAGTTTTTAACCTATCCCTGTTTGGCCAAATACATCAAATGTACTGAAACGAGAGCAGCAGTTTCAGTACGTAATCTACTTTTTCCCAAACTAATAGGAGTAAAACCTGCTTTCACTGCCATTTTTACTTCATCAATACTAAAGTCTCCCTCCGGACCAACCAAAACCAGGGCATCAGCATTTTTTTCAAGAACATCATACAAAAATGGCTTATTATTTTCTACATTTGGAATTTCATCATAACAATGTGCTATAAATTTTTGTCCGCCAATATCTTTTTTTATAAACGATTTAAATGATTCCATAGGATGAACCTTTGGCAGAAAAGCTTTATGGCTTTGTTTTGCAGCAGACACCACAATCTTTTCGAACCGTTCAGTCTTAATGACTTTACGTTCTGAATTTGCACAACACAAGAAATGAATGTTATCAACACCAATTTCGGTTGCCTTTTCCGCAAACCATTCCATTCTATCATTATTTTTTGTGGGCGAAACTGCAATGCTTATATTGCCAGTCCATAACGTATCAGCGGCTACTTTATTGATAATTTCAACACTACAATGTTTGTTTGAAACAGAAATTATTTCACAAGTATAAAAATAACCTTTACCATCCGCCACTACAATTTCCTGACCTTCCTTCATTCTCAAAACCCGCACAGCATGAATAGCCTCGTCTATTGGAAGTTCAAGAGTTTGTTCTATATTTGGCGCATAAAACAGATGTATTTCTTTCATGAATTATTAATTGTAATTTTTTAAAAAGCGAATTTAATAAGTTTTTTTTAAAATTTGTGCAGTCCAATGTATAAATTAAAAGTTTCTCTTATATGTACAGCACTATTATCTACGATTTCAAAAAATTATTCTGCGTTAATATTTAGTGAAACACAAATTCATCAATAAGTAAAAAATTGCGTCCATATTTATACGTAACAATGTCATATTTTTAGTATTTTTGCAGAAACAATGCTTATAATTACAATAATCATAGAATGGACGCAGTAATCGTTAACCATAAAACTTTCAGGAAATCTATAACTGAAACGGAAATCCAGGAGCGAATCCAAACAATCGCCAACCAAATATCTGCAGATTTAAAAGATAAATGCCCACTTTTCGTTGCGGTGCTTAACGGAGCTTTTGTTTTCGCATCCGATCTCCTGCGCCAATTAAATTTTCCATGTGAGATAACCTTTGTCAAGATGGCTTCATATTCTGGTACTGTATCAACTGGACACGTCAAGGAAATTGTAGGTTTGAACGTTGATATCGAAAACAGAACAGTTGTAATCATTGAAGATATTATTGACTCAGGTTTAACCATGAAGGAAATGTTGCAACTTTTAGAAAAAAAGCATCCTGCTGATATAAAAATAGCGACTTTACTTAAAAAGCCTGGAAATATGAAAGTAGACCTTAATATTGATTATTGTTGTTTTGAAATTCCAAACGATTTTATTGTAGGTTACGGACTTGATTTTGATGGATATGGCCGAAATTTGCCTGCAATATATACCATTAGTGAATGAATAAACTGCGAGAAATTTATTTAAAGCCACATAGGAAAAACCTTAAACACAGATAATGATTATTGAATTATTATCTAACATTTTCACAAGAATCATAAGATAATTTATTCCTCAAACTGTGATGTTTACGACAAAGAGTACTCTGTGCTACGTTTGTATATCACAAAATATATTTAATTTTTATGAAAAATATCGTAATATTTGGTGCTCCTGGTTCAGGAAAAGGCACTCAAAGCGACTTGTTAATTGCAAAATATGGATTCAAGCACATATCTACTGGAGATGTGCTTCGTGCTGAAATTAAAGCAGGCAGTGAACTCGGGAAAACAGCACAAAGCTACATTGACGACGGACACCTTATTCCCGATGATTTAATGATTGAAATACTTGCTCAAAAATATGATGAATTGTGTCCTTGCGAAGGACTTCTCTTTGATGGTTTTCCAAGAACAGTCCCTCAAGCTGAAGCACTTGCAAAAATGTTAGAGGCTCGAGGAACTTCAGTAAACGCCATGCTTGAACTTGCTGTTGCTGAAGAAGAACTTCTTCAACGACTTATCCTTAGAGGTCAAACAAGCGGTAGAGCTGATGACAATGAAGAAACCATTAAGAAAAGACTGCAAGTGTACCTTTCACAAACAGCACCCCTCATTGAATGGTATGAAAACAAAGGTTTACGTCATACTGTTAATGGCAGCGGTTCACTTGAATCTATCAACAACCAATTGTGTGCAATTATTGATTCGCTTTAACAAAACAGTCTAAAACACGTTGTAAAAAAACTTCTATAAAACACAGCAAAATAATGGCAGAAAGCAATTTTGTTGACTACGTAAAAATATATTGCCGTTCAGGAAAAGGCGGACGAGGCTCCATGCATTTGCATCGAGCAAAATATCAACCCAATGGGGGACCCGATGGTGGGGATGGCGGACGTGGTGGTCATGTGTATTTACGTGGCAACCACAACTATTGGACATTACTCCACTTACGTTACGAACGCCATGTTTTTGCAGGTCACGGTGGCAATGGATCCAAATGCTGTTCACATGGTTCTGACGGAGAAGACAAATACATTGACGTACCATGTGGAACCGTAGTTTATGATGCCGAAACAGGCAAATATGTTTGCGACGTTACTGAAGATGGCCAAGTGGTTATGCTGCTTAAAGGCGGTCGAGGAGGTTTGGGTAATTTCCAATTCCGCTCAGCAACAAACCAAACACCACGTTACGCACAACCAGGTGAACCCATGCAAGAAATGATGGTTATCCTTGAACTAAAACTTCTTGCTGACGTTGGACTCGTCGGCTTTCCGAATGCAGGAAAATCAACACTTCTTTCAGCGCTGAGTTCTGCGAAGCCTAAAATAGCAAATTATCCTTTTACAACACTTGAACCAAGTCTTGGCATTGTACCTTATCGTGATGGTCGCTCATTTGTAATGGCCGACATTCCTGGTATAATTGAAGGAGCGGCTGAAGGACGAGGACTTGGATTGCGTTTCTTACGCCACATTGAACGCAATTCACTTTTATTGTTCATGATTCCAGGCGATACTGATCATATTACCAAAGAATACCAAATCCTACTCAATGAACTCAAGAAGTTCAATCCAGGCATGCTTGATAAACATCGAATCCTTGCCATTACAAAAGCCGACTTATTGGATGATGAACTTATTGAAATGCTTAAAGAAGAACTACCTGCTGACCTACCAGTTGTTTTTATTTCTGCGGTTACAGGTCAAGGTATTCAGCAACTTAAAGACTTGCTTTGGGAAGAATTAAATGCTGAAAGCAACAAACTCAAAGCCATCAGCGAAGGTGGCAGTATCGTGCATCGTGATCGTGAAGTAGAGCGTTTCAAGGCAGATTTCCAGGATTGGCAATACATTGATATTGATGAAACAGAAGATGACGATGTCGAATATCTTGATGAATACGAAATTGAAGATCTTGAAGATTAATCATAAAACATAGTTCTGTGAATTTATTAGAGTATAATCTCGGACCGAGTGTATATGCCTTTAGTACAACTAGAGAAGGTGGAGTAAGTAAAGAAAACTACTCCACCTTCTCTATATGCGATTATTGTGGGGACAAGCAAGAACATATTATCACAAATAGAAAAATTTTGTGTCAACACCTTAAAATTCCAAACACTCACCTTATTGCACCACATCAAAGTCATTCAATAAATATTGAAACAATCAGTAGAGAAAATTTAGATCAAGCCCACCACTTAGCGAATGTTGATGCATTAATTACAAATTTAAAACAAGTGTGCATAGGTGTATCTACAGCCGATTGCGTTCCCCTACTCCTCTATGACCCCTGCACATCGTGTGTTGCCGCCGTACATGCCGGATGGCGTGGTACAGTTAATCATATCATAGGACTAACTATTTATAAAATGACACAAGCATTTAACTCCTGTCCTAAAAATATACATGTAGTTATTGGTCCTTCAATTTCCGAATATGCTTTTGAAGTAGGAGATGAAGTTTATGAAGCATTCAATAAAGCTGGATTTAATATGTCAAACATAGCCAATCGCTATCCAACCTCTGATCATAAAACGAAATGGCACATCAATCTACAAAATGCTAACATTGAAACGCTCACACAAATAGGAGTTCCCTATAAAAACATCTATAATTCAAAAATTTGCACCTACACTTACCACAATAAATTCTTTTCAGCAAGACGTTTAGGAATACAGTCTGGCAGAATATTTTCAGGAATAATGCTAATTTGACTTTTTTAAATAACACCTTTTATTAAGTGTAACAGTAATATGTTTTGATGTATGAAGAAAAAACTTGTGATTTTTGATCTTGATGGTACTTTATTGAATTCGATTGACGATCTTGTTGAATGTACTAATTACTCATTGCGTAAACAGGGCTACCCTACACATGATAAGACCACAATACGATCTTATGTTGGCAATGGTGTAAACAAACTATTAGAACGTTCATTACCTGGTTCCTCAAGAAATCCAGATAATTTATCTTGCTTGCGTAAGATTTTCATTCCTTATTTTGAAGAACACAATACGCAATATACCACCCCTTACGAAGGTATTACGAATTTGCTTCATCAACTACAAGATCAAGGAGTTATGCTAGCTGTAGCATCTAACAAATATCATTCTGCCACCGAAAAACTTGTAAAATATTATTTTCCTGAAATTAATTTTATTAAAATTTTAGGACAAAGAGAAAATGTACCCATAAAACCTGATCCTAAAATTATTTTTGACATAATACAAGACACCAACATCAAACCTGAAGAGGTGCTATATGTAGGTGATTCTGGCGTTGATTTACAAACAGCGCTAAATGCCAAAATAGATGCTGTAGGTGTTACTTGGGGATTCCGTACGAAATCTGATTTATCAAATTATCAATCATTGGGATTAATTGATTCTGCCGACGAATTATTACATTTTATTGAGTAAGTGATTTATCACAATAAATGGGAGTTATATGACTTAACGTTTTCAAATCAAAAAAAACACATTGATATGTTTTACAATATGAAATTCTTTCCCATCACACTCCTCGTATTTTTTTGTTTTATATCAAAAAACTCCTTCGCTATAAAAGAAGAAACCACCCACACAAAAAACACACCTACATCTTTGGCTGAAAGCACCACCAACCAACTCTTATCAAGTATTCAATTACATGGATACGTGCAAGGAGGTTACACTTATTCAAAAACAGATGATCAGGAAAACAACACTTTTGATATAAAGCGTTCATTATTTTGGGCAAATGCCAACATCACAGACAGATGGTCTTTTCTTTTTATGCATGATTTTTCAAGCGTAGTTCAGGAGTTTTACACAGACTTCCGTATTACGCACAATAAAATATTAAGCGTGCGCTTCGGACAATTTAAGAATTGTCTCACCTATGAAAATACTCTTTCGCCTACAAGCCAAGAAACCATAGACGTATATTCTGAAGGTGTCACCTATTTAACTGGATGTGGTAGCGACCCTCTTTTAGGAGTTCAATATGGACGTGATCTTGGCATTTCCATTTATGGGGAAACAAAACGAGGAAAACTTCGTTACGAATTTAACATTATGAATGGGCAAGGCATCAACAAAAGGGATGGTAATAATTCAAAAGATTTTATTGGAAAATTAGAATATCGCCCCATAAAAAATCTCAAACTTATAGCCACCGGACAAATAGGGAAAGGGCATGCTATAGGCACATCTCTCTATAACCCTAATATAAAAGAAGGCGATAACTATGAGCGTAATCGTTGGTCGGTTGGTTTTGATTACAAATCTAAACAAATTAAGGCCCACGGTGAGTATCTTGAGGGCAAAGATGGCAACACTACGAGTCGTGGTGCATACCTTACTACATGCATTCCTTTAAAACATAATGTGCTCGACATTATTGGTAGTTATGATTTTTTTAATTTCAACACAAAGTTGGGGATGGATCAACACAAAGTCGTAGCAGGACTACAATATTGGTTTTATAAAAATTGCCGTCTACAAATGCAATATGTTTTCAAAAGTTCGAGCATTAAGAATAACGTTTTTCTACACAAAGCCAATAATGCTATTATGTGTCAAATACAAGTAAGATTCAACTAAAAGCTATAAATGTAAGACATTTCAATAAGAACTGGGTTTTCATTGATCCTCTGTGTGGATGTAATGAAAACCCAGTTTGTTTACAATCAAATACAAAATACCAAATAAACTGTATAAATTTGGCGTAAGGTCAAATTTTAAAAGTACAATAACTTTAAATCAGTTTATAATGATACATATCCTTACATGAAATATTTAATGTGTAAATGATTTTAAAAGAGTAATGTTTGCAAATAATAAGCAAAAAGACCTCCAAGATAGCCTAAAAAGGCCACACCTGTTATCGTTCGAAGATACCAACCAAAACTGATGCGCTCAAGTCCCATCACAACAACACCTGCTGCACTACCAATAATCAACATTGATCCTCCTACCCCTGCACAATAAGCAAGGAGTTGCCAAAAAATTCCATCGCACACGAAATCTCCTCCCATTGAGGGATCATACATCCCCATACAACCTGCAACTAAGGGCACATTGTCAACTACACTTGAGGCAAGACCAATAATACCCGTAATGAGATATTGATTACCAGAAGCGATTGTATTAAGCCATGTTCCAAAAGAAGAAAGCACCCCTATTTCTTGTAGTGTAGCGACTGTCAACAAAATACCAAGAAAGAAGAGAATCGTGGTCATGTCAATACGAGAGAGTATGCTTGCCACACGTTGCTTTGAAGAAATATGCTTATTGTGGTTTCGGTTAAAGAATATTTCAGTTACCATCCAAAGCACAGAAAGAGCTAATAAAGCTCCCATATAAGGTGGCAATCCCGTGAACATCTTAAACACAGGAATGAATACGAGTCCTGTCAAACCAATTACAAAAATTGCAGTGCGTTCTTTGCCTAAGAAGTTATCTGTTGCATCATTTTTAACATCGTCTGTGGATATATGTTGGAGTTCTCCTTTCAATTGATATTGCAAAAGGAATGTTGGTATAATAAGACTAACAATACTTGGAACAAAGAGACTAAGGATAATGCCTTCAGAAGAAACAAGATTTCGTATCCATAACATAATAGTTGTTACATCACCTATAGGCGAAAAAGCACCACCTGCATTTGCAGCAAGAATTATTAAAGATGCATAGATCATACGCTCTTTTTTGTCGTGTACAAGTTTACGAAGTACCATAACCATAACAATACTTGTTGTCAGATTGTCTAACAATGAAGAGAGGAAAAAAGTAATAAACGCTACTCGCCACAATAATTTACGCTTATTGGAGGTTATGAGTTTGTTACGCACAAAATTGAAACCACCATTAGTATCAATGATTTCAACAATGGTCATAGCAGCCATTAAGAAAAACAGAATTTCACAGGCCTCGCTTAAATGATGGAGCAAACTTGAATGGGCTATATCTGAAAGATTTGTAGAACCAACAACATAATTATCAATTCCAAGAAAGTAACACGTCCAACATGCTACACACATAAACAAAGCTATAGGTGCTTTATTTATCTTCAAACTATGCTCGAATACAATACACAAATATCCGATAACAAAGATTGCTATAATTATATTAGTAAACATCGAATATATTTTTAAAGTTATAAATAATCATAATAGAAAACTCTTGATTTAAATTTTGATGTTTTTCAACAGGTCATCCACCTCTGCCGCATTTAGTATGCGTACTTCGGATTGAGCAACGTACATCAATTCTTTATATTGGTAAACCTGAACGGCAGCAAAACTATTGTCGGATGCTTTTAATATATCCAAACGAACATTGCCAATATCCTTTGGAACAAGAAGAGATTTTGTACTAATTTTTCCTGATTTACAAAGTTCTTTCAATAAAAAAAGTTGATCAACATCAAAATTCAGCGTTACATATTCTACCTTTGCTTCTGTAGGTAAGAAATATAATGCTCTACCTTTAAAAATATACAGCATAACAGCCAGTATCAATGATATAACGCCTACCCCAAGTAAAAACACAGGCATATCACCTTTTACATTTTGCTGATTAAAAGAATAGGCAACAAGAGTGGCACCCAAAATAAAGAGAATAACTGCAAAGAAAACCGATTTTGCATCTAATCGAATACCCAAATAAGGGTGCACAAATTCTTTAATAGAATTCATAAATTTAGTAATGTTTTAGTTTTTAATAAATAAGCATCGTCATAAACACTAAAGTTATTCGATGTTATTAGTGATTTTAATGAACAAAAAAACAAGCAGTTTTGTCCGCAAAAGAAAACTCCTGCGGACACGTATAAAAAACATTACTAAAACTAACGGATAATCTCCCTCAAAGCATAGACATAAAACAGTTTAGATGTCGTGCAAAAGAAGGGAGTGGACGTTGGAAATATACGCCAAGAAGAATGATTAGAAAAGGAAGTAAAATGACGTAGTCTTTTGCCTAAAGAAGTAGTATAAGTGTGTGTAAGGCGATAAGAATACGTTCGAACATTACGTTCCGAAATAGTTTGAGAAAGAGTTAGTTGACAACCAATCTGAGCAGCATATACATCACTTCCTTTAAAAATGCTAAATGCAGCTGTGTCTTGTTCTTGAAGTACATAAAATTCTTGCTCGCAGTCACCCTGACTGTTTGCAAAGCAATTAGGGCTGTTGAGCAAAAAGCTCAATAGCCCTAAAAGCAATGTTATGTACAATTTCTTTTTCAAATAATTGATTTCGTTTATTTAGACAAAGTATTTTTGAACACCATTATCATGTCAAAAAAACTTACAAATTACTTTGCATAACTTACAGAACGCGTTTCACGAATAACAGTTATCTTAACTTGTCCTGGATAAGTCATTTCATCTTGAATACGTTTTGCGATATCCGCAGACAGAATTTCTATTTCATTATCATCAATTTTGTCTGCACCAACAATCACACGTAATTCTCGACCAGCTTGAATTGCATATGTCTTCACAACACCAGGATATGACATCGCAATGTTTTCCAGATCATTGAGGCGCTTGATGTATGCTTCAACAATTTCTCGACGTGCACCAGGACGAGCGCCACTAATCGCATCGCAGACTTGCACAATGGGTGCAATCAAACTGGTCATCTCCATTTCATCGTGGTGCGCACCGATAGCATTGCAGATCTCAGCCTTTTCTTTGTACTTTTCTGCAAGTTTAGCACCATAGAGAGCGTGTGGCAACTCGCTTTCTTCATCAGGCACCTTACCTATATCATGAAGCAAACCTGCACGTTTTGCCTTCTTGGGATTCAAACCTAACTCTGCTGCCATTACAGAACAAAGATTTGCTGTTTCGCGAGCATGTTGTAAGAGGTTCTGTCCATAAGAAGAACGATACTTCATTTTACCTACAATACGAATAAGTTCGGGATGTAATCCATGTATGCCAAGGTCGATTGCAGTACGCTTACCGGTTTCTATAATTTCTTCTTCAACTTGCTTCTTAACTTTCTGCACAACCTCTTCAATACGAGCTGGGTGAATGCGTCCGTCTGCAATCAGTTGATGAAGCGCTAAACGACATATTTCACGACGCACAGGGTCAAAAGCTGAAATTACAATTGCTTCTGGGGTATCATCAACGACGATTTCCACACCAGCAGCCGCTTCAAGAGCACGTATATTACGTCCTTCACGACCAATAATGCGACCTTTGACTTCATCATTGTCAATATGAAATACTGTAACGCTATTTTCGATTGCGGTTTCAGTTGCTGTACGCTGAATTGTTTGAATAACAATACGCTTCGCTTCTTTTGAAGCCGTCATTTTAGCATCATCAATAATTTCATTGATATAAGCTTGAGCATTACTTTTAGCTTCATCTTTCATTGATTCTATAAGACGCTCTTTGGCTTCTTCAGCAGTTAATCCGGCTAATTCTTCAAGTTTTTCGCGTTCTTGAAGTTGTAACTTTTCAAGTTCTTCTTCACGCTTTTGCATTAATTGCATTTGCGTGTTCAACTTGCTTTGACCATTTTCTAGGTCTTGCTTTTTTCTGTTTAGATCATCCTGACGTTGATTCAAACCGATCTCACGTTGCTTCAATTTATTTTCAACTTGTGCAATCTTTTGGTTTCTTTGCTGAACTTCTTTCTCCAACTCTGCTTTTTTGTTCAAGAATTTCTCCTTAACTTCCAAAAGTTTCTTTTCTTTGATCACTTCGGCTTCTTTTTCGGCATCAGCTAAAGTACGCAAATATTTATTTTTGAGTACATAGCGATAAAAAGAATAACCTACAACGTAGCCTATAACCAGACCACCCATTGTAAAAAATATGTTTTCTAACATTGTTTTGAGGTTACTTTAAAGAAAGAATATACTAAAATTCTTTCTAACTATACTTAATTAAATTATCATTTGAAAATTAAAAATCATAAAAACACACCAAACGCTCATCATCTTCATTAATGAATTAAAAACGATGAGCTATTGGTGCGTGTATTAGATTTTAATGAAACTGATAAAAACCAACAATATCTATTATTGCATGAAATATAAGTTGGATATTACTTATCCAACACGTCATCAATTTCTGCCATAAACTTTTCCAAACTATTCTTAAATGGCAGCGTATCAATGTTATGTTCCATTTGCAGCATATTCACAGCAAAATCAAGGAGTGCAATACTCATATATTTAATTTCTCCCTGCTCTGGATATGCTATTTTATATTTATTTAATCGTTCGTTGATTATCTGAGCTGCTTTTCGAAAAACCTCTTCTTGTTCTCTCTTTATTGTAATTTGCTGAAGATTTTTTCCGATAAGAAGCTGAATTACCATTTTTTCGCTAACATCCATATTTTGTATGCACTGAAATTATACCTAAACAATAAGTTCATAAAAATTTTGATAAAAAGAAATCTCTCTATCTTTATGTAATCACCTCATGGTGTAAAACACACCGAAGTTCACTTTTAATTTAAATATCCAGCAGCGCAATACTTTTTTCAACATCGCGCACCAATTTAGTTAACTTTTTCTTTGCAGAATGAAGTTCATCATCGTGAATTTCAATCATCTTCGCTAACTTCAAGTTGGCATATTTTTGTTTTTGGAGTTCAATATCTGCTAATGCTTGCTCTAAATCACCTTCTGTTTGAGATAATTTTTCAAGCAATTGCTTATTCTGCAGTTCTAAATTACGATAAGCCTCAATTAATTGGCGTAATCGAAATTCAAACGTATGTAGCAGTTTTTCCTCCTCCTTAGTCATGGTTTTCTATATCACATTAAATGTTTTGGCCTATCAAAATAGAATCACAAAAATCGCTGTAATTGTGGAACTATAAGCAAAGTTAACTACTTTTGTTTATCCAACAAAATCATTTAAGATTATTGTAAACAAAAAAAGTAGAAATTAGTTTTCTGACTTTACCTTTTCTTTTTTAGCCAACAGTAAAATATTGTAAACATATTCTGTAAGCCAAGCCTCTGAATAACCTAAAGCTTCGTGATATTTGCGAACCATAAAACATGTTCTAAACACACTTTCATCCTTCCAATTGTTTTTGGTCAACACATCATGTATTGTCTTTTCAGTCATTCGCTTAAAAGCTTCTTTAAAAAATGATGGCAATCTAAACTTCCATTTCATTAAATTACCCATAAGCATCATTGTGTCCTGAGTATATCCCTGTAACTGACTCAAATAAGGTTGTACGTCATTCACAGTACGACATTTCTTCTTTAAGCTATTATCTATTTCCTTAAAGAAGTCATCGGAAAGTCCATACATTTCTTGAAGCATTTTCTTACAGCGATTCTTCTCACCAACGCCTAATTTATTGTTTACTGTTGGAACTTTAAGCGTTTGTTTGAAAGTCCTCAAATTAGGCAACATACTCAAATTGGAAATACCTAACTGAGCAGCCATTACAGCTTGATAATAAACTTGAACGAGCGACATAAAATCTTCCATTCCACCTAATTTCCAATCTTCACTCGTTCCTTTTTTCTTTTTAAAAATATCTAATAATCCCATTAAAATTGTAAAATTTATTAGCTGCATAAATAGATACAGCAATTTCTAAATTCAAAAAACTACACAAATTTAATACTTGCAATGTTATTGACAAAATATAAATTTACGAAAATGTTAAATTTTTGCTCCAAACAATGATATTTCAAGAAAAGTTTAGAAGATAAAAATGTTTGATCAACAAAGTCAAATTTTTAAAATCAACATTTACAAAAAAAATGTAATTTTGTCAGAGTTTACACAAAACATTATTTAACACTTCACACATCACATTCTCCTTCTATTATTTATATTCTATGGGAAACGGAAATAAAACACAAGCACCTATTATAAAATTTGATGAAATATTGGAATTGCTTAATTCCAATGGAGCTTCTGGATTAACGTTCGATGCCATTTCCATTCATATATACAATAGCAGGAGAGATCTATTTGTGGATGAACCTTCATTGCAACAAATAAAGAAAGCTTTGCGCAACTTCTTTCATTGCCATAATGATTACTTTCACAAAGACGATCACGATCATTATTTGCTTAAAGAAATGCCCCCCACGCAACTCTATTTTGATTTTGAAAATATAAATGATGACAACGAACTACAAGAGAGTGATTGTGAAGAAAACACTTCCAAAGCAATACAACTTGAATTTAAATTTGACTAATCCTCACCGGACGAAACTCCTATATTTCAGATATAGAACCAACCACCAGATTTGCCAATAGCACCATTGGAGAAATAAAGCAAGTTCATTGATACATTTCTATCAATCTCTACATGAAGACTTCGCCTCATTATTTAGGCTATCGTTTTGTCAAACCTATTTTAAGGTTAAGTTTAAAATAATAGACATTGTTTTCTCTCTCCAATTCGCCATACTTATCCTTTTCAAGATCACCACGTTCCAATCTGGTATTGTGATACAGGAAGTCAGCCAAATCAGAAGTATTGCTTACCGAATAAGCGAAAAGTTGCCCATTAGGATTAACAAATATAGTGTAAAAAGGCAAGGTATCCTGTCCCTTATAAATCTTTGCAGGTCTCATTCCTGAAATGCAAGCCAAAAGCAATTGTTTAATCTTAAACTCATAATAATGATGTTTTTCGATTAATTCGCTTTTAACCTTTAAAGGATTTATCTCATTCATTCTCTGAGTCAATTCATTGATCTTTAGAATATCTTCGATATAAGACACACGAATCATCTCCGCCAACAAACGCCCCAAATGCAAGTCTATCATTGCAAGGTTTGCACGAAACACCTTATCTGCAACGTTAGAATACTTCAGAGAGCTGCCCATATCCTCGATCATAAACATTCTATCTCTTACAGTTTTATCTGAATAAAAAGCATTCACTTTTGCGGCCATTGGCGAAGCAAATCGCGTCCCAGTCTGCTCTAATTTTAAATTCGCACTTCTGCCCCCATCAAGTATTTTGGTTGGATAAGCCCCTGCGCGCAAAAACACACCTGCAAGAAGAGGACCCATTGCAGTTTCCAAAAACAAGTGGTGCTGCCCCTCATTTGTACCTGCAATTGAGTATATCTGAGCTTTATCCAAAAATTGCTCTACATCGTCATCAATCAAAACAAGATTTTCATCATCCGTTTGGCGCAAAGCCTCAAACAGATGATTAGCCACATCAGACCACTCTTGCTTTGGTAGTAAAATTGTTTCTTTATGATTATTTTCAGTTGAATCTATACAAACCTTATCATTTTGCAAATAATATTTACGCTTTACCTTACCTTCTTCACGCATGACTGAAGAGAAATGAACTTTTTCTAAGAAATCTTCATTTTGTTTTACGTTCAGAGGCAAACACATTGATTCTACCAAACGAAACAAAGCTAAAAGTTCACCTAAATCTTTTCGACTTACTGTAAACATAGTTAAAATAGTTTTTATATTTAATGCAAAGGTAATGAAACGTAATGAAACAACAAAACCTCAGAAAAACACCAAATTAATTAATTCAAAAAATAGATGAAAAAAGAAAAACAAGAAAACAAACAAATTATACGAAAACACAAACGCAATGGTCTTGTTGCGATAAGTCCTTTTTTCGTGCTCATCCTATTGTTTTTAGGCACGGGAATTTATTTTGATGATTTTTATAAAATACCGCTTTTACTCATTTTCATTCTAACGTCTTCGTACGCCATTGCCATTACCAAGAACCACACAATCAATGAGCGTATCAATATGTTTTCCAAAGGCGCCGGAAACAAGAATCTCCTTTACATGGTGTGGATCTTCGTCTTGGCAGGTAGCTTTGCGAATAGCGCCAAAGCCATGGGAGCCATCAACGCGACAGTAAACTTCACGCTATCCCTGCTTCCCGAAAGCATGCTACTGCCAGGTATATTTCTCACTGGTTGCTTCGTGAGCATGAGCATCGGCACATCCGTAGGCACCATCGTAGCCCTCACGCCAATAGCTGCGGGCCTGGCAGCAGGAACTGGTATTTCCACCCCACTCTTCGTGGCTGCAACGGTGGGCGGTGCGCTCTTTGGCGACAATCTTTCGTTCATCTCTGACACGACTATCGTTGCCACACGAACCCAGGGCATAAAGATGAGCGACAAGTTCAAAACAAACATCCGGATTGCCTTGCCTGCCGCCCTACTGACTGCCTTTATCTACCTAATGATTGGCATTAATACCCCGACGCACTATACTGTTCCCGAAATCACACTCACGCAATTCATCCAGGTTTTGCCATACATCGCCGTATTCGCACTGGCACTGATGGGCAAGGATGTGCTCATCGTGCTGCTCATCGGAAATCTAATCACCGGTTTGATAGGCATCAGTATGGGAACATTCAGCGCAGAGGGATGGTTTTCATCCATAGCAAGCGGCATCGGCGGAATGGGCGAGCTCATTCTTATATCTATGATTGCAGGCGGAGTATTGGAACTCATCCGCATCAATGGCGGCATCACCTACCTCATCCACAAGCTAACACGCCGCATAAGCAGCAGCAAAGGGGCAGAATGCTGCATCGCTGTGCTGGTGAGCCTCACCAATCTCTGCACCGCTAACAACACAATTGCCATTCTCAGCGTAGGCGAAATCTCAAGAGACCTTGCCGACCGCTACGGTGTGGACTGCCGCCGTAGTGCCAGCATCCTTGACACCTGTTCGTGCGTCGTTCAAAGTTTCATCCCCTACGGTGCTCAACTCCTTATGGCTGCCGGGCTCGCTTCTCTATCCCCAATTGAGATCATCCCACACCTCTTCTACCCCATGTTGCTCACTATCGCCATTGCCGTTTCTATTTTGATAAAGAAATGATGAAGTGAGAGAGGTCTGTTATTTCGGAGGTATATTGCAATATCACAACCTAAAAACAAAAAAACGAGGATGAGTCAAATTGAAAATTTTGGCACATTCTCGTTTTTTATTATCCCTTACTGTAATATTTTATCATTCTTGCAACTGCGGCATGCCACCTTGGTCGGGACGGAGCTTACGCACCTCTCCCCTCCCTGTCGGCATGCCGAATCTTTACTCTATGCGTTCTTCGTTCGCTTCTTATTAGCTTGGAACTTTTGCAAACTATCGGGCAAGGCGAAAACCCAAGTCATAGACACGGCGACCAGGCGAGCAAGGGTTACGGACAGATACACGACAATACGCAGCAACACAAGCCAAGCTACCACCGCGATTCACACGCTCAGTACCACCCTCTGCTCCTGTTATATTCGTCACAGCTTCTGAAGAATAATCTCCATACCAATCCTGACACCACTCAAACACATTGCCAGACATATCATAAAGCCCTAATTCGTTGGGAGATTTGGTCTTGACAGGATGAGTTATTCCATCACTACACCATGCCACATCAACTATAGTATTACTACCACTAAACAAATAACCTTTGGATTTATTTCCGCCTCGAGCTGCATATTCCCATTGTGCCTCTGTAGGAAGGCAAAATTTTTCGCCCGTTATCTCATTTAATTTCGAAACAAATGTTTGACAATCGTACCACGAAACCTGTTCTACCGGACGCTGCGCATTACCTGTAAATTTCGAAGGATTAGCTCCCATCACTGCCATCCAGAGTTCCTGCGTCACCTCGGTTTCGCCAATGTAGTAATCACTAAGTGTAACGCTGTGAACTGGTTTTTCATTATCATATACTCTCGCTACTCTTGTTTGCTCCGGCGTAGCACCCATCTGAAACGTTCCACCATACACCTTAATCATTTTAAAGGTAACCCCTTTCACAGTATATACCTTGGAACTCCCATTATCAACTACAGAAAACTCCATTTTCTTTGTAGATGATGAAGAAGAAGTGCCATCACTTGTGCTTTGCGTGGGAGACATTTTATCACCAGCAGACTTCTTTAAATCGTCAGAGTTGATAGCGTCATCAGTATCACCAACGTAGTCCTGAGAAGCTATGGCAATGTTTGTACGAGGAACTTCCTGCTGGCTCTTAAGAGCCTTAGTTTCGTCAACTTCATCCACGATGTCGGGTACAGTAAAGGCGATAGATGCCTTAACAGGTTTTGGTTTTACAGGTTCAACCTCAGTCTTGCTTGCGGTTTGCTTAACTTCTTGTGACTTTACTGATTCGACTTCGGTCTTGCTTGCATTAAGGGTATCCACAACAGTTGATGTCAAAGAATCCTCATTATGAACCAATGGCTCAGGATCAGCAGATGGTGAAGACGGAGCAAACAAACTTCCCCAATCAACAATGCAAGCAGCTATTATTACCACTAATGCAGTGCATACTGTTAGCATATGCTTCTTACAGCGATAAAATAAATCTACGAAAGTTTGAAATGCTGTAGCTTTTTCGATTTCGTCTTGCGAATCATTATCATCCACAAAAATCTCAGTATCAATTTGAGTAGATTCGTCCACCACCTTTTGCTCAATCTTTTTAACTCCGACAACAGGTGCAGTAGCAGTTTCCAAAATCTTTAGAAAATCAGCAACCGACTGTAGACGGAATTTGCGACGAGGATGCATCGCCTTTTCAATCGCCTCTACGACATTGGCAGAAAGCGTCTCTGGAAGCGGAGGCAACCCCTCGTCGTTGACAATATTGGCATCGGGGGGCGTTTCGCCCATCAAAAGGAAGTAGAGCGTTGCTCCCAAAGAATAAATATCCGAAGCCGGAGAAAATACAGAAACGCCACTGCGCTGATATTGTTCGAGCGGAGCATAACCGTGACTGATGCCGACAGGCGTGGTACTCGTTTGCTGTCCTTCCTGATCGTACTGCTTGGCAAGTCCGAAGTCGATAAGCACAGCGTTGTTGCTCTCATCAATCAAAACATTGCTTGGCTTTACATCGAGGTGATTCATGCGGTGCTCATGAATATAGGCAAGCGCTGAAGCTATTTGCTTGATGTAAAACAGCGCTTCCTGCTCAGAAAGTTTACCGCGACGATTAACCAAATCGCGAAGCGAACCGCGGTCGAGGTATTCCATCACATAATAAGCCGTGCCATGCTCCTCAAACACATCATAAATTCGAATGATGTTCGCATGATTGAGCATTGCAATATTCTGCGCTTCCTTAATAAACTTACGGCGGAAGCGCTCTATCATTTCTCGGCTACCACTCGTGCCCAACGAAACTTGCGATGTGTTGGCATCGCGCTCGCAATAGTCGCGCATAAAGAATTCCTTTATCGCGACCTTGCGGTTCAGTCCCTTTTGGGTTGCCAGATAAGTGAATCCAAATCCTCCATGCCCCAACTCACGCTCTATCTGATAGCGTCCGCCTTGCAATATAGATCCTGAAGGTAATATCATAATTATTTAATATCTAAAATGAACCACAACGAATTTTTCGTTGCAAAACTAAGATAATGAGCACCATTAAGCGCTCTATCTTTAATAAAGTTCAAAGATAAATATATAAATTCACAAAACATTGCACTTTTTATAAAAAATGCAAAATTCAGCAATAAAAACAATCTTTACCCCCCTTATTATCGATCACTTTCGCATACGAAGAAAAAAAGGCACACAAGCGAAAGTATGTCTTCACTTATGTGCCATTATTTTTTAAGTGAACCACGTTCGAACGAACATTGATTCATCATTTTTTTCTGCGCTAAATTACTTTACCTTAGCAACGATTGCCTTGAAAGCTGCAGGATTGTTTACTGCGAGGTCAGCGAGCACTTTACGGTTGATTTCGATACCAGCCTTGTGGAGAGCGCCCATGAGTTGAGAGTATGACATACCTTCGAGGCGAGCTGCTGCATTAATACGTTGAATCCAAAGTGCGCGGAAGTTGCGCTTCTTGTTACGACGGTCACGGAAAGCATAGGTAAGACCCTTTTCCCATGTATTCTTTGCTACTGTCCAAACGTTCTTGCGAGCGCCGAAGTAACCGCGAGTCAACTTAAGAATTCTTTTTCTCTTAGCACGTGAAGCTACGTGATTTACTGATCTTGGCATAGTTAATGTACTTTTTGAATGTTAGCGCCGAATCGACATCGCTTATCATTGTTTAGGCGACCAAACGGACTTGGGTTGCTAATCATTCGGTTAGAAATTTGTTGTTGATGATTAAAAGGATGCTAATTTAGTGATTGATTAGCGCATGCAAAGAAGTTCGCGAACCTGCTTAACGTTTGTTGTATCAACGATAGCATCGTGTACAAGGTTACGCTTTTGCTTCTTAGTCTTTTTAGTCAAGATGTGACTGTGGAAGGCATGATGTCTCTTAATCTTACCCGTTCCGGTGAGAACAAAACGCTTCTTAGCACCAGAATTAGTCTTTACTTTTGGCATTTTCTTTTTATTATTTAATGATTATTATATCGTGCGGTTAAGTGAGATACCAAACTTAACGCGCTACATTTACTTTTTAATTAAAAATCCTCGCCTTCAACGTTCAAGGTAAATTCCTTTTTCGCCTTTTGCTGAGGTTGCTTCTTTTCTTGCTTGCTTGATTCTGCCGACAACAGCTCATCAGAAGTTTCAGAATGCTTTGATGACACTTTCTTTGACTTTGGAGCTATGTAGATAATCATGCGCTTACCTTCAAGTTTTGGCATGCTTTCAACCTTGCCATATTCTTCGAGGTCGTTAGCGAAGCGCAACAAAAGAACCTCTCCTTGTTCCTTAAACAGGATTGAGCGTCCGCGGAAGAAGACGTGAGCCTTCACCTTATCGCCATCAGCAAGGAATTCCTTGGCATGCTTGAGTTTAAAGTTGTAATCGTGTTCATCGGTTTGAGGACCAAATCGGATTTCCTTAATTTCAACCTTAACTTGTTTTGCCTTGATTTCTTTTTGCTTTTTCTTCTGTTGGTAGAGGAACTTAGAGTAGTCTATTAACCGACAAACTGGAGGTTCTGCATTAGGAGAAATTTCAACCAAGTCTAATCCTTTTTGCTCTGCCAATTTCAAGGCATCACGTGTGGGCATTATTGTTGACTCGATGTCATCGCCTACAATACGTACTTCACGAGCACGAATTTGTGTATTTATGCGATGCTGTGCTTTCGTTGTATCATTCTTCATTCAGAATATGTCTTACTTTTGTTTGTCTTTTACGTGGTTAAAATGTCACTAAACAAGCCGATAAGCTTAAATCGGTTGCAAAATTAACAATTTCCCTTCGTTAGACAAAATTTTTAATCTTTTTTTAGCTGTTATATCATCTACATTGTAAAAAAACGCTCATTTTGCATGCTTCAAACATCAGAACGTGCACTTTAACATAACGAATGTTCCTGGCTTGACATATAATCTTGCAAAATTATCGTGGCTGCAACCGTATCAACCAATTCCTTATCTCTTCTGCGTTGTTTACCCACTCCGCTATCCAAAATAGCCCGATGCGCCAAAACAGATGTAAAGCGTTCATCGTAAAACGTGACAGGTATATCAGGAATTTGCTTCTTCAATTCACCAACAAAACATCTCACACGTTGCTGGTTTTCGGATGCATCGCCATTTGTCTGAGTTGGTAATCCGACCACAAATCGTTCCACAGATTCCTTCGCACAATAGTCTTTCAAAAACGTCATGAGCTTTGATGTTTCTACCGTACACAATCCATTTGCAATAAGTTTCAACGGATCGGTCACTGCTATCCCCGTACGTTTTTTTCCATAATCGATCGACAATAACCTGGGCATATTTTATATCTGCTTATTTGATATACTCCTCGCCGCCCATATATGGTTGCAAAGCCTTTGGAATGCGAATGCCATCAGGCGTTTGATGATCTTCCAAGAGTGCCGCTACGATTCGTGGCAAAGCAAGGGCTGAACCATTCAATGTGTGGCAAAGGTTTATTTTCTTCTCTGCATCGCGATAGCGACATTGCAAACGATTAGCTTGGTAAGCATCGAAATTTGACACTGAGCTTACTTCCAACCAGCGTTGTTGCGCTTCAGAATACACTTCAAAATCAAAACAAGATGCTGCAGTGAATGACATGTCACCACCACAAAGATGGAGGATTCTGTAAGGCAATTCCAACTTTTGGAGCAAACCTTCAACATGTTCCAACATTTCCTTATGGCTTTGAGCGGAATGCTCAGGTGTGTCAATTCTTACAATTTCAATTTTAGAAAATTCATGCAAACGGTTCAAGCCTCTTACATCCTTGCCGTAAGAACCTGCTTCACGACGGAAACACTGTGTGTAAGCGCAATTCTTGATAGGCAACTCTTTCTCCTCTAAAATAACATCACGATAGATGTTTGTAACGGGCACTTCAGCTGTTGGAATCAAATATAAATTATCCAATCCGCAATGATACATTTGTCCTTCCTTGTCGGGCAACTGACCTGTACCGTAACCCGAAGCCTCATTGACAACCGTTGGAGGCATCACTTCAAGATAACCACTCTTACGGGCTTCATCGAGGAAGAAGTTAATCAGCGCACGTTGCAAACGCGCACCTGCTCCCAAATATACAGGGAATCCAGCACCAGTAATCTTTACACCCAAGTCAAAATCAATGAGATTGTATTTCTTGGCCAATTCCCAGTGAGGAAGTTTTTCAGAAGTCTTTTCCTGTTCTTGTGCAGCGAGCAATGCTTTTGCACTTTCACTCATCTTAACGACTACATTTTCATCGGCAGAATGACCTTCAGGCACTTCTTCATAAGGTAAATTAGGAATTGCATAAAGCTGAAGTTTCAACTGCTCAGCAGCTTCGGTCATTTGCAATTCCAAAACCTTTGACTGCTCCTTGATTTGAGCCACTTGCTGTTTTGCTGCTTCTGCTTCTTCTTTCTTGCCCTCCTTCATCAAGGCGCCAATGCTTTTAGCCAATTGTTTGTTTTGCGCCAACAAGGCATCAAGTTGCGACTGTGCAGCCTTACGTTGGTTATTTATTTCAATCACACGATCCACCGCTTCTTCTGCATTTTTGAAATGCTTCTTCTCTAAGCCGCGAACCACATACTCTTTATTTTCAACAATTTGTTTAATTGTAAGCATACCTTAGATTTTATATTCTTTAAAAATTTCCGGCAAATGTAGTAAAAAATCATGGCATGTGGTCTATGCTTATACAAAAAATCATTTTTTATTTGCGTTTATACCCATACAATTTATAAATAAGACGCATCACTGTATTCTATTTACCAAAATATCGCTAATTTTGCGCATCTATCAACGCATAAAAATCACAATATTTATTATTATACAACAATGAAAAAGATTTTAACTACTACGCTTGCTTTACTCTTTGCATGCGCCCCGATCGCTGCAAAAGAAAAGAAGCAAGAGAAAGAAAAAACAATCAAAACGGTTAAGACCATTGCCGACTTACGTCCGAACAAAACTTACCTGATTGAAACAGGCGGTGTACGCTGGACGATTTCAGACGACACAACCAAGGTAATTAGCATTGAGGGCACACAACAGAAAAAAGATAAAAAGAACGCCCTTCAGCATTTCTCTTTTGTATCAACAAATGGACGTACATTCTATCTCTACAGTGTTGGCGCCAATGCCTTTATTGATGTAGATGGTCGTTTAAGCAAAAAACCTACAAAACCAATTATCATCAAGGAGGGAGAAAAGAAAGGACAACTCACACTCTCATTTGCTGACACACTCGTTTTTCAAGGCAGCAAGAAAGACTCGCTCCTAATCACCAAGCAACCCAAGAAGGCGGCTCAGGCTTTTGCAGAGATTAAGGTCGTAAAAGACTTTAACGCCATGGAACCCACGTCAATGATTGAAGACATTGACTATAAGAACGAAACGAAACTTGGACTTTTCAACGTCAAAAAGGGTCCCAAAGAAGAGTGGTTCTGGGATATTCCCGACTCACTCATCGGTCGCCGCATTTTGCTCACCGTGCGCTTCACGGGCACCCCTGCCAGCACACAGAAGTATGGTGGCGAACTGGTAAAGCAGCAAACGGTGTATTGGGAAGTTTCGCCTAAAGGCGACCTCCTGCTCCGCGCTGAAGCCCTCGTCAACGTTGCCGACTCTGCAAGTGCCATTGGTCGCGCAGTTGAAATCAGCAGCATCAACCCCATCATTGCTTCGTTCAAGGTGGTTCACCACAAGAAGGGTTTGCGCCGCATTGATGTTGCCGGCCTCTTCAACAACGACGACAGCGCGCTGGGCCTCTCTTCTGCCAACAAGCAGCAGTTTGGATTGGGCGGTTACTTGCACAACCTTTCCTATATCGAAAGCGTCAAGACCTTCCCCACCAACACTGAAGTACGCACTGTGAAGACATATACCTCAGCGGGAGCAAAGACGCCAGCAGGTGCGCGCAGTGGCAAAGTGACAATGGGTTTCAACTACTCCTTCGTGCTTCTTCCCAACGACCTCATGCAACGCCGTTTGTTCGACCCTCGCGTAGGTTACTTTGCTGACCGCTTTGTGCGCTTCAGCGACAGCCAGCAGCGTGTGGAAAACGAACGCTACATTGTGCGCTACCGCCTCGAACCTAAGGACAGCGCAGATGCCGAACGCATGAAGCGCGGCGAACTCATTGAACCCAAGAAGCAGATTGTTTACTACATCGACCCCGCTACGCCCAAGCAGTGGCGCAAGTATCTCATCCAAGGTGTGAACGACTGGCAGGTGGCTTTCGAAAAGGCCGGTTGGAAAAATGCCATCGTTGGCAAGGAATGGCCCGAGGACGACCCCACCATGTCGATGGAGGACGCTCGCTTCAGCATGATTCGCTACCTGGCTTCGGACATCCCCAATGCCTACGGTCCCAACGTTCACGACCCACGCACAGGCGAAATCATTGAGAGCCACGTGTGCTGGTATCACAACGTAATGACACTTGTACATGATTGGTATATGGTGCAGGCAGCCAACATTGACGAAGCCGCACGCAAGATGAACTACGACGAAGAACTCATGGGGCAGCTCATTCGCTTCGTTTCTTCACACGAAGTGGGCCACTCGCTCGGACTCCGCCACAACTTCGGTTCAAGCAGCACCGTGCCCGTTGACAGTTTGCGCAACAAGGCGTGGGTCGAAAAGTATGGGCACACACCCAGTATCATGGACTACGCTCGCTTCAACTACGTGGCACAACCCGAGGACAGCATCAGCCGCGAAGGCATCTTCCCCCGCATCAACGACTACGACATCTGGGCGATCGAATGGGGCTACCGTCCTATGTTTGCAGCCGACGCTATGGCCGACCACGCTGCGCTTGAAACGCTCATCAAGGAACAGCTCGAAAAGAATCCCCGCCTGTGGTTTGGCGACGGCGAAACCAATCGTACCAACGACCCACGCTGCCAGACCGAAGACCTCGGCGACGATGCCATCAAGGCCAGCGAATACGGCATCCTCAACATCAAGCGTGCGCTCAGCCAGCTCCCTGCATGGAGCTACGACGCAAAGGACATCTACTCACAAAACCTTAGCAGTGTCTATCAGCAACATCTCACGCAGCTCTACCGCTACGTAGGACACGTGCTCGGCAACTTAGGCGGTGTGATGGCAGATTTCAAGACCATCGACCAGGCAGGAGTCGTTTACAGCAACGTTAGTCGCGAGCGCCAGAAGGAGGTGATGGAGTTTGTGCGTCGCCACATCGCCACCGAGCCCACTTGGCTCATCGAGCACGACTATATGAAGCGCATGACCTACAATCCTCAAGGCATCACCATCAATTTCGGAAAAAGAGGCATCACCAATCTTATGTCTGCGCTCTCAGAACTCACGCCCGAATATCCTGCAGCCGACCTCCTTGCTGACCTCAGCAAGATGCTCTTCACTGAAGCAACGAGCGGAGCAAAGGTGAGCGAATACCGCAAGGCATTGCAGAACGCATTTGTAGATGACCTTATCTCTGGTTACAAGAACGCGACCTACAATTCAACCCTCCACGCTGCACGCCTCAGCGCATTGCAACAACTCCAGCGCCAGCTCAACGGTGCAGGCGGCAATGCCGACAGCAAGGCACACTTCGGTGCCCTCAAGCACAGCATTGACAAAGCATTGGCGATCAAGTAGGACTCGTAGGTTCAACATCATATCGCACACATCTATATTCCATTATAGAGTTACAGAAAGAGGAGGTTCCCCTGCAGGACTTCCTCTTTTCTTTTTAAAAAAACGAAGTCAAGAACCGACGTCAGCAGAGCGCGCATTCCGCCAATGTGTTCATTACATCTCAACTTGTTCCTTAAATTAATCAAGAGTTAGTTGAAATTAATCGGGAGTTAGTTGAACTAATTGGGAGTTAATTTGAAACTATATATTGAAGAGAAAGAAAGGTGTAAATAGGGGCAACCTTCATCTACCTTGGGGGTAAGGATATTCGGCGAGGGGCATAGCGAATGTTTAATCGGTTTCTGTGTTCCTGTGCTCTAAGCAGCAATCTCTTTTCATCTGCAAAGATACAACATGCAAAAAGACATTTGTCATTTATTGTCATTTAGCAACGAGAAAATACGGTATTTTTACAGATATACACTTAGTTTTCAATGCATTAGAAAGAATAAAAAAATTATTACTGTCAATTTTAAGTGCGATTCTGCGTAAGAAACGCACCATACAGGTATCTTTTCAGTGTGACATGTGACAACGTGACAACGAAAAAATGCTCCACGCAACAATGAATTTATACTCCACCCACAGTTTTCTGTGACATGTGACATGTGACAATGAAAAACGCCCCACACAACAATGGATTTATACCCGACCTACAGTTTTCTGTGACATGTGACATGTGACAACGAAAAACGCCCCACGCAACAATGGATTTATACCCTACCCACGACTTTCTGTGACATGTGACAACGTGACAATGAAAAAACGCCCCACGCAACAATGGATTTATACTCTACCCACAGTTTTCTGTGACATGTGACATGTGACAACGAAAAAAGACTTTTACGTTACAGTGTGTGACCTCAATGCAGTGTATATATTATTTGGATGTATAGTATATATTAATATATACTATAAAATTTATATTATATACTATATTTATATTATATATAGAACTATAATGTAACGTCAATCCAACCCTATGTGTGAGAAGAACAACAAAGCATACTTAGGGTTATATCTTGCTTGGTTGACTGTCACATTGTCGCATGATGCCACAAAAAATCGTTGTCACATGTCACATGTCACAAAAAAATTGTTGTGACAGTTTATGACAGGCAAAAAACGTTGTCACACATTGTCACACGTGACACATCTGTTTCTGCAAAACAAAAAAAATGCGAATCAGTCAATGAAACCAATTCGCATATATAACATAATATTGGTGTCCGCTAAAAATATTTAAAGCTTTTAGTAAATTGTGATTTCTCGAACAGCCAATATGCAGGACGTATAAACATCTTTAATCGTATAAGGTATGGTCAGGATGACTTTACGACTTTAGATTACTGAGAGCCAATCAACAACCACAATTGATAAAGTAACCCCCATACACTAAAAACACTTCCTAAAGCGTAACAATTAG
>JAZKYK010000015.1:0-3444 GCA_045612125.1 Alloprevotella sp.
AAAAAAAATGCAACATAGCAAAGTGTTTTGTTGGTTTATTTTAGGAGAAATTTATAAAAATCAAGGCATGAAAAAACGTTATTTACAATCTTAAGGATTACACTATTTTTCGCTGAATAGTTACAAAATGATATTTTTCACTTTTTGAAAAAAAGTTGAAAATTCACGAAAAACGGTTAGAAATTGTGACAAAATGGGTGAGGCGAGAGTACAGAGTTCATAGTACAGAGTACAACTGCCGTGCGGCTTGTTGCTTTAAAGTTTAGAGATGAGAGATGAGGGGTAGGGGCCGATCCCCGTGTCGGCCCGTGGTGGATTCCCCACCAATTGAGTAAATCCGTGTCGGTTCGTCATTCTCGTCGTACCTATTTCTCACGCAAAGGCGCAAAGTTGCGCAAAGATTTTGAACACTATTTTCGCAGTTTCCGCATGGCAGTTGTACTCTGTACTCTATCTTATTTCTTTTTACAATTTTGAACACCCAACGTTCTCAGCCCGTCTCCAATCAACGTGCTGAACTTTACGTCAATGAATAATAATTATTGAGATAATTGCTTAAATAATTCTATGCGCTCTTTGACTTGAATGATTTAATAGGTATCTTCGCAACGATTTTTTTTAGACGTATATGCGTGTTATGATCCAAGTGCTTGCAGGATATATAGCTTTACAACCTGAATATTAATCGAACTTTAACCTTCCTCAATATTAGAGTAGTAAACGATTTATTTATAATGAGATGAAAAGAAATCAATCTGAAAAAAAGAATTACGTGTGTCCTAAAGTGGAAATGCTACAAATGGATTCACAATCCGTATTGGCTACCAGTGGTAATCCTTCAATAACCAATCCTTCGATGGGGTGGGGCACACAGAGAATAAATGATATAGATGAGGAGTGGTAGCGTGGATAGAATTTGCGCATGTATTTGGTGGGTTGTTTCGATAGATAACCACATGACTTGCGAAAGACCATAAATTATTAATAATAGATTTGATGATACCTTATATGAAACATTTTTATAAAGCCACTTCAATCTTCTTGTTTCTTGCCGCCTTCGTCGCTTGTGGTGAAGATTCGGTTGTGGATTCAACACTTATTAATGGCAATAGTGCCACGTTGCAACATATCTGCATTACGGGCGAAGACTTCGTCATGGACGGCGGTGCGCGCTCTACGGTAGAAATTAACGATGACGGTGTGCAGTTCCTTTGGAGTGCTAACGACACTGTGGGTATTTTCCCCAACACAGGCGACCAGGTTTCGTTTGCCATGGATGATGGCATCGGTATGCAAACGGCAACCTTTAATGGCGGCGGTTGGGCACTGAAGCATTCTGCTACGTATTCGGCGTATTATCCCTATGACTTCTACAACCGCAACTTAACAAAGATTCCTGTCGCTTATACCGGACAGACGCAAACGGGCAATGCCTCTACAGCCCATATTGGCGCTTACGACTATATGGCAGCCAGCGTAGCCACACCGGAAAATGGCTCTGTGGCTTTCGATATGCAACACATGGGCTGCCTCGTGATGCTTCAAACGAATCTGGACGAAGCAAAGACGCTTACGGCGGTTGAATTGAAGGCGCAGGATGCAGTGTTCGCAGCAACCGGAACGATGGACTTGACTGCTGTAACCCCAGTGATCTCTGCCACAGCATTTTCCGATGCGCTTACGATTACGCTCGCTGATTTCCAAGTAGCGAAGGACGAAACCGCGACCATCTACTTCATGATGGCGCCCACGAATCTTTCGGGCGAAACGCTCGAAATCACTCTCTCGGACGAGACCGATGCATATATTAAGTACGAGGTTGCTGACAAGGATTTTGTTGCAGGTAAGGCGTATGCTTATCAGTTGTCAGAAGGTGAAAAACTCGGAACGCTCCCTGAATATGCCGTTGACCTCGGCTTACCCAGTGGAACACTGTGGGCGGATCGCAATGTGGGGGCTGATGCGCCCGAAGCATTTGGCGATTTCTTCGCCTGGGGTGAAACCGAACCGAAGGAAACCTATAGTTGGGCAACTTATCTGCTGTGCAATGGTTCAGCGAGTACGCTGACCAAGTATTGCAATCATAGCAGTAGTGGCACAGTTGACGGCAAAACGACGCTCGACCTCGAGGACGATGCAGCCTACGTAAAGATGGGTAAGGATTGGCGCATGCCAACTACAGCCGAACAACAAGAGTTGATGACGCAATGCACCCGTGAGTGGACTACGCAGAATGGCGTGCAAGGCTACAAACTGACTGGGCCCAATAAGAATAGCATCTTCCTTCCAGCTGCAGGCTACCATGCCAATAAACTTCACCTCAATACAGGTCCTTGGGGATATTACAGGTCAAGTACACTTTTCTCAAGTTCCTCTACCCACGCAAACATACTTTATTTTGACAACGGCAGTTACAACTGTGGTAATCGCTATTTTCGATTCAATGGTTATTCGGTGCGTGCAGTGGTGCGTTAAAAGATATAAGTCGTTTTTGTGCGTATCTTAACGTAAATAATTATTTAGCGAGCCTCAAGGTTGAAATCAACTTTGGGGCTCGCTTTGCTTTGTATGTTTTTCTGCTACGAAAGTCGTAAAATACATTTTATTCTAAATTATTTTTCGGCTTTTTCGTATATCAAATTCCCTTTAATTAAATAAATGTGTAAATTTGCAAAGGCAAGCGACATGTTCAAATGTAAAGACATTTGTCTCGACATTGCGACATGAGTGTTTGCGCAATCGTTCCGCGCCGAAAGTTTTCTTCGCATGAGGAAAGCGGGTGGGTGGGACATGACATATAAAAAAGGCGTTTACTACGCTTTGGTTTTGACAATCTGAAATCGTAGGAAAATTTCAAAATTGTCTGTCAAAAACAAAGCAACGTGAATGCCCCTTGGTGTGTTATATATTGTGGTGTGTGCCGGAACGGTGGGTGGGGATCGGCTTGGATGCCCTGTTTGCAACAAATAATACAAAATCCGCAATGCTGTACAAGACTTGCATTGCGGATTTATTTTTTTAGGGTTTAGAGTTGAGAGGTAGGGGCCGATCTCCGTGTCGGCCCGTCGTCCAATCGACGCACCAATCGCATATGCAGTTGAGTTTAGAGTTTAGAGTTGAGAGAATCTCCCATGTAGTCTGCCCGACCTTAAAGACCTTAATGACCTTAGAGACTTTAAAGACCTTATTAGTTTGGCAAGACTTTAAAGACCTTATTATTTTACAAAAAACCGCGTTTTCACCCAAATCTGCCAAATTTAACCATATTTTCGCGCTTTCCTACTTGATAAATATCAATTCTTAAAAATAATTGCACTTTTTTCGTAGGATGTATTTGCTGTTTCAGAAACTTGCCGTAATTTTGCACTCGCTAACCGCAAGAAACGCGGTATGGCCCACGAACATTGAAAGATTTTCATAAACTTTTTAGTAGAGAAGTACAAG
>JAZKYK010000016.1:0-31848 GCA_045612125.1 Alloprevotella sp.
ATTGTTCGATGATTATCATGCAAGTCGCGTTTTGCCAGGTTTTCATCCTGATAGTAAACTTAAAATGCTCATGCAATTGAGTAATTATGCTGAAATTATTCAGGTGATTAGTGCCCACGATATTGAAAAAAATAAGATAAGAGGCGATTTGGGGATTACTTACGACGAGGATGTGCTTCGCCTTAGAGATGAATTTCAAAAGGTTGGTTTGTTAACAGGAGGTGTTGTTATAACCCACTATAACGGACAATCCAGCGCAGATGCTTATCGTTCAAGACTTGAACGTTTGGGGATTAAAGTGTACTATCATTACACAATTGATGGATACCCACATAATGTGGCTTTGATTGACTCAGACGAGGGTTTTGGTAAAAATGATTACGTTGAAACATCTCGTCCTTTGGTCGTTGTTACAGCCCCAGGTCCAGGAAGCGGCAAGATGGCTGTGTGCTTGAGTCAGCTTTATAACGAACATAAAAGAGGCGTGAAAGCCGGATATGCCAAGTTTGAAACATTCCCTGTGTGGAATTTGCCGCTAAAACATCCTGTTAATATTGCATATGAAGCAGCTACGGCCGATTTGAATGACGTGAACATGATCGACCCCTTCCATCTTGAAGCGTACGATAAGATTGCCGTAAACTATAACCGAGATATTGAAATATTTCCTGTACTTACAGCCTTGTTTGAAGGTATCTATGGCGAGAATCCGTATAAATCACCTACGGATATGGGGGTTAACATGATTGGTTTCTGCTTAAGTGCTGAGGATGTTTGTTGTGATGCCGCCCGCGATGAAATTATTCGACGCCATTACGATGCGCTCAATAAATATGCTTTAGGAGCAGACAACGAACATGAGGTTAACAAAATTCACCTCATTATGAAGCAAGCGAAGTTGACCACGGCTTATCGCCGCACAACTGTAGCAGCTCATGATCGTAAGGAGATGTGGAATTGTCCTGCGGCTGCCATTGAATTAAGCGATGGAACAATTATTACAGCAGGCTCAAGCGAATTGCTCGGCCCGAGTGCTGCATTAATATTGAATGCAACAAAACATTTGGCGGGTATCCCTCATGAGATAAAACTCATACCCCAAGAAATGATTGAGCCCATACAACGCACCAAGGTGTCGTTCTTACATGGTAATAACCCGCGCTTGCACACCGATGAAGTGCTTGTGGCGTTATCAATATTAAGTACGAAGGATGAAAATTGCAAAAAAGCATTGGAGCAATTGCCTAAATTTAATGGTTGCCAGGTTCACTCAACGGTGATGCTGAGTGAAGTTGATAGAAAGATATTCAAGAAATTGGGTATTGGTTTAAGTTGCGATCCGATAAAAAAGTAGTTTTTTAATTCATAAAAGTGCAATATCAATCAAAAAAGCACATTTTTTTGAAAAACATTTCGTAGTGTATCTTGGTTATTTAAAATAAATGACTAATTTTGCACTCGAATTTAAAAATGGGTAAGTGCTGTACGACCAGCTCCCTTCGAATCCTCCAGGGCTTGATCGCAGCAAAGGTAGTTGGTTGTAGCGGTGCGATACAGAGAGCTTACCCGCCCGCCTCTTTAGCTCAGTTGGCCAGAGCACGTGATTTGTAATCTCGGGGTCGTTGGTTCGAATCCGACAAGAGGCTCAAGAAAAGTCGCCGCACATCCGACTAACATACATAAGATGTTGCATGCCTCTTTAGCTCAGTTGGCCAGAGCACGTGATTTGTAATCTCGGGGTCGTTGGTTCGAATCCGACAAGAGGCTCAAGGAAAGGGTGGATTAAACCACTCTTTCTTTTTTTTATATGTGTTTTTTCTTACAATCAATTGCAAATGAGAATATTTTACTATTTTTGCATGAGGTTTAAAACACATTTCAATTATGATTGTAAATTTAAACGAAATAAATATAGAAATAGACGATAGAATCATTTTGAAAAACGTTAATTTTCAGATTAACGATGGTGAGTTTGTCTATTTGATAGGGAAAGTGGGCAGTGGCAAAAGTAGCTTGCTGAAGGTTATATATGGAGAACTTCGTGCAAAGGGTAAAGAAGCCATTGTTTTTGACCAAAACCTAAAAACGATACAACCAAAGAATTTATATAAACTACGCCGACAATTGGGAGTCGTTTTTCAAGATTTCCAATTATTATCTGATCGAACCGTTTACGAAAATCTGGAGTTTGTGTTGCGAGTTACAGAGTGGAAAGTTGAAAGCCGAAAAGCACGTATCAACGAAGTATTGGAAATGGTTAATCTTTCAGACAAGATTAATTGCTATCCACATGAACTCTCAGGTGGCGAACAGCAAAGAGTTTCAATAGCACGAGCATTGCTAAATTATCCCAAGCTCCTGATAGCCGATGAACCTACAGGAAATTTGGATAAGGATACTGGCAACCATATCATGCAGATATTTCAGAATATAAAGCAACAAGGTACTGCGATTGTGATGGTCACACATAACCACCACTTATTGCAAGAATATCCTGCAGATAGCATCTATCAATGCCAGGATGGCATGTTGTTGAAAATGACTTCAGATGAATTGCTTAATACATAAGCTTTAACACATAAGCTAAATAAATAGTGACTATATTTTTGAACCGATAATTATGAAAGTTTTAAAATTTGGTGGAACCTCTGTTGGTTCGCCCGAAAGAATGAAGGCCGTATCTAAACTTCTTATTGAAGATGGCGTTCAGAAGATTGTAGTGTTGTCAGCGATGTCTGGTACAACAAATACTTTAGTTGAAATAGCTGATTATCTTAAGAAAGGAAATAAAGAAGCTGCGCATAATGTGATTAATAAATTGCGCGCAAAATATATGAACCACGTTAAGGAACTTCACGTGTCGCCCGAATGGCTGGCAAAAACGTCGGACTTTCTTGATGATGAATTTATGTATTTGCACTCGTTTGCAGAAACTGAATTTACATCAACCACAGAAAAAACAATTCTGGCTCAAGGAGAGATGATGTCAACCAATATGGTGACGAATTATTTACTTGAAATTGGTGTAAAGGTAAAGCTTATTCCTGCGCTTGATTACATGAAAACTGATGCAGATGGTGAACCTGATTTAAATTACATTCAAGATCACTTAAAAGAAATCCTTTCAGAAAATCAAGGTTATGATATTTACATCACGCAAGGTTTTATTTGCCGCGACGCTATGGGTCGAGTAGATAATCTGCAACGTGGTGGTTCTGATTATACAGCAAGCTTGATTGGCGCTGCGCTCAATGCAGATGAAATTCAAATTTGGACCGATATTGATGGTATGCACAATAATGATCCACGCGTTGTTGAAGGTACCACCCCCGTGCGACAATTACATTTTGATGAAGCAGCTGAATTGGCTTATTTTGGAGCAAAAATTCTGCACCCAACCTGTGTGCAACCAGCTCGTTATGCCAGCGTTCCTGTTCGCCTTTTAAACACGATGGATCCAACAGCACCAGGCACGCTTATTAATAATGAAATGCAATACGGGAAAATTAAAGCTGTAGCCGCTAAGGATAATATTACAGCAATTAAAATTGTGAGCAGCAGAATGCTCCTCGCAACAGGATTTTTGCGTAAAGTATTTGAAATTTTTGAAACTTACAAAACCAGCATTGACTTAGTCACAACCTCAGAAGTGGGTGTAAGTCTTTCAATTGACAATAATTCAAGAATATTCCCTATTGTTGAAGAATTGAAGAAATATGGCACTGTTGAGGTGGATGAAGATATGTGTATCATCTGCGTCGTGGGCGACCTTGAATGGGGTAATATTGGTTTTGAAGCAAAGGTAGCAGAAGCTTTGTCAGACATTCCTGTACGCATGATTTCTTATGGCGGTTCTGACCACAATATCTCTTTCCTTATCAAGGGTAGCGATAAGGAAGCAGCCCTTCGCGCATTGAGTCAAAAATTATTTTAATGAAAACGAATACATTTTATAATGCAGTAACAGTTGATCAACTTCGTGCCTGCGAGCATGAAGTTGGTCCTTTCTATTACTACAACACACAATTGCTTAAAGATACACTTAAAGCCATAAAGTCCGAAATCAGCGATGCGCCCAATTACCATATTCATTATGCCATTAAGGCTAATGCAAATCCAAAGCTCCTTTCTATTATAAAAGAATACGGAATGGGGGTGGATTGCGTCAGTGGAGGCGAAGTAAAGGTAGCTATCGAAACCGGATTTAATCCTAAGGATATCGTATTTGCTGGGGTTGGTAAATCGGATAAGGAAATTGAATATGCTTTGAGTCAAGGCATATCTTGCTTTAATGTAGAAAGTATTCCTGAATTAGAAGTTATCAATGAATTGGCTTCACGATTAGGTGTCGTGGCACACGTGGCTTTTCGTATCAATCCTAATGTTGATGCACACACGCATGAGAAAATAACAACGGGATTGAATGAAAATAAATTTGGCTTGGCGATGGAAGATATGATTCCAGCCATTCAAATAGCCAAAGACATGGAAAACGTGGAAGTTGTTGGACTTCATTTTCATATTGGTTCGCAAATTCTTCATCTTGAAGTATTCAAAAATCTTTGCACACAAATCAATGAGTTGCAATTGCAATTGCAAGCTATTGGCTTTACGCCAAAAAGTATCAATGTAGGTGGAGGATTAGGTATCAATTACGATAATCCTAATTTAGAAAGCATTGCTGACTTCAAAACCTATTTTTCGATTTTCAAAAATTATCTTGAACTTCAGAATGGCCAGCAGGTGCACTTTGAATTAGGGCGTAGCATCGTTGCTCAATGCGGAGCGCTTATTGCTCAAGTGCTTTACATGAAGCAAGGACATACAAAGAAATTCCTCATTATTGATGCTGGCTTTACAGATCTTGTGCGTCCAGCTATGTATGGTAGTCTTCATTATATTGAAAATCTATCAGCTGTAGGCGCACCTATAGATCGATACGATGTGGTAGGACCAATTTGTGAAAGTAGTGATGTTTTTGCAAAAGATTATGAACTACCTACATCACAACGCGGTGATATCATAAGTATACGCTCGGCAGGAGCTTATGGTGAAGTCATGTCGTCAACCTATAATTGCCGAACTCTCCCTAAATCGTATTTAGATGTAGATTTTAATTCATAAAAACACGTATATATAAAATTAATAATTCAAATATGGAATTAGCAACTAAATATTCGCCTGAAGCCGTAGAAGGCAAATGGTATCAATATTGGCTTGACAATAAACTCTTTAGCTCTAAACCCGATGGTCGCCAACCCTACACGGTGGTGATTCCTCCACCCAACGTAACGGGCGTTCTCCACATGGGTCACATGCTCAACAATACGATTCAGGACATCCTTGTGCGCCGTGCTCGCATGGAAGGAAAGAACGCTTGTTGGGTGCCTGGCACAGACCATGCCTCTATCGCAACTGAAGCTAAGGTCGTAGCTCGCCTTGCTGAACGCGGCATCAAGAAAGCCGACCTCACACGCGATGAATTTCTGAAGCATGCTTGGGAATGGACCGACGAACATGGTGGCATCATCCTTAAGCAGTTGCGTCGCGTAGGTGCCTCTTGCGACTGGGACCGTACAGCCTTCACGATGGACGACGAACGCTCAGAAAGCGTTATCAAAGTATTTGTGGACCTCTACAATAAGGGACTCATCTATCGCGGTGTGCGTATGGTTAACTGGGACCCTGCAGCTCAGACTGCACTCTCTGACGAAGAAGTTGTTTACAAGGAAGAAAACTCAAAGCTCTACTATCTCCGCTATATGGTTGAGGGCGATGCCGAAGGACGCTATGCAATCGTTGCAACCACACGCCCCGAAACCATCATGGGCGACACAGCAATGTGCATCAACCCCAACGACCCCAAAAACGAATGGTTGAAGGGCAAGCGCGTGATTGTTCCCATCGTGGGACGCAGCATCCCCGTCATCGAAGACGAATACGTTGACATCGAATTCGGTACAGGTTGCCTCAAGGTTACACCTGCTCACGACGTCAACGACTACATGCTTGGCGAAAAACACAACCTTCAGTCAATCGACATTTTCAACGACAACGGCACACTCTCTGAAGCAGCAGGCATGTATATCGGCATGGACCGCTTCGACGTTCGCCGCCAAATTGAGAAAGACTTGCAGGAAGCCGGATTGATGGAAAAGGTTGAACCTTATACAAACAAGGTCGGTTGCTCCGAACGTACCGGCGTTGCCATCGAACCCAAGCTCTCTATGCAATGGTTCCTCAAGATGCAGCATTTTGCTGATCTCGCATTGCCTCCCGTAATGAACGATGAACTCAAGTTCTATCCTGCAAAGTATAAGAATACGTATCGCCACTGGTTAGAAAACATCAAGGACTGGTGTATCTCACGCCAACTTTGGTGGGGTCATCGCATTCCTGCTTACTACCTCCCCGAAGGCGGATACGTTGTAGCGGCTACTGCCGAAGATGCTTTGGTTTTGGCAAAGGAAAAATCCGGAAATGCTAACCTTACACTCGCCGATCTCAAGCAGGACGAAGATGCGCTCGACACTTGGTTTAGTTCATGGCTCTGGCCCATCTCGCTCTTCAAGGGCATCAACAACCCTGGCAACGAAGAAATCTCTTACTACTACCCAACAGCCGACCTCGTAACTGGTCCGGATATTATCTTCTTCTGGGTAGCACGTATGATTATGGCGGGTTACGAATACATGGGCGACATGCCTTTCCGCAACGTTTACTTCACAGGTATCGTACGCGATAAACTGGGTCGCAAGATGTCAAAGTCACTCGGAAACTCTCCAGACCCTCTTGATCTTATCGACACTTACGGTGCCGATGGTGTGCGCATGGGTATGATGTTCTCTGCACCTGCGGGCAACGACATTCTTTTCGACGATACGCTCTGCGAACAAGGTCGTAACTTCTGCAACAAAATTTGGAATGCCTTCCGTCTTATCAAGAGCTGGAATGTAGATATAACAATCGAACTTCCCAAGACATCGCACGAAGCTAACATTTGGTTTGCCGCACGCCTCCGTCAGAGTGCAGCTGAAATCTGCGACCTTTTCAAGAAGTACCGCCTCTCTGAAGCGCTCCACGAAGTGTACAGTCTCTTCTGGGACGACTTCTCTGCATCATACCTCGAAATGATTAAGCCCGCTTACGGCAGTCCCATTGACGCGGCTACTTATACTACAGCGCTTGGCTTCTTTGATCACTTGCTCCACCTGCTTCACCCCTTCATGCCCTTCATCACCGAAGAATTGTGGCAGCACCTCGCTGAACGCAAGGAAGGCGAAAGCATCATGGTTAGCCCGCTTACCATCAACGAACCTTGCGAACACGACAATGCTATTCTCGAAGCAATGAACCACGCTAAGAATGTAATCTCAGGCGTAAGAGCCATCCGCAACAGCAAGAACATTCCGCAACGCGAATTGCTCAAGCTCTACGTGAAGCCCGCTAACCCTACCCCAGAGCTCACAGACCTCATCAAGAAATTGGCTGGAGTATCTGAAATTGAAACAACTACCGAACAACAAGCCGGCGCAATGACCTTCCTCGTGGGAACTACGGAATACGCTGTACCCCTCGAAGGACTTGTTGACGCTGAAGCCGAACGCGAAAAAGCAATGGCTGAAATCAAGCGCCTTGAAGGTTTCCTCCTCGGCATTGAAAAGAAATTGGGTAACGAACGCTTTGTCTCAAGTGCCCCCGCAGCAGTTGTTGAACTTGAACGCAAAAAGAAGGCCGATGCCGAAACTAAGATTGCTGCATTGCGTCAACAATGGGGGATTTAATTGCAAGGATTAAGTCATCTTGACAGATATAAATGTGTAAAACTCGGCGATTGGATATTGTTTCAATTGCTGAGTTTTAACATTTCATAGTGAATACACTACGAAATTAAAGGTGTTTTCAAAAAAATAACATGGTGTAATGATAATCATTTGATTTTTTTTATAATTTTGCTTTCGTGAAATTATCTCTGACAAAGACTAAATACAAAGACAAGACAAATGGACATTAAGAGCATGATAGAGTGCGGTAATTTGGATGATGCACTTGAAGCGCTAAATAAGAATGAAGTTGCCATAAATGATGCTGAGCGTTTTTATTTGTTCGGACGTATTTATCTAAAACAAAATCAATGGAAAAAAGCCACTGATTGTTTTTTACAAGCCCAGATGCTGGAACCTGATGGTCCTGCTGGTCAACAATTAGAGATGATCAATAGCATTATGGATTTTTTTAATAAAGATTTATATAACCAGTAGATTAGCTTTAAGTTTTAGTTTGAACGGTAAATATTGTGAAAAATCATGCGTCAAGCTAAATCCTTTTAAACTCATTTACAAAAAAAGTGTAATATATGGCAAAAATAGTAGGAGCTGTCGTAGTTAATACCGAGCGATGCAAGGGTTGTAACCTTTGCGTTGTGGCATGTCCTAAAGGCTGTCTATCGCTTAGCGGTAAAGAAGTAAATCATAAAGGATATTCCTTTTGTGTAGACACCAATCCCGATGAATGTATCGGATGTAGTTCATGCGCCATCGTATGTCCTGATGCGTGCATCACGGTTTATAAAACAAAAATAGAGTAATCAATTTTAGTTGATCATAGCGACTATTCATAATAACTTAAGATTATGGAACAAAAACAAGAAGTCCTTTTGATGAAAGGAAATGAAGCTATAGCACACGCAGCTATTCGATGTGGTTGCGATGGCTATTTTGGCTATCCGATAACGCCTCAATCTGAAGTATTGGAAACATTGGCGGCAGAAAAACCTTGGGAAACCACAGGTATGGTTGTGTTACAAGCAGAAAGTGAAGTAGCATCTATATATATGATTTATGGTGGTGGTGCAGCTGGTAAAAAGGTTATGACTTCATCATCGAGTCCAGGTGTAGCTTTGATGCAGGAAGGGATCACTTATATGGCTGGTGCAGAAGTGCCTGGCGTTATTGTAAACGTACAGCGTGGTGGTCCTGGTTTGGGTACAATTCAGCCCTCTCAAGGCGACTATTATCAAGCTACTCGTGGTGGTGGTAATGGCGACTACAATGTGATTGTATTAGCTCCATGTTCAGTTCAGGAAATGGCAGATTTTGTGGATGTTGCATTTGACTTAGCTTTTAAGTATCGCAACCCAACAATGATTTTATCAGATGGTATCATCGGTCAAATGATGGAAAAGGTCGTATTACCACCATTCAAGCCTCGTCGCACTGAAGAAGAAATTCGCGAGCAATGTCCTTGGGCAACAACAGGTAAGGGCGACAGAGCTAAGAATAACATCATTACTTCTGTTGAACTTCAATCAGAAGTCATGGAAAAAATCAATATCCACTTACAAGCTAAGTATGCACAAATTAAAGAAAACGAAGTGCGTTATGAAGTGAGTGGTATGGAAGATGCCGATTATATGATTGTGGCTTTCGGTTCAGCGGCGCGTATTTCGCAAAAAGCGGTTGAACTTGCAGCTGAGTTAGGCATTAAAGTTGGCGTTTTGCGTCCTATTACGCTTTGGCCATTCCCTGAAAAGGAAATTCGTCAATACGCTTCAAAGGTAAAGGGTATTTTGACTGTTGAAATCAATGCAGGACAGATGGTTGATGACGTTCGCTTAGCCGTTGAAGGTAAGGTTCCTGTTGCTCACTTTGGCCGTTTGGGTGGTATCGTGCCCGATCCTGAAGAAGTGGTAAAGGCTTTGGTTGCATTGAAAGAACAAACACATGCTTAATCGATTTAAAAAGGGTAGGGACCATGACTCTAAGCCGCGTTTTCTGTTACTTCGCAATATATTAAATCTTGTATTTATGCTCATGGCTTTAGTCGGCATGGTGGGTTTAATATTTTTCCGTGAATACACCACTCAGTGGCAAATATTATGTTTGCTTGCGGTGTGCGTGAAGATGGTTGAAGTAATGTTCAGAATGCCAGGATTCAAGAAATAGTCATCTATGGTTCTTTACTTATAAATGTCATTTATTATGTTGAAAGAAGAAATTATAAAATCAGAAAACTTGGTTTATCAAAAGCCCAAGTTGATGAATAATACAGATATGCACTATTGCCCAGGATGTTCGCATGGCGTGGTGCACAAATTAATCGCTGAGGTTATTGAAGAGATGGGTCTTGAGGGTGAAACTATTGGTGTGAGCCCCGTTGGCTGTTCAGTGTTTGCTTATCGCTATTTGGATATTGACTGGCAGGAAGCTGCTCACGGTCGTGCACCAGCTTTGGCTACTGCAATCAAGCGTTTGTGGCCTAACAAGATGGTGTTTTCTTATCAAGGTGATGGCGACATCGGTTGTATCGGTACTGGCGAAGCAATTCATGCCCTTAACCGTGGCGAAAACATTGCCATGATTTTCATTAACAATGCCATTTACGGGATGACGGGTGGTCAGATGGCACCAACCACATTGTTGGGTCAGAAAACGGTGACTTGTCCTTACGGTCGTGATCCTCAATTACATGGTTATCCCTTGAAAATTTCTGAAATGGCGGCTTTACTTGAAGGCACATGCTATGTGACGCGCCAGAGTGTGCACACTGTTGCTGCTATTCGCAAGGCTAAGAAAGCTATTCGTAAGGCGTTTGAAAATGCTATGGCAGGTAAGGGATCTAATCTTGTGGAAATTGTGTCAACATGCTCTTCAGGTTGGAAGTTAACGCCTGTTAAGGCCAATGAATGGATGGAAGAAAATATGTTTAAATATTATCAGTTGGGCGATCTAAAGGATAAGACCATTGAAGCGTAAAGATGCTTCATGCTGATTTATTTGAAAGCAAGAATATTATGAAACAAGAACTTATAATATCAGGATTTGGAGGACAGGGTGTTCTCTCAATGGGTAAAATTTTAGCTTATGCAGGATTGATGGAAGACAAGGAAGTGACTTGGATGCCAGCTTACGGTCCTGAACAACGTGGTGGTACTGCCAACGTTACAGTTATCGTGAGCGACGAGAAGATTTCATCACCCATACTTTCGCAATACGATACAGCTATTTTGCTCAATCAGCCCTCTGTAGATAAATTTGAGAGCAAGGTAAAACCTGGTGGCACGCTTATTTACGATAGTTTTGGTATTTTAAATCCGCCTACTCGTAAGGACATCAACATTTACAGCATTTCGGCCATGGAAACAGCAGCTGAGATGAAAATGATGAAGTGCTTCAACATGATGATATTGGGGGGCTTTTTGAAGAAGCATCCAATTGTATCGATGGAGAGTGTTATGAAGGCGTTGAGAAAGACATTGCCCGAACGTCATCATCATTTGCTCCCTGTTAATGAAGAGGCTATCCTTAAGGGAATGGAAATTATCAAGTAATAATGTTTGTTTGATCCTAAAAAGATATCATTATGGCAAGTAGAAAAAATCTTAAGAAATCAATCAAAGGTGCTTGTGGCGAATTATTTGCTGATTGCGTAGCGTTGAGCATGTGTGCTGGTGCTAATAAAGAATTGCTTTTTCAGCTTGAGCAAAAAATCGTTGATATTTGCACTGAGTATGTAGCGCGTATTTCGCACACGCAAAAGGGCGCAGAAAAAATTTATTACAAGAAGCTTGTTGCTGAATTTACTGAAGCAATTGATGCAGTCGCTGAAGAAATAATCAAGGCTTAATTAATTAAATAATAGTGGGTTGTAAGGCTTTGTTCTTTAAAAGTTTAAAGTCTTACAACCTTATCTGTATTTACTCAATCAAGACCAAGAAAGCGTTAAGACTATGATTATGAAAAAAATATGCCATGCATTATTATTTAATGTTATGGGTTGGCATGTTGATGTAACGGTGCCTCATCGCGACAAGTGCATTATTTGCGTAGCACCCCACACCAGCAATTGGGATTTTATATTAGGCGAGTTATATTACACCGCCATTGGCAGGAAAGCATCATTTCTAATGAAGAAGGAATGGTTCTTTTGGCCTATGGGTTATATATTTCGCCAATTAGGTGGCTTTCCCGTTTATCGAAGTAAAAAGACGAGCATGACCGATATGCTTGCTGAACGCATCAAAGAAACCTCGCATTTGGAATTGGCCGTTACCCCCGAAGGTACTCGCTCAAAAGTAGAGACATGGAAGCGTGGGTTCTATTTTATCGCTTTGAAAGCAGGTGTGCCCATTCAATTGTATGATTTGGATTATAAACATAAAACGATTCGATGCACACTTGAGATTATACCCTCGGGCGATGTTGAAGCTGATATGAAAATAATCATGGATTATTACAAGCATTCCAATGCGAAATATCCGCATAAATTTGCTATTGAGGCGCTTGACTAATTTGTTGATTTACATTCAATGAGGATTTTTCTTTTACTACTATTTTTACTATCATCTGTTTTGCCAACTTGCGCATCTAATGCTTATCAGCGAAGAAAAAAAGTGCGCAAGGTTTTGTCGGCTCAACAAAAGGCTGAAAAGGAGGTCGCGAAAGCTTTCAAACTGTATTTTAATGCTTTAGTATTGGACAACAACCCCCCTCGCAAGCCCTACGACGTTGATTCTATACGTATTGATAAAGCGGCAAATCTCATTAAGGTCTTTCCATCCGAAAACTTTTGTGGCACGATATTCGGTATTGATGCAATCAGCACCGTTGAGTCGCAATTACGAGATAATCTTCCTTCGGCTTACTCGGGCTACGATGTGGCACTTTATGCAAAGTATCACCAACCTCTTCCCGAGCTTGTGCCTAACTATCTGCGTCCCACACATCATGCCATTGATTCTACACGATTGTGGCGCCACATTAAGCATGAAGGAGCGCCATGGGTTAAAAATCTATCGCGCCCCTTCTGCATCACTCAAGGACTTGAGGGAAAGCATCTAATGATTTGGCCAAGCCATGGCAGGGTGTATAAAAGCAACAAGCGCCAATGGGAGTGGCAACGCCCCAATTTATTTTGTACGGTTGAAGATTTACTCTCGCAATCGATCGTCGTGCCTTATCTGTTTCCGATGCTTGAACAAGCGGGTGCTATTGTTGCTACTTGCCGCGAGCGCGATGCTCAAGCCCATAGTGTCGTCGTGGACAATGACGCACCACTTAATCATGGCGTTTATCTTGAGCACACAAAAAACAATGAAGAATGGCAGAGTGCCGGTGTTGCGTCGTTTGCTATGCCAGCCTTGCCTATGGTTGATGGTGTGAACCCCTTTACGTTGGGCACGGCTCGTGCGATCCGAACAACGCACAATCACGAAAAAGTTTCATCAGCTACATGGTGCCCACAAATTCCAGTATCGGGTGCCTATGCTGTATATGTGAGTTACGCCACATTACCTAACAGCACAGAAAAAGCCCACTATACCATTAAGCACAGAGGAGGCGAAACCCATGTGCAAGTAAATCAGCAAATGGGCGGCTCAACGTGGGTGTATTTAGGTACCTATGAGTTTCGACAGGGCATAGATAAGGAACAAGGTGTTGTGTTATCAAATGAAAGTGAGGATGAAGGCGTGGTGACTGCAGATGCCGTGCGCTTTGGCGGTGGTTTCGCACAATATTTGCGTGGCGAAGGCGATTTTGCCACTACCTCAAACTTGCCAGCTTATTTTGAAGCCGCACGCTACTACACGCAATTTTCAGGGCTCCCCACCGACTTGTATAACACCGAAAAAGGGCGAAACGATTACATAGATGACCTTCGTTGCCGTGTTAATTTTACCAACTACCTGGCTGGCGGTTCCGTATTTTTGCCGCATCAATCAGGTTTAGGCGTACCCCTTGAATTATGTTTGGCGGTGCACACCGATGCAGGTATTCGCCGCGATCATGCCATCTATGGTGCCCTAAGTATTGCTACCACGCATATCAAGAGCATGCTCGACACGCTTGGTACCGGCATATCGCGTATGGCATCAGCAGATTTTGCTCATATCTTGCGACAAACGTTAACTGACGACTTATCTTCGGTGCTCAACACCGAGTGGACACGACGAGAAGTGTGGAATCGTAATTATTGCGAAACACGCGAACCGCTCATGCCATCTGCAATCATTGAGTTGCTCTCGCATCAAAACTTCTACGACTTGAAATGGGCTCACAACCCTGCCGTTAAATTTCTTCTTGCTCGAAGTTTATATAAGGCTATTCTTAAATACGTGGCCTACCAAAGCAATGGCACAGACGTGGTGGTGCAACCCTTGCCCATATCAAACTTCTCAATTCAATTTAACGAGGATGCCTCGTGCGCTCATTTATCTTGGACACCGACCACCGATAAGCTTGAACCCTCGGCATGTGCCAAGGGCTATGTCGTATATACTCAAAAGGGGATGGGCGCGTTCGATAACGGCGTTTACGTTGAACAACCCTCATGCATTATTCCCCTTGAACCTGGTGTGCCCTATGCGTTTAAGATTACAGCGGTTAACGAAGGAGGGGAGAGTTTCGCCTCAGAAATCCTGACCGCCTACCGTGCACCCCAAAAGCATGCGCCACGTGTGCTCATGGTTAATGGATTTACAAAAGTGTCGGGCCCTGAAACGATTCAAGTATCCGACAGTCTTGGATTTGTACTTACCGAAGATTATGGTTTGCCTTATATGAACAGCACGGCGTTTTGTGGCGAGCAACTTTGCTTTGATACGCTCATGGCAGGGCGTGAAGGGCAAGGCGCTTTAGGCTATAGCACACATGAACTTGAAGGCCAAATGATTGCAGGCAACACCTTCAATTATACCATCACTCATGGTCAAGCCTTGAAGGAAGCTGGCGTTTCCTATGTGTCGGCCAGTCGTGGTGCAGTAGAGGAAGGACTTGTGAACTTAGAAACCTACCCAATGGTGGACTTGATTATGGGTGAACAACGTTATAGCGCTGATGCGTTAACGCCCTCAAAGACGTTCACAAAACCACTCATTGAGCAAATCACGTATTACCTGAAGCGGGGTGGGGCACTCTTCCTCACTGGTTCGCATATAGGTAAAGACATGCTTGAAAATCAAGAACGACATTTTCTTAGCGATATTTTGAAAGTGTCGTTCGCAGGCTCTGTGCGCACGGATTCAATGGGTGTACTCCATGGACTTAATCTTCAAATACCTTTCTATAACGCACCAAGCGCTTTGCATTACCCCGTTCTAAAACCTGATGTTTTAACACCAGCATGCAACGAGGCTTTCACGGCTTTTGCTTATGAAGATTACACCTCGGCGGGTGTAGCTTACCCAGGACATGATTATCGTGTGCTGACGCTTGCCGTGCCTTTTGACGCGATTTCCGATCCCTTAACGCAATCGCAATCCATGAAGGCGATAGTGGCGTTTCTTTTGCCCTATTATGACCCTCAAAACAATTAACGCATATATTCTTTAACCAAGTTTATATTATTTATTCTTTTATGAATTATCAACTGACCGATTGGCTTCCAACCACCCAAAAAGAGTTAAAGTTGCGTGGTTGGGACTATCTGGACATCATTATATTTAGTGCAGACGCTTACGTGGATCATCCCTCGTTTGGCGCAGCTGTTATTGGCCGCTTGTTGGAGGCCGAAGGTCTGAGAATAGCCATTGTGCCACAACCTGATTGGCATGGCGATTTTCGCGATTTCAAGAAGCTTGGACGTCCACGTATGTGCTTTTGCGTAGCACCTGGATGCATGGATTCCATGGTTAATAAATATACCGCAGCGCGTAGATTGCGCTCAGAAGATGCTTATAGTCCTGATGGCAGACACGATCTTCGCCCTGAATACCCAACGATCGTTTATACAAAAATTCTGAAAGAACTCTTTCCCGATACACCTGTGCTTATAGGCGGCATCGAAGCTTCATTACGCCGCCTCACGCACTATGATTATTGGCAGGAAACGTTGCGCCCAAGCATTCTTGTGGATAGCCAAGCCGACTTATTGGTTTATGGCATGGGAGAACTCCCCTTGCAAAGCCTTGCGCAGATGATGTACAAAGCGGTGTATGCCATGCCTCAAAGTCCGATGCCACTAACCACCGAGCGCTTTAATGAACTTTGGGCCGAAAACCCCACACCTCAAACGGCAAAATTGCTGAGTAAGCATCATATCCCAGGTGGTTTTGATCCAAACTCCGACATACAGCTTTATGCCCACGAGGAGGCCGTGAAACACCCACAAAAGCACGCACAGAATTTTAAACACATCGAAGAAGAAAGCAATAAGCTCCATGCCAAGCGATTGATTCAAGCAGTAGGGCAACAAGTGGTGGTGGTGAATCCACCATTTCCACCCATGACCACCGAACAAATTGACCGCTCCTTTGCCTTTCCCTACACACGCTTGCCACATCCCAAATACAAAGATAAACGCATACCGGCCTACGAGATGATTAAATTCTCCGTCAACATCCACCGCGGATGCTTTGGCGGATGTGCCTTCTGCACCATCTCTGCCCATCAAGGTAAGTTCATTATGAGCCGAAGCAAAGAAAGCATTGTTCAGGAAATCAAGAAAATTCAGCAAATGCCTGATTTCAAAGGCGTACTAACAGATCTTGGCGGCCCATCGGCAAATATGTATGGCATGCGCGGAAATAACCCAGACTTATGCGCCAAATGCGCGCGACCATCGTGTATTCATCCCAACGTGTGTAAAAACCTTAATACTGACCACGCGCCCATAACCGACATCTACAAAACCGTGAGCACCATGCCTGGCATAAAGCATGCGTTTATCGGTTCAGGCGTGCGCTACGACATGATTTTGCACCGCTCGTCAAACCCACGCATCAATCAAGCTGCCGATGAATATGCCAAGCAACTCATTCTGCACCACGTGAGCGGACGCCTTAAAGTGGCACCAGAACACACAGTACCACATGTGCTCAACGTTATGCGTAAACCCTCGTTTGAACAGTTTAAGCAATTCAAACAAATCTTTGATAAAATCAACAAGGAGCACGGATTGAAGCAGCAAATCATACCTTACTTCATCAGTTCGCATCCCGGTTGCAGCATTGAGGATATGGCTGAACTTGCGGTACAAACGAAAACCCTTGAATTCAAGCTTGAGCAAGTGCAGGACTTCACGCCTACGCCCATGACCGTAAGTACTACAATTTGGGCAACAGGTTACCACCCATATACGCTTCAACCCCTCAAAACGGTGCGTCATGCTGCAGACAAGCAACGCCAGCGCATGTTCTTCTTTTGGTATCAAAAAGAGCATCAAAAACAAATCATTGATGAGTTGCGACGCATAAACAGAGCCGACTTAATACCCAAACTCATCAACGCCTTTAAACCAGAACCACACTTTAAGAAAACAAATCAACGCAGAAAATGAATTTCTACGAAACAACACTCGTGGCTCTTGCCCTTGCTGCCGATTGCTTTGCCGTAGCCTTTACGGCAGGGTTAACGCTAAAATACTTCAACCACACCCTTGCCCTTCGCATGGCTTTCTTCTTTGCCTTGTTTCAAGCAGCAATGCCCGCCGTGGGTTGGTTTGGTATGAACACATTCGTGGCGTCATGGTTTCAGTATAGTCATATCGTGGCTTTTGTGCTCTTAGCCATTGTAGGGGGTAAAATGGTCAAATCAAGTTGTTGCCACACGAAAGCGTGTGATGATTGCAAGGCTCAAACCTACACCCTCGCGACAATCATATTCTTAGCCATAGCCACAAGCCTTGACGCCCTCTTTGTGGGCATCAGCTTCCCATGCATGGGGTACCACACCTTTGGCGCGATACTTCCCGTGATTGCCAATATTGGCATTGTTGCATTCACGCTAACCTTACTTGCTTTCATGTTAGGCCTACGCCTTGGTACGCGCTTAAAGTACATCAACCTTGAGCTAATCGGTGGGCTCATTCTTATTGGATTAGGTATAAAAATTTTATTCAATTGATCAGCGCCACAAGGACATACAAACGCAACGTGATGTAAACCTTCATCTATAAGACGAAAAAAACTGGCACGCCCGATGTTGATTTTGGACGTGCCAGTTTTGTGTATTATTTCATGTGATGATCCGGAATAAGCGAACGACTATTCGGACACACTATCAATTAAAATCTTGCTGAGATTTGCAAGTCAATTGTGTTGTAGTGGTTATCGCCAGGACTTGGCGTGCGGTCGATGGTGTAGATGTAGTTGAGCTGCATCATGAGGTTTTTGCCTAAGTTGTAGTTGGCAGATGCACACCAATCAGTTTTAAGACTCTTCCAAGTGCGTGTGTCGTGGCGATAGCAGTCCCATTTACCATAAATTTTGAGGTTTTTAGCTACGGGCGCTCCGACTGTGGCATACCAACCTTCGCTATGCTTGGGTGCTGCAGGATTGTTGATGGCTCCGCCATAGCTGTACATGTATTCAGCACGTACTGTCCAATCGCTTTCATACTTCACACCGAATCCCATGCGCTTGCGGTCGATGTTGTCGTCGGTTTTTCCTGCTGCTTCATTTTGATATGTGCCGTTCCAAACGAAACCACCAATCTCGAGTTTCTTCATAGGGCGGAACCAAAGACCAGCGATATAATCTTTTTCCTTATCCTTATCCTTATGGTTGATGCCTTGACCGTTGAAAACGCCTACTTGGTAATGGAGGAGGTAATGGCCCTTTTCGCCGCCCACTTTAAGCAGATCACCTTGAATTTGCGCACCGAGGTCGCGTCCGCCACTGCTGTGCTCACCACAACGGTCGTTCATAAGGAATTTCAATGTGGCTTGTGAGTAAGAGCCATGGCCGATGGCTAAAGGCGACATGGGATTTTCAAAACCGAAGCTGCGTTTAAATTGACCTAACTTGATGCGAAGGGCATCGTACTTTTGCCATTCCACGAAAGCATCAAGAAGTCGAGCACCCTTATCAACGCCAGGCGCTCCGCACACTTCGCCTTGGAAACGGTAGAAGAAATCATCGAAGCAATAGCCAGAGCCGTAAAGACGGAAGTATCGCATATCAAACCCTCCATTGTCGGTGGTGTTATTGCGGTCAGTGATGCTGTATTTACCAGTGATGAAACCGCCTACCGTGATGTTAGCCACTTCCTTTTTATTAACAACAACAGAGGCTTGTGGTTTTGATGTTTGTGCGCTTGCTGTTTGCATCAAACCTGCAAGTGCAGCTACAAGAAAGATTTTTTTCATAACAATATGATTATAATTATTGTGAGTTAACAATCGAGAGATAGGCGGGCTGTTGATGCCTTTTACCATCTCTATATTTGTTTTGCAGATTCACCTTTAATTTTATGCAAAATTAAGGATTTTTTGTAAAGTTTACTTACTGTTGCTTAAAAAATCAGCAACGATGAATGTGCTTCCCCCAATAAAGATCATATCTGTTGGTTTTGCTTGGCTTAAAGCTTCGTTATAGGCTTCGGCCACGGAGTTGAATTTTTGGCATTGATCCACCCAAGGAGCCACCATGTCAAATAATTTTTCAGCACTTAATGCACGCTTTATTTGCGCTTGGGTGATGTAGTAGTGGGCTTGTTTGGGCAATAACTTAATGACCTCGCTGATGTCCTTGTCAGAAACCATACCGAAGACGATGTGCACGTTTTTGCCTTCGTCGATGATGCTCTGAAGCTGGGCTGACAGGTATTGCCACCCTGCTACGTTATGGCCCGTGTCGCAAATCGTGAGTGGGTTTTGAACAACAATTTCCCAACGGCCACGTAAGTGCGTTAAGTCAACGACGTGCGCCATGCCTTGGGCAATGTGTTCATCGGTGATGTTGAAGTAAGGCTTGAGGCATTGTGCGGCTGTCCAAATCGTGCGTTTGTTTTTGGCTTGACACGCGCCCTGCAATTGAAAATCAAGGGGTGGGGCAGATGATTCTTCAGCCCAAACGAGCGTAGCGTTTTTAGCTTTGGCTTCATTGACGAAGACGGGCGTTATTTCATCATTTGTTTCCCCGATAATTGTTTGCACGCCAGGCTTGATGATACCAGCTTTTTCTCCAGCAATGCTTTGAAGCGTGTGGCCCAAGAATTGCGTGTGGTCAAAACTGATGTTTGTAATCACTGAAAGGACTGGCGTGATGATGTTCGTGCAATCCAAACGTCCGCCAAGTCCCACTTCAATAACAGCTACATCCACCTCTTGCTCAGCAAAGTATTTAAATGCCATGGCCGTCACGAGCTCAAAGAACGAGGGATGCAGGGGTTCAAAAAATTGGCGATGCTCTTGAACAAAATCAATCACATAGGCTTCGCTAATCATGTTGCCATTAACCCTGATGCGCTCACGAAAATCAACGAGGTGAGGTGAGGTGTAAAGGCCTACCTTATATCCTGCTGATTGAAGAATGGCAGCTATGGTGTGGCTTGTAGAACCCTTTCCGTTTGTACCACCGACGTGAATGGTTTTAAACGTTGTGTGCGGGTGATTGAAGTACTCGTCTAACGTTTGTGTGGTGGTTAATCCCTCTTTATACGCACCTGCCCCAATGTTTTGAAACAAAGGGGCAGATGTGTAAAGATATTCTATCGTTTCTTGATACGTCATTATTGATGTTTGTTATGATAATACACCTTTAATGGGTGCTAAGCACATTTTATTTGTAGAAATATCCTCTGAAGGATTCAAAGATTTTGCGTTTTACATTGTCGGATGCTTTTAAATTCTTGTTGTCCTTGATGTTTTCAAACACATGCTTTTCTTCCTTGTTTAATGTTTCAGGGATATAGACACTAACGTTTATAATGATGTCGCCCGTGCCATAACCATAACCTTGAACGGCGGGCAATCCCTTGCCGCGAAGGCGCAGGACGGTGCCTGGTTGAGTGCCTGGCTTAATAGTTACATTAGCTTTTCCGCCAATGGTTGGGATTTGCACAGTTGTTCCGAGTGCTGCTTCCGAAACGGTGAGCAAGAGGTTGTAAATCAGGTCGCTTTCATCGCGAATGAAATCGGGGTGTTCTTGCTCTTCGATAAGCACCTGGATGTCGCCCGCAACGCCATTGCGCTTGCCCATGTTGCCCTTGCCGTTGGCATTGACCACCATGCCTGCCTGAACGCCTGCGGGGATTTTTATTTCAACCACTTCTTCGCCGGCTACGATACCTTCGCCATGGCAATGCTTACATTTATTTTTGATGATAACGCCCTCGCCGTGGCATTCAGGACAAACATCCTGAGTTTGTACCATGCCAAACATAGAGCGCTGAGTGCGCAACACATAACCCGAGCCCTGACATGTGCTACAAGTGTCGGGGGTTGAATTGCCGTCGCATCCTGAACCACCACAATGGGTACACTTGACATCCTTGCGAACCTTGAATTTCTTGGTCACGCCTTGAGCGATTTCTTCCAAATTAAGTTTCACTTTCATTCTCAGGTCGCCACCTCGGTGCATTTTGGGTCCGCGCTGACGTGAGCCACCGCCAAAGCCGCCAAAGCCGCTAAAGCCGCCGCCAAAGATATCGCCAAAATGCTGGAAGATGTCGTTGAGGTCCATGCCTTGACCGCCAAAGCCGCCAAAGCCACCTGCTCCGCCGTTTACGCCCGCTTCGCCAAATTGGTCGTAGCGTTGACGCTTGTCGGGGTCGCGCAACACGTCGTAAGCTTCGGCTGCTTTTTTAAACATTTCCTCGGCTTCCTTATCGCCAGGGTTGCGGTCGGGGTGATACTTAATCGCAACCTTTTTATATGCTTTTTTTATTTCCTCGGCGCTTGCGTTACGCTCCACACCAAGAATTTTATAATAATCCTTTTCCATAATATTGATTCAACTGATCATTATTGCCCTACAGCCACCTTTGCGTAGCGAATCACCTTGTCGTTCAATTTATAGCCCGCTTGTGTGCAATCAATCACCTTGCCTTTAAGTTCGTCGGTTGGCGCGGGGATGAAGGCAATTGCTTCGTGAAGGTCGGTGGTGAATTCAGCTTCTTTCGTATCAATCTTAGAGAGTCCTTGGTCGGCAAGCGTTTTGTTGAGCTTGTTGATGATGAGCTCAACACCTTCGCGCAAGGTGCTTACTTCGGTAGCCGTGTTGATGTGTTGCATGGCACGTTCAAGGTCGTCGAGCACGGGCAAAAGAGCGATGATTGTTTTTTCGCCACCGTTCAGGATCAATTCGGCTTTTTCCTTGATGGTGCGTTTGCGGTAGTTTTCAAATTCAGCCGCTTTGTAGAGCAGGGCATTGTTGAGCTCAGCAATCTTTTCTTCGGCTGCTTCCAACTTTTGTTCAACGGTCAATTCGGCTTCAGCAGTTTCGGCGGCTTGTTCTTCGTTAACGGTTTGTTCTTCGTTGTTAACGGCTGCGTTGTTTGTGTCTGTATTTAAATCTTCCTTTTGCTGGATTGTTTCGTTTTCGTTCGTCATGATGAATTTATAATTGAGAGTTTAGGATTGTGTAATCATTGTGTAAGCATTGCGTAATGCTTAATTATACAACTTTTCTTTAAGTTCCTTTACGCGTGGATCGCGAATATAGTCTTCATAATTCATGAGCTTATCGATGGTGCCATTAGGCGTCAGTTCGATGATGCGGTTGGCCACAGTGTCGATAAATTCATGGTCGTGAGAAGCGAAGAGGATATTGCCGCGATACATCTTCAGGTTGTTGTTGAACGCCTGGATGCTTTCCATATCCAAGTGGTTTGTGGGCGTATCTAAAATGAGGCAGTTTGCGTTTTTAAGTTGCATACGTGCAATCATACAACGCATTTTTTCGCCCCCTGAGAGCACGTTCACCTTCTTCAAAATGTCTTCGTCCTTAAAGAGCATTCTGCCTAAGAACGCTTTGAAATACACTTCATTGCCTTCGCCAAACTGCATCAACCAATCAAGCATGTTGAGGTTAGAATCGAAGAACTCAGTGTTGTCGAGGGGCAGATAAGCCGTAGTGATGGTTACGCCCCAATTGTATTCGCCAGCGGCGGGTTTTTGATTGCCGTTGATGATTTCAAAGAGTGCGGTCATGGCACGTGGGTCGTGGCTGAGGAATACAATCTTTTCATCCTTTTCAACGGTGAAGTTCACATTGTCGAAAAGTACCGTACCGTCGTCGGTCACGGCCTTCAAGTCCTTCACTTCAAGGATTTGATTACCTGGTTCGCGTTCCATTTGGAAGATAATGCCAGGATACTTTCTTGTAGATGGTTTAATTTCTTCAACGTTAAGCTTTTCAAGCATCTTCTTGCGCGAAGTGGTTTGGCGGCTCTTAGCCACGTTGGCCGAGAATCGGCGAATAAATTCTTCCAACTCCTTACGTTTTTCTTCAGCCTTTTGCTTTTGGTTTTGAGCTTGACGCAATGCCAATTGGCTTGATTGATACCAGAAAGAGTAGTTGCCCGAGAAGAGCGTCACCTTGCCGAAGTCGATATCCACGGTGTGCGTGCACACTTGGTCGAGGAAGTGGCGGTCGTGGCTCACCACGAGCACGGTGTGTTCGAAGTTGCCCAAATAATCTTCCAACCACTCAACGGTTTCAAGGTCGAGGTCGTTGGTAGGTTCGTCGAGTAGGAGGTTGTCGGGTTCGCCGAAGAGCGCTTGCGCCAACATCACGCGCACCTTTTCCTTACCTGAAAGTTCGCCCATTAATTTATAGTGCAGGGCTTCCTTAATGCCGAGTCCAGAGAGTAGGGTGGCGGCATCGTTTTCGGCAGTGTAGCCACCTATTGAAGCAAACTTATCTTCCAATTCAGCCGCAAGGATACCATCTTCGTCGGTAAATTCTTCCTTAGCGTAGAGCTCATTGCGCTTTTGCATGATGTCCCACATCACGGTATGACCCATGAGCACCGTGTCGAGCACCGTGTTTGAGTCGTACTTAAAGTGGTCCTGCGACAATACCGATAAACGTTCGCCTGGGCCTAATTCAATGCTACCCTTTGTGGGATCTAATTCGCCAGAGATGGCTTTGAGCAAGGTTGACTTACCAGCACCATTGGCACCGATAATACCGTAAATATTACCTGATGTAAATTTCATGTTTACATCCTGATAAAGAACGCGTTTACCAAATTGAATTGCAAGATTTGAAACTGTAATCATTTTTTGTTTTATTTCATTCCCCGTAGTAATGCAGAGAATTTTTGTTATTATATGCTATTTTTTTATGAGCTTGCAAAATTACAAAAAAAGTATGTAATAAGGAAATTTAACCTACCTTAGGTATTAGCAAAAAATATGCCAAAACGCATATATTTAAATTAATATGAACAAAATGTCAGATAAAATGCTTTTCAAGGATAAAAAGTTATATTTTTGCCACGTTTTTCAAATATTAGAACTTAACTAACGAATTATGGCTGCAATAACCTACCTTGATGTTCAGGATTTGACCAAGCGCATTGGCGATTTTGTGCTGTTTGAGGACATATCTTTTTCGGTGTCGGAGGGTCAGCGCATAGGGCTCATTGCGCGCAATGGTACCGGAAAATCAACGTTGTTAAAGATTATCGCTGGCGTAGAAAATTATGAATCGGGCAAGATCGTGTTCAGGAATAATCTGAGAATTGGCTTTCTGCCGCAAAATCCTGAATTCAACCCCGCTCACACCGTGCTTGAAGCCGTGTCGCAATTCAACGACGCCTTGCTTCATGGCGATGATATTTCAGAAGATTTTGAAGCAAAGATATCCGCCAAGCAATTGCTGGGCAAGCTGCGCATCACGAACTTTAACCAACCCATCACGCAATTGTCGGGCGGCGAGTTGAAGCGCGTTGCCCTGGCGCGCGTGTTGCTTTCAAATCCCGATTTGCTGATTCTTGACGAACCCACCAACCACCTTGACCTTGAGATGATTGAGTGGCTTGAGGGCTATTTGATGCGCTTTGTGCGTTCGTTGCTCATGGTGACGCACGACCGTTATTTCCTTGATCGTGTGTGCTCGCAAATCATTGAGATCGACAATAAAACGCTCTACACCTACGATGGCAATTTTGAATATTACCTGCAAAAACGCCAGGAGCGCATTGATGTGACCAACGCCACGATTTCAAGAGCCAACAACTTATTCCGCCGTGAGCTTGAATGGATGAGAAGAACGCCCTCGGCACGCACCGGTAAGTCGAGATCAAGAAAAGAGGCGTTTTATGAATTGAAGGAGATTGCCAACCAAAGAATCAAAGAGCGCATGGCTCGCCTTGACGTTAAGAGCGATTATATCGGGTCGAAAATCTTTGAAGCTAAATACGTGTCGAAAGCTTATGGCGATAAGGCAATCCTGAAGGATTTCTACTATAACTTCTCGAGATTTGAGAAGATGGGCATCGTTGGGAATAATGGCACGGGCAAAACCACGTTTATCCGCCTGTTGCTGGGCATGGAGAAGACCGACGAGGGTGAGTTTGAAATTGGCAAGACCGTGAAGTTTGGCTATTTCTCGCAAAATACGATGGAGGTGAATAAAAACCTCAAGGTGATTGATGCCGTTCGGAAATATGCTGAAACCATTAGCCTGGGCAATGGGAAAACGCTTACTGCCATGCAATTCCTCACGCACTTTCTTTTTCCGCCTTCACGCCAGCAGGATTACGTTTATAAATTGAGCGGGGGCGAGTTAAGACGCTTGCAACTCTGCATCGTGCTGATGAAAAATCCCAATTTCCTGATTCTCGACGAACCTACGAACGATTTGGATATTGCCACGCTCAACGTGCTTGAAGAATATCTTGAGGACTTCAACGGTTGCGTCATTGTGGTGTCGCACGACCGCTATTTCATGGATAAAATCGTGGACCACTTGCTGGTGTTTAAGGGCAATGCTGAGATTGTGGACTTCCCGGGCAATTACACGCAATATAGAAACATGCCGCCTGAATCAGCACCCGAGAGCGACAAGAAGAAACCTGCGGCCGCCGCGAATGCTGAACCTGCCTCTTCGCGCAGGGTTGATCGCAAACCGAAGTTGACGTATAAGGAAAAGATGGAGTTGGCTGAGCTTGAAGAAACCATCGAGCGCCTTGAAACGGAAAAGGCGGAGATTGAAACCGCCATGTGCTCGGGCGAAATGTCGGCTACTGAACTGACTGAACTCAGCAAGCGATACCCTCAACTGTGTGAGGAGATTGAGGAGAAAACCATGCGCTGGATGGAGTTGAGTGAGAAGTGTTGAGAGTAATTTTTGAAAGTTTAGAGTTGAGAGTTGAGAGATTAGAGTACAGAGAACAGAGTACAGAGTACAACTGCCATCCGAAAGGTGTCGCCCCGTCGTGAATCAATCGTTCATTCGTTAATTGCGGATTGTAGGGGCCGATCACCGTGTCGGCCCGTCGTCAAACAACGCACCAATCGCATTATAGAGAGTTGAGAGAGGAGAGTTTAGAGTTGAGAGAGGTTAGAGTTTAGAGAAAAGGGATGACGTGTTTATAAAAATAAAGAAGAGGAGCTGCGTGGCTCCTCTTTTACTTTAATATTGTTCGTTAACGTTCGGGAAATCAGTTGATTTTACATCCGCTACGTATTGATTAATCGCATTGGTCATGATGGTGTGCAGGTCGGCGTATTGACGTAGGAACTTGGGTTTGAAACCTGGGTTTTTGCCCAACAGGTCGTCAACCACGAGCACTTGTCCGTCGGCTTGTCCGCCGCCAATGCCAATGATGGGGATGTTCACCTGCTGCATGACTTTTTGGGTGAGCGTTGCAGGTATTTTCTCAACCACGATGGCAAAGCAACCTGCGGCTTCAAGCGCTTTTGCGTCGTCGATAAGTTTTTGAGCTTCAGCTTCTTCCTTGGCTCTGACGGAGTAATTGCCGAATACGTTGATGCTTTGTGGCGTTAAGCCTAAGTGGCCCATCACGGGTATGCCTGCCGCGATGATGCGCTTCACGGTGTCGATAATCTCAGCGCCGCCTTCAAGCTTCACGCCGTCGGCTCCCGATTCCTTCATGATCTTAACGGCATTCCTAACGCCGTCTTCGGTTGAAATTTGGTATGAACCGAAGGGCATGTCGCACACCACGAATGCGCGCTTCACGCCGCGCACCACGCACTTGGCGTGATAAATCATTTCATCTACCGTGATGGGAAGGGTAGTGGCGTGGCCCGCCATGACGTTTGCCGCGCTGTCGCCCACAAGGATAATGTCGATGCCCGCCTCGTCCACAATTCTTGCGGTGCCGAAGTCGTAGCTGGTGAGCATTGCTATTTTTTGTCCCTCCTGCTTCATTTTACGCAGGGTTCCGGTGGTGATTTTCTTTTGGTCTTCAACTAAATATGCTGCCATAATCTTTTTATTTTAAATGTTTTTCAAGTGCGAAATTAACTCTTTCAATTCAGTGCGTGTTCTATTTTTTCAAATAAAATACTTTTAAATGTTTTGTACTTTGAAATCTTTTCAGCAAATTTGCATAACGAATACATTTTTGAAAATTTTGGATTACATTTTTATAACAAATTCATAGTTCATAATGCCTATGGAAACGACAAATCAAAACCTCAGTGGTCTTCAAAAAGAACACTTCCAAAAAGTTATTAACGGCAAGGAGGTTGACCTCTTCATCCTTACCAATGCCAATGGCATGGAAGTAGCTGTAACCAACTACGGCGGTTCGTTAGTTGCGATCATGGTGCCCGACAAGAATGGCGTTTACGCTAACGTTATTCAAGGTCATGATAATATCGATGATTGCATTGCGTCGCCCGAGCCCTTCCTTTCAACGCTTGTTGGCCGTTATGGCAACCGCATTTGCAAGGGTAAGTTTACGCTCAATGGCAAGGAATATCATCTGGCCATCAACAATGGTCCTAACCACCTTCATGGCGGTCCTACAGGTTTCCATGCACGTGTTTGGGATGCTGAACAAATAAACAAACAATGCGTCGTATTGCGCTATATTTCAGCTTATTATGAAGAAGGATTTCCTGGTGAACTTTCAATGACCGTGATGTACACCCTTACCGACGATAACGAAATCGTGATCGATTATAAGGGCACAACAAACAAGAAGACTGTTGTGAACATGACCAGCCACGGCTTCTTCTCGCTCTCAGGTATTGGCAACCCCACGCCTTCGGCAATGAACAACATCTGTACGATCAATGCAGACTTCTACATCCCCATCGATGAAAATTGCATTCCAACGGGCGAAATCCGCAGCGTGAAGGGCACACCCTTCGACTTCACCGAACCTCACGTAGTGGGCGAACGCATTGACGACCCCAACGATGAGCAAATCAAGAATGGTGCTGGCTACGATCATTGCTATGTGCTCAATAAGAAAGAACCCGGCGAACTCTCGTTTGCGGCTAAGATTGTAGAGCCCAACAGCGGCCGCTGGATGGAAGTTTACACCACTGAACCCGGTGTGCAATTCTATAGCGACAACTGGGCAGATGGCTATAAGGGCCAGCATGGTGCAACGTTCGGCAAGCGTAGCGGTCTTTGCTTCGAAGCGCAACACTTCCCCGACAGCCCCAACCGTCCTTACTTCCCACCCGTGGTGTTGAAGCCAGGCGAGGTTTACACTCAAAAGACTATCTATAAGTTTGGTGCTGAATAAGTTAGCGCCGCGTAACATTGCCGTGAGGACCCCAAAAATCCTTGCTGCAATGTTACTCATATAGAAACATTTTAGCGAAAATCTATTTATCAATAATTATTAATTAATCCAAAATCAATCAAAAAACAATGAGTAATCAAGCAAAGCAATGGGGAGCCATCATCGTGATGATTGCGCTCTTCGCAATGATTGCCTTCGTGACAAACCTCTGTACACCAATGGCAACCATCATCAAGAATCAGGGCGAAATTTCTAACGTACTCGCTCAGATTGGTAACTATGGCAACTTCGTGGCATATCTTATCATGGGTATTCCTGCAGGTATGCTTATCGCAAAGTTCGGTTACAAGAAGACTGCTCTTATCGGTCTTGTTGTAGGTGCTGTTGGTATTCTTATTCAGTGGTTCAGCGGTCAGCTCGACGCTCAGGCTAACCTCGGTCTCGTGTTCACAGTTTACCTTATCGGTGCTTTCATCGCAGGTCTTTGTATGTGTATCCTCAACTGCGTTGTTAACCCTATGCTCAACCTCCTCGGTGGTGGTGGTAACACTGGTAACCAGTTGATTCAGATTGGTGGTGTGTTTAACTCTTCAGCAGCCGTAGCTTGCTACATCCTCATGGGTGCGCTTATCTCAGACGCTACTAAGGCTAAGATTGCTGACGCTACTCCCGCGCTTATGATTGCGCTCGCTATCTTCGTGATTGCATTCATCGTGATCCTCTTCACTAAGATCGACGAACCCGAACAAGCTCCCGTTCGCGTTGACCTCATCAAGGGTGCTATGAGCCACAAGCACTTTGCGCTCGGTACGCTCGCTATCTTCCTTTACATGGGTATTGAAGTAGGTGTGCCCAACTTCGTGATGCAATATCTTATTGCTGACGGTATCCCCGCTGGTGTTGTAGGTATGCTCGTTGCAGTATATTGGTTCATGATGCTCATCGGCCGTTTGGTAGGTGCTTCAATTGGTGGCAAGATCAGTGCACGCGCTATGATCGTAACTGTATCTTCAGTTACTATCGCGCTCACACTCTTCGGTATGTTCGCGCCAACTGACATCCTCGTTTCATTCCCTGGCGTTGACTGGGGTAAGCTCGAAGTGATCTGGCAAGAAATTCCTGTAGGTATCTTCGCCTTCTTCCTTATCGGTCTTTGCACATCAGTAATGTGGGGTGCTATCTTCAACATGGCTGTAGAAGGTCTTGGCAAGTACACTGCTATCGCTTCAGGTATCTTCATGACAATGGTATTCGGTTGCGCTGTAATGATGTTCATCCAAGCATCTGTTGCCGACGCTACAGACTACATCACAAGCTTCTGGGTAGTTGTAGGTTGCGCTGCATACCTCCTCTACTACGCGCTCATCGGTAGCCGCGTTACAAAGCGTTCTGAATAATCGAATTTAAGACTTTAGGTTATTAGGTTATAGAGGTTTTCGCAAGATTATCTCATAACCTAATTACCTCAATTATTAACATATTTAATACCTATAAATAACTATGAAACTTACAATCGACGACGTTCGCAGCCGCTTCATCAAGCACTTCGACGGCACAACTGGTTCTGTTTACGCTTCACCCGGTCGTATCAACCTCATCGGTGAACACACTGACTATAACAACGGTTTCGTATTCCCCGGTGCAGTAGAGCAGGGTATGATCGCTGAAATCAAGCCTAACGGCACACGCAACGTTCACGCTTACTCAATCGACCTCAAGGACTACGTAGAATTCAACCTTGACGACGAAGCAGGTCCTAAGGCTACTTGGGCACGCTACATCTATGGCGTTTGCCGCGAAATGATGGCACTCGGTGTTCCCGTTGAAGGTTTCAACACAGCATTTGCTGGCGACGTGCCCCTCGGTGCAGGTATGTCTTCATCAGCTGCTCTTGAAAGTACTTACGCTTTCGCGCTCAACGATCTTTGGGGCGACAACAAGATTGAAAAGATGGAACTCGCTCGCGTTGGTCAACGCACAGAACACAAGTACGTGGGTTGCAACTGCGGTATCATGGACCAATTCGCATCTGTTCACGGTAAGAAGGGCAGCCTCATGCGTCTTGACTGCCGTAGCGGTGAATTCGAATACTTCCCCTGGAATCCTAAGGGCTATCAGCTCATCCTCGTTAACAGCTGCGTGAAGCACGAACTTGCTGGTTCACCCTACAACGAACGTCGCCTCCAATGCGAACACGTTGCAGAAATCATCGCTAAGAAGCACCCTGAAGTAACTTCACTCCGCGATGCTAACTACGACATGCTCGAAGAAGTAAAGGCTGAAATCACTGCTGACGAATACAAGCGCGCTCGCTACGTGATTGGCGAAGTTGTACGCGTGCTCACAGTGTGCGACGCTCTCCAAAAGGACGACTACGAAACAGTAGGCCAAATGATGTACGAAACTCACTACGGTCTTTCTAAGGAATACGAAGTAAGCTGCGAAGAACTCGACTTCCTCAACGAAATCGCTAAGGAAGCTGGCGTAACTGGTTCACGCATCATGGGCGGTGGCTTCGGCGGGTGCACAATCAACCTCGTTGCTGACGAACTCGTTGACAACTTCAAGAAGGTTGTTGTTGAAAAGTTTGAAGCTAAGTATGGCAAGAAGCCTATCGTTATCGATGTTGTTATCGGCGATGGCTCACGCAAGCTCTGCTAATCCATAGAGCGATATAAATTATTAAAGCGGTTGTGTTGACCTACACGAGGTTGGCGCAACCGTTTTTTGTATGTCCATCACTCACGAATATTGTTATTGTCATGCGTGATACAAGAGCAGGAGGCAAACACTCCGTCAAAAAAATGATGTATTCGCTCTCCGCTCTGATTGCATTGGTTTTTGCGGGTTATCCTGCTTCGCCCAGGTATTCTTCAATCACTCTTACTTGCCTGGGCGAAAGCACGCGGCAGTTTTCTATGTATCCCACTTTAACAAGTGCGTCCATCAGTCCTCCTGTAAGGCGGAGCTCTTCTCGAAAGAGGGCTACGGCACGCTTATAGCCGCGGTCGGGATAGTACGACATGGCGAGGTTGCCAAATTGGCGAAATTTGCGGGATTTAGGCTGACTTTCAGATTTCTTTTTCGTTTCGTTTTTGTTGTTCATAATATAAATACCCCTTTGTCACGCGTGACATGTCACGCTGTTTGGTTGATGATGTTCTTGCAACTTTTTATATACACATTTCGTTCGGCGTCGTGGGTGATGCGTGAGCGCCGTTTCCATTGTCGCAACTGTTCGTCGATCGTTTTAGATGGCACTCCTGGACGCAAGCGTGACATGTCACGCGTGACAGGGGGTGTTTTGTCACGCCCCCCAAAGAGAAGGTCGGAATGTAAGTAGTAATAAAGAAAATATAAGTATAATAATATTAAATATTATTATAACCTCTATGTTATAACAAAACCTGTCGTCCCCCTGATTGCTTTTATAAAAATACCCCTTGTCACG
>JAZKYK010000017.1:0-3074 GCA_045612125.1 Alloprevotella sp.
GGCATCGCCATATTAAAGAATGGACAGACGCTCATCTCTCTCCGAATTTGGTTGTCAAACGACTAAAAGTATTAGTGAAAAATGGGTAGATTTTTGATGTCTATTTTGAACACCCTACCTTTCAGGGCGAACCATCCGGGATACCCCCACCCAGGGTGCCGTTCCCTGCGGTCACTTAACCTGGGCTAATAGCTGATGCCCCTTCAGGGCGTACCATTCGGCTTTGTTCTTAAATGACGATAAAATACTCTGGATTTAACTCCTGATTCAGACAAATAATTGATTGCACTTTCTCCTCCAAAAAACAGAAGCAGACAAGCAAGTGAATGACGTTACTTGCGTGTCTGCTTCTGTTTTTTTGTTTGATGTTGCTAAATTTTATCAAAACCCTTGGTCCACTTAATCCAATAATACTTTAGGGGATTGGTGTATTTTAATTGTTTCCAAGGGCGACTTTGGTGAGGTCGGTGAATCACTGGGAGGTTAGTGAACAAATAATTCTTCATGCCCTCCTTGGCTGCTTGGTGTGAAATGGTAACGTCAAACCAATTCTTTTCGGGGTCTAATTGATGGAAATCGTATTTGCGCAAGAACTCTGGTTTGAGCAACGAACAGCAAAAACTAAGGTGCTTCTTTTCCTCAAACACTTGATTCTCTTTGCCCCTTGCATATTCATAAGGGTAGTTGATTTCGCCGTTGTCGTTGACCGTTACACTGGCAGCAATGGCGCAATCCGTGCGTTGTAATGCGCCATCGTAAAGAGCTTGCAATGTGTGGGGTTGTACGACTACGTCGCTTTCCACAATCAGCATGCCAGCATCTTGCTCAATACATTCCTGCTGCACGCGCTGAAGCACCAATAAATAGTTGGGGGAGGGGTGCGTAGTGAGGTCGGAAAGATTGATTAGTCTGAACCCATATTCCTGACTGGCTTTTTCCAAACGTGCTGTGTTCTCGGGTGTGGAAAAATCGTTGTAAATGGTGTAGGTGAAGGGCGTTGTTATTTGCGACGACATGATGGCTCGGATAGTTTCGAGTGTTGAATCAATGCTGTCCTTCACGGGGGTTATGATGTTTAGCAATTTCATGTGTGAGTTCTTTAGGGTAGGGCAGTTGTCTGTGAATTTTAGAACGGGAGTCTTATTTGTCCTGTGTTTTCATCGATAATATTGCCTTCTTCGTCAACGAGGTCGGTAGGTTGCTCAATGTTGGCTTGAACAGGTTGTTCCTCTTCTTCTGGTTCAGGGAATCTAAGTGGTTCTAATTCCTCAACGCCCTCAATGGTTAATGTTGTCACGCGCTTACCTTTAGCTTTGTAGCTTTTAACGCCAATAAATTGTTCGGCATCGATTTCAAGCGGATCTCTGTAACTTTCTAAACCGCCGTAAGAAACCTGCAGACGTGGGTAAACCGTATCGGTAAGCAGTAAAAGTTCGGTGTTTGGATTGTCGCCAATCATCGATTGGTGTCGGGTTCCTGCGGTGCGTTCAAGAGTGAAGCGCTTGACGTAAAGGAATCCTTGTTGGTCGGCATCGAAAAGCATTGCGGTCCAAACTTTAGATTCGTCAAACTTTTCAATCCTTAACAGGTCGGTCTCGTAATGGTTGTTGGGGTCGAAGTTTGTGGTGTAGAACTCCCCATTCTTCAGAATGACCAAAACAAGGTCTTCGCTGTGGAACTCGCCAAGATACTCACCGCGCTCATCGTAATTCAAGCGTTGCACATCGTGGTCAAACCAAACCTTGCGTCCACCAAGTGTACTACCACCCTGCGACTTTAGAGTGAGTCGGTAAATATCGTTCTTCGTAAGAAGGTTTCCTCTTGATTGGCGTCCCTTAACCAGAATCTCAGAGAAGTCTTTGTCGAAGAATATTTTCTTGAGCTTTGGATTAGGCTTTAGGGTTACTTTTATGACTTCGGCCTCGCCATTTGGATTGGCAGTGAAATAGTTGATTCTACTGCCCGGTTCGCCGGTGGTGACGTCGTATTCGCGATCGTGCGTGATGCTTGTAACGTTAAAGCGTTTGATGTAATAGGGGCCTGTTTTGCCATCGCGATACACGACGTTGTAAATGGTTCGTGCGTCGTTTTTCTTAAATACCGCAATATGAATGATCTCAGCCTTTCTTTTCTCTTGCTTTGACTTTTCTGTTTCACCTACGAATACCTTTTCTGCAACACGAGTTACCTTGTATGTGCCATCGCGATAGAAGATGATCACATCGTCGATGTTTGAACAGTTGCTGACGAACTCATCCTTCTTGAGTGATGTTCCGATAAATCCATCGGTGCGGTTAATGTAAAGTTTTTCGTTGGCTTCAATAACCTTTGATGCCTCAATAGTGTCGAACGATCTGATCTCTGTGCGGCGTGGGTGAGCTGCGGCATACTTGTCACGGATAAGCGTAAACCAATTACACGTCACTTCAACCATGTTCTGAAGGTCTTTGTTGATGCCTTCAATTTCCTGGTTCATGCGTGCAATCGCTTCTTCGGCCTTGTCTTTGTTAAACTTCAAGATGCGCGCCATCTTGATTTCAAGAAGTTTGAGAATGTCGTCCTTCGTTACTTCACGAATAAATTGAGGATAGAAAGGAGTGAGGCGTTCGTCAATATGTGCGCAAGCTTCGTCAACCGATTTGGCGTTTTCAAATTGCTTGTCCTTATAGATGCGTTCTTCAATAAAGATGCGTTCAAGCGAAGCAAAGTGTAAAGAATCCTGGAGCTCGCTGCGGTGAATTTCAAGTTCGCGCTTCAATAGCTGAAGCGTGTTGTCAACCGACTGGCGCAACACATCGCTTACGGTCAGGAATTTGGGCGTTTTTCCATCAACCACGCAGCAGTTGGGCGATATGTTGATTTCACAATCCGTGAAAGCGTAAAGGGCGTCGATGGTCTTGTCCGAGCTTGTGCCAGGCACAAGGTGTACCAGAATCTCAACATTGGCAGCTGTCATGTCCTCCACCTTCCTGACTTTGATTTTTCCTTTTTCTGCAGCCTTCAGAATGCTGTCGATAAAGGCGCTTTGCTTTTGTGCTGTGCCCGTGGTTTTACCATATGGAATTTCAGTAATG